>NZ_CP079195.1:127500-761250 GCF_019263805.1 Polaribacter sp. NJDZ03
TGAAAAGATAAAGGTAGAACAGGAATGGTTATTTTATTATAAACATTTAAAACGAAAAAAATGACTGTTTTAGACAAATTAACTTCGAAAGAAGCGATTGAATTAGAGAACAAATATGGAGCACATAACTATCATCCACTTCCAGTGGTGTTGAGTAGAGGAGAAGGTGTTTATGTTTGGGATGCAGAAGGAAAAAGATATTATGACTTTTTATCAGCATATTCTGCTGTAAATCAGGGGCATTGTCACCCAAAAATTGTAGCTGCAATGGTAAATCAAGCTCAAACCTTGACTTTAACTTCGCGTGCTTTTTATAATGATGTATTGGGTAAATATGAGAAATTTGCAACAGAACTTTTTGGTTTTGACAAATTATTACCAATGAATACTGGTGCAGAAGCTGTTGAAACTGCTTTAAAAATTGCCAGAAAATGGGCGTATGAAGTAAAAGGTATTAAAGAGAATAAGGCGGAGATTATTGTTTGTGAGAATAATTTTCATGGTAGAACTACTACTATTATTTCATTTTCTAATGATCCTGTGGCTAAAAAGAATTTTGGTCCTTATACCAAAGGATTTATCAAAATTGAATATGATAATTTACAAGAGTTACAAGAGGTTTTAGAGAGTAGTAACAATATTGCGGCTTTTTTAGTAGAACCGATACAGGGGGAAGCTGGTGTTTACGTGCCTTCTGAAGGATATTTGGCTGCAGCTAAAAAAATGTGTGCTGAGTATAACGTGCTTTTTATTGCAGATGAAGTACAAACAGGAATAGCAAGAACAGGTAAAATGTTGGCTGTAGATCATGAGAATGTGAAACCAGATATTTTAATTTTAGGTAAAGCGTTAAGCGGTGGAGCATATCCTGTTTCGGCTGTTTTAGCGAATAATAATATTATGGATGTTATTGGACCTGGTAATCATGGTTCTACATTTGGAGGGAATCCTGTTGCTGCAGCTGTTGCAATTGCTGCATTAGAAGTTGTTGCCGAAGAAAACTTAGCTGAAAATGCAGAAGCTTTAGGGATTATTTTTAGAGCTGAATTAACTGAATTTTGTAAAAACAATCATTTAGTAGAATCTGTTAGAGGTAAAGGTTTGTTAAATGCAATTTTAATTAATGATTCTGAAGATAGTTCTACTGCTTGGGATATCTGTATGAAATTAAAAGAGAACGGTTTATTAGCGAAACCTACGCATGGAAATATTATCCGCTTTGCACCACCGTTGGTGATGAATGAAGCACAATTAATGGAATGTATTTCAATTATTAAAAATACGATTTCAGAATTTAAATAGCTTTAAAATATTTGAGATTACTATAAAGGAATAACTTTTTAGATATAATTTTAGCCACGGATGCACAAAGTTTTAATTGTGAATTCGTGGCTTCTTTTTTTTGTCTATTTTTGAAAGAAAGAAATCTTATAATTTATTTTATGATACATAATCCTATTACACAATTAGAACAACTTACATTAACAAGTGCTTCTAAGAATTTTTTAAAAGAAACTGCTAAATGGGCTAAATTCTTAGCTATTATTGGTTTTGTTTTTATAGCAATAATGGTGCTTTTTGCTTTTTTTGCAACTACTATTTTTAATTTGGCAAGCAAAATGCAACCTGGTATGCCAGAGGGTTTAGGATTGACAATGACGATAGCTTATTTGGTACTGGCCATTATATATTTTTTTCCGGTGTATTATTTATTGCAATTTTCTAATAAAATGAAAAGTGCATTGGCTACAAAAAATGATGAAACTTTAGCAAAAGCCTTTGAGATGTTAAAATCTCACTATAAATTTATAGGTGTATTTACCATTATAACCATATCTTTATATGCTTTGGTAATTATAGCTGCTGTTTTTGGGGGACTTTAGAATTAATTTTTTATTCTTTTAATAATAAATAATTTAGAGTTATTTTTTTTAGAGAGTGTAATTTGATGTTTATTGAATTCTGTATTAGAAAATAATCAATTCAAATAGGTATTTATAGAGCTAAAGTTAATTTTATTTCTTATTTCTATCTTAAAATTTATGGGTAAATGTTAGAATCGATTATTTATCTAAATTTTAAAGTAGCTTGTTTAAGTTGATTACCTATTTTGTTCTAGTGAAAATATAAAGTTGTATTACTAACTAATATTGTATAAAATACATTAAAATTATTTTTTCACTAAATTAAATTCATTAATATTTAATTTTAAAACAGTTTTATTATGAATAATGTAAAGTTTGTTTTAATGTTTATTTTTTTATTAGATTAAAAAGACTAAAAAATCAACGATTTTTAGTACTTTTGCATACTGAAAAATGAGATAGAAATGGCAAGATTTGAATTGAAATTACCTAAAATGGGAGAGAGTGTTGCAGAAGCAACGATAACTTCTTGGTTAAAAGAAGTTGGAGATACCATTGAATTAGATGAAGCTGTGGTAGAAATTGCCACGGATAAAGTAGACTCAGAAATTCCTTCTGAAGTTGCAGGGACTTTAATAGAAATTTTATTTGAACAAGATGATGTTGTTGCTGTTGGAGCAACGATTGCAATTATAGAAATAGAGGGAGAAGATTCTGGTGGAGAGCAAGTTACTGTATCTAGTAAAGCAGAAAAGTCTACTGTTGAAGAAATCGAAGAAACGATTGATAAAGCAGTTGAAACCGTAGCAGCACCAATTGCTAAGATTTCTGATTCGGGTAAATTTTATTCACCTTTAGTTAGAAATATAGCACAAACGGAAGGTATTTCTATGAGCGAATTAGAATCTATTTCTGGTTCTGGTAAAGACGATAGAGTTACTAAAGAAGACATCCTTTCTTATATAGAAAATAGAGGTGAAGCTGTTAAAGAAACACCATCTAAAGCTCCTGTTAAAGCTGAGGCTCCTAAAAAAATAGAGAAAACGGTTGCTAAAGCGGCACCAATTTCTGTAAACGGAGAAGATGAAATTATAGAAATGAGTAGAATGGGGAAATTGATTTCTAAACACATGGTAGATTCTATACAGACTTCTGCGCATGTACAATCTTTTATAGAAATTGATGTAACTAATATTGTAAATTGGAGAAACAAGGTTAAAGATGCTTTCTTTAAAAGAGAAGGTGAGAAATTAACTTTTACACCAATTTTTATGCAAGCAATTGCTACTACAATTAAAAAATATCCTTTAATTAATATTGCTGTTAATGGTGATACCATTATTAAAAAGAAAAATATAAATTTAGGAATGGCTGCTGCATTACCAGATGGAAACTTAATTGTACCTGTCATTAAAAATGCAGATCAACTTAGTTTGGTAGGAATTACCAAAGCAGTAAATGATTTAGCAACTAGAGCAAGAAATAATGCTTTAAAGCCAGATGATATACAAGGAGGTACTTATACGGTTACAAATGTTGGTGGTTTTGGTTCTATTATGGGAACACCTATTATTAATCAACCACAGGTTGCTATTTTGGCTTTAGGGGCTATTAGAAAAGTACCTGCGGTTATAGAAACTCCAGAAGGTGACTTTATTGGAATTAGACAAAAAATGTTTGTATCACATTCTTATGATCATAGAGTTGTAAATGGTGCCTTAGGCGGAATGTTTATTAAAACTTTAAAAGATATTTTAGAAGCTTGGGATATAAACCAAGACTTCTAGTTTTAAAATAAATACAATTATACTAAAAACGCTCACAATTTGTGAGCGTTTTTTTGTTTCAAAATATTATATTCGTTGTATATAAATAATTATAAAACTAAATTAAAAAAATTAAAAAAAATGAAAAAATTGTTAATTTTATTTCTAGTGATTTCTGCAAACTTAAGCTTAGCGCAAGATGCTGCATTACTTAGATTAAACTATGAAAAAGGAGCTACTTATGATGTTGAAATGAACATTTCTCAAGAAATGGGAACTGTAATGTCTATGGGAATGCTTATTAATATGGATATAAAAGTTTTAGATGTAAATGGTGATACTTATGATAGTGAAATGAAATTCACTAAAATGACTATGGACATGTTACAAGGTGGACAAGCAATGAGTTTTGATTCTACTAAAAGTGATGAAGAGTTAGATGAAACTGGTAAGATGATGAAAGCTCAAATGGGACCAATGTTAAGTGCTCTTATATCAGCTAAAGGAAATAACTTGGGTGAAATTTTAGAAGTTAAAGTTGAGCCAAGCATCCCTGGAGTAGAAGATATGGCAAAACAATCTAGTAATGTTGTATATCCTACAGAAGCAGTAAGTGTTGGTAGTACTTGGACAATGACTAAAGAAGAAAAAGGTATGAAAATGGATTTTCTTTATACTGTAAAATCTATCTCAAGTGATAAGATTGTTTTAGACTTATCTGGTGATGTTTCTGGAATGGCAACCGGAACAATTTCTGGAAATATGAATATTGATAAAGCTTCTGGAATTCCTGAAAACTCTACAATTGATATGAATATGTCAGTAAGCGGACAAGAATTAAAGTCTACAATTAAGATGACAATGGTTAAAAAATAACCTTCTTATTTTAAGGAAACAAAAAAGCTTCAGAGTTATTCTGAAGCTTTTTTTATGAGGTTATTTTAAACTTAAAACTCTAAGTAAAAAACATCATTAGGTCTCGTTTCTGTTTTAGAAAGAGGAAAATCATAATCTGCTATTTTTTTAAAGCCTGCTTTTTTATAAAAATCGATTGCTTTGTAGCTTTTTATCCATACATATAACCAAATACCTTTTTGATTTTGTTGTTTGGCTAACTCTAAATTGTGTGTAAATAATTGTTTACCTAAACCAGTACCATAAAACTCTTCCAATAACTACAAACGTTCCATTTTTGTAACATTGGTTTCCTTTATGTTTTCGTTTTTGTAATTGATAATAATCTTAGAATAACCAGCTAAAACATCATTTTTAAAAATTAAATGATATTGAAACTTCTTATTGGTTATCTCTTCAATTAAGTTTTGCTCATTAAAACTAGTACTAATATAAGCGTCCATCATTTCTTTAGGAATGGCTTCTTGATGTGGAACTAAAAATGCTTTTTCACCAACTTTAGCTAATGCTTTAACATCTTCTAAAGCTGCTTTTTTAATTGAAATCATATAGGAGTAAATAAATTAAAAGTTATAAAGAACTTGCACTAAAAGTATCACCTTGGTTAACATCACCTGTGTCAAAACCTTTTTTAAACCAACGCATTCTTTGCGCAGAAGTTCCGTGGGTAAAAGAGTCTGGAACTACTCTTCCTGTAGATTGTTTTTGTAAACGATCGTCTCCAATAGCATTTGCTGCGTTTAATGCTTCTTCTAAATCATTGTCATCTAAAATTAAATTATCTTTTTGAGAATGATGCGCCCAAACACCAGCGTAAAAATCTGCTTGTAATTCTAACATAACAGAGTATTTGTTATATTCAGTTTGACTCACTTTATCGCGTAAAGCTTGTACTTTTTTACTGATACCTGTAATGGTTTGAATGTGATGGCCAACTTCGTGTGCAATTACATACGCTTGTGCAAAATCTCCAGGAGCATTTAAATTTTTCTCCATTTCTTCAAAAAAACTTAAATCGATGTATAGTTTTTCATCACCAGGACAATAGAAAGGACCAGTTGCGCTAGAAGCACTTCCACAAGCAGAACTCACAGAGCCTGTAAAAAGAACTAAAGTAGGTTCTCTATAATTTGGTATAATTGTGTTCCAAACATCTTCTGTACTTCTTAAAACTTGGTTACTAAATTCTGCCAACTCATTTTCTTTAGCTGTTCCTTTGTAAGTAGTTGAAGATTCTATTTGGTTACTAGTGTTTCCTGTAATAAAGTTTAAAGGATTATTTCCTGTAAAATACATAACAGCCAAAACAATACCTACAATAATTAACCCTTTTTTAGAAGTCACTAATTTTAATAGAAGCCCAATTATCATAGGACTTAAACTGCCTAAACCACCAGAACTACCACCAGAAGAAGCGCCTCTTCTATCTTCTACATTAGAACTCTTTCTATTTCCTTTCCACTTCATAAAATATCATTTTAAAAAGATAAATTTACTGTTTATTTTTATTTAATTCTTCTAGACTGTGTGGTAAAAGACAATCCTTGTTGACCTTTGGTAGAATTCATGATTCCTTCAAATAAAGGTTCTGGACAATCTTTAGGTATTTTCCATTCGAAAATAAAATTAGAACCCGTTTCTCCATTTTTTTCTACTTCATCAATGATAATTTCTGTAGTTTCTAAAGGAGCTAAAAATATTGTTTTATCAAAATAAGAATATACTAGTTTTCCTTTGGTATCGTAATATTCAGCTTTTAATAAATAGATGGTGTCTGTGTCGCTTGTATTCCGCAAACTAACCATAGCAGTTAAACTATGGGTTTTATGTTCTGAAACACTGTAAATTTGAGAATATACAGATAAATAAGATTTACCATATTCTAAAGAATCTTTTGTGTTGATTGCTAAGTGTTTTTTAGACCAATTATTAAAATCTACAGAGCTTACTTCTTTCTCTTTATTACAGCTTAAAATTAGTAGACTTAGGATGATTAGTAAAGTGTAATTTTTCATTTTATTATCTTTTGAAGAAATGGAAGTGGTTTGTTTAACGTTTAGTATAAGAATAGTTACGGGTTTACGTGCGAGGATTTTCCGCAGGAAAATCAGACGTAGTAAACTTGAAAAGACCTTTTTCTAAGCCTAAAATTGAGCTATTATTTTTATACATTGCTGTAAATAGTGTTTATTTAAGTTTGTCTTTAATATGAGTAATCAATGTTTTTATTCTTTTATCCCAATATTCTTGAGCATAATTTGACAATTTTTTAGTGTCATTCTCATATTTTTTATTTAACTCATCCAAAGAAACAACCTCAAAGTATCTTATCTTTTTAGGTCTTGGCCAGTTTTTCAATTCTTGAGTCACTTTGTCGAAAACTGTGTCCGTTCCGTATTCTAATTCATACTGGATACATAAAGAATCAAATTCTTCTGCTTTACTATTCATATTTAAAATAGCATCGTTTCTTCTTTGCAAGTGATATTCTGCTTGTCTTTTGCTAATGTCATCTTTTGTCATCTCAAAACACTGCCTATTATAAGCATATCCCATATCATCTTGAATACAAGTTTTTTCAATTCTTCTCAAAGAGTTTAGCGTCCCAATTAATTTGGCGTATAAAGCTTTTTGTCTTTCGGTTTTATCTTTTTTACTTTTTCGTAATTCGATTAATAAAACTGAAGTTAAGGAAATAACTCCACCAATTATTACTGATAATATAGTTCTGAAAAAATCAATATTTATTATTGAATCTGAGGTCATTTTTACATTATTTACAATTCCAACAATAAAATAAGTTTCAATTCATTTTATCAGAAGTCAAACGAATTTACCCTTTTTTCTTGACAAAATCAAACAAAAAACCTCTCTGAATACGCAGTGAGGTTTGTGATTTTTATCAGCAATAAAAAAAGTTAAGTTTAATAAAGTAATTATTTTAAATCATTCACATCAATCTTAAATAATTCGGCTGCATTTTCCCATAGAATGAATTCTTTTTTATCATCAGCTAAATCTAATTGATTCATAAATTTCAAATAAGATTTCATATTAGAAATTGGCCAGTCGGTACCATATAATAAATATTTTGGATCTCCTGCGTAGGTTATCATCTCTTCAATTTCCTTTTTCATGTAGCGTTCAAACTTGTCATTAAAATCGCCTAAAACCAAACCAGAAATATCAGCAAAAACATTTTTATTTTTATAGACAACTTCCATACAATCTTTAATCCAAGGATTACCAACATGACAAATTACAATTTTTAAATCTGGAAAATCTACCGCTAAATCATCAATATGCAACGGATGAGAATATTTTACTTTACCTGTTGGTGCATATGTATCTCCAGAATGAAACATTACAGGAACATCATATTCAATGGCCATTTCATACCACAATTTTAATCGAATATCATTCGGATAAAAAGGCTCGTAGCCAGGATAAAATTTTAAACCTTTTATATGTCCTTCTTTTAAATACTGACTAACTTCTATAACATCTTTGTAATTATAATGCAAGTAACTAATACCAGCAACTACGCCAATATTTTTATAACCTTTAACCGTTTCTACAACTAGTTTGGTGCTTGGTCTGTGTTCATTTACTTTGTAAGAGGATAAAACCAATGAATAATCTACCTGATTATCTTTCATGGTATTAGAAAGTAAATCTAAACTATCTTTTATAGAGGTTACTCTATCTTCATGGTAATTATTAAGGTGTGTATGTACGTCTATAATCATTTTTTTTGAATATGAATTGTGTATGATGTGTTTATCAAAGTTACAATTTAAAACAGAAAAAATAGATTTGAATTTACAACGTAGCTTTTTAAAGCAGCTTTATGATAGTTAAGAAAACCTATTTTTAAAAGCTAAATGGAATCTTTAAAATTAGTCTTGCTGGTCTGTTGCAATTCCAAAATAAACCCAAGTAACATTTTCTAAAAAAGGATTGTTCATGGAGTGGAATTCTCCTTGTTCAATAGTGATACAATCTCCAGGAACTACAATCATTTTATTAGCATTCACAATAAATTCTACTTTACCAGATTGTATATAAAAAACTTCGTACATGGTATCATGTTTATGCGTTTCTACAGTTTGTCCGGGAGTAAATGTGGCAGCACCAAACATCATTAATTGAGGAACAATTCCTTTTTCTATAAATACTTTTTTCTTGATATCGTCATTATGACTAGTGCCAATTTCTGGTAATGTGTTGGTGTGTGTAAGTTTCATTGTAGCATAATTATGAAATTCGAAAGGACAGAAAGAATTAATAGATGTAATTAATTATTTGTATAGAATTTAGTTTAAAAATAAGCAATATGTCTGGTTGAGCGCAGTAGAAACCTAATTTTTTAATCTAATAGTTCTCGACTGCGCTCGAACTGACATTGTTGAGTTTAAAAACTAAAAAAAAGAAACAGTAGGTTAATCTAAAATTAGGTGTTTATCTACTTACTTATAACATTTAATTTTAAAAAAAAAAAAGGGACAAATAAAAAAACCTCTCTGAATATACAGAGAGGTTTATAATTTATCTGTGGCGATTCGCCACTATTTAATTAACGCGTAAGAACGTTTTATAAAGTTTGTTAACTCTTCACCATGTAAAAGGTTCTGAGATAATTTAGCTAAATCAAAAGCTTGAGAAATTAAACCTTTCTGAGCCGCTTCATCTTTATTATTTAAGATATCAGAAACTAATGGGCTGTTTGTATTAACTACTAAGTTATACATGTCTGGGAAATTACCCATTCCCATCATTCCACCACCACCAGAAGCTTGCATTTCTTTCATTCTACGCATAAATTCTGGAACTGTAATCATAAACGGAGAAGAAGCAGAGTCCATCGCTTCTAATTGAACCGTATAAGTTTTAGAATTTACGGCACCTTCAATAATTGGTTTTAAAGTTGCAATTTCATCCTCAGATAATTTAGAAATTACGTTTTCGTCTTTCTTAATTAAATTATCTAAGTGATCTGCATCAACTCTAGAGAATTTTACTTTAGCATCACCACCTTCTAATTTCTGCATTAAATGCGAAATAATAGGAGAATCTAATAACAATACTTCATATCCTTTTGCTGTTGCATCTTGAATATAACTGTGTTGTGCTTCTTTGTTTGATGTATATAAAAGAACGTGATTTCCTTCTTTATCAGTCTGAGAATCTTTTGTTTTTTCAATTAATTCATCAAACGTAAAATAGGTGTCTGCAACTGTTGGGTACAATGCAAATTTCTTCGCTTTGTCAAAGAATTTATCTTCAGACAACATTCCGTACTCAATAATTACTTTAATATCATTCCATTTTGTTTCAAAATCTGCTCTGTCTTTTTTGAAGATAGAAGATAATTTATCGGCTACTTTTTTAGTAATGTAACCAGAAATTTTCTTTACTGCTCCGTCTGCTTGTAAACCAGAACGAGAAACGTTTAAAGGAATGTCTGGAGAATCGATTACACCTTTTAGCATTTGTAAGAAATCAGGAACAATTCCTTCTACATTATCCGTTACAAAAACTTGGTTTTGGTATAATTGAATTTTGTCCTTTTGCATATCCATTGATGTAGATAACTTAGGGAAAAATAAAATACCTGTTAAGTTAAAAGGATAATCTACATTTAAATGAATGTGGAATAAAGACTCTTCAAATTGCATTGGATACAATTCTCTGTAGAAGTTTTCATAATCTTCATCACTTAAATCTGCAGGCGCTTTTGTCCAAGCAGGTTCTGTATTATTGATGATATTATCAACTGTAATTTTTTTATGAGGCTCTGTAGTTTCTTTCCCTTCAGCATCTGTTGTAGTTGCAGGTGTAAACTCAGGATCGTCAATTTCTTCTGTTCCAAATTTAATTGGCACTTGGTTAAAACGGTTGTATTTGTTTAATAAACCACCAATTTTACTTTCTTCTAAGAAGTCTAAAGAATCTTCTGCAACGTGCAAAATAATTTCTGTACCTCTGTCTGCTTTATCGCTTTCTACTAATGTAAATTCTGGAGAACCATCACAAGTCCAATGTGCAGCAGGTTCGTCTTTAAAAGACTTTGTAATTAATTCTACTTTTTCTGCAACCATAAAAGCAGAGTAAAAACCTAGTCCGAAATGACCAATAATTCCTGCTTCGTTGTCTTTATATTTATCTAAAAACTCTTCAGCTCCAGAAAATGCAATTTGGTTGATGTATTTTTCAACCTCATCTGCAGTCATTCCTAAACCTTGATCTTTAATTGTAATTGTTTTAGCTTCTTTATCGATGCTTACTTCAATTTTAGCATCACCTAATTCAGTTTTTGCTTCACCAATAGCAATTAAGTGTTTTAATTTAGAAGTTGCATCTGTTCCGTTAGAAATTAATTCACGTAAAAAGATTTCGTGATCTGAATACAAGAACTTTTTAATTAGTGGAAAAATATTTTCTACTGATACATTAATATTTCCTTTTGCCATTTTATATTTATTTAATTTTGAGGTTGCTACTTCGTGTGATTTTTTTTCTAAAAAACGTATCGAGAAGTTTTAATTATTCTCTAAAGACACTTTTTCTATCTTAAAAATTCACCTGAATTGACAAACAGTTATTATTTATAATTTGATATAGGTTATTCAAAAAAAATACCAAAGAGAATTTTATGACAAGATGACAGAAATATTATTTTAATGGCAACTGTTTCATTTATTTTTATAAATTAGTACTTTTACGTATTAAGACTTTGCTAAAAAATCAAAAAAACAATATATAATTATGTATAATTCAAAAATAACGGGACTTGGCTATTATGTTCCAGAGAATGTTGTTACCAATAATGACTTAAAAGAGTTCATGGAAACTTCAGATGAATGGATTCAAGAACGAACAGGAATTAAAGAAAGACGTTGGATAGACCCAAAAACAGAAGACACAACGGCAGTTATGGGCGCAAAAGCATCTAGAATTGCAATTGAAAGAGCTGGTTTAACAAAAGATGATATCGATTTTATTGTGTTTGCAACTTTAAGTCCAGATATGTATTTTCCTGGAGGTGGAGTTCAAGTACAAGAAATGTTAGATATGGGGACAATTCCGGCTTTAGATGTACGTAACCAATGTTCTGGTTTTATTTATGCAATGTCTGTTGCAGACCAATTTATAAAAACAGGAATGTATAAAAATGTTTTAGTAATTGGTGCTGAAAATCATTCTGGAGGATTAGACAAATCGACAAGAGGGAGAAATATTTCGGTTATTTTTGGTGATGGAGCAGGAGCAGCTGTACTTTCTAGAAGTGAAGAAGCAGGAAAAGGAATTTTATCTACTCATTTACATTCGGAAGGAAAACATGCAAAAGAATTGGTTTTAGAAGGACCGTCTACCGGAAAATGGGTTCCAGGAATTATAGAAAGAAATGATCCAGATGATGTTTCATATTTCCCGTATATGAATGGTCAGTTTGTTTTTAAACACGCAATAACACGTTTTTCTGAAGCTATTGTAGAAGGTTTAGCTGCAAATAAATTAGAGAAAGAAGATATTGATATGTTAATTCCGCATCAAGCAAATTTACGTATCGCACAGTTTATACAAAAGAAGTTTAAATTGTCTGATGACAGGGTTTTTAATAATATTCAAAAATACGGAAACACCACAGCTGCTTCTGTAATTATTGCTTTAACCGAAGCGTGGGAAGAAGGAAAAATAAAGGACAACGATTTAGTTGTTTTAGCTGCTTTTGGAAGTGGATTTACTTGGGGTTCTGTTATTATCCGTTGGTAAAAAGGTGATTTTAAACTAAAATGTTTTCAATTTAGATATAGAACTCAATTTAAATTCAAAATGTCATACAGAGCTTGTCGAAGTGTAACTTAAATGGTCTTCGACAAGCTCTGTATGACATTTGTTTTCTAAATTGTTCTTTTGGAATGATTTGTTAAAAATGTGATTTTAACCTAAAATATTTTCAATTTAAATATGGAAACCCAATTGAAATTATAAATGTCACACAGAGCTTGTCGAAGTGTAACTTAAATGGTCTTCGACAAGCTCAGACTGACATTCGTTTTCTAAATTGTTCTTTTGGAATGATTGGTAAAAAATGTGATTTTAAACTGAAATGTTTTTAATTTAAATATGAAAACCCAATTCAAACTCTAAATGTCACACAGAGCTTGTCGAAGTGGAGCTAAATGATCTTCGACAGGCTCAGACTGACATTCGTTTGCTAGATTGTTATTTTAGATTGATGGATGAAAAATGTGATTTTAAACTAAAATATAATCAAGTTAAAACGTAAAGTCAATTAAAGTTCTAAATGTCACACTGAGCTTGTCGAAGTGTAACTTAAATGGTCTTCGACAAGCTCAGACTGACATTCGTTTTCTAAATTGTTTTTTTAGAATGATTGGTTAAAAAGGTGATTTTAAACTAAAATATTTTCAATTTAAATCTAGAAATCCAATTAAAACTCTAAATGTCACACAGAGCTTGTCGAAGTGCAATCTAAATTGTCTTCGACAAGCTCAGACTGACATTTGTTTTCTAAATTGTTCTTTTAGAATTATTGACGAAAAATGTGATTTTAAACTAAAATGGTATCAATTTAAATATGGAAACCCAATTAAAACTCTAAATGTCACACTGAGCTTGTCGAAGTGCAATACCTAAAAACTAAATTATGAGAATTTATTATGTCTACATTTTACTATGCTCTGATAATTCTTATTACACAGGAATGACAAACAATTTAGAAAGAAGGTTGTTTGAGCATAAGTCAGGAAAAAGTAAAGATTCCTATACTTTTTCTAGACTACCAATTGAATTGAAATGGTATTTAGAATGTTCAGATTCGAGAGATGCAATTCAATATGAAAAGAAAATTAAAGGTTGGTCTCATAGAAAAAAGAAAGCTTTGATTGATGAAAATTGGAGTGATTTAGTAAAGTTTTCTAAAAACTATTCAGAAAACGAGGATTCTAGAATATAGTCAAGTTAAAATTCAAAATGTCACACAGAGCTTGTCGAAGTGTAACTTAAATGATCTTCGACAAGCTCAGACTGACATCCATTTTCTAAATTGTTCTTTTAGAATTATTGATGAAAAATGTGATTTTAAACTAAAATGGTTTCAATTTAAATATGGAAAACCAATTAAAATTCGAATTGTCACACTGAGCTTGTCGAAGTGCAGTAAAAAGGTCTTCGACAGGCTCAGACTGACATCCATTTTCTAAATTGTTCTTTTAGAATTATTGACGAAAAATGTGATTTTAAACTAAAATGGTTTCAATTTAAATATGGAAAACCAATTAAAATTCTAATTGTCACACAGAGCTTGTCGAAGTGTAAGTTAAATGGTCTTCGACAAACTCAGACTGACATTTGTTTTCTAAATTGTTCTTTTAGAATTATTGACGAAAAATATGATTTTAAACTAAAATGGTATCAATTTAAATATGGAAAACCAATTAAAATTCTAAATGTCACACTGAGCTTGTCGAAGTGTAACTTAAATGGTCTTCGACAAGCTCAGACTGACATTTGTTTTCTAAATTGTTCTTTTAGAATTATTGACGAAAAATATGATTTTAAACTAAAATGGTATCAATTTAAATATGGAAAACCAATTAAAATTCTAAATGTCACACAGAGCTTGTCGAAGTGCAGTAAAAAGGTCTTCGACAGGCTCAGACTGACATTCGTTTGCTAGATTGTTATTTTAGATTGATGGATGAAAAATGTGATTTTAAACTAAAATATAATCAAGTTAAAACGTAAACCAATTAAAACTCAAAATGTCACACTGACCTTGTTGAAGTGCAGCCTAATGGTCTTCAATAGACTCAAACTGACATACACTTCAAAAACACTATTAAAAAACTACTTATTTACTAGCATTAGGATAATCGGTATAACCTTTAGCTCCTTGAGTGTAAAAAGTATCTTGATCCCATTCTGCTAATTCTAAGTTGTTTTCAAAACGTTCTACTAAATCTGGGTTAGAGATAAAAGGTTTACCATAAGCAACTAAATCAGCATTTCCATCTTCTAGTACTTTATTTCCTTTTTCTTTATCAAACGAAGTGTTAATCATTAGAGTTCCATTATATAGCGGACGGAAATGTTTTGCAATTTCTGTTACAGCAAAAGGAACATCAGAAACATCTGTAAAAGGCTCAGAAAGATGAACGTATGCTAAATTGTAATCGTTTAATTTTTTAATAATGTATTCGAATGTTGGTATGGTTTCTTCGTCTAAATTAATACCAAACATACCGTTTAAAGAAGGATTGAAACGTACACCTATTTTTTCTTGAGGAATAACTTCTTTCATTGCATCTAAAACTTCAAAAAAGAAACGGGTTTTGTTTTCAATGCTTCCACCATATTCATCTGTTCTTGTATTTGAACAGTTTGTGAAAAATTGATGAAATAAATAACCATTAGAAGAGTGAATTTCTACGCCATCAAAACCTGCTTTTACGGCATTTGCAGCGGCATTTTTAAAATCATTAACCGTAGTTTTAATATCTTCAATAGTCATTTCTTTTGGAGTAACGGTGTCTTTAAAACCTTCTACAGTAAAAGATTGTGCGTTTGGGTTTATAGCTGATGCAGAAAGAGGTAAGCCTCCATTATGAAAATCTGGGTGCGACATTCTACCTACATGCCATAATTGAATAAAGATTTTTCCATCTTTATCATGTACACGTTTCGTTACTTTTTTCCAACCTGCTACCTGCTCTTCAGAGTATATTCCTGGCGTATAAATATAACCAACAGCATCTTTAGATACTTGCGATCCTTCTGTGATAATTAAACCGGCAGAAGCACGTTGCTCATAATACAAACCTTGTAATTCGTTCGTAGCTACATTACCTTCGTTATCTGCTCTACTACGTGTCATGGGAGCCATTACAACTCTATTTTTTAAATTGATATGCTTATTATATGGAGTTAATAATTGTTGCTTTTTCATCTAATATTGATTTTTATATTGTTATAATCTATACAAAATTACAAGATTAGAAATCTAATATTATTGACTTAGATCAATTAAGAAAGATTTAACCTTTAAGTTGTCGCCTTACTCGACTTAAGTTTTCTGGAGAAACTCCTAAATAATTTGCAATGTCATAATTAGGTACTCTATCTTCTATGTTTGGGTAAGAGTGGCAAAACTCTAAGTAACGTTCTTGCGTATTTTTCTCTAATGTAGATAAAATTCTTTTTCGCTGCGCGATGAATGCCTTGGTTGTTAAAATTCTAAAATAACGCTCAAAAATAGGTGCTTCAGTATAAATTTTTTGAAGATTATTATAGCTTATAGATAATAATTTAGAGTCTTCTATGGCTTCTATATGTAATAGGGAAGGTATCTGATTGTAAAAAGCATCAAAATCTCCTATCCACCAATTTTCTATTGCAAACTGAATGATGTGTCTATGTCCTTTATCATCAGAATAATAAGCTTTTAAACAACCTTTAACAACAAAATATTCATGTTTTACAATGGCGCTAGGTAATGACAAAAACTGACCTTTTGGTATAGACGTTTCCGTTAAAACAGCATTAAATAATTGCAAATCAATAGCTGATGGAGTAATATAGTTATTGATGTGATTTGTTATAGATAGATACATATTACAAAGATGCATCAATCATTATTTATTTAAAGTAAAATGTTTTTTTTATTTAATTTATTTTTCAAATATAACTTCATTTTTTGTTTTAATATTTTTTTCAAAATTAGAAATATTTTCAAAAGTTATTTTGGCTATTTGTTCTAATGCCTCTTTTGTTAAAAACCCTTGGTGAGCGGTAATTAATACATTTGGGAAGCTTATCAATCTTAATATTAATTCATCGAGAATAATGTTTTCAGATAAATCTTTAAAAAACAGCTTTTCTTCTTGTTCATATACATCAATTCCTAAATAACCTATTTTTTGAGACTTTAAGGCTTTTATAGCATCTTTACTGTTAACCAAACCACCTCTACTGGTATTAATTAGCATGACACCTTTTTTCATTTTTGAAAATGTTTTATTATTCATTAAATGATGTGTTTCTGGTGTAAGTGGGCAATGTAAAGAAATAATATCTGATACTTTTATAAGTTCATCAAAGGGTAAATATGTTACACCTTGTTTTATTAATTCTTTATTTTCATAAACATCATATGCAACAACTTTACAACCAAAGCCTAACATTATCTTAGAAAAAGCTTCACCAATTCTACCTGTTCCAATTACACCAACAGTTTTTGTATATAGATTAAAACCTATTAATTTTTCTAAAGAAAAATTACCTTCTCTAACTCTATTATATGCTTTATGTGTTTTTCTGTTTAATGTCATTATTAAAGCCACAGCTTGTTCTGCAACGGCATGAGGAGAGTAGGCGGGAACCCTTACAACGGTAATGTTATTTTTTGCAGCAGCTTCTAAATCTATATTATTAAAGCCGGCACAACGTAAGGCTATTAACTTTATACCATTTTTAGCTATTTTTTCTATTGTTTCTGCTTCTAGTTTGTCATTTACAAAAACACAGACAGCATTAAAACCTAAAGCTAAATTGGTTGTTTTATAATTTAAGGATTCTTCAAAATAAGTAATAGAATGTTCCCTTTTTGTATTGTATTTTTCTAATGACTCCTTATCATAAGATTTTGTACTAAAAACGGCTATTTTCATAATTATCTAGATTTTAATAAACTTTTTTAAAATAAAATAATAGGTTACGGTACTATAAAGGTAGTTAAATTTGTAAAGAATAATAAGAAGTTTTTATCAACTTTTACAAGAAAAATATTTTAAAGATCGACTTTATTTATGGTTATTTTTTTTTGAAAAATGAAATTAAATTGATGAAATGGATTTCGAATATTAATAGCTTTTCTTAATCTCATTGTTTATATTTGTTATGATATTAAATTTGTTTAACGTAAATTAACGAAATGAAAAATGTAACATTAGTTCTTGGCGCATCAACAAATCCTAATAAATATTCTAATATTGCTATAAAGAGACTCGTAGATAAAGAAATACCAGTTGCAGCTTTAGGAATAAGAAAAGGAACTGTTTTAGGAGTTGTAATTGATACCGAAAAGAAAGAGTATGAGAATATTGATACTATTACAATATACCTAAATCCAAAAAATCAAGAAGAATATTATAACTATATCATTGGTTTAAAACCGAGAAGGGTCATTTTTAATCCTGGAGCAGAAAATGAAGAGTTGGTTAAACTTTTAGAAGAGAATTCTATAGAAGTAGAAGTTGCTTGTACATTAGTAATGCTAAGTATAAATCAATATTAAAAAGTAAATTGAATTGGTAAAGTTAAACTTCCCTTTTCAAAATATTTTATTTTCTAATAAATTTAGAAAAACCAATTCAATTTACTTATTAATTAAACTTTAAATATTTTTCCTGGTTCTGCTAAATATGTATTTTTAAATATTTGTTGTGCTTCTTCTTTAAACACATTAATATCTTTATATCTACCAGAATAATGCCCAATTATTAATTGTTTTGCGTTGGCTTGTTTTGCAATTTCTGCAGCTTGTTTTGTAGTTGCATGTTTTGTCTTTTTAGCCAAATCTTCTCTATCTGCTAAAAAAGTAGCTTCGTGGTATAATAGATCTACATCTTTTATAATAGGTACTATGTCTGGTTTGTAACAAGTATCGCTACAAAAGGCAAAACTTAAAGGTTTGTCTGGCTCAATTGTTAATTCTAAATTAGAAACAACTTCTCCAGAAGGTAAAACTACATCTCTACCGGCTTTAATATTTAAATAATCGGCTTTATCTATTTCTGGATATCCGCTAATATTTAACATGTTTAATTTTCTTGGTTTTTCTTTTTCTGTAAATAAATAACCATTTGTATAAACTCTGTGGTTTAAAGGAATTGTACTTACAGAAACTTTATCATCTTCAAAAATAAGCTCACTTTCTTTTGAAGTTAATTCATGAAAAATCATTTTATATTTTGCATGAGATTGAGAAACTCTCAATTGTAATAAAGTAACTTCTTTAATACCTTTTGGTCCATAAATATGGAGTTCTTTCTCTCTGTTTAAAATACCGAAAGTAGCTAATAAACCAACCAAACCATAAAAATGATCACCATGTAAATGCGTAATAAAAATATGATTGATTTTAGCAAAACCAACTTTATATTTTCTCATTTGTCGCTGCGTGCCTTCTCCACAATCAATTAAAAAATGACTGTTATTTATTTCTAAATATTGAGAAGTAGGAAAAGCGTTTTTTCTAGGAGTTGCAGAATGGCATCCTAATATTGTAAGGGCTATACTCATCTAATGACAAATCGTTTAGATATGGTTTTTTTATTGTCTTGAATACTATATATGTACATACCTGTCGCTAAATTATCTTTATAAAAAGGAATGTTGTTTTTACCAGATTTAATTAAAAGACTTTTTCTAAAGACTGTTTTTCCTAACACATTTTTAACGGTAAAATAAATAGTTTTATTAGCGTCTGATGAAAAACTAATTTTGGTAGAATTAGTAAACGGATTTGGAGCAGCAGATAGATAATCAATAGAGTTTTCTTGCGAAAAACCAATTGAAATGCAACTTAAAAATAAAATTAAAAGTAGTTTTTTTACCATTTGCTTCTTGTTTAAAATCCTAATTCTCTTTCCATAGCTTCCATTTCTATAACATCTATTGCTTCTTGTACAGTAGGAGTAATGTTGAAATCTTCTGGAAAATCGTCTATATTAATACTAGAATTTACTAGTACAAATGATGTGCCATTTTCCTTTTTTTGAGCTGCTATTCTCAAAAATAGTGAAAAATCTTTTATGGAAGCGTTAATGTTGTCTGAAATTTGTATTATAATATGCTCTTTAGATCTTTTTTCTTCTTCAATTAAGAAAGAATTGTAGAATTCAGAGAGTGACTTTTCATCACTTGAAATAAGTGTATATGTATCTTTTTTTAATATTTTCATTATTTTAATTCGCTTTTGTACAAATAACATTTAAGATGTAAACTATTTCTTTTTCATAAGAATAGATTAGTTTATAATCTCTAACAATTATTCTTCGGTATTCTGGTAAAATGTCATCTTTTTGAAATTGTTCAGCAAACTGAATTTCTTTTGAAGCTCTAATAATATCTTTTCTTACTGATGGCGATTTAGTATACCTATATTCTAAGATTAAGAGTAAAGATTCTTGAGCTTTTCTTGTCCAAACAACTTTAGTAATCTTATTATTCATTTTCAAGTTCCTCAACAGAAATATAATCTCCCTCTTTTACTTGGTTATTTGCTGTTTCAATATCCGTAATATAATTATTTTTGGTCATTGGTTTTCCGTCAGGATAAAATGCAACGATTTCATCTTGATAATAATTTTCAAAAACGCCGTTAACAATTTTTAATACTTTGTCATCTGCGTTTTCTAAAAAATATTGAATTTTATTTTTTAATTCAGCTGTACTCATCTTTCCCAAATATAAGAAATTTATCGCTTAACTTGTTGTGCTAATAAATAAATAACTGCCATTCTTACGGCAACTCCGTTTTCTACTTGGTTTAGAATAATAGATTGATTAGAGTCGGCAACCTCACTTGTAATTTCTACCCCACGATTTATAGGTCCTGGATGCATGATTACAATTTTTTTGTCGAGACTATCTAAAATCTCTTGATTAATCCCAAAAAGTTGTGTGTATTCTCTGGTTGAAGGAAAGTACTTAAGATCCATTCTTTCATTTTGAACACGTAAAACATTGGCAACATCACACCATTCTAAAGCTTTTTTAAGATTGGTTTCTACTTCTACACCCAAACTAGAAATGTATTTAGGAATAAGAGTTGTAGGACCACAAACCTTTACTTTAGCACCTTGTAATTGCAGTGCAAAAATATTAGATAATGCAACTCTAGAGTGTAAGATATCTCCTACAATAACAATTTTTTTACCTTTTACACTACCCAATTTTTCTCTAATAGAATAAGAATCTAATAGAGCCTGAGTCGGGTGTTCATGCGTTCCATCTCCAGCATTAATAATTTTAGCATCTACATGCTTAGATAGAAAAACTCCAGCTCCAACACTTGCATGTCGCATAACAACAATGTCAACTTTCATTGCCAATATATTGTTTACGGTATCAATTAAAGTTTCTCCTTTTTTTACAGAAGATTGTCCTGCAGAAAAATTAATTACATCTGCAGAAAGTCTTTTTTCTGCCAATTCGAAACTTAATTTTGTACGCGTACTGTTTTCAAAAAACAAGTTAGCAATGGTAATATCTCTAAGAGAAGGTACTTTTTTAATAGGTCTATTAATAACTTCTTTAAAATGATCTGCAGTTCTAAAAATAAGATCAATATCAGTTTCTTTTAAATACTTTATTCCTAATAAATGTTCTACACTTAATTCTGACATAATTATTTTGATTCGATATAAACGGCGTCTTTTTTATGTGTTTCTTTCCAGGTAACCAATACCTTTTCGTGGTTAATAGCATCTACTTGTCTACCTCTATAATTTGGCTGAATTGGTAAATGTCTACTAAAACGTCTGTCTATTAATACTAATAGCTCAGTATTCTCTGGTCTACCGTATGCTTGCATTGCAGTTAATGCAGCTCTAATACTTCTACCAGAAAACAAAACATCGTCAATAATTACTACATTTTTACCTTCAATTATAAAGTCCATTTTAGTTGCTGTAGCTGCTAAAGGCGCATCTCTTCTTCTAAAATCGTCTCTGTAAAAGGTAATATCTAATAAGCCTAATTGTAAGTTTTTAACGTGGTAAGTTGTTTTTAATATATCGGCTAATCTGTTAGCCAAAAAACTACCTCTAGGTTGTAAACCAATTAATACGGTATTAGAAAAATCGTTATGATTTTCGATTAACTGACAAGCCAATCGATGTAAAATTATTTCAATATCCTTTGAGTTAAGTAAGTTTTTTTTGCTCATAAGAAAGCTATCAATTTAGCTTGATAGTTATTGAAAATCAAAATTACTGTAAATAAATGTATGTGCAAAATTTATAGCAACTAAAAACCAAATCACTTTAATGTTAACTAAATTGTTGAAAAAAAAATAACCTAAATTAAATGAGAGTTAAGAGTTATAGTACCTTTATTATCCTAATTCAAAACTCATAGTTATGTCCCTCTTAAAGTTTGAATCCATGCTTAAAACCAACGCTATTTATTTTTTTGATTTGGTTGAGTTTGAAGAAATAATTGTGCATTATTTAGATGCAGGTAAACATGCTTTGGCCAAAAAAGCGGTAAAATTGGGGTTGCAACAACACCCTGCTTCTGTAGATTTAAAATTACTACAAGTAGAAATTTATGTTTTTGAAGATGAGTTAGATAAAGCCTCCATAATCTTAAAAATAATTGAGCGATTAGAGCCTAATAATGATGAAGTTTTTATACAAAAAGCAACTATTAGCTCTAAACAAGGAAACCATAAAGAAGCCATAGAATTATTGAAAAAAGCATTGACTTTTACAGACGATAAAGTAGATGTTTGGTCTCTTTTAGGAATGGAATACTTGTATTTAGACGACTTTAATAATGCATGTTCTACGTTTATAAAGTGTGTAGAAGTAGATTTTGAAGATTATTCTGCGTTGTATAACGTAGTGTATTGTTTTGACATGGAAGATAAACATGAGGAAGCAATTGCGTATTTAAACAATTATGTAGAAATAAATCCCTACTGTGAGGTTGCTTGGCATCAACTAGGAAGACAATATTTTATTTTAGAAATGTTTGATAAAGCATTAATGTCTTTTGAATATGCTGTTTTAATTGATGAATCTTTTATAGGTGGCTATTTAGAAAAAGCTAAAACCTTAGAGCAATTAGGGCGTTATAAAGAAGCTATCGATAATTATTTAATTACTTTAGAACTGGATGACGCAACTGCTTTTGTATGTCTTAGGGTAGGTGAGTGCTATGAAAAATTATTAAATTTAGATGAAGCTATTTCATTTTATAAAAAAGCGGTACATGAAGATCCTTTGTTAGATAAAGGTTGGGTGTCACTCGCTAATTTATCTTTCTTAGATGAAAACTATCAGAAAGCTGCTTATTATATTTCTAAGGCGTTAAAAATTGAAGAAGACAATTTTTTGTATTGGAGAAGGTATGCTGAAATTAATTTAAGACTTAATTTCTATGAAGAAGCGGTCGTTGGTTATGTAAAATGTTTAAGTTTAAATGATACTGACTTAGAAGTTTTTATTGGGTTAGCAGATGTATTATCTTTTTTAGGCGAATTTAACGATGCTATAAGTACTCTAATTAAAGCACAGAAATTTTACAAAGATGTAGCGGAAATAGAATACCGATTAGCGGGCTTATTTTTTATTCTGAATAAAGAAAAATATGGGTTTGATCACTTAATTGCTGCTTTAAAGTTAGATTACGAGTATAGTATCGTTTTAAAAGAATTGTATCCAATTGTGTATGATAATGAAAAGGTACAAAAGCTTTTAATTGATTATAAAAAAGCAACGGAATAACTTTAAAGGGAAAAATAATTTTAATGCAAAGTTGATGTTGTCAGTAATAGAAGCATCAACTTAAAAATATTTAAAACTATATTCTAGTTGTTAATTATAGTTTTGTTCATTTTTTTTATAAATATATTCCATTAAAAAACAAATACAAATAATACCAATTGCTATAAAAACATCAGATTTACTCACGGTATAATGTTGAATTAATAATGCAGTCATTGCTGTAAAGCATAAAATAGCACCCAAAAGTGGAATACTTTTTTTACCACCAGTTTCTTTTGATAATTTAAAACCGGTATAGTTTACTACAGCAAATATTAATAGAAAACCAACACTACCTGCTGTAGAAATACTTTCTAGTTGTAAGGTGTTTACCAATATTAATGTGGCAACAGCCGTAATAAATAATCCAATTGGTTGGTTCCATAATTTACGTGTAAATTCTGTAGGTAGTTCATCATCTTCTGCAATTTCATAATTTACTTTACTACCACCATAAAGAGATGCATTTATGGCAGAAAAAGTAGAAATTAGTGCTGCAACAGTAATAACTGTAAAACCAACTTTGCCTAACATTGGTTTTGCAGCTTCTGCCAACACATAATCTTGTGCAGTTGCAATAACACTAAAATCTAATGAGCCAACAGTAATTGCTGCAATAGTTATATATAGTAAAATTACAAAGATAACCGACCAATAATAAGCTCGTGGAATATTTACTTTTGGGTTTTCAATATCAGGTGCAGCATTGGCAATTAATTCAAAACCTTCGTAGGCTACAAAAATGACCATTCCAGCAGTAATAAGTTTAAAAGGAGATTCCCAATGTTCTGGAGATAATTGTTCTAAATGAGGGTTTCCAAACAACCCGTAGACACCAAAACCAACAAAAGATAATAAGATAACTAGCTTTATAATAACGGCATACGCTTCTATTTTGCCAACAACAGAAACACTATAATAGTTAATAGCTGTTGCAATAATTATAATTGACGATGCATATATATGTGTGTCTAGAACATTATTACCAGTTAGTTGAAATAAGTTTGGGGCATAAGAACCAAAAGCTGAAGCATATAAGGCTAGCATAATAATATAACTTACCCAAAGTAAATTATTAATTCCGCCACTAAAAACCCCCACTCCAAAACCTTCGTTTACAAATTTTACAGTTCCGCCATTATCAGGATATTTTAAAGATAATTTTACATAGCTATAAGATGTTATTAAAGCAATAAAACCAGCAATTAAAAAAGAAATAGGTGTTCCTCCTTTTGCCAAAGCTACTGCTAAACCCAATACTGCAAAAATTCCGCCACCAACCATTCCTCCAATTCCAATTGAAATAGCTTCTTTTAAACTTAGTTTATTACTCATTTATATAGAAAATTTTTAAATGTAACAAGTGGTAAAGATTCTTAGAAGGTTTAAGCTTTTGTAAATAGGCTAATAAGAGCTTTTAGTACTGGTAATTAACCTATTAGAAAAGATTTTAAACAAACCAAAAATTATTTTTTTGAATACTTAAAAGTAGGAATTTTAAAACTTCTTTAAGCTAAAAAAACCTCACATTTTGTGAGGTTTTTATTTTTTTTATTGAAAATAAACATATTATTTTCCAGCTTTATCAACAATTAATCTTGTTTCTCTATTGGCAATTTCCCATGCTGTATGAAAAACTAAACGAGTTCTTTTTGCTAATAACTCATATTCAATTTTATCAGGTGTATCAGAAGGTTTATGATAATCTTCATGCGTACCATTAAAATAAAAGATAACAGGTATGTTGTGTTTTGCAAAGTTATAATGATCAGATCTGTAATAAAAACGATTTGGGTCGTTCTCATCATTATAGGTATAATCTAAATTAATATTGGTATACTTTGTATTAACGCTTTCAGAAACTTGGTGAAGCTCTGTACTCAATTTATCTGCGCCAATTAAATAGATGTAGTTAGGGTCTGTTTTATGTGCGTCATCAATTCTACCAATCATATCAATATTTAAATCACATACGGTGTTTTCTAAAGGAAAAATAGGGTTTTCTGTATAGTACTTAGAACCTAACAGACCTTTTTCTTCTCCGGTAACATGTAAAAATAATACAGATCTTTTAGGACCTTTACCTGCTTTTGCTGCTTCTTTAAAAGCTTCTGCTATCTCTAAAATAGCCATAGAACCAGAACCATCATCATCTGCACCGTTGTAAATTTCGCCATTTTTTACTCCTTCATGATCTAAATGTGCAGAAATAACTACAATTTCATCTGGTTTTTCAGTTCCTTTTATAAACGCTAAAACATTTTCTGAATCTTTTAAAGTAGTTCCTCTAGAGTTTTTGTTTAAAAATTCTGCAGGTACTTCTTGGTAATAGTTGTCTCCGCCTAATGGAGAAGCAATTCCTTGACTTACATAAAAATCTTTTAAATATTGAATTGCTTTTTTTTGTCCAGGTTCTCCTGTATTTCTTCCTTCAAATTCATCCGAAGCAAAAATATATAAATGCGTTTTTAGGTTTTCCGCAGTAATTGTTTCTGCAAATTTTGCTGCATAATCTGTGTTTTTATCTTCTTTGTAGGCATTTTGGCTAGAGCTACATGCCATTAAAAAGAATAGGCCAAATGTGTAAAGGATTTTTTTCATGAATTAGATTGAATAATAATTATAGATTATGATAATAATAATGAACTTCAAACTTAACTTTTGTTAATCACAAATTGTTGTAACGTTTTGTTAAAATTAACAAGTTCTTTAGGAAAAAGGGTGTCAAAAGCATTTGTTGCTATCAATTCTGTAGGAGTCCCAAAATGAAGAGTATCTTCTGTTAAAAGCATTACTTCATCTGCTAATTGAATAGATAAGTTTATTTCGTGAGAAGAAATAATTACTGTTTTTCCAGTTTCTGTAACTAACTTTTTTAATAATGAAAATATTTTAATTGTGTGATGCATGTCTAAATGGGCTGTTGGCTCATCTAAAATAATTATTTCTGTATCTTGAGCCAAGGCTCTTGCAATTAAAACTCTTTGTAATTGACCATCACTTAATTCATAAAAACGGTTGTTTTTAAGATGTTCTATTTCCGTTTGTTGTAATGCAGTTTCTACTTTTTCGATGTCTTTGTTAGAGAGTTTATCAATCCAATTGGTATACGGTTGTCTGCCAAGTGCAATCAATTCGTAAACCGTTAATTGACTTTCTGGCAAACGTTCTGTTAATACCAAACTTAACTGCTTAGAAAGTGTTGTTTCTGTAATGTCTTTTAAGTTTTTCTGATGGATAAATACAGCACCAGAAATAGGTTGCTGAACTTTAGAAAGTGTTCTTAAAAGCGTCGATTTTCCAATTCCGTTTTTACCTAAAACAGTGACTAGTTTTCCTTTTTCAATTTCTAAATTGATATTTGAAGCAATAATTTTTGAGTGCTTTTTTTGCTGATAACCTATGGATAGATCTTCTGTTTTAAGGATGATATGTTTATTTTCTTGTTTCAAAATTTCAATGTTGCAGAGTTTAACTTATTTGCTTTTAACTAATTTTCATTATGCTACTTACTTTTTTATTCTTAAACACGCTAGTTCCTTCCCTTTGGGAAGGTTAGGGTGGGCTTTTTTTAATTATACAAACAATCTTTTTTTTCTAATTAGCAACCAAATAACAATTGGTGCACCAAATAACGATGTAATTGCATTTATTGGTAATGTAAATTCGCTTGTTGGCATTTGTGCTATAGCATCGCAAATCAATAAAACAATAGCACCAATAATAGCTACTGCGGGTAATAAAACCTTATGATTAGAACTAGAAAATAACATTCTTGCAATATGCGGAACAGCCAATCCTACAAAAGCAATTGGACCTGAAAAAGCGGTTATTACACCTGTTAAAATACTTGTAATTAGTAAAATAATATTTCTACTTTTTTTTACATTAACTCCTAAACTCTTGGCATAGTTTTCACCTAATAAAAAACTATTTAAAGGTTTTATAACGGTGATGGTTCCTAAAATTCCGATACAGTAAATAATAAGAAAAACGGTAATTTCATTCCAAGTTAAATTACCTAAACTACCAAAACTCCAAAATAAATATTGTTGTATTTGAGCTGCTTCACTAAAATACGCTAAAACACTAATAACTGCAGATGTTAAGGAGCCAAACATTAACCCTATTATTAAAATAGACATGGTATTTCTAACTCTGTTTGCTGCAATAATTACAGCAGATAAAACTAAAAAGGCACCTAAACTTGCTGCAATAGGTAAAGACCAATTAGAGATAGAACTTGCCAGAAAAAAGCTTCCAAAAACAGAAGAACCTAAAATTAAAATAGCTACACCTAAACTTGCTCCAGAAGAAATACCCAATACAAAAGGACCCGCCAAGGGATTTCTAAATAAGGTTTGCATTAGTAAACCACAAATAGACAAGCCAGAACCTACTAAAATAGCAGTTATAGCTTTAGGTACTCTAAAATTTATAATAATGGTCTCCCAACTTTCCTTGGTTACATTACCACCAAAAAGGCTATTAAAAATATCTTTAAACGGAATTGAAACAGACCCAAAACTGATGTTCAAAAAGAACAAAAGCACTAGTGAAATAGATAATAAAAAGAAGTGTTTTGTGTATGATTTGTTTTCCATTGATGGTTGGTCTGGTTATGCGCAGTCTAAACGTATTTTTAAACCTCTATAAAACTGCCTATATCTTCAAGTTAAAATCTTTTTAACTTGAAGATAATGTTCTAGAGTTTTGTTTTAATAATTATATTTTGATAAAAATTTCACTAATTTCTGAATTGCAATTCCTCTATGAGAAATGATGTTTTTTTCTTCCGAAGTCATTTCTGCAAAAGATTTTTCAAAACCTTTTGGTTTAAAAATCGGATCATATCCAAAACCTTTTTCTCCGTGTTTTTTTTCTAAAATGTCTCCTCTACAAATTCCTTCGAAAAGAAAATTCTCGTCATTTAAGTTTAAAGCAACTGCGGTTCTAAATTGTGCTTTTCTGTTGTCAGCGGCTTTTAAATCTACCAATAATTTTTGCATATTGTTTTCAGAATTAGAAGGCTCTCCTGCAAAACGTGCAGAATATACACCTGGTTTTCCATCTAAACTCTCTACTTCTAAACCGGTATCATCTGCAAAACAATTATAACCAAATTTTTTGGTAATGTAATCTGCCTTTAATTTAGCGTTTCCCTCTAAAGTGGTTTCTGTTTCTTCTATTTCATCAAAACAATTAATATCTTTTAAACTCAATAATTGTATTGAATCTGGTAACATTTCCTGAACTTCTCTCAGTTTGTTAAGGTTATTTGTAGCAAATACTAATTTCATAATTTTAATTACATGGTTAAAAAATTAAGAAACAAAGTTACAACGTTTTTAAGTCTGAAAATGTTGTAAAGTTAAAATAGTGTAATGGTAATAAAGTGTAAAAATTACCAGATATAAAATGTAATAAAGTTTGTATTTAATTAATATCTAAAAAAACTTAAATGTACTTTATAATTACTCATGATGATACGGCTCATTCTTTAAAATAGTAAAACCTCTGTACAATTGCTCAACAATAAAAAGACGAATCATTTGGTGAGAAAAGGTCATTTTTGATAATGATATTTTTCCGACAGACTTTTTATAAACCGCATCCGAAAAACCATAAGGTCCGCCAATTACTAAAACTAATTGCTTAATTCCTGCATTCATTTTCTTTTGTAAATATTTAGAAAACTCAATAGAGGTAAAGTGTTTGCCTTTATCATCTAATAAAACCAAATTATCTGTATTTTGTAATTTAGATAAAATGAGTTCTCCTTCTTTTTCTTTTTGTTGAATTTCGCTAAGGTTTTTTACATTTTTAATATCAGGAATTATTTCTAACTCAAACTTTATATAATGTTTTAACCTGTTTTGATATTCATCAATTAACTGAATTAGGTGTTTATTGTCAGTTTTACCAATTGTTAGTAGTTTTATTTTCATTAGAAACAATGTTTTGTATGATAAGCACTTTGTTTAAATACACCTTTACCAGATTTACTTAAAGTGTTATAAGAGGCTAACCAGTCTAATCTAAAATCTGACCAATTATTATTTTTAAGTAATTTTTTTAATAAACTATCCGATAAATGTCCGCCGCTAATAAAATATTCTCCATTAGGTTTAATCAATAAAAAACTACTGCTATATATTATTTTAAAGAAAGCATTTTTAAAAAGACCTCTATCTTTTATCCAATTAACTTCCGGGTATTCTTTTCTATATCCGTAATCATAATTATAAACATTAAATATTTCGCCACCAAGTTTTTTAAATTTTTTATTACACTTCTGTAGTGCCTCTATTGATTTTTTTGTGTTAGATTGATTTTTTTTAAAATCATAATCAGCATGTTTTATTTTAGAATGATTTTTTACATGTCTTTTATAATTTTTTAAATTTGTATTAGAATCATATAATGTATCTCTAAAACGAATCATTAAAAAAGCATTTTTATCAATTTTTAAATTGCTATTTCTACTCAGAAATTTTCGAACTTGAGTATAGCCCAATGTATCTGTAGTTCCAAATTTATATTTATAAACCACTTTGTTAATGTTTAAAGAGTCGGTTTTAAAATTTAAACATTTTAAAACAACCAAATTGCATTTTTTAGAATAAGTAATAGAATCTATGGGACTCATATTCTCGTCTATATATTTTACAGACTGAGAAAAACTAAAAAAATAGCTAAAGAGCAAAGTTAAAAAGAACAGTTTTCTTTTCATTTTCATACAAGATTTCTTCAAAAATACTATATTTTTGGAATGATAAAAATATTATGCAATGATATCACAAAAACAATTTCAAAACGAGTTAGATTTAATTATAAAAAATGCAATTAGAGAAGATATTGGAGATGGAGATCATACCTCACTTTCTTGTATTCCTTCGGATGCAAAAGGAAAGGCTAAATTGTTGGTAAAAGAAGACGGAATTATAGCAGGAGTAGAATTTGCAAAACAAGTTTTTAGTTATGTTGATGCAGATTTAGAAATAGAAACCTTTATAAATGATGGAGAAGATGTAAAATATGGAGATATTGTTTTTCATGTTTCTGGTAAATCTCAATCTATTTTAATGGCAGAACGTTTGGTTTTAAATGCCATGCAAAGAATGTCTGCAATTGCTACAAAAACAGCCTTTTTCGCAAACTTATTAAAGGGAACAAAAACCAAAGTTTTAGATACAAGAAAAACCACACCAGGAATTAGGGCTATTGAAAAATGGGCTGTAAAAATTGGTGGAGGAGAAAATCATCGTTTTGCATTGTATGATATGGTGATGATTAAAGACAATCATATAGATTTTGCTGGCGGAATTACAGCTGCAATTACCAAAACGAAGAAATATTTAGCAGAGAAAAACATCGATATTAAAATTATTGTGGAAGCTAGAAATTTAGAAGAAATTAAAGAAATTTTATCTAATGAAGGTGTTTACAGAATTTTAATAGACAACTTTAATTATGAAGATACAAAAAAAGCAGTTGCGCTAATTGGTGATACGTGCTTAACAGAATCTTCTGGTGGAATTAACGAAGATACCATTAGAAAATATGCAGAATGTGGTGTAGATTTTATTTCTTCTGGTGCATTAACACATTCAGTTTATAATTTAGACTTAAGTTTAAAAGCGTTTTAAAAAAGAGTTACAAAATAGCAAAGTAGCATAGTTACAAAGTTTGACTTTGCTACTCTGTTACTAATTTAAACCTTGTTACTATTTTAAACTTTGTAACTAAAATAAAAAAAAATGAAAAAATATATAACAATTGCAGCTTCATTGATATTGATGATTTCTTGTAATACGAAAGAAACAAAAAAAGAAAACACTATGGATATATCTAAAAATCCTCTATTAGTAAAAAGTACGTTAGAATATGGAACTCCTGATTTTACTAAAATAAAATCGGAAGATTTTTTACCTGCTATTTTAGAAGGTATGAGATTGCAAAACGCAGCAATTAAAAAAATCACAGAAAATACAGAAACACCAACTTTTACAAATACTATTTTAGCTTTAGAAGAAAGTAGTACTGTTTTAGATAATGTAAATTCGGTTTTTTCTGGACTTACTGGCGCAAATACAGATGATATCCTTAAAGAAAATCAAAAAGAATTAGCTCCAAAATTTTCTAAGCATTCTGATGAAATTTTACTAAATACAAAATTGTTTGCTAAAGTTAAGGTGGTTTATAATGGTCTTGCTGATGCAAATTTAGATGAAGAATCTAAGCATTTAGTTGGTGAGTATTTTAAGAATTTTTCTAAAGCAGGCGCAAATTTATCCGAAGAAAAAAAGGAGAAATTAAAAGAAATTAATTCTGAAATAGCAAGTTTATCAAATGATTTTGGTAAGAAATTATTAGACGCCAGTAAAAAAGGCGGAATTATAATTGCTGATAAAACAAAATTAAAAGGTTTTTCTGATGAAAAGATAGCTTCTTTAGAAAAGGATGGAAAGTATGAAATTCAGTTGATAAATACAACTCAGCAACCCGCTTTACAAACTTTAGAAAACAGAGAAACTAGAAAACAATTATTTGAAAAATCGATTCACAGAGCAGATACAGGTAAATACGATACAAGTGATCTTGTTTTAAAAATGACAAAGTTAAGAGCAGAAAAAGCTCAGATTTTAGGTTTTGAAAACTATGCAAGTTGGAGTTTACAAGGAACGATGGCTGCAACACCAGACAAGGTTTTTAACATGTTTAAAAATTTAATTCCGGGTTCTTTAGACAAAGCAGCATCTGAAATAAAGGAGATTCAGGCAGAAATTAATAAAGAAGGTGAAGACTTTAAACTAGCGCCTTATGATTGGAATTATTATGCAGAAAAAGTACGTAAATCTAAATATAACTTAAATGAAGATGATGTAAAACCTTATTTTGAAATGACCAACGTTTTAGAAAAAGGAGTTTTTTATGCAGCAACAAAATTATACGGAATTACCTTTAAAAAACGTACAGACATACCAACGTATCACCCAGATGTTGTGGTCTATGAATTGTTTGAAGAAGACGGAAGTAAATTAGGGTTATTCTTTGGCGATTATTTTGCGAGAGACAGTAAACGTGGTGGTGCTTGGATGAGTAGTTTTGTAAAACAATCTAAATTACGTAACCAAAAACCAGTAATCTATAATGTGTGTAACTCACCAAAACCAGCAGCAGGAGAACCTGCATTAATTAGTTTTGATGAGGTAGAAACCATGTTTCATGAGTTTGGCCATGCATTACACGGTTTTTTCGGAAATCAAAAATATGCTTCAATTTCTGGTACTAGTACAGCAAGAGATTTTGTAGAATTTCCTTCTCAGTTTAACGAGAACTGGGCAACACACCCAGAAATTTTAAACAACTACGCAGTTCACTACAAAACAGGAGAGGTGATTCCGGCTGAATTATTACAAAAAATTAAAGATGCAGGTACTTTTAACCAAGGGTATTCTATGATAGAAAACTTATGTTCTTCTAGTTTAGATATGAAATGGCATACAATTTCTGTAAATGATAAAATTGAAGATGTTGCTAAGTTTGAAGCTGAAGCTTTAAAAAGTATGAATCTTAATGTTAGTGAAATTCCACCAAGATACAGATCTACTTATTTTGCTCATATTTTTAGTAGTGGATATTCTGCTGGATATTATTCTTATTTATGGACAGAAATGTTAAGTCATGATGCATACGGTTGGTTTAAAGAAAACGGATTGTTAACTAGAGAAAACGGACAGAAATTTCGTGAACAAGTTTTATCTAAAGGAAATACAATGGATTATGCAGAAATGTATAAAACATTTGCAGGGAGAGATCCTAAGGCAGCACCAATGTTAGAAGCAAGAGGTTTAAAATAAAATATAAAATGAAACATATTATAAAAGTTATAGTAGTAGTTTGTATCCTGTTTTCAGCGTGTAAAAATAATACTCCACAAGATGTTACTGGCGTTTATATTGGCGAATTTCCATGTGCAAGTTGTACGGGAATCGATAATAAAATGACGTTAAATTCCGATGGAACTTTTCTTTTAGAGAGCGTCTATAAAGGACAAGGTGATGATACTGTTTTTACAAAAACAGGAAATTATTCCGTTGAAAACGGAAAAGTAATTTTAGCGTTAGAAACGAGTCCTTTTAAATATGAAATTGGCGACAATTATATTGAAATGTTAGATATTGATGGTCATAAAATTGAAAGTGAGTTGAATTATAAATTAACAAAACAAGAATAAGTTTAGATGACAGAAACTTATTTTGAAAGTGAAGATTTTACTAAAATTGATTTCTCAAAAACGAAAATCAACAAAGGAGAATATGACAATTGTACATTTACCGATTGTAATTTCGAAAATGTACACGCATCAAATATTCAATTTGTAGAATGTGAATTTATAACTTGTAATTTTAGCAATGCAGTTGTAGATAATTCTGCTTTTAAAGAAGTGAGTTTTATCAATTGTAAAATGATTGGTGTAAAATTTAATGAATGCGATCCTTTTTTATTACAGTTTACTTTTAAAGAGTGTCAATTAAGTTTTTCGTCCTTTTATCAATTAAAAATTCCGAGTACAAAGTTTGTGAATTGTAATTTGCAAGAAGTAGACTTTACAGAAGCTACTGTAACAAATGCTGTTTTTGATAATAGTGATTTAAAAGGCACTATTTTTGATAGAACTAATCTAGAAAAGTCAGATTTTAGAACTGCGTTTAATTTTAATATCAATCCTGAGAGTAATCGTTTAAAAGGAGCAAAGTTTAGTAAAGAAAATATTTTGGGACTTTTAACTGAGTATAAAATTGTAGTTGAATAAAGTAACAGAGTTACAAAGTAGCAAAGTAGAAAAGTTACAGAGTTTTAAAGTAACAAGTTAAACTTTGCAACTTTGAAACCACTTTTAACTTTGCCACACTAATTAAAAAAAAGAACATGAAAACGTTTAGAGATTTGTTAGTTTGGCAAAAGTCGATGAACTTTGTTGCTAAAATTTATAAAGTATCTAAATTATTTCCAAAAGAAGAAACATTTGGTTTAACTTCTCAATTAAGGAGATCTGCAGTTTCAATACCTAGTAATATTTCTGAAGGCTATGGTAGAGAAGGAATGAAAGATTATCTTCGGTTTTTGAATTATAAACACAATTAGAAATTGCTTTTAATTTAGAGTATATAAAAAAAGAAGAATTTAATAAATTATATGAACTTTCAAGAGAAATAGAACGAATGTTATCAAGTTTTTATAAGAAGTATAAAATCAAAACATAATTAAACTTTGTTGCTTTGATACTAAATTTAACGATGTAACTACAAAAAATGTCAAAAGAAATAGAAGACAAATTAGAAAAAATACCAATTTTAAATCTCTTGGTACTATTCGGTAAGAAAATAAAAATTCCGGGTTTAGAAGGGATGACTTTGTATGACGTTGTAGAAATGTATATTCTAGGTATTGTTAAAGGTGCTTTAACCACACGAGCAGGCGGAATTGCTTTTAGTTTTTTTATGGCAGTTTTTCCTTTTTTATTGTTTATTTTAACACTAATTCCTTATATTCCTATAGAAGGTTTCCAAGACGGATTATTCTCTTTTATTAAAGAAGTTTTACCACCACAAACATTTGAAGCAGTTAATTTAGTACTTATTGATATTATTAATAATCAGTACGGTAGCTTGCTTTCTTTTGGTTTTTTATTATCAATTTTATTAATGACCAATGGTGTAAATGCTATTTTTGGAGGATTTGAACATTCATACCACATTACAGATGTTAGAAATGTTTTTAGAGCTTATTTTGTTTCTTTGGGTGTTTCTTTATTAATGTCTTTGTTTTTAATTATAATAATAACTTCATTAATTTTATATCAATTTGCACTGTCTAAAATAGATGAAACAGGTTGGTTAGATACAACCGATTTAGATCTTTTTTATTACGGCAGAAGCCTTATTTTTTTAGTGATGATTTTTACCATTGTTTCATTACTTTTTAGATATGGAACAAAACAAGGTAAAGAAACAAGGTTCTTTTCTGCGGGAGCAATTTTAACAACAGTTGTGTCTTTATTTTCATTTTATTTATTCGGAATTTATGTTGTTAAATTTGCACAATACAATCAATTATACGGTTCTATCGGTACCCTTTTAATATTAATGTTGTTTGTGTGGCTAAACGCAATTATCTTATTGTTAGGGTTTGAATTAAATGCAGCTATTTATGCTTTAAGGTTCAGAAATAAAATTGATTCTATTTTATAACATTCCTAAGATTTTCACGATATTTGCGCTCGCAAAAAGCAATTATCATTTTACAATTATCAGCGTGCTGATGTATTGATAACTGATAAAAGAACATTGATAACTGATTTATATGAAACCAAGCATACCAAAAGGAACTAGAGATTTTTCGCCAACAGAAGTAGCCAATCGTACATATATTATGAATACGATAAAAACTGCTTTTGAAACTTTCGGATTTCAACCTATAGAAACACCTAGTTTTGAAAATTCATCAACCTTAATGGGGAAATATGGTGAAGAAGGAGATCGATTGATTTTTAAGATTTTAAATTCTGGAGATTTTTTAAAGAAAGCAGATGGTACGCTTTTATCAGAAAAAAATAGCTTAAAAGTTACTAGTCAAATTTCAGAAAAAGCATTACGTTATGATTTAACAGTACCTTTTGCGCGTTACGTTGTACAACATCAAAATGAAATTACATTTCCTTTTAAAAGATATCAAGTACAACCTGTTTGGAGAGCAGATAGACCACAAAAAGGACGTTTTAGAGAGTTTTTTCAGTGTGATGCAGATGTTGTTGGTAGCAAGTCTTTATGGCAAGAAGTAGAGTTTGTGCAGTTATATGATACTGTTTTTACTAAATTAGGTTTGGCAGGAACAACTATCAAAATAAATAATAGAAAAATACTTTCTGGAATTGCAGAGGTTATTGGAGCGCAAGATAAATTAATAGATTTTACAGTTGCTTTAGATAAGTTAGATAAAATTGGTAAAGATGGTGTAGTTAAAGAAATGCTATCTAAAGGAATTACAGAAGAGGCTATTGAAAAAGTACAACCTTTGTTCGATTTTACAGGGTCTAATTTAGATAAGTTAGCTTCTTTAGAAGGTATGTTATCTACATCTGAAGAAGGAACAAATGGAGTAGAAGAGTTACGTTTTGTAATTAATTCTGTTTCAGCATTAGGTTTAGAAACAGCTGCTTTAGAAGTTGATGTAACTTTAGCTAGAGGATTAAATTATTACACCGGAGCAATTTTTGAAGTTGCTGCACCAGCAGGTGTAAAAATGGGCTCCATTGGTGGTGGTGGAAGATATGACGATTTAACAGGAATCTTTGGATTAAAAGATGTTTCTGGAGTTGGAGTTTCTTTTGGGTTAGACAGAATTTATTTAGTTTTAGAAGAATTAGGTTTGTTTAAAGCTGTAGACCTGCCAAAACCTAAGGTTATTTTCTTAAATTTTGATGCAACTACAGATGTTGCTAAAATGAAAGCCGTAAAAAGTTTAAGAGAAAATAATATAAAAAGTGAATTTTATCCTGATTTAGCAGAAAGTAATAAGGCTCAAAAACGACAATGGAAGTATGTCTCTGCTAGAGAAATTGAATTTGTGGTTTCTGATATTGAAAAAGATATTTTTAACTTAAAAAACATGACTTCTGGAGAGCAGCACAATTGTTCTTTATCAGAATTAGTAAATTTACTTAAGGCATAATAAATTATAGTTAGATAGTTTTAATTTATTAATAAATTTAAATAATACGTTGCAAACACGTAAATTTGCACTTTAATAAAGAATGAAATGTTTGAATTAGACAGCAAAATGAATGACGAAAGAATTGACGAATTAGGAGAAAATCATGTGGCAACTTCTGCGGAAAATCCAATTAGACCAGATGCATTTGATATTTCTAATGAAGAGAAAATAGCAAAAATCCAAGAAAGTGTAAAAGATATTTTACAAACTTTAGGTATGGATTTAACAGATGATAGTTTACAAGGAACTCCTAAAAGAGTTGCAAAGGCTTTTGTAAACGAAATGTTTATGGGCTTAAACCCAGCAAACATGCCAAAAGCTTCTACGTTTGACAATAATTACAAGTATGGTGAAATGTTGGTAGAAAAAAACATTGTTGTATACTCTACTTGCGAGCATCATTTATTACCAATTATTGGTAGAGCACATGTAGCTTATATTTCTGATGGAAAAGTTATTGGACTTTCTAAAATGAATAGAATTGTAGAATATTTTTCTAAAAGACCACAAGTACAAGAGCGTTTAACAATGCAAATTGTACAAGCAATGCAAGAAGCATTGGGAGTAGAAGATGTTGCTTGTGTTATAGATGCAAAACACTTATGTGTTAATTCTAGAGGTATTAAAGATATAGAAAGTTCTACTGTTACAGCAGAATTTGGAGGTAAGTTTAAAAATAAAGAAACTAAGAAAGAATTTTTACAATATTTACAAATGGATACAAAATTCTAAATTATTAGAATTTTGTGATAAAAAAACAGTTTAGAGAATTCTAAACTGTTTTTTTATGTAATTCATTTATATTTTAATAGAAAGATATTTCTGTATATAAATCTTTATTTATAAAATAAAGTAGGGTTTTTTTTAAGTCATACGTTTTATAATTGAAAGATATTATTTGATATAAAAAAACAAGTATTCAAATAATGATTATTAAAAGAACAATACACTAGAATACTGTTTAGTGGTTGTTTCTAATTTATAAATATTTTAAGATAAAAATTATGACCAAAAAAATCTATTATTTCCTTTTTTTAACATCAATAACTTTTTTATTGTCGTCGTGTGAAGCTAACGAATCTGTCGAAATTGAAACAGTTCCTGAAGTAAGTACTCCTATTTTAGCAAATGAAGTTTCAAATAATTTAACAATTAATTCTGCAGAAAAAATAGAAGGTACAATACCTGCTGCTAGTCAAAATATCCCTTTTACTGTTGTAGATCCACAAGAATTTGCTTTTTTAAATGAAGGTTTTGATATCGAATTAAATGTTGAACCTAATAATGTAGCTGGTGCTTATTTTCAAATTAAAGATAATGATGGCACTCTAGCAAATAGTTTTTATAAAATAGATTTATCTGATGCAAATTTAAACGAAAATAAAAACCTAAAATTAGATATTGATTTTAAAGCAACGATGTCTGTTGGTACTTTTTGTTATGTTATTACACTGTATGACGCTAATGGAGGAGTTAGTGATTCTGTTGATATTTGTGTTACTATAAAAAATTGGGGAGGAAATGATAGCTTGTTAGGTGTTTGGGAATACTCTAAAACAGAAAACCTTACTGCAGGATCTTCTGGTTTTTATGATGTTGTTGGAGATAATGAATGTACTCCACAGAGAATAAAGATTCATACAGATGAATTGAAAGACTATGAGACCTGTGATATTATAGAAAGTAGTGTTGTAGAGTTTAAAGTTGATGGAACTTATGAATGGAAAGTTTCTGGTAAAAAAGATTATTTTAGTTTATTGAAGTCTTTAAATGAGGGAGTACCAAGTTTTGATGCTAAATCTAGCTCATATAGTTATGTTTTAAAAGGAAACTGGTCTTATATAGCATCTGAAAGTAGGTTGGTTATGTATGAATACAATACAGAAAAAGAAGATTTAGGTAAGGTAGTTATGAATAACATTGTAATTGGAGAAGCTTTATATTTTGCTAACGGAACTACAGAAATTTCTACAGATAATTTTACACTAACCCAAGATCTTAGCAATTTGTCGGGAGTTTTTGAAGCATTAAAAGGTGTAAGATATAAGCAATACTTTACTAAAAGATAATTTTCTTTAATCATATTTAAGGTGTCTAGAAAGACAAAAAAAACTCAAGATTTATTTAAAATCTTGAGTTTTTTTTTATTTAGATTAGTAGAAGTATATGTTTAGTATTTTAACTTCGTCTAATTCTGTATTATACCAAATGAATTTTAAAATAATTGATAATAAATTTGAATTATTTTTTCTGAATATGCAATAGAAAATCTAATCATAGCCTTAGTTATGGTTCTATTTTATATTAAAATATTAAGGGAAATAAACGAATTTAATCGGTCATTTTAATGTTTATTTGGTATTAGTTATGTTAGCTTTGTTATTTACACTTTTTGTGATATGTGTATTTCTATAATTAACAGTTTTTCATACACCATATATAGCTTCTTATTAACATACAATTGTGTAAGTAAAATTAGCTTAAAAAGGAAGTCCGAAATTCTCTAATTAGAAAATTTCGGACTTATTAATTATGTAAGAATTCTTTTTTAGAAGAACTATATTACTTATTTACTACAACCCATTCTCCTTTTTCAATTAAAGGAATAGCTTGTTTAAATTTTACTTCTTTCTCTTCACCACTCATTACGTTTTTAATGGTAACACGTTCGTTTCTTCCAACTTTTGGTTGCTCACGTACTATTGTTTCAACAGGTTCAGATTGTTTTTGTTGAGAATTCTGAATTGCTTGTTCTGTTGAGTTTTGAACATCAGCTTTACTGGTATTTAAACTTTCTCTTTTTTGTTGACGTGCTTCAGAAATTTGATTCGCATCTTGACTTGGAAGCTCACCTTTAAATAAGAAAGATAATACCTCTCTGTTTATTTCATCAACAGTCGTTTTAAATAATTCAAAAGCCTCAAATTTATAGACTAATAAAGGATCTTTTTGTTCATAAGATGCATTTTGAACAGATTGTTTTAAATCATCCATTTTACGTAAATGATCTTTCCAATTTTCATCTATAATTGCTAGCGTAATGTTTTTTTCGAAATCTGTAATTAAACTTTTTCCTTCACTTTCATAAGCTTCTTTTAAGTTGGTTACAACTTGTAAAGATTTGGTACCATCTGTAAAAGGAACTACAATCCTTTCATAACGATCACCTTCATTTTCAAAAACATCTTTAATTACAGGAAAAGCTAAAACGGCATTTCTTTCAATTTTGTTTTTATAATGTTCAGTAACAAGATCATATAATTTGTCTGTAATTTCTTTTTCTGAAAGTTTATCAAATTCTGCTTCCGTAAATGGAGAAGTCATTGATGAAAATTTAATCAATTCAAATTCAAAATTATGGAAATTCTTAGCAGCTTTATTAGTACGAGTAATAGATTCACACGTATCATAAATCATGTTTGCAATATCTACTTGCAAATGTTTACCATCTAATGCATGACGTCTTCTTTTGTAAACAAACTCACGTTGAGCGTTCATAATATCATCATACTCTAACAAACGTTTACGAATACCAAAGTTATTTTCTTCTACTTTCTTTTGTGCTCTTTCAATAGACTTGGTAATCATAGAATGCTGAATTACTTCACCTTCTTTTAAGCCCATTCTATCCATCATTTTTGCAATTCTATCAGAACCAAAAAGACGCATTAAATTGTCATCTAAAGCTACATAAAATTGTGTAGACCCAACGTCACCTTGTCTTCCTGCACGTCCACGTAATTGTCTGTCTACACGTCTAGAATCATGTCTTTCTGTACCAATAATAGCTAAACCACCAGATTTTTTAACTTCATTAGATAATTTAATATCGGTACCACGACCTGCCATGTTTGTTGCAATTGTAACAATACCAGGTTTACCAGCTTGTGCAACAACATCTGCTTCTCTTTTGTGTAGTTTTGCATTTAAAATATTATGAGGAATCTTACGCATTTGTAACATTCTACCTAATAATTCGGAGATTTCTACAGAAGTTGTACCTACTAAAACAGGTCTATTTTGTTCAACTAGTTTTACAATATCTTCTATAACTGCATTGTATTTTTCACGAGCAGTTTTGTAGATTAAATCTTCCTTATCATCTCTTTGAATAGGTCTGTTTGTAGGAATTTCTACAACATCTAATTTGTATATTTCCCATAACTCACCAGCTTCTGTTATTGCTGTACCTGTCATACCAGACAGTTTTCTGTACATTCTAAAGTAGTTCTGTAAAGTTACAGTAGCAAAAGTTTGAGTAGCATCTTCAATTTTTACATTTTCTTTTGCCTCAATTGCTTGGTGTAATCCGTCTGAATAACGACGACCGTCCATGATACGACCTGTTTGCTCATCAACAATCATTACTTTGTTTTCCATAACAACGTACTCAACATCTTTTTCAAAAACAGTGTATGCTTTTAAAAGTTGGTTCATGGTATGAATACGCTCACTTTTGATACTAAAGTCTTTATATAGTTCTTCTTTTTGAGCAGTTTTTTCTTCTTTACTAATTTCAGAATTATCTATTTCACCAATTTTAACTCCAATATCTGGTAATACAAAGAAATTGTCATTTGCAGTTTTTTCTGATAAATCTGCGATCCCTTTGTCGGTTAAATCAATTTGATTATTTTTTTCTTCAACAACAAACCATAAGTCTTCATCTACTTGTGGCATTAATTTGTTGTTATCTTGCATGTAGTAGTTTTCTGTTTTCTGCAAGATTTGTTTATTTCCTTCTTGAGATAAAAACTTAATTAATGCTTTGTTTTTTGGTAACCCACGGTAAACTCTTAATAATAAGAATCCGCCATCTTTATCATTACCTTCTGCAATTAGTTTTTTCGCTTCTGCAAAAACACTTACTAAGTGATTTTTTTGCTTAGTAACTAATTCAGAAACTAAAGGTTTTAATTCGTTAAATTCATGTCTGTCTCCTTGTGGTACTGGTCCAGAAATAATTAACGGTGTTCTAGCATCATCAATTAAAACAGAATCTACCTCATCAATAATAGCATAGTTAGGTGCTCTTTGTACTAAATCATCTTTAGAGCTAGCCATATTATCACGTAAATAATCGAAACCAAATTCGTTATTTGTTCCGTAAGTAATATCTGCGTTATAAGCTTTTCTACGTGCATCAGAATTTGGTTGATGATAATCGATACAATCTGTTGTAAAACCATGAAACTCAAAAATTGGTCCCATCCACGCTTTATCACGTTTTGCTAAATAATCATTTACGGTTACTAAGTGAACTCCGTTACCCGTTAATGCATTTAAATAAACGGGTAGGGTAGAAACTAATGTTTTTCCCTCACCAGTCATCATTTCTGCAACTTTACCTTGGTGTAAAACAGAGCCACCAATTAATTGAACATCATAATGAACCATGTCCCAAGTAACAGCTTTACCAGATGCATCCCAAGAATTTGCCCAGAAAGCTTTATCACCTTCTAGAGTAACGTTGTCTCTTTCTGCAGATAATTCTCTATCAAAAGGAGATGCTGTAACTTCTACTTTTTCATTTTCTACAAAACGTTTAGCCGTTTCTTTTACTATAGCAAAAGCTTCTGGCATAATTTTAAGTAAAGTTTCTTCAGAAACTTTATATGCTTCATCTTTTAAAGTATCTATTTCTGTATAAATATCTTCTTGACGATCTATATTTGCCGTCTTAGCTTCTTCTTCTAATTCAGTAATTTTAGTATCAAACTCTTTTGTAGCAGTTTTTATTCTTTGCTTAAACTCGATGGTTTTGGCCCTTAAACCATCATTAGAAAGTTTAGAAAATTCTATTTCGAATTTTTTTACATTTTCAACAACTGGTTGTAAAATTTTTAAATCTTTTTCTTGTTTATCACCAACAAAAAGTTTGATTACTGAATTTAAAATATTCATTTATTATGTTATTTTCAGTTAAACTAATAACTGCATTATAGTTCCGTATCAGGTTTTTTAAAAGCCTGAAAAACAGTTTTCTAGATTAAAAGAAAACAAAAAAAAAGCCTCATTAGAGACTTTTTATATTTAATTATTATGTTTAGTATTCATCCTCATTCCAAAGATAATCATCTTCGGTAGGATAATCTGGCCATATTTCAACAATTGAATCATACGCATCACCTTCATCTTCTATATCTTGTAGGTTTTCTACTACTTCTAAAGGAGATCCAGTTCTAATAGCGTAATCTATTAATTCGTCTTTGGTTGCTGGCCAAGGCGCATCTGCTAAATAAGATGCTAATTCTAATGTCCAATACATTTCTTAATGTTTAATTTTGTGCAAAAATAATTTTTTTACTGAATTATACAAGTCTTTTTTAAGAAATATATAGAGAAGTTATTTTATGATTTTGTTAATAACTTAAAATTAATGCTTTAAGTGATAAAAAAAACAAGAAAACTTCTTTAAATCGATAAAAAAAGAACGTGTTAATTTTTTGTAGGAATCCATTTGATTTCCTCTACTGATAAGTCTTTAGACAACTTTCGTGCCAACGTAAAAAGGTAGTCAGAAAGTCGGTTTAAGTATTTTAGTATGTCAATATTAATATTTTCTTGATCATTTAGTTCTACAACTAAGCGTTCTGCCCGTCTGCAAATACATCTTGCAATATGACAAAATGACACAGATTGATGTCCGCCAGGAAGAATAAAATGAGTCATTTGAGGAAGCTCTAAATCCATTTTGTCAATTTCTTCTTCTAAAAACAGAATAGAAGCCTCGTCAATTTTTGGAATATTTAGTCTTTCTTTTCCATTTTTTAAAGTTTCTTTTTCAGGAGGTGTTGCTAACATAGCGCCTAGAGTAAATAATTCATTTTGAATATTTAATAAAGACTCTTTAATAGAGGTACTTACTTCTTGATCTTTTATTAATCCAATATAAGAATTTAGTTCGTCTACATTACCATAACTTTCTATACGTAGATTGTACTTTTTAACTCTTGTACCTCCAAAAAGAGCAGTTGTACCGGCATCGCCTGTTTTTGTATATATTTTCATAATTTTCGTTGCAAATTATTATTAAATCAAAGTTACAAAGTTTAAAAAGAGTGCTGTTTAAAATTAACACGATTTAACACTTTAAAAAAATCAGACTCTTATTTTAAAATGTTCTTTTTCCTGTTCTTTTCTGAAGAAAACAATTCCCCAATAAAAAACATCAACGGTAACTTTTACTTTATTATGATTTTTAATTTCTGTCCAAGCTTCTTTCATCTCATCACTCCAATAAATGTCATCAAAAATCCAGACAGAATTATTTGTTACAGTGTCTAAACATGTATTAAAATAGTGTAAGGTATCTTTTTTGGTGTGATTTCCATCAAAATAAATACAATCGAATTGCTGGTTTTTTATAGCTTCGGGCAAAGTGTTTTTAAAATCACCCGTAATTATTTGAATATCTTTATAATTATTTTTAGAAAATAACTTGTTAGCTACTTTACTAGTTTCTGGGCAGCCTTCTAAACTTAAAATAGCAGTTTCTTTATTACCAATTTTTACAGCAGAGGTTCCAAGCCCTATAGAAGTACCAATTTCTAAAACGTTTTTAGGTTCAAAATATTGAATTATACGAATTAGTAACTTTGCTTTTTTGTTTGATAATCCTGCAATTTTAGCTATTTTAGATACTTGACGCTCATTATTTTTAAAAATTTTAGATCCTGCACCAAAATCTGTGACTTTTATCAAACTTTTGTTGTCTAATAATTGTTGTTTTGTTTTAGAAAATAATTTAAATAATTTGGGGTCTGTTTTTTTGTAAAAACACGTGGTTACTAAATCATACACAAAAGGAGAATGAACCCCATGTTGATTGGATGATTTTACGAGAAATCTTAAATATTCTTTTAACAAATAGATCATTTTTATATAAAAAAACGAAAGTAAAATAAAATTATAGTAAACCACTTTTAAAAAGTATATTTGTGCATATTTATGATTAAAATTACAATGAGAAACCATTTTTTACTGCTCTTATTTATTCCTTTTCTTTTTTCGTGTATACCAGCTAAGGATATAATTTATCTACAAGGAGAGCCAATTGCAAAAAAAGAGATTAAAAGAATTAATAATATACCCTACAAATTACAAGTAGATGATATATTAAATATAGATATAATGTCTAATGATGAGACTTTAGTATCTGTTTTTAAGAAACAATCTATTGGAGGTGCAGGTGGTGTTAGTGAAGGAGCGTCTTATTTTTCGGGATACAGCATAGATAGCTACGGAAACATTAGAATGCCAACTTTAGGTGAAATTAATGTTTTAGGGTATACAGAACTTGAGGTTCGAAAAAAAATAGAAAATGAATTAAAAAAGTTCATTAAAACTCAAGAAGAACTTTTTGTTTCAGTAAAATTAGCAGGTATTAAATATACTGTTATTGGAGAAATAGGAAGTCCAGGGCCTAATGTTATATTTCAAAATAAGCTTTCTATTATAGATGCCATTTCTAGTTCTGGAGATATTACTGCTGTTGGTAATAGAAAAAAAGTTGAAATTATAAGAAACTCAATTACAGGAACAGAAAAGTTTACAATTGATTTAACACAAATAAATGCTTTTGATTCTGACGTTTTTTATATAAAACCAAATGATATTATAAATGTTATTCCATTGAAACAAAAAACTTGGGGAACTGGGACTACTGGTCTGGGAGCCCTCACAACAATTGTTTCTTTATTTACATTGATAAGTACTACTTTTATTTTAGCAAGAAATTTATAGGGATTTATGGATAATTTAAATAAACTAAATAACAGTACTATTCAAGCTAATATTGATGTTAAGGGGTATGTTTTTAAAGTTTTATCTTATTGGAAACTTTTTTTTGTAACTATTGTAATTGCCTTGATCGTTGCTAAATTTATGAATGATTATAAAACTAAAGTTTATAATCTTAATACTGTAATTTCTGTAAAAGAAGAAAATAACCCGTTGTTTTCTACAGGAACAAACATAGCTTTTAACTGGGGAGGAGCTAGTGATGCTGTAGAAACGATTAAAGTTGTTTTAACTTCTAGAACACATAACGAAAAAGTAGTTAGAAAATTAAATTTCTTTATAAATTATTTAAAAGAAGGTAGATATCGTTTAGAAGATGTTTATGGTTATACGCCGTTTGTTGTAGACCTAGATACTAGTAAACCTCAATTATATGGACAACTTATACAAGTAGAAATTACTGGTGAGGATACTTACAATTTATCTTTTGATCTTAAAGAGAGTAATTCTAATGCTTTAATTATCTATGATTCAAATACAACAAGTATACATAACTTTTCTTCTCCACTTTTTTCTAAAGAGTATAAAATAGGAGAACAGATAAATACTGAATTTTTAAATTTTTCATTACAAAAGACTAAAAAATTTACTGTCGGAGAGAAATTTTATATTCAATTTGTAAGTTTTGATGGTACTGTAGGAAGTAACAGGTCTATAAGTGTTGCTGGTATTGCAAATGGAGCTTCTATGCTTAGTCTATCTAAAGGGGGGCCAAATAAAAACAGAATTGTAGATTATTTAAATGCAACTGTTGTTATTTTAGATGAAGATAAACAAGAACAAAAAATTCTTTATGCTAAAAAGACTAAAGATTATATAGAGCTTTTATTTACACAATTAGAAGATAGTTTACAACGAATAGAAAAAGAATTAGGTGTTTTTAAAGAGAAAAACAATATCTATAATTTATCAGAAGAAGGTAGTCTTGTCTTTAATGAAACGATTACAATAGAGCAAGACAAAAAAAATATTTTAGAATTTAATGACTATCTAAATAACCTAAGAAGTTATCTGCTTTCTCATGATACGTATGGAGAGAATATACCAGTACCTGCTTTAATAGCTGTTCAAGATGGAAAGATTTCTGGAGAAATAACAACTCTGATACAATTATCTAGTTTAAGGGAAAAATTACGAGGTTCTGTAACAGATAATCATCCACAGGTTATAAAGTTGAGTAATGATATTAACATTTCTAAAACTAATTTGTTAGAAAATATATCTACTTTAAAAGTAGTAAATCAAAATAAAATCAACAAATTATCAGCGGAATTATCTACATATAAGGGTAAACTTAAAAAGCTACCTAAAACAGAACAAGGTTTATTAAAATTTGAAAAAAACTATCAAATTTCAGAAGCAAATTATAATTATTTGAAGCAAAAAAGTTACGAAGCAGGTTCAGCAATTGCTGCAAATGTTTCTGATGTTAAAATAATAGACACTGCTAAAGACTTAGGTAATGGTCCGGTATACCCAATACCTAGTTTTAATTACTTAGTCGGTTTAATGTTAGGAGTTGTTTTTCCATTATTTTACATCATAACTAAAGAGGTATTAGATAATAAAATTCACACAGCAGAAGATATTCAAAATAATTATGCAATTCCAGTTTTAGGTGTTGTAGGTAAAAATCATGGAAATAATAATTTAGCCGTTTTTGATAAACCTAAATCCTCAGTATCAGAGTCTTTTAGGGCGCTTAGGTCTAATATTCAATTTTTATTTAAGAATACGGATGCGGATAAATCTAAAACATTGGTTTTAACTTCTTCTGTGAGTGGAGAAGGGAAAACAATGATTTCTATAAATATGGCTACGGTATTTGCTTTAAGTGGAAAGAAAACTGTATTAATTGGTTTAGATTTAAGAAAACCTAAAATTTATGATGATTTTGATTTAACAAATGATATTGGTGTTGTAAACCACTTAATTAATCAAAAAACGTTAGATGAAATTATAATTAATACTAAAATACCAAACTTAGATCTTATTTTATCTGGACCAATACCTCCAAATCCTTCTGAATTATTATTAAATGAAACGGCAGATAAGATGATTAAAGAGCTTCAGAAAAGATACGATTATGTTATTATTGATACACCGCCTGTAGGTTTGGTTTCAGATGCATTAGAGTTATTTAAATATGGAGATGCTATTATTTATGTTATCCGTCAGGATTATTCTGAAAAAGGAATGATGAGAATGATAGATGATAAATATAAAAATAAAGAAGTAACCAATATTAGTTATGTTTTAAATGACTTTTCTATTAAAAACAAATACGGTTATGGTTACGGCTATGGTTATGGCTACGGGTACGGCTATGGCTACGGAAAATATGGCAATGGTTATCATGAGAATGAAGACAATAAAGGTTTCTTCTCTAGAATATCCAGTTTATTTAAAAAGAAATAAAATAGAAAAAGCATCGTTAATTCGATGCTTTTTTATTTTAATATAAATGGTAATAACAACAATAACGAGGTTTCTAAATGCAGTTAAATAATGTTGCAGTCTGTGGCTAATAAGAAACAAATTAAACTATAATTGTTATCATTCCAAAAAATGAATATGCGCCTTATTTTGAACAATATATTCAAATTGTTTTTAAAGAAAATAAATCTATTCTAAAATATTTAAAGTCACCTCAAAATGAATTTGAAACGTTATTGAGAAACCTCCCTAAAGAAATACAAAATTTTTGGTACGCAGAAAGTAAATGGACCATAAAAGAGGTTGTACAACATGTCATTGATACAGAACGTGTGTTTAGTTATAGAGCTTTGTGTTTTGCAAGAAATGATCAAACAGCTTTACCTGGTTTTGATCAAGATGTTTTGTAGTTAATGTGGATGCTAATGCTAGAGATTTTAATGATTTATTAGATGAAATGGACCTTATAAGAAAAGGAACAATTGTTCTTTTTAACAGTTTTTCTACGGAAGCTTTATTACGAATAGGAGTAGCGTCAGAAAATAAAATGTCTGTAAGAGCATTAGGGTACTTATTCTCCGGACATCAAATACATCATTTAAATGTTATTAAAGAAAAAAGTATTTAAAAAAATAAACCTCACTAGATGTGAGGTTTATACAAAATTAATATGCTGTTTTATCTTGTTTTTCTGCCCACTTATTAAAAGGCTCTAGTGCAATTTCTCTTCCTATTTGTTCAAAAGGAATACTTCTTTTTTCGTATGGTAAAGGAATTTCTTTGTAGATAAACTCATCATCAAAACCAATATTAGCCGCATCTTGTTGGTTACTTCCGTAAAAAACTTTGTCTGGTCTAGCCCAATAAATAGCACCTAAACACATAGGGCAAGGCTCACAAGAAGTATATATAATACAACCATCTAACTGAAAAGAACCAATGTTTTTACAGGCATCTCTAATTGCAGTAACCTCTGCATGTGCCGTTGGATCATTTGTAGAAGTTACTTTGTTGTTTCCGCTACCAATTATTTCTCCATCTTTTACAACAATACATCCAAAAGGACCTCCTTCGTTATTGTTCATTCCTTTTAAAGCCGCTTTTACAGCTTCGCTCATAAATTCTTCGTGTTTGTTCATCTTCATTTTCTTTTATTATGATTTACTTTGTTTAGCCAAAAAAAGCTGCATAAGATATGCAGCTTTTAGAGATTGTAAAATTAATATTTTTATTTTAAACCACCAGTCATTTCTTCTGGTTTTACCCATTCGTCATATTGTTCTGGAGTTACATAGCCTAAACGAACAGCTTCTTCTTTTAAAGTTGTTCCGTTAGCATGTGCAGTATTTGCAATTTCTGCAGATTTATAATACCCAATTTTAGTATTTAAAGCAGTAACTAACATTAAAGAATTATTTACCAATTCTGTAATTCTAGCATGATTTGGTTCTATACCAGCAGCACAATGCTCATCAAAAGATTTACAAACATCACCAATTAATTGAGCCGATTGTAAAACATTAGCAGCCATTACAGGTTTAAAAACATTTAATTCATAATGTCCTTGAGCACCACCAATTGTTACGGCAACGTCATTACCTATAACTTGCGCAGCAACCATTGTCATCGCTTCACATTGCGTAGGGTTTACTTTACCAGGCATAATAGAAGAACCTGGCTCGTTAGCAGGAATAATAATTTCTCCAATACCAGATCTTGGTCCAGAAGCCATCATTCTAATATCGTTTGCAATTTTATTTAAAGAAACTGCAATTTGCTTTAAAGCTCCATGTGTTTCTACTAAAGCATCATGGGCTGCTAAAGCTTCATATTTGTTTTCTGCTGTAATAAAAGGCATTCCTGTAAATTGTGCAATATATTTTGCAACCAAAACATCATAACCTGCAGGTGTATTTAATCCTGTACCAACTGCTGTACCACCTAAAGCTAATTGAGATAAATGTTCTAATGTATTATTTAGCGCTTTTAAACCGAAGTTTAATTGTGCAACGTAACCAGAAAACTCTTGACCTAAAGTAAGTGGAGTAGCATCCATTAAATGTGTTCTACCAATTTTTACAACATCTTTAAAAGCGTCTGTTTTTGCTTTTAAAGTATCTCTTAATTGTGTAATTCCAGGAATTGTCGTTTCTATAATTTTTTTGTAAGCAGCAATATGCATACCTGTAGGAAATGTATCGTTAGATGATTGCGATTTGTTTACATCATCATTTGGCTGAATTACTTTTTCGCCTTCACCAATTACTTTTCCTGCAATTTCTTGCGCTCTGTTAGCAATTACTTCATTCACATTCATGTTAGATTGTGTACCAGAACCTGTTTGCCAAATAACTAAAGGAAACTGATCATCTAACTTTCCTTCTAAAATTTCATCACATACTTGTGCAATTAAATCTCTTTTTTCTTCTGTTAAAACACCTAATTCTGCATTTGTGTATGCAGCTGCTTTTTTAAGATATGCAAAACCATAAACAATTTCTAATGGCATAGAAGCTGCTGCACCAATTTTAAAGTTGTTTCTAGAGCGTTCTGTTTGTGCACCCCAATACTTGTCTGCAGGAACTTCTACGTTCCCCATAGTGTCTTTTTCGATTCTATATTTCATAATTATAATGTAAATTTTAGATATAACAAATTTACAAAAAACTATGTTTACATAAAGTTGATAATTGTCATTTTTAGATAACTAAAAAAAATATTTTTTTGATGCGTGTTTTTTGAAAATAAGTATTATTTTTGCAGTAATAATTTCACAAAAGATACAAATGTTAGATTTTTCAGAATTTTCAGGATTGGTTTTATTCATGTTTATTTTTACAGCTGGTTTTTGGTTGTTAATATTCTTATTAACATTTGTAGTTCCTTACTGGATTGGTGGAACTATCTGGGAAAACATGAAATTAAAAAAAGAAGCTAAAAAAGCTGCTGAAGGTAAGTAGTCTTTTAAAAACATATCATAAAAAAAACTCGTTCATTTATTTGAACGAGTTTTTTTGCGTTATACCAAATAAATTTTAAAAGGATTGATAATAAATTTGAATTGTTTTTTCTTAGTATGAAATGTAAAATGTAATCATAGCCCTAGTTATGGTTCTGTTTTTATTTAAAGAGTAAAGAATAAGAAACGAATTTAATCCATTATTTTTATTTTTTTGGCGTTACCACAAGGGTCGGGCTTTCTGTTACAAGTCCTCGGTTTTTACAAAAAAGTAAAAACCTGTGGGCTTTTCACTACAATCCCTAACGCGGGCAAATTTGCAAAAACTTGTTCTATAAAACAACTAATTAGCAAATATGCCCGCGTTAGGGATTGAAGCAATTGTTTGAGCTCTTTTTTCTTTTTTTAGAAAAAAAGCGAGTGAGGAAAGCCCGCTCGAACGCCCGTGTCTAAAAAAAATTAAAATTCTTCTCCGCCACCATTATCATTTCCATTTCCACCAGATTTTCTGTCTTTTTGGTTTTTACTCTGGTTAAACCTGTACGTAAAAGTTAAAGATACCTGACGCATTCTTCTCTGAAACGTTTGGTCTGTAATATTAGTTGGGTTTTCTCTACTTGGCGCATAGCCTAAAACTTGATATTTTCTAGAGTTAAAAAGATCACTAACATTAAGTACCAAAGTTCCTTTGTCTTTTAAAATATCTTTACTAAAGGCTAAATTTGTAGATAAAATACCTTTTCGTTCGCTTTGTGCATCGTTTTTTGGACCATAATAGAAAATTCTTGTTTGCGATTGAATATCCCAAGGAAGTGTAATTTTAGCATCGAAACGTGTGAACCAAGAGTCGTTTTTTGTATCAAAATTTTGAGTAATTGGTGTTAGGTTGCCATTACTTGGGTCTGTAACGTTGTAAGTGTATTCTCCTTCTGTTTCGAATTGATAGTAGTTAAAGCTACCAGAAAAACGTACTTTTCTACTAGCATTGTAATTTGCTGTAAATTCAAAACCAGATCTGTCTTCTGACGCTAAATTAATAGGTTGTCTAATAATTACATTGGTTTCTTTACCGTTTACGAATCTAACATCCTGACTGTTAACTCGTGTAATATTGTTTGTAGAATGTTGGTAATAAATAGAGGAGTTTAAAGTTAATTTACCCCAAGTATTTAAGTAACCTAAATCGAAAGAGTTGGTGTAGGTTGGGTCTAAGTTTACATTTCCTTTAGAGAATATAACTTCACTTTCTCTACTTTCAAATGGGTTTAGGTACCAAGAATTTGGTCTTCTTAACCTTTTACTATAGCCTAAGGTAAAACTTTGATCGTCGTTTAATTCATAGCCAAAATTTATGGTTGGAAAAAAATCTGTGTAATTTTTGTTATAATTTTCATTGGTATTATTTAAATGAATATCAATGTTTGTAATTTCTGTTCTTAGACCAAATAAATAAGAAAACTTGTTAATTTTGCTACCAAATTGTGTGTAAAATGCATTTACATTTTGGGTAAATTCTAAGTTATTAGAAGGGTTATATGCTGGGTCTAAGTTTGGAGCAACGACTAAATAATCTGATGTTAAGTCTTGAAAACTTCCACGGTAACCTGCTTCAAATTGTGAGTTTTCTCCAATAGGCAACACATAATCTGCTTGTACAAGATTGTCTACGGAAAGCTCTCCTGTTGTATTTGTTTCTGGGTTTGTATCTGTAATTATTGCAAATTCATTTTCGGAACTAGCACTGTGTTGTAAATCTACAGTCAATTTCTGACCTTTATCGTCTAAATTATTTGTGTAATTTAAAGAGAATTGTAGTGTTTGATCTTTTTCTGATTCATCTTGTATACGCAAAGAATTGTATAAATCATTATCACTAGAATCAAAAGAATTAATGTTATTTGTAGAAATATTATCGTTTTTAGAATCTCTTACAAAAATGGTACCTGTAATAGAACTCTCTTCATTTAAAAAATACTCTAAACCAAAATTAGCATTAAAACCATTTCTAAGTCTCTCATTATCTCTATTTTCTATTCTTACACTATCTATAGATTTGTTTGTTAAATAAGTAACATTAGAATTGTAAACCCCAGGGTTTCTGCTATTATTGTAACCAATGTTAGAAAAAACATTTATTTTTTCTGTACGTAAATTTAAATTTACACCTGCTTGGTAATTTTTAGGATCACCGGCGGTTACGTTTACAGAACCATTAAAACCAGAAGATTTTCCTTTTCTTAAAATAATATTTAAAATACCTGCAGTTCCTTCAGAATCATATCTTGCAGAAGGAGACGTAATAACTTCTACCCTTTCTATTGCATCTGAAGGCAATTGCTTTAATGCATCTGCACCGCTTAAACCAACTAAAGCAGATGGTTTTCCGTCTATTAAGATACGTACGTTTTCACTACCTCTTAAACTAACAATACCCTCGGGATCTACGTCTACTGAAGGCACATTGTCTAAAACATCTGAAGCTGTACCACCTTTAACCGTCATGTCTTTACCTACATTGTAGATTTTTTTATCTAAACGAATGTCTACCGTAGATTTTTCTGCAATAACAACCACTTCATCTAAACTGCTAGCATCTTCATATAGTTTAATAGTGCCTAAATTTTTGTTTGACGAAATTTCTTGAACCGGAAATTTAATGGTCTTAAAAGAAATAAATTCAACACTTATTAGGTAAGTTCCTATTGGGTTTTTAATATTAAAACTACCTGTTTGATCTGTAATTCCTCCAGAAACGGCTTGCGTTTTAGTGTTTTTTAAAACTACAGTAGCATATTCTAAAGGTTGATTGGTATTGGCGTCTACAATTTTTCCTGTTATGGAAATGGTTTTAATATTTGGCTTTTGAGCCAATAAATAGGTTGATGTTAGTAAGCAAAGTAATAAGAGTGTAATTTTTTTCATAGCTATCTTTGAATGGTATTCCATTAAGACAGCAAAGTTCTTGCTTAGTTTAAATAGAAGTAGTTAAAGAAACGTTAAATGCTTTTTTGAGCTTCTCATTATTTATGAAGGTTTTTTTAACCTTGCAGGTAGAGATCTATTATATTAAATAATGTCTAGAATAGCTTCTGTTGGTCTACCAATAACGGCTTTGTTATTGTTTATTACAATAGGACGCTCTATTAACTTAGGGTTTTCTACCATTGCATTAATTATTTCTGCATCTGAAAGTTCTTTTCCTTTGTAGTTTTCTTTCCATATTTTTTCTGTTTTTCTAACTAATTGAATAGGAGTGATGCCTAACAACTTAATGATTTCTGTAAGTTCTTTTTCTGTTGGAACGTTTTCTAAATATTTTACGATCTCAAATTCTTTTTTAGAGTTTTCTAAAATTTCTACGCCTTGTCTAGATTTAGAACAACGTGGATTGTGGTATATTTTTATCATTTTTTTAAGTTTCAAAGTTTCAAAGTTAAAATGTTTAGTATTTAATTTACTTGTCTGTAGTATACTTGTTTCTAACTTTTTTATTTTTGCTAACTGCTAACTGCTAACTGCTAACTGCTAACTGCTAACTGCTAACTGCTAACTATCTTTCTGTCCGTTTAACATTAAATAAGATTTTAAAAACGGATTTATATCACCATTCATTACATTATCTACATTACCCGTTTCGTGACCCGTTCTTACATCTTTTACCAATTTATAAGGGTGCATTACGTAATTACGTATTTGGCTACCCCATTCTGTTTTTAGCTTTCCAGATTCAATCTCGTCTCTTGTTGCTTGTTGTTTTTGCAATTCAATTTCGTACAACTGAGATTTTAGCATTTTTAATGCTGTTGCTCTATTATCGTGCTGAGAACGTGAGTTGGAACAAGAAATCTGAATTCCGGTTGGCTTATGCGTTAACTGAACTTTTGTTTCTACTTTGTTTACATTTTGTCCGCCAGCACCACTAGAACGTGCGGTTACAATTTCTATATCTGCCGGATTAATTTCTATTTCTATAGAATCATCGGCAACAGGGAAAACATAGACAGACCCAAAGGTTGTGTGACGTTTTCCGTTAGAATCGAAAGGTGAAATACGTACCAAACGGTGCACGCCGTTTTCTCCTTTTAGCCACCCAAAAGCATAATCTCCTTCTATTTCTATCGTTATGGTTTTAATACCAACCACATCGCCAGCTTGATAATTAAGTGTCTTTAATTTAAAACCTTGCTTTTCTGCCCACATAGTATACATTCTAGACAACATTTCTACCCAGTCGCAACTTTCTGTTCCGCCTGCACCTGCATTAATTTGTACGGTAGCAGACAATACATCTCCTTCGTCGGATAACATATTTTTAAACTCTAAATCTTCTAAAAATGTACTTGCTTTTTCAAATTGTTCTACAACTTCTGCTTCTTCAACTTCACCTTCTTTGTAAAATTCATATAAAACATTTACATCTTCATTTAAAGTGATGGTTTTATAATAATCTTCTACCCACTTTTTCTTTAAACGAAGTTCTTTCATAAAAACTTCTGCTTCTTTAGGATTGTTCCAAAAATCTGGATCTACCGTTTTCTCTTCTTCATTGGCTATTTCAATCAGTTTTTTATCAATCTCTAAATAAGATTTTAACTTTTCAATTCTTTCGGCAATATCTTTAAGTTGTTCTTGTGTAATCATAGGTTCAACAAAAATAAATGAAATTTTAAGAATTCTTGTTTTAAAAGTTGATAGTTATTTTATAGATTTATCAAAAATTAGAATAAAGAATGATAATAGACTTAATTTCCGATACTGTTACCAAGCCGTCAAAAGAAATGTTAGCTGCAATGATGAAGGCAAAAGTTGGTGATGATGTTTTTAAAATGGATCCAACCACCAATGCTTTACAAGAAAAAGCTGCAAAATTATTCGGAATGGAAGACGCCTTATTTTTTCCTTCTGGTACAATGGCTAACCAAACAGCAATAAAATTACATACACAACCGGGTGATAAATTAATTTGTGATAAGTATGCACATGTTTATAATTATGAAGGTGGTGGAGCAGCCTTTAATTCTGGAGTAACCTGTAAGTTAATTGACGGCAATAGAGGTATGTTTACAGCTGCACAATTGCAAGATGCTATTGCAGAAGGTTTTGGTATTCATACACCATTTGCAAGTTTGGTTTGTATAGAAAATACAACAAACAAAGGTGGAGGAGCATGTTGGGATTTTTCTGAATTAGAAAAATTACAGAAAATATCTAAAGATAATAAGTTAGCTTTTCATTTAGACGGAGCTCGTTTATTTAATGCAATGGTTGCCAAAAATGAAACACCAAAACAATATGGAGAGTTATTTGACACAATTTCTATATGTTTATCAAAAGGATTAGGAGCACCGATTGGTTCTATTTTATTAGGTTCTAAAGCACATATTGCAAAAGCTTTACGCATTAGAAAATTATTGGGTGGTGCAATGAGACAAGTTGGTTTTTTAGCCGCAGCAGGAATTTATGCTTTAGACAATCATGTAGAAAGATTAGCAGAAGACCATAAAAAAGCAAAAGAAATAGGTACTGTTTTAGAGTCAGTTTCTTATGTTACAAAAGTAGAAGAGATAGAAACTAATATTGTTATTTTTTATGTAGATGAAAAAATAGGAGCAGAGAAGTTTATCCAAAAAATGGAAGCAAAAAATATTCTTTTAACGCCAATGGGACAAGGAAGAATAAGGATTGTTACACATTTAGATTATACAGACAAAATGCATGAAATTCTTTTAAGAGAATTAAAAAATTTCTAAAAGTAAAATCGGACTATTGGTGAAAAAGCAGAAGCATAAACGCTTCTGTTGTCATACAAAATATCATATCTAATACCAACAGCAAAACGCCCAGTATTATAAGCTGCACCTAAATATAAGGCAGGAAAACTTCTTGTTGTGCTATTTGAGTTTTCTGAAATCTTTGCAAAAGATTGTTCAAATTCTCCAGAAAGTTGAATACCTATGTTTGGTATTTGGTATAATGAAATTATACTGGCGCCATAAACATTGGTTTTTTGTTCTTGGTATTTACTATAAATATAGGTTAAACCTGTACCTAAAGCAAAACCATTGTCAAAATTATAAATGGCACTCGGAGAAATACCAATGGTTGTTTGCGAACCAAAACTCATACTTACACCACCACCAAACTGTACATTGTCCCAAAAATCTAGGTTTTCTTGAGAAATCATTGTAAAAGAGCAACTTAAAAACAAGAATAGAAAATATTTTTTCATAGTAAAAATTAATTAGGTTCGTCTAATTTAGCTAATTCTTTGTAATTTCTGTTTAATTTTTTCAATAAAATACCATATAACAATTGATAAAAGAGCCACAATACACCTAATATTACTAAAGTAATGACTAGCGTTAACAGAATTGTTAAAAATATTTGCTTAGTTTCTAAATCTTCAAATTTAAAATTTATTTCTGCTACCATTACAATAATCATCATTAATGCAATGTAAACTAAATTGAATAAGACATAGTTTCTTACTGTTTTTCTTGTTTTAAGAATTTTTTTCATCAACTTTTTAGTTGAATCGATGGTAGAAATACTTTTGTAATTCTTATAGAACATTACTAAAAAATAGAACAAAATTATATATGCTAAAACTTGAGAATAATAAACAAAATTCATTAATCCAATTTTTTCATATTCGTCATAAGCCTCTTTCATATCTAAGAAAAAGTACATAGAATTTAAAAATAAAAATTCTAAAATACCAATAATAAAGATCCATTTTACAATAGATGATGACTTAGATTTAGCCATTTTGTAGATATCAACAGACGAAAATTTATTTCCTTCTTCTGGCTGATTTTCCCACGTTTTTTTATATTTATCTAATAAATCCATGCTGTTATGGCTTTAAAATGTTTTTTAATTTCTCTTTTGCTCTATTCATTTTTACTCTTGCATTTACAGATGAAATTCCTAATGTTTCAGAAATTTCTTTGTAAGGTTTGTCTTCAAGATATAAAAATATCAACGCCTTGTCAATATCATTCAATTGATGAATCGCTTGGTACAGGGCTTTTAATTGTACCTCTTCTGTATCATCATAATCCGTCGCTTTTATTTTATAAGCAAAATCACTAATATCTTGTGTTTTAACTCTTCTTGTAGATTTTCTATACAACGAAATTGCTGTATTTAAAGCTACTCTATACATCCAGGTACTAAATTTAGAATCTCCTCTAAACTTTGGGTAGTTTTTCCAAAGTTGAATGGTTATCTCTTGAAATAAATCATTATGAGCACTTTGGTTTGTAGTATAAATTCTACAAATTTTATGAGCAATATTCTGGTTTTTTTCAAAGTCCAATAAAAAGTTTTTCTCTAAATCTTTTTGCACTTGTGTAAATTAGTTAGTTATCTATTAGTAGTGGAAAAGTACAAATTGTTACATTTTAAATAAAAAATATTTTATTCTTTGTTTTTTCTTTAACTTTGTTGAACCAAAAATAAAATATATTGAACAATATTAAGTTAGATTTTACTATTAAAGACCTAGAAAATATTTCTGGGATAAAAGCACATACAATTCGTATTTGGGAAAAGAGGTATAATCTTTTAGAACCTAAAAGAACCGAAACTAATATTCGTTTTTATTCTAATGAAAATTTACAGAAACTTTTAAATATTGTTTTACTAAATAATAATGATTTTAAGATTTCTAAGATTGCAAAAATGTCTGATGAAGAACTAATTTTGCAAACTAGAGCATTAGCTTTTGGAAAATCTTTAAAAGATGAATCTATTAATGCTCTAAAACTATCGATGTTTCAGTTTGATAAACTCTTGTTTAATACCGTTTATCATAAGCTTTTAGAAGAAAAAACTTTCCAAGAAATTTTTAAAGAAGTGTTTATTCCTTTTTTAAATGATGTAGGTTTATTGTGGCAAACAGACACTTTAAAACCAGCACATGAGCATTTTATTTCTAATTTAATAGTACAGAAAATTCTTATAAATACAGAAGAACTACAGTTTAATATTTCTAATACAAGTAAAACATTTGTGTTGTTTTTACCAGAAAATGAAATTCATGAAATAGGACTTTTATATTTAAATTACGAACTTGTTTTAAGAGGGTTTCATACCGTATATTTAGGCCAAAGTTTGCCTTTAGATAATTTGGATTATTTTTTAGAGAGTAACAATGAAATTTGTTTTATTACCTCTTTAACAATAAAGCCTTATGATGATAAAATAGAAGATTATTTTAAAGATATAGATGCTATGATACGTAATTCAGATAAAACGTTTATAGCAATTGGTCAAAAAGTGAACCTCGTAAAACACTTAGATTTAAGTCCAAGAATTGAGTTATATGATGTTATAACCGATTTTTTAAAAATAATGTAATTTGATATTTTCAATTTTATGTTTAATAAAATTGTATATTTGTTAAACAAAATTAAAAATGAATAAGAAAATTTATATAATAGGATCAGGCTTTTCTGCTTTATCTGCTTCTTGCTATCTAGCAAAAGCAGGGTATGAAGTTATTGTTTTAGAAAAAAATGATAGTTTAGGAGGTAGAGCAAGACAGTACAAAAAAGATGGTTTTACTTTTGATATTGGTCCGTCTTGGTACTGGATGCCAGATGTTTTTGAGCGTTTTTTTGCTGATTTTGGTAAAAAACCATCCGATTATTATACGTTAGATAAATTAAATCCTGGTTATGAAGTTTATTTTGGAGAAAATTCATCTGTTAAAATAGCAAGTGAATTAAAAGATATTTATAAACTTTTTGAAGATGAAGAAAAAGGAAGTGCCAAGCATTTAAAAACTTTTTTAGATTCAGCAAAATCTAATTATGATACAGCTATAAAAGATTTGGTATATCAACCAGGAGTTTCTCCTTTAGAATTGGTAAATACAACAACTATTGCAAGAGTTTCTCAGTTTTTTTCAACCATAAGAAAACAAGTTAGAAAAGATATAAAAAGTGAAAAATTAATTAAGATTTTAGAATTTCCGGTATTGTTTTTAGGTGCAAAACCAAATAACACTCCTGCATTTTATAATTTTATGAATTATGCAGATTTCGGACTCGGAACCTGGCATCCAAGAGGAGGGATGTATACCGTTATAGAAGGTATGGTATCTTTAGCTAAAAGTTTAGGGGTAAGGTTTCAAACAAGTGCAAATGTTGAAAAAATTATAACTGATACAAATAAAAATGTAACCGGTTTATTGGTAAACGGAAAAGAAATTAAAACCGATTTAGTTTTAAGTGGAGCAGATTATCACCATACAGAAACTTTGTTAGATAAAAATGTAAGACAATATGCAGAGAGTTATTGGGAGAAAAAAACTTTTGCTCCATCTTCTTTATTGTTTTATGTTGGTTTTGATAAAAAAATAAAAAATGCAAGTCATCATACGTTGTTTTTTGATACCGATTTTGATGCACATGCTAAAGAAATTTATGACAATCCGCAATGGCCAACAGATCCTCTTTTTTATGCGAATTTTACATCTATTACAGATAAAACATCTGCACCAGAGGGTAAAGAAGCTGGTTTTTTCTTAATTCCGTTAGCTCCAGGAATAGAAGATACAGAAGAATTGAGAGAAGAATATTTTCATAAAATTATGGATCGGTTTGAGAAGCTAACAGATCAAGAAGTAAAAAAACATGTGTTGTTTAAAAAGTCTTTTTGTGTAAATGATTTTAAAAGTGAATACAACTCTTACAAAGGAAATGCATACGGAATGGCAAATACACTTTTACAAACTGCTTTTTTAAGACCAAAAATTAAAAGTAGTAAAATAAAAAATTTGTATTTTACTGGGCAGTTAACAGTTCCTGGTCCTGGAGTTCCTCCTGCTTTAATATCAGGAAAAATTGCATCAGAATTAATATTAAAAAAACAACTGTAATTATGAAAGAATTATTTGACAGCGTTTCTAGTGAGTGCAGTAAATTGGTTACCAAAAAATACAGCACTTCTTTTTCTTTAGCTGTAAATATGTTGTCTCCAAAAATTAGAACAGATATTTATAATATTTATGGTTTTGTGCGTTTTGCAGATGAAATTGTAGATTCTTTTCATGATTATGATAAGGAGCTTTTAATGGATCATTTTGAAAAAGATTATTATCTAGCAAAAGAGCTTGGTATTAGTCTAAACCCTATTTTAAATTCTTTTCATCAAACGGTTCATAAATACAAAATACCAGACAAAATGGTGCAAGCCTTTTTAAAAAGTATGAAAGCAGACTTATTTAAAACAGAATATCAAACGAAAGAGGAATATGATGCGTATATTTATGGTTCTGCAGATGTTGTTGGATTAATGTGTTTAAAGGTTTTTGTTGATGGTGACGATAAAAGATTTGATGAACTAAAGGATGCTGCTATGAGTTTAGGGTCTGCTTTTCAGAAAGTGAATTTTTTACGTGATTTAAAAGATGATTTTGAAGTGTTGAATCGCTCTTATTTTCCGAATATAAATTTAGGTGAATTAAATGCATCTTCTAAACAGTTGATTATTGATGAAATTGAAGCAGATTTTGAATTTGCTTATCAAAACGGAATTCTTAAATTGCCTGTTGAAGCGAAGTTTGGTGTTTATATGGCATATCGATATTATAAAAGATTGCTTAAAAAATTAAAAGAAGTTCCATCAGAAAAAATTATGGATACTAGAATTCGTATATCAAATCCGATGAAAATAAATTTGTTAGCTAGAAGTTACGTAAAATATAAATTAAATATTATTTAATGGTCTTTGTTCTAATTACTTTAGGTGTTTTTCTTTTTATGGAATGTGTTTCTTGGTTTACACACAAATTTGTAATGCATGGTTTTGGTTGGTATTTGCATGCAGATCATCATCAGCCAAAATACCAAGGAATTTTTGAGAAAAACGATGCTTATTTTATTGTTTTTGCAATGCCAAGTATATTGCTTTTTTATTTTGGTACGTATACAGAATTTACGTTCTTGTTTTTTATAGGACTTGGAATTTTACTATACGGAATTGCTTACTTTTTAGTGCATGATGTTTTAATTCATCAACGTTTTAAATGGTTTAAACATACCAATAATCGTTACTTAAGAGGTTTGAGAAAAGCTCATAAAATGCATCATAAGCATTTAGGAAAAGAAGAAGGAGAGTGCTTTGGAATGTTATTTGTACCGTTTAAATATTTTAAAAAACCAAAACTTTAAGGGTTTAGAACGTATTGAATTTAAACTAATTTCCTGAAATTCTATCACTTATTACTAAACACACTACTGTATATCTATTTTGAATTACTACGACTACATAATTGTTGGTGGGGGAGCGTCTGGCCTAATGATGGCTTACAGAATGTCTAAAGATTCTTTTTTTGATGATAAGTCTATATTAATTATAGATAAAGTTAAAAAGCAAGTTAACGATAAAACTTGGTGTTATTGGGAAGAAGAAGATGGCGAGTGGAATGCTATTTTAACGGCTTCTTGGAAAAAAATTGTATTTAAGAGTGCTATTTATAGCAGTGTAGAATGTATTACTCCTTATCAATATAAAATGATTAGAAGTAAAGATTTTTATAAAAAAATATGGAATCAAATAGCATCGAAAGCTAACATTTCTTTTCTTGAAGAAAATGTAATTAGTATGAATCAACATTCGTCCGAAGCAGAAGTAATTACAGAAAATAAAGTTTTAAAAACAGCAACAGTCCTTAATAGTATTTTGAGTGATGCTTATAAAAAACAGACTAAATATCCTGTTTTAAGACAGCATTTTGTTGGTTTTTTTATACAAACACAAGAAGATTCTTTTGATGATAGTGCAGCCACTTTTATGGATTTTACAGTGGCACAAAAAGGAAATACGCGTTTTATGTATATACTTCCTTACAGTAAAAGAGAAGCTTTGTTTGAATATACATTATTTTCAAAAGACTTATTGGCATACAATATTTATAAAGAGGAGATAGAAAGTTACTTAGAGAGTAAAAATATTACCAATTATAAAATTATTGAAAAAGAACAGGGTTTGATACCAATGACGTGCTATAAGTTTTGGAATAAAAATTCTAAAAATATTATTCATATTGGTACTGCAGGTGGTTGGTCTAAAGCAAGTACTGGTTTTACTTTTAAAAATATCAATAAAAAAACAATTGAGTTAACCAATCATTTAAAACAGAATAAACCCTTACTTAAATTTCATAAAATAAATAAATTTTGGTTTTATGATTTATTGTTATTAGATATTTTAAGTAAAAAAAACCACTTAGGGTCTTTTCTTTTTTCAAATTTATTTAAACGTTCTTCACCTAAAAAAATATTGAAATTTTTAGATGAAGAAACTTCTGTGTATGAAGATTTACAAGTGATACTTAAAATGCCACCAAAACACTTTATAATCGCTCTTTTTAATAGAATTTTATAATTTCAAACCGCTATTTAAAACTTTTATTAAATACTTCTTTCATTACAGAGTAAGAAGTAGATGCTCCTGGCGATGCACCTAAAAGAGCAGCAATTTTTTTATCTTCAGAAATTATAATTTCTGTTCCAAATTCTAATTTACCAAATCCTTTCTTGTTCCTTTTTATAATTTGAACACGTTGTCCTGCAATTACAGTTTTCCAATCATCATTGTTTGCTTCAGGATAAAAAGCTCTTAATTCATCCATTCTGTCTTTAAACGATAATCTTACTTGTTGTATTAAATATTTTACTAGCGGTAGGTTTTGGTAACCTGCACCTAATAAGCTCATAATATTATCAAATTCTACAGATCTAGGTAAATCAAACATAGAACCATGTTTTAAGAATTTAGTTGTAAAGCCTGCAAAAGGGCCAAATAACAATTCTTTTCTACCGTTAATCATTCTAGAATCCATGTGAGGTACAGACATTGGTGGTGCACCACGACCTGCTTTTCCGTAAGCTTTTGCATTATGTCTTTCTATAATTTCTGGATTGGTACAACGTAACCAAAGACCACTTATAGGAAAACCTCCATATCCTTTTGCTTCTTTAATATTTGCTTTTTCTAGCAAAGGCAATGTACCGCCACCAGCACCAATAAAAAGGTAATTAGAAGCTATCATCCAATTTTTACCAATGTTTTGCCCTTTTATAGTTACTACCCAATTGCCTCTTTTAGACTTTTGAATATTAGACACACTACTATGATTTAATAACTCTACGTTGTCTTGTTTTTTTAAATAACGAAAAATTTGTTCTGCTATTTCTCCAAAATTAACATCATATCCTTTTTCAAAAAAGGTAGCAGCAACTTCTTCTTTATCAGCTCTTCCTTCCATCATTAAAGGTAGCCAGTTTTTTACTTGTTCTTTATCTTTAGAGAAAAGCATCCCCTTAAACTGCGGGTTATCTTTTATAACGTTGTAACGTTTTTCTAAAAAATCAACATCTTTTTTTCCTTTAACAAAGCTTAAATGCGGAACTTCACTTATACATTTTGATAAATTGTTGATGTATCCTTTTTCTTCACAATCTTTCCAAAAATTATAGGTTTCTGTAAATTGCTCCGAAATATTGACTGCTTTTGTAATATCTACAGTACCTTTTTTTTCTGGAGTATAATTCAATTCACAATTTCCTGCATGTCCGGTTCCTGCATTGTTCCAAGCTTCAGAACTTTCTTGAGCTATTGTAGGTAGCTTTTCTATAATGGTTATTTTCTTTCCAGGAAATTTTTCAAAAAGTAAGATGGCTAATGTTGCAGACATAATACCGCCTCCAATAAGTACAAATTCGGAATGTTTTACTGATGAAATTTTTGGCATTTTTATAAATTTAAGAGCACAAAGATACTTGTTTTTTGAGCCATTTAAAACCGATTTTTGTTGAGATTTTAGTAATTATTTTACCCTTAAATTATATAATATGTAAATAAATAGCTCATATAAAATTATTTAAAAATGAAGATATAAAAGAGGGGTATTGTATCATCCATTTTTAAAGAATAAAGACTCAATTTCCTTCTAAATTATATTAAATAAATAAGATATCTCATTATTAAAAGTAAGTGGTTTTTTGCAAATAGTGATAGCGTAAAATACAACAAATTTAAGTTAAAGTGTTTTCAACCAGTCATCTAATCGGTATATCCAAGTATGTAAATATCCCTCTTGATGTGTAGCTAAAGAAAAACCGTGACCACCATACGGGTAAATATGCATTTCTACTTTTACTTTTTTATCATTTAGTGCTTTGTAAAACTGCAAACTATTTTCTACAGGTACTACATCATCATTTGAGGAGTGTACTAAAAAAGTAGGAGGTGTTTTTTCTGTAACTTGTAATTCATTAGAGTATTTTTCTATTAATTCTTGTGAAGGCTTTTTACCTATCAATTGATTTCTAGAACCTTTGTGTGTATAATCATTCTGCATAGTAATTACAGGGTAAATTAAAGCCATAAAATCGGGTCTTGCAGAAATGGTATCTATAGGTTCTTCTTTAAAATTATTTTTAGTATTAAACTGAGTTCCTAAAGTAGCAGCTAAATGTCCGCCAGCAGAAAAACCAATTACACCTATTTTATTTGGATTAACACCTAATTTATCAGCATTAAAACGAACCCATCTAATAGCTCTTTGAGCATCTTGTAAAGGTGCTTCATTGGGTGTTTTTAGAGATTTAGAATTTGGTAATCTATATTTTAGAACAAAAGCAGTAATTCCTTTGCTATTAAACCATTTTGCAATTTCAGTGCCTTCCCAATCATAGGCTAACATGGTATAACCACCACCCGGACATATAATTACAGCTTTGTCCGTTGCACTTCGTTTTGATGGAGTGTAAATTTCTAATGTTGGTTTTTTAACTTTTGATATTTTAACAATATCTCCATTTTCTATAACTTCCTCTTCGCTGGTTTCTATGCTATTTGGTATGGTTGTCCAAAGAGAGATAACTTCATTTTGTGCTTGTAATTTAACAAAGGATATAGCCATAAAGAAAAAAATTAGTCTTAGTTTCATAAATGTGTTTTTAAAAATAGATATCTACCATTGTACGCCAATAGTATGCTTTATGTGCTTCTTCTTGCCATTGAAATAAGTGGTGTGGAATTCCTTTTTCTTGTAAAATATTAGATAATTTATAATTGCTTTCTAAAAAGGAGTCTTCTTTTCCGATGGCTAATATAATATCCATTTTACTCAATTGTGAGATTAAATGGGGATCATTTAAATTTTTTAAGTATTGATTTGGCATATTAAAATACACAAACTCATTATGAAAACCACTTAGCAAATCTTTAAATGAACCTTTAGATTTTGTTAAATCATAACGGCCACTCATACCAACAACTTTAGAAAACAATGTGGGATGCCGCATGGCTATATTTACTGCATGGTATGCACCTAAACTGCAACCAGCAGAAACTACATTTGCATTAGAGTTTTTTAAATTTGCAAAAGGCAGTACTTCTTCTAGAACATAGTTTTCATATTGTATGTGTCTATAAATACGATATCCTGGGTCTTTAAAACTGTTATAAAAAGATTCTAAATCTACACTATCTACGCAAAAAATTTGTAGTTCTCCATTTGTTATTTTTTGCGCTAAGGCTGCAATAATTTTCCAATTTTCATAATCGTAAAAACGTCCCATTCTTGGTGGGAAAAATAAAACTTTTGCTCCCGCATAACCAAATACAAGAAGTTCCATTTCTTTTTTAAGACTGTGACTATACCATTTATGATATTCTCTTTTCATGGAAAAAAATTATTCCATTAAAGTACTCTTTTAATATATTTTTTCGAGTATTTTTTGAGGAAAAATTTTAGGATGTTTTAAGAGTGTTTTCTCTAATAGATTGTAACCTTTAGAGTTAAAATGCAATCCATCTTCTTTAAAATACTTGCTATTAGGTTTCCCTTTTTTATCTAATAAGGCATCATAAATATTTACAAAATGAAAATTATCGTCTTTAGACATTAATTTTTGAATGTTTTTATTTGTAAAATTTATACTTTCTAGCTGATGACTTCTTGCAATACTGGGTTTTATAGAAATATAAGAGCATTTTATATTACCGTATTTTGTTCTTATTTTAAGTAATAAATTTTCTAAAAATAAGATCACTTCTTCAGGATGTCTGCCTTCTCCTAAGTCATTATCTCCAGCATAAATTACAATTGCATCTATGTCTTTTATGTTTTTAAAAATACGATCAAAAAACCAAGTACAAGCAGCCAATGTAGAACCTCCAAACCCTAAGTTTATGGTGCTGTGCTCTTTAAAAGTAGAGGGTAAACTATTCCATTGAGTTATTGTAGAACTACCGTAAAAAATCGTTTTAGGATTGTATTCTAATTCTCGAATCTGATTTTCTAAGCGTTCTAAATCTGGATGAAACCAAAACATTACTATTATTTTTTTTAGGGTTAAGTTTTAAATATAAAATTTAAAAATCAAAATAAGCTATAATTATTGCTTAATTAAGTGATTCTAATACATTTTTAAGGGAAATTCTTAGTGAAATAGGTAAATATCCTCTTTGGTTGTTTCTTTATTTTTTTTTCGAAACCTATTATATAGACAAATTAATAGATTGCTGTTTTGGTAATTGAACAGTCATTAGATTATTCTTAGGTATTTAATTCTTGTTTTTTTATTAGTTAAATTAAAGGTAGATAAGGTGTTAAGTGTAACTAGTTTTCTAATTTTAATTTTTCTTTTACTTAATGTAAGTTTATGTTTTTATGTCGTCTACTTATTCTATAAGTTTGCACGAAATTTTAAAATTTAGATAAAATAAATGAAATATATTAGAATACTATTACTGAGTCTTACCGTTGTTTTTATAGGCTGTAAACATCCTTTTGAATTTAGTGTTTATGAAGCAAACGTTAAAAGCGAACAACAAAATACTACTGATAAAAATTTAAAATTATTGGAGAATATTCCAGTAGATTCTAAAGAGTTTAAATTCGCTTTTTTATCTGATGTGCATTTTTTTTATGATCAACTTAGTAAAGTTGTTGACGATATGAATAAAAGAGATGATATTAAATTTGTAATTTTTGGAGGAGATATTGCAGATCAAGCATTATTAAGGGAGTATGAAATTTTTCATGATATCATGTCTAAACTGAAGAAACCTTATTTAACAGTTATTGGAAACCATGACTATAATATAAATGGAGGTATTATTTATAAAAAAATGTTCGGTGATTATAATTACTCTTTTGAGTTTAATAATAATAAGTTTGTTCTTTTTGATGATGTTGTTTGGGAAAGTGAAAAGGAGTTAGATTTTGATTGGTTAAAATTAGAATTAAAAGACAATACCTCTTTTAATCAAGTATTTGTTATTGCTCATATACCTCCTTATGGAGATCAATTTGATGATGAATTAAGAGAAAAATATAGATCTATAATGTTAGAAAACAATGTTCCATTATCTATTCATGGGCATACGCACAGTTATCTTTATGAAGAAGGTGAAGTAAGTTATCTAACTGCGCCTGCTGTGAAAGAGAAAGCGTATAATATAGTATCTGTGAAAGAGAAAGGATTTAGTGTTGAATTGATAGAATTATAATTAAATGAAAATTAGAAAAATATTTACAGTATCTATATTGTTGTTATTATTTAACAATGTTTATGCGCAAGAAACTGTTATCGTTAAAGAAAAATCTTGGTATGTGCCAGATTATGTAAAAGCACAATTTGCAGGAAATATAGGCCTTTTTTCAGTAGGTGCTGGTTATCAGTTATTTGATAAAGTATTGTATTCAGAATTATTGTATGGATTTGTACCTGAATTTGCTTCTAAAGCAGATAATATACATTTAATTACAATTAAGAATACGTTTCCTATTTATAGAAAAGTAATTGGAGAAAATTTAACAATAACACCTATAGCAGGTTTTACTACAACTTTAGATATAGGAACGAATTCTTTTACAACGCTTCCTAGTTTTTACCCAGAAGGCTATTATGTACCTACGGCTGTTCATTTTACTTTTTTTGGTGGAGCTTTAGTGCACAAAGATTTTAAGAAACCAAAACTTTTTAAAGGAGTAGATTTTTATTTAGAACTTGGAACCGTAGAAACCTATTTATGGTATGCAATTACGGCAAAAGATGTTAGTGTGTTTGATGTATTTAGTACATCCGTTGGAGTTAACTTTTATTTATAGCAATTATATTAAATTATTTTATAAATTAAAAAATCCAAATTCATTATGAATTTGGATTTTTTTTTTGTGTTTAAAAAATATTTTACTTCGGATATTTCTCAGCAATTTTATCCAAAGATAAATTGTGAATACTACCAACATGTGTATGTTGTTTTCCTAAATCTGGTTTGTACGTTCCTGCTTGTACCTGTCCGCCTATTTGTTGATACGCTTCTCTAAAAGACATACCGTCAACCACTAAATTGTTAATGCTATCTACCGTAAATAAATATTGATATTTTTCATCATTCAAATCAATATCTTTTACAATTACTTGCTGAATAGAGTAATTAAAGATGTCTAAAATATCTTTTACATCTTCAAAAGCTGCAATAATATTTTCTTTTAATAATTGATAATCTCTATGGTAACCAGTTGGAAGGTTATTTGTAATTAATATCATTTCTGTTTGTAACGCCTGAATTTTATTACATTTTCCACGAATTAATTCAAAAACATCAGGGTTTTTCTTGTGTGGCATAATGCTACTTCCTGTTGTTAATTCATCTGGAAAAGAAATGAAATTAAAATTCTGACTCATATACAAACAAACATCCATTGCAAAACGAGACATGGTATTACACAATCCGCCTAAGGCGGAAGCAATAGATCGTTCACTTTTTCCTCTACTTAATTGCGCAGCAACTACGTTATATTTTAAAGTAGCAAAGTGTAATTCTTTAGTGGTTAATTCTCTATCAATAGGAAAAGAAGAACCGTAACCAGCAGCAGAACCTAACGGATTTTGATCTACAACCTTAGCAACTGCATTTAACATATATACATCATCTACTAATAACTCTGCATAGGCAGAAAACCATAAGCCGAAAGATGATGGCATAGCAACTTGTAAATGTGTATAACCAGGTAATAAGCTTTCTTTATGCGTTTCTGCTAAACCTAAAAGTGTATCAAATAAGGTCTTCGTTTTATCATTGATAATCGCTAAATTCTCTTTATAATATAATTGAAGTGCCACTAAAACTTGGTCATTTCTAGAGCGAGCTGTGTGGATTTTCTTACCAACTTCGCCTAATTTATTTGTTAATTCCCATTCAATTTTAGAGTGTACATCTTCAAAAGAAGCTTCTATAACAAAGGTTCCGTTTTCAATATCGTTAGCTAATTCTTGTAAGCCTCTTTTTAAATCTTTCAATTCATCAGCAGTAATAATACCAATAGATTCTAGCATTATAGCGTGTGCTAAAGAAGCTTGAACATCATATTTTGCAATATGCATATCAATTTCTCTATCATTACCAACGGTAAATTTTTCTATTTGCTGATCTATTGAAAATCCTTTATCCCAAAGTTTCATATTTTTTTATTTATCCTGCAAGGTCTTCAAGACCTTGTAGGTATTATTACATTATTAATTTTCAGACTTACAAGAATTTTGAAGCCTTGTAAGATATTTTATACCTACAAGGTTTTAGAAACCTTGCAGGAATAACATTATTATTTAAACAATTACACGTTTTAATAACTCCACGTATATTTTAATTCCTTCTTCAATTTCTGCCAAATATATAAATTCATTTGCAGAATGAGAACGTGTACTGTCTCCAGGGCCTAATTTTAAAGATTGACAAGTTAAGCAAGCTTGGTCAGATAATGTAGGAGAACCATAGGTTTCTCTTCCCATTGCAATACCTGCTTTTACTAAATCGTGTTCTATAGAAATAGAAGAGGAGTTGTGTTTTAAACCTCTTGCAGTAATTTTTGTACAAGGCGATTTTTCTTGTAATATGTCTGCAATTTCTTTATTAGAATATGCATCGTTTACACGAACATCTACCACTAAATCTACATGCGCAGGTACAACATTGTGTTGAGAACCGGCAGAAATTTGAGTAACCGTCATTTTTACATCACCTAAAGCAACAGAAGGTTTTTCAAACTTAAAATCTTTAAACCATTGTAAAACTTCAATAGTATTGTAAATAGAATTGTTATTATTTGGGTGTGCAGCATGACTTGGAGTTCCTTCTACCACCGCATCAAAAACTACTAAACCTTTTTCCGCAACTGCTAAATTCATTAAAGTAGGTTCGCCAACAATAGCTACATCAATATGAGGTATGATTGCTAACATACTATTTAATCCATCCGGACCCGAATTTTCTTCTTCTGCAGAAGCAACAATAACGATGTTGTATTTTAAGTTTTCTTGTGCGTAGAAATTGGTAAAAGTTGCTATTAAAGAAACCAAACAACCACCAGCATCATTAGAACCTAAACCGTATAATTTACCGTCTTCTACAAATGCTTTTAAAGGATCATTTGTATAGGCCGAATTTGGGAACACAGTATCATGATGAGAGTTTAGCAATAGGGTAGGTTTGCTTTCATCAAAATGTTTGTTGGTTGCCCAAATATTATTTTTTGTTCTTTTAAAAGGGATTTCATTTTCTATAAACCAACCTTCAATAAGTTTTGCTGTGTTTTCTTCTTCTGTAGAAAATGATTGTGTTTCAATTAAGTTCTTTAAAAGTGAAATTGCGTTTTCTGTTAATTTTTGTAACGTCATATTTATAATGTTATGGTCGTATAATTATCGTTTTCATTTGTTAACATAGCAGTGTTTCCAATATGTACTTTAGAGACTCCATTGTTTAATGCATCAAAGCAATTATCTATTTTCGGAATCATTCCGTCTGTAATAATTTCAGCTGTTAATAATTCTTGATATGTTTTAGAATTGATTTGTTTAACTACTGAGTTTTTATCATTAAAATCACTTAAAACACCATTTAATTCAAAACAATAGTAAATGGATGTTTCGTATATTTTGCTCATTCCAACAGCAATAGTACTTGCAATGGTATCTGCATTTGTGTTTAGCAATTGTCCGTTTCCATCATGTGTAATCGCACAAAAAACAGGTGTAAAATCAGCTTTAATTAATTTATCAATAGAATTAGAAGCTACTTCTTTTACATCACCAACAAAACCAAAATCAATGTCTTTTACTGGTCTTTTTTCTGATTGTATACTATTGATATCCGCTCCGGTTAAACCAATAGCATCTATTTGTAAAGCTTGTAATTTGGCAACAATGTTTTTGTTTACCAAACCTCCGTAAACCATGGTTATTACTTCTAATGTTTCAGCATCTGTGATGCGTCTACCGTTTACCATTTTAGATTCAACACCTAATTTAGAGGCAATATGAGTTGCACGTTTTCCGCCACCATGAACTAAAATTTTCTTTCCTTCTAAATTAGAAAATAATTTTAGAAAAGCATTTAAAGAAGTATCATCTTCTATAATGTTTCCCCCAATTTTTATGATTGATAGTTTTTCCATTTTATTTTAAATATAAGTCATTGCGAGGAAGAATGACGAAGTAATCTCTCTATTATAAAACAGATTGCTTCGTGCCTCGCAATGACTTTAATTGTTTTCTAATATTTTCTTTAACACTAATTGTGCTGCGTATGTTCTGTTATTTGCTTGCTCAATAACTAAAGAAGCATCGCTATCTAAAACAGCATCTTCTACTACAACATTTCTTCTAACAGGCAAACAGTGCATAAATTTGGCATCACCAATTTTTTCTTTGGTAATCATCCAATTAGGATTTGTACTTAATACTTGTCCGTAATCTTCATAAGAACTCCAGTTTTTGGTGTACACAAAATCGGCATCTTTAAACGCTTCATCTTGGTTGTGATAAATAGGCGTGTCCTTTGTAATTTTCGGATTCAAATTATATCCTTCCGGATTAGCAATAACAAATTCAACATCCATTTTCTGCATTGCCTGTACAAAACTATTTGCAACAGCATGTGGCAAAGCTTTTACATGTGGAGCCCAACTTAGTACAACTTTTGGTTTCTTTTTAGTAGAATTTTCAGCAATAGTAATTGCATCTGTTAAACCTTGCAAAGGATGACCAGTAGCACTCTCCATACTAACAATGGGTACAGAAGCAAATTTTACAAAAGATTTTAAAACCTGTTCGCTTTCGTCTTTTTCTTTATCTGTTAAACTCGGAAAAGCTCTTACTGCAATAACATCGCAATATTGAGAAACTACTGCTGCGGCTTCTTTAATATGCTCTGCTGTGTTACCATTCATAACCGTTCCATCGCCAAATTCAATTCCCCAAGCATCACCAGAAACATTCATAACAATAGGATCCATTCCTAAATTTAAAGCTGCTTTTTGAGTGCTTAAACGCGTACGTAAACTTGAGTTGAAAAATAACAATCCTAATGTTTTGTTTTTTCCTAATTCTTTGTTTTTAAAAGGATTTGCTTTAATTTCTTTGGCTTCTTCAATCCAAGAATTAATGTTGTCTATGTCGTTAATGGAGGTGTAATTTTTCATTCTCTATTTTTTTACAAGGGGTTGAAACCCCTTGCTATTCATTATTTTATTTTTGTAAACGCAACCTTATTTTCAAAAGCATTGGTAATAAAATTATCTTCTAAACCGTTTACAATCCATGTTTCTATGTTTGCATTTTTAGCAAGTTCTGCTGCTTCAATTTTAGAAGCCATTCCGCCACTTCCGTGGGATGATTTAGAACTCACAACTTCTTTTTTTAAACCTTCAAAATCATCAACTTCTAAAATAGTTTCTGGGGTATTATTTTTGAATGATTCTTTAGTATAAATTCCGTTTGTGTTTGTTGCAATAATTAACAAATCTACCTCTAGTAAAGTAGCCGTTAAAGCTGCTAATTTATCATTGTCACCAAACTGAATTTCATCCGTTGCAACGGTGTCATTTTCGTTAATAATAGGAATGTAATTATTATTAACCAACACATTAATAGTGTTTACAATATTGGTTTTACTTTGTTGTTTTTCAAAATCTGAATAGGAGAGAAGGCACTGAGAACTCAATAATCCATATTCTCTAAATATTTCTTGATAAATTCTAATTAAATGTGGCTGACCAATAGAAGCCAACGCTTGTTTTACAAAAACTTCTTCGTGTTTACTTTCTAGCTTTACAAACTGTTTAGCTACGGCAATTGCTCCAGAACTTACAATAATAAACTCGCAAGTATCTTGTAATTTTACAATCTGATTCGCAATATCTTCAATTTTTCCTCTAGAAATATTATCGGTTTCTTTGGTAAGCGTGTTAGAGCCTATTTTTAGTAAAATACGTTTCTTTTTTTGCATCTAATTTAATTTCGAACTATTACTTCTTGATTTCTCTAAGGTAGTTAATTTACAGTTTCTGTTACTGCCAACTGCCACTGTGAAACTGCTAATTTCTTACTTGTCCGTTTCCATGAACGTACCATTTATTGGTAACCAAATGCTGTAAACCAATAGGGCCACGTTGGTGTAGTTTGTCTGTACTAATTGCCAATTCGCCACCCAAACCTAATTGCCCACCATCTGTAAAACGAGTGGAAGCGTTATGATACACAACTGCTGTATCTACGTTTTCCATAAATACTTTTGCTGTATTAATTTCTTTTGTAATAATTGCAGATGAATGTCCGCCAGCATATTTATTTATCATGGCAATTGCATCTGAATTAGTAGCAATTTCTCCAATCACAATTTTATAATCTAAAAACTCTTCGTACCAAACTTCGTTTGATGAAATTTGTTCTAACTGATGGTTTTTAGCTACAGTTTCATCACCCAAAACCTGAATTTTAGCTTCATTTAATTTTGCTATTAATTTCTTGATGAATACTTCTTTATTCGGAAGGTTTGCATCAATTAAAACTTTATCAACTGCATTACAAGCAGATATTTTAGATTTTCCATTGATAATCACATCAATTGCAATATCTAAATCCGCTTCTTTTTCCACATACACAAAGTTGTTTCCTCGTCCGCTAATAATAACTGGGCAAGTAGCGTGTTCTTTTACAAAAGCAATTAAACGTTCGCCACCACGAGGTACAATTAAATCTACTTTCTGCGTTGGTTTTTCTAAAAAAGCCTGTGTCTCAGTTCTGTTGAATTGTAAGTATTCTACCCAATCTGTAGCAGCATTGTGCTGTTTTAAAGCCTCATGCCATAATGCTACAATTTTTAAGTTCGAATTTAACGACTCTTTTCCTCCTTTTAAAAGTATTTTATTTCCAGATTTAAAAGCAATTCCTGCAGCTTCCACAGTAACATCTGGTCTCGATTCATAAATAATAAGAATGGTACCAAAAGAAGCTGTCTTATTATAAACTTGCATGCCGTTATCATGCTTAAAACTAAAACGCTCTACACCAACAGGATCTTCTTGAGAAGCTAAATGTTTAGCAGCAGCAATCATTTCATCCACTTTTTTATCGTCCGCTTTTAAGCGATCAAACATAGAAATGTCATCACCTTTATAAGCTTCTAAATCTTTTTTGTTGATGTTTATAATAGCTTCTCTTTCTTTATTAAGAAGTTCTGCCATTGTAAGTAAAACAGCGTTTCTTGTTTCTATGGATAATAATGTGTTCATGTTTTTAAGTATTCAGTTTACAGTTGCAGTTCTCTGTATCATTCAACAAAAAAAAATGCTTTCTTTGCGAAAATTCTCTGCGTTTAATATTACAGGTTACAATTTTCAGTTACAGTTTTATATATTTACTTTCAACGAAAATCTTTGCGCGTTTGCGTCTCTGCGAGAAAAATATTTATTCCCCCAAAGCATCAACCAAAGCTTCAAAAAACTGATCGATATGATCTTTTCTAACAGTTAAAGGCGGTAAAATTCTCAATAGATTTTTATTCATTGCGCCACCCGTAAAAATATGATAGTCATAAATTAATTTCTTACGTAAATCTCCAACTTCAAAGTCGAATTCTAAACCAAGCATTAAACCTCTACCTTTAATATTTTTTATTTCCGGAATTGTCTTTGCTATTTTTATAAAATATGCAGACATTTCGTTAACATTATCTATTAAGTTCTCTTCTTCAATTACTTTTAAGACAGACAAACCAGCAGCACAAGCCAAATGATTTCCACCAAAAGTAGTCCCTAACATTCCGAATTTTGCTTCAATATCTGGGTGAATTAAAATTCCTCCAATAGGGAATCCATTACCCATTCCTTTTGCAATAGAAATAACATCTGGAGTTACATTATAGTGCTGAAAAGCAAAGAATTTACCAGAACGTCCATAACCAGACTGTACTTCATCAGCAATAAAAAAAGTATTGTTTGCTTTACAAAGTACGTCTACTTGTTCAAAAAACGCAGCAGTTGCTTGGTCTAAACCACCAACTCCTTGAATAAACTCTACTATAACAGCACAAACATCTCCTTTTTCTAGTTCTTTTTTTACAGCATCAATATCGTTTAACTCTAAAATAGTAACCTTTTGTTGTGCGTTAATTGGTGCAATAATATTTTTATTATCAGTGGCAGCAACTGCAGCAGAAGTTCTACCATGAAAACCATTTTTAAATGCAATAACTCTAGATTCTCCCGTTTTAAAAGAAGCTAACTTTAAGGCGTTTTCATTTGCTTCAGCACCAGAATTACATAAAAATAATTCATAGTCTTTACAACCAGAAAGTGCTTCTAGTTTATCCGCGAATTCAACCTGTAACGGATTCTGAATTGCATTCGAATAAAAACCTAGTTTTGCAACTTGCTTGGTAATTGCTTCTACATATTTTGGATGTGCGTGCCCAATAGAAATTACAGCATGACCGCCATATAAATCTAAATATTCCGTTTTGTTTTCGTCATAAACATAAACTCCTTTAGCTTTTACAGGAGTAACATTGTACAGTGGGTAAACGTTAAATAATGGCATAGTATTATTTTTTTATAGCAATGGGTTTAAACCCGTTGATTAGTTTTTTATTTGATTTATTTTATCAAAAGATTTATTGATTCCTTTAATTAAAGACGAGCTTAAACCTTGGTGTTCCATTTCGTTTAAACCTTCTATGGTACAACCTCCAGGAGTGGTAACTCTGTCTATTTCTGCTTCCGGATGATTGCCTGATTCTTTTAATAAACTAGCGGCACCAAAACAAGTTTGCATGGCTAATTTATGCGCTTCATCGGCTTCGAAACCTAGCTGAATTGCACCTTGTGTAGTGGCCCTAATTAAACGCATCCAAAAAGCAATTCCGCTTGCACAAATAACGGTTGCTGCTTGTAATTGCTCTTCCGGAATTTCTAAAGATTGTCCTAAACTATCAAAAATAGTTTTTGCTAACTCTACTTTTTCTTTCCCTTTTGTATTTGGTGAAAGGCAGGTCATAGATTGTCCAACTGCTGCTGCAGTATTAGGCATAGAGCGAATAATAAATTTATCAACTCCAACAATCGCTTCAATTTTTGCGATAGAAAACCCAGTAATAACTGTAATAATCACATGATTTTCTTTTAAAAGTGGTTTTAAATCTTTTAAAATATTTTCTAAATGTCTTGGCTGAACAGCAAAAATTAAAATATCAGAGTTTTTAACAGCTTCTTCATTATCCGAAGTTAAAATTACCTCTTCATAAATATTAAAATCGGTAATAGATTTTGTATTTCGTTTTGTTAAATACAAAGAACTTACCACCTTATTTTTTAATAAACCTTTGGCGATAGATTGTCCTAAACTTCCTGCTCCAATAATTGCTGCTTTCATATTTTATTTTTATCCTGCAAGGTCTTTTTTTTTGACCTTGTAGGTATTTATTTACAAACAAAGTTATCCTTGTAAATTATTATTTAGTTTTATACCTACAAGGTTTTTAAAACCTTGCAGGAATACATTTAATAGATTAAAAGTAATTTGCTTTTAACTTTAAACCTAGTGTTTCTTCAAAGCCATACATTAAATTTAAATTCTGAATTGCTGCTCCAGAAGCTCCTTTTAATAGATTATCAATAGTACTTGTAATTAATAATTTGTTACCGTGTTTTTCTAAACCAATTAAACACTTGTTTGTATTTACTACTTGCTTCATGTGCACATCATTTTCAGAAACAAACGTAAAAGCTGCATCTTTATAATACTCCTTATACATTTTTATAGCTTCTTCAATAGCGCCATCAAACTTAGTATAGGTCGTTGCAAAAATTCCTCTAGAGAAATTCCCTCTATTTGGCATAAAATTAATTTCAGAATTAAAATCACTTTGTAACTGATTTACAGTCTGATTAATCTCCCCTAAATGCTGATGATTAAATGCTTTATAATGAGAAAAATTATTATCTCTATAGGTAAAATGAGTTGTTGCAGACAAAGAAGTTCCTGCACCTGTTGCGCCAGTTACCGCATTAATATGAATATCGTTCTTTAACAAACCATTTGCTGCCAAAGGCAAAATTGCCAATTGTAAAGCAGTTGCAAAACAACCCGGATTTGCAATATATTTAGCTGTTTTTATACTTTCTTTATCTAATTCTGGTAAACCGTACACAAAGTCTTTTCCTTCGAAATTTTTATCAGCAAGTAATCTAAAATCGTTACTTAAATCGATAATTTTTGTTTTGTCAGAAAAAGTAGTTTTTTCTAAAAAAGCTTTTGAATTTCCATGACCTAAGCATAAAAATAAAACATCAACATCTGTATTTATGTCGCTTGTAAAATCAATTTCTGTATCACCAATTAAATCTTGGTGTACTTTATATAATTTGTTACCAGCATTAGAAGTACTGTACACAAAATTGATATTTGTTTCTGGATGATTCAATAATAATCTGATTAATTCACCAGCGGTATAACCTGCACCTCCTATAATTCCTACTTCTAATTTTTTCATTTTGATGGTATTTATTATCTAAATATCCTGCAAGGTCTTTTTTTTGACCTTGTAGCTATTAATTTTCCTACTAATTAAATACCTACAAAGTTTTGAAAACCTTGCAGGATGTTTTAAAACCTTGCAGGATGAGGCAACATTATTGATTTACTTGTCTGTATATTTTATTCTGATTTCCTAAAATTTTAATAAAACCTTTTGCGTCATCTGCTGTCCACGCTTTATTTTCTTCACCATAAGTACTAAATGCACTAGACATTAAATCGTGGTCAGAAATAATTCCGTCTAAAGAAAAATGATAGGGTTTTAAAGAAACCACCACATTACCAGAAACCATTTTTTGAGAACTTTGTAAAAAAGCTTCCGTATCTCTCATTACAGGATCTAAATATTGACCTTCGTGCAAGTGCATTCCGTAGAAACTAGACAAATATTCTTTGTGTTGTAATTGCCATTTTGTTAAGGTATGTTTCTCTAACAAATGGTGTGCTTTTACGGTAATTAAAGCTGCAGCAGCTTCAAAACCAACTCTACCTTTTGTACCAACAATAGTATCACCAACATGAATATCTCTACCAATTGCAAACTTAGAAGCAATATTGTTTAGGTTTTCAATATTTACTTCAGGTAAGTTTGCTTGTCCGTTTAAGGCAACAAATTCACCATTTTTAAAAGTCAATGTTACTTTCTCTTCGCCTTCTTTTTCTAATTGAGAAGGATATGCTTCACTAGGTAAAGGCAATTCAGATTTTAACGTTTCTACACCACCAACACTAGTTCCCCAAAGACCTTTATTTACAGAATATTTAGATTTTTCCCAAGGCATATCAATTCCTTCAGCTTTTAAATAATCTATTTCTTCTTGTCTTGTTAATTTCCCGTCTCTAATTGGTGTAATAATTTTTATACCAGGAGCTAAGGTTTGAAAAATCATATCAAAACGAACTTGGTCGTTTCCTGCACCTGTACTTCCGTGTGCAATATATTCTGCACCAATACTTTTTGCATATTCTACAATTTCAATTGCCTGAATAATTCTTTCTGCACTAACAGAAAGCGGATAGGTACTGTTTTTTAAAACGTTTCCAAAAATTAAATACTTTACTACTTTGTTGTAAAATGTAGCAACAGCATCAATATTTTTATAAGTAGAAACGCCCATTTTATAGGCGTTACTTTCTATGTGTTTAATTTCTTCTGTTGTAAATCCGCCAGTGTTAACACTTACAGCATGTACATCATATTCTTTGGATAAACTTACGGCACAATAAGAGGTGTCTAAACCACCACTATAAGCAATTACTAATTTTTTCATTATTTATCTTTTTTTAGAAACAAGTTCTGTTTAATATTTTTTAATTTTTGAAAAACGCTTTCTTTAACCTCTTTAGAGGCTTCTTTATTATTGTTTTTTGGATCAAACAACATCCCTGTACACAAGCACATTTTTCTTTCTGTTCTTGTTAAAACATCGTAGTTTCTACAAGTTTGGCAACCATCCCAAAAAGATTGATCGTCTGTAAGTTCAGAAAAAGTAACGGGTTTGTAACCTAAATCGCTATTTAGTTTCATTACTGCTAAACCAGTGGTAATACTAAAAACTTTTGCATCTGGAAACTTTGTTCTAGAATGTTTAAAGATTACTTGTTTAATAGATTTTGCAAGTCCTATATTTCTATAATCTGGATGTACAATTAAACCTGAGTTGGCAACAAATTTACCATGTCCCCATTGTTCTATGTAGCAAAAACCTGCAAATTTACCATTGTCTAATGCTATAACAGCATTACCGTTTTCCATTTTAGTGGCAACGTATTCTGGTTTTCTTTTTGCGATACCTGTACCTCTAACTTGAGCGGCATCTTCTATGGTTTTACAAATAATATCTGCGTAAACAGTATGTGATTTGTTAGCAATTACAATTTCCATTGCATTGTGTTTTTTATGTTGTTAAAGTTGTTGTTTGTTCTTTTTGAATGTAGAATCGGACTCACCTAAACTCTATAATTATCTAAACACCCAAAGGGCGAAAAGAAAAACTACGTCGTAAATTGTTATTGTTTAAAATAACGAAAGGCTGTAGGTAAGTTTTGTAGGTAATGTTCACGATAAAAAAATAAATGGATAAATACTATAATAAGATAACTTGTTGCTAGGATAAAATATTAGCGACGGCGGTTGCGCAAGCGCAAGCTGGGACCTATTGTAGTACATAATTTATTTCTTCTTGAAGTAATCATACTGCTAAAGTATATATTTTTTTAAAGGTATTATCAAAAGTGTAGTGCTTTTTTATAAGTTTTATTAAATTTAAACAAAATTGAAGTTTGCGTTAAAAATAAATCAACAGATATCTTAAATAATCTCTTTTTCATAATTTTTATGATGTTTAAATTACTGTTCTTTATTTATTATCGCTTATTCCATATAAAAACTACAATTCATCCTTAAAAAAATACAACTCAGTATTCTTTAATTTTAAAAACTAGATTGCTGTTGCATATTTGTATCATAATTAACCATTAAAACAACATCTTATGAAACTTATCTTAGCCATTTTAATAACTGCAATGTTATGTATTACAAACACTATAACAGCACAAAACAAAACAGTTACTGCAACCGTTGTAAATATTACTTCTAATACTGGTAAAGTAGTATTTGCATTATATGATAAAACTAATTTTAGATTAAAATCGATACAAAGTGCTAATGCTATAATTGAAGAAGGTGTAAGTACAGTCACTTTTAAAAATGTAAATGAAGGTGAATATGCAATTATTTGTTATCACGATAAAAACGGTAATAATAAAATGGATTTTAAACAAAACGGAATGCCGCTAGAAAATTATGGTGCTTCTAATAATAATATGACTTTTGGACCTCCAAAATTTGAAGACGCAAAATTTATGGTTACTGATACAAATGTGTCTTTAGAAATAAGATTTTAGTAAATTACGCTCCTATAATTGTCTTTATTAAAGAATAAGTAACATGATAAACCCAGAAGTTTATACTATTAAAAGTTTTAAAAAATCAGCATTTTTGTGCTTAAAGCTAACTATAATATTTGGTTTGTTGTTTGGAGTTGTATTTGGCCAAAGAACCTTAGAAAATATTATATGGTCTTTTATTATTTCTGGTATGTATTGTTTTGGTCTTGGTTTTGGAAACATACTTATAAATAACTATTTATCTTCTAAATGGGATTGGATTACGTTAACAAACCAAAGAATTTGGTCTGGTATTATTGCAACTATTTTATATACAGTACCTGTAGTTTTAAGTATCGACTACATTGTATTTGTAGTTTTAAATGGAGTAGATGTTGCTGTTTTTTTTAAAGGAAATTATTTTTGGATTCATTTATTCTACATTATTCTTTCCTTAGGAATTTCTGCTTTTTTGCATGCTAGAGGTTTTATGATTAACTGGAAATCTGCAATGACGCAAGAGAGTACACAACAACAGATTGTAGCAAAAACAGAAACCGCAAAATTTGAGTCTTTAAAAAATCAGTTAGATCCTCACTTTTTATTTAATAGCTTAAATGTGTTAACGAGTTTGATTGGCGAAAATCCTGCGCAAGCAGAAAAATTTACCACAAAACTTTCTAAAGTATATCGATATGTTTTAGAGCAAAGAAATAAAGATTTAGTGCCAGTTGAAGAAGAGTTAAAGTTTGCTAAAACCTATATGCAATTGTTAGAAATGCGTTTTGAAGATGCTGTAAAATTTAATATTCCAGATTCCATTAGTAATGATGAGTTAAAAATTGTGCCACTTTCTCTACAACTTTTGTTAGAAAATGCGGTAAAACATAATGTGGTTTCGTCTTCTAAACCTTTAACTGTTCATATTTATGAAGAAGATACTTATTTAATTATAGAAAACAACGTAAACCCGAAAGATGCAATAGGGAAAAGTACCAAAGTTGGGCTGCAAAATATTGCTGATAGATATGGTTTAATCACTCAAAAAGGAGTGAAAATAGAAAATAATAACAAAACATTTACCGTGAGTTTACCGCTCCTTTATAAAATGAATGATATGATGTACAATGACGATTTAGAAAATAGCAAATATATAAAAGCTGTAGAGAAAGTTGAAAAATTGAAAGAATTTTACCAGAATTTAGCCTCTTACTGTATTGTAATTCCTTTTTTAATCTTTATTAATTTAAGATTTTCTTCTGGATTTCACTGGTTCTGGTTTCCTGTTTTTGGATGGGGAATGGGATTGGCATTTCACTTTTTAGAAGTAAATAATTACAACATTTTTTTAGGTAGTAATTGGGAAGATAAAAAGATTAAAGAAATGATGGAAGCCGATAAACAACGAAAAAATAGAAGATAATGGAACAAAAATTTACACAAGAAGCTAGTTATATACGTGCTAAAAAAAGAGTAAAAGCTATTAAAGGGTTTTACGTTCATTTAATAGTGTACGTTTTGGTAAATATTTTTATAAGCGGGGTTATTCTTTTTGGCTTACTGCAAAGTGGATACCATGTAGTAGATGCTCTTTCTAATTTTGGAGTATATTCTACGTGGCTTTTCTGGGGAATTGGAATATTTTTTCATTGGATGGGGGTTTTTGGTTTTCAATCTATAGGTTTCGGTAAAGATTGGGAACAAAAGAAGATTAAAGAATTGATGGAGAAAGAAGATGTTAAAATAAGAAAATTTTAAAACGATGAAAAATTTAGAAAATAAGAAGTTAATTAGAGCGAAACATAGAGTAGACGAAATTAAAAAATTCTATAAACACTTGGTTACCTATGTTTTGGTAAATTTGTTTTTAGCATTTATATGGAATTTTTCTTTTAAACTCTTTGGTGATTTTATTGTTAGTAATCAGTTTAATAGAGGAGAAAACATCTATTTGCCTATTTGGTTTATATGGGGAGTATTTTTAGTGTTTCATGGAATTAAGACTTTTGGATTTTCTAATTTATTTGGTAAAGATTGGGAAGAAAGAAAAATTGGCGAGTTTATGAAAAACGATAATTAAATTTAAACAAGAAAGTTGCATCTCTGTAATTGCGAGCAAAAAAAGAAGAGGAGTCTCATAACCCAAAAGAACTTAAAAATGAACGTATTAATAATTGAAGATGAAAAGCCAGCTGCAAGAAGGTTAAGTAGAATGTTAGCTGCAATTGATATAGAGGTTCAGCAAATGTTACATTCTGTAGAAGAGTCTTTAAATTGGTTGCAGAATAATGAACATCCCGATTTAATATTTTTAGATATTCAGCTTTCAGATGGATTGTCATTTGAAATTTTTGAAGAAATAGACGTAAAATCGGCTATTATTTTTACCACTGCGTATGATGAATATGCCTTAAAAGCTTTTAAATTAAATAGTATAGATTATTTGTTAAAGCCTTTAGATGAAGATGAACTTAAAGTTGCGGTAGATAAGTTTAAAGAACATCAACCAAAACAATCTGATGTTCAAGTAAACTTAGATGAAATTCGTAAACTATTAGTAAACCCGGTAGATAGAAAATTTAAAAAAAGGTTATCAATTAAAGTAGGGCAGCACATCAAAATTATAAATATTGATGAAGTTGAGTGTTTCTATAGTGAGAATAAATCCACCTATATTCATACCAAAGAGAATAGAAATTACTTGTTAGATAATTCTTTAGAGTATTGGCAAGAGCAATTAAATCCGGAGCATTTTTTTAGAGTCAACCGAACTTTTATTGTGCATATAAATGCGATAAAAGACATTATTGCATATTCTAATTCTCGTTTAAAATTGGTTTTAGATTCTTATTCTGAAACTGAAATTATTGTAAGTAGGGAAAGGGTGAAAGATTTTAAGAACTGGATAGACTAGTATTAATTATAAAGTAAGTAAAATATGTAACAGGACTGTTTTCTGAATGATGAAGAAAACTAGTACTTTGCTAACTTAAGAATACAAAAACATTTTAAATTCTGATTTAGAAAAATATTGGATTAAAAAATACAATTTGCCAACAATGCACATGAAAACCAATCACCAGAACGAGTCTACTGATAAAAAGAATCAATCAAATGAATATTTAGATACAGTTTCTAATCTTCAAACGAATGAAAAATTGGCTGAAGAGAAACCCGCTAAACGAAAAAGAAGAAAAGCCACTGAAGAACAATTAAACAATCCGTTTCATGGAGTGAAACTAGTTCAGGTTTTAGAACGTTTAGTAGCTTATTATGGTTGGGAGTATTTAGGAGAACGTGTAAATATTCGTTGTTTCAAGAGTAACCCTACAATGAAATCTAGTCTGGGATTTTTAAGAAGAACAACTTGGGCTCGAGAACATGTTGAGGACGTTTATTTGGAGATGCTAGAAGAGAAAAAGAACCAAATTGAATAGTGAAAAAGTAAAAGGGTTTTCAATGTGAAAAAAACTACAAAAGATATAATTACATATTCTAATTCTCATTTAAAATTGATTTTACACTCTTATTCTGAAAGTGAAATTATTGTGAGTAGAGAACGTGTAAAAGACTTTAAGAACTGGATTGATTGATGCAGTTACTTTTGGTATTTCAAAGGCGTAATGTTCTTACGATTATTATTCCGAACGAAGAATGAGGAGGATCACACTCTCAGTTATTTTGATGAGATTTCTCAATCGCTGAAAAAGTTCTTTTCGAAATGACAATTTTTTTATCAAGTAAATAAAATTGCACATTAAGGAAATTAAAAATATATTTGCGGTCGAAATGAAAAGATTGAACAACATATTACGCCTTCCTTTTTTCAGTACTTATTATTATCAAATAATAACTGCTCGGAATGGCTATGTGTATACTTCAAGTAAAATCTGATAATAAATAATAATATAACATAACTAAAAAGCCCGAGCATTTGCTCGGGCTTTTTTTATTTAAAAAAAGATGGAAACAATTAATAAGTTAAAAGAAAATGTAGAGATTATTCTTCCTCAAAACGGACTGGAAGAAAAATTAGAATTAGCAAAAAAAGAGAACCGAAAGCTAATAATTAAGCTAGGTTTTGATCCGACTGCACCAGATTTACATTTGGGACACGCTGTTGTTTTAAAGAAATTAAAGGAGTTTCAAGATCTAGGCCACCAAATTGTAATTTTGGTAGGGAATTTTACTGCTCGAATAGGAGATCCTACAGGGAAAAATAAAAGTAGAAAACCTTTATCTTTAGAAGAGGTGCAGCACAATGCAGAAACCTACATTAATCAATTATCTAAAGTTATAGATGTTGATAAAGTTAAAATCGTTTTTAACTCAGAATGGTTAGACAAACTATCATTTACAGAGGTTATTCAGATTTTATCTAAAGTTACCGTTGCTCAGTTAATGCATAGAAACGACTTTAATAAAAGGTTTACGGAAAATACGCCAATTGCAATGCATGAATTAGTGTACCCAATACTTCAAGGATTTGACTCTGTAGAAATTAAAGCAGATATTGAAATGGGGGGTACAGACCAACTTTTTAATTGTACTATGGGGAGAAAGTTACAAGAAACTTTTGAAATGAGTCCGCAAATAGTAATGTGTATGCCATTACTAAAAGGTCTAGATGGTAAAGAGAAAATGAGTAAATCTCTGCACAATATTATAGGGATTACAGATGAACCTAACGAAATGTTTGGTAAGACAATGTCTATTCCGGATAGTTTAATAGATGAATTTTTACAATTAACAACAGATTTTTCTTTAAGAGAAAATGAGGCTATTAAAATTAAGTTAGCTAGCGGAGAAAATCCGATGGAAATAAAAAAGCTAATTGCTAAAAACATCATTACCCAATACCATAGTAGCAATCAAGCAGAAGAAGCAGAAGAGTACTTTGTCAATCAATTTCAAAGTAAAAAATTAGAAGAAAAAGAATTTGAATCTGTTTTGATTAAAGAGATTCAACATAAGGAGAATACAATTAGTTTAATAGACTTATGTGTTCATCTTAAAAAAGGACTTTCTAAATCTGCTTTAAGAAGGTTAATTGAAAGTGGTGCTGTACAAATTGATACCATAAAAAATAAAGAGATTTATGCTGAAATTGTACTAAAAGAAGGCATGAAAGTAAAAGTAGGAAAAAGAGATTTTTATGAATTAAAAGAATAAGATTGTTAGATGTTAAAGAGCTAAATTAATTATTGTTTTCGGTTATGTTTAAAAGTAGACTAGTATTTTTACAACTAGTTTAAAACAATAATTACTTTATAGATATGAAAAGAACCTTATTAATACTTTTATTTCTATGCTCAAACATAAGTTTTGCGCAAAATAAATCAGTTTATAGTAAAAAATTATCTGCACAAGAAGTGAATACTATTTTTTCTGGAGCCCTTAAAAAGAATCTTAAAATTGAGTATGCTATAAATAAAGTGTATGAGTTTAATGATAATTTAGGAAAACACTATTTAGTATTAACAGTAAAAGAATCAAAATGTGGTAATGAATTTGTAAAATGTAATAACGCTATTAAAGCATATTGCATAACCTATAAAAACAATAAGTATACTCTAAAATGGAATTTAAATGATTTTATACTTCCTAATGGAAATGAAGTTTCAGAAGAGTTTACCATTTCATTTTGGACCAAATTTCTTAATTTAAGCGATGTTGATGCTAATGGAATTATAGATCCGATAATTGTTTATGGAACAAAAGGTTTAAATGGTTTTGGTGATGGAAGGGTTAAAATAGTAGTTTATAACAACGGAAAAAAGTTTGTAATTAGACATCAAAATGGAATTTCAGATTACGATAGAATTACAAAAGTAGATGCAGGTTTTTACCAGTTACCTTCTAAGATTCAACGAAGAGTGAAAGAAATAATAGAGAATCTAATAAAAGACAAAAATGTAATTTTTCCTTATAATTGGCAGAATGATATGAAAGAAAAAGAACTTGTTATTGATGAATTTTAAAAACGTTTGATGAGGTTGTTTTTTTAAACATCAATATTAATTTACGAATAATAAAAATTTGATTCTTTCTTACTCTTTATAATAATAAGCTAACTTTACAGCTTCTTAAAAAGATACAATTGCGATTATACATGGCAATTGCAAAAAGACACTACATGAATATTTACAAAGAAATAGAAGCAGAAATTTTAGCTGCATCAAACATTGTTATTACAGCACACAAATCTGCAGACGGAGATTCTATAGGTTCTTCTTTAGGTTTGCTTTATTTTATAGAAAAATTAGGTAAAAAAGCAGTGGTTTGTCACCCAGATAAAGCGCCAGATTTTTTAGATTGGTTAGATACTTCTTCAATTATTTTAATGGATGAAAATCCGGAAGAAGTAACAACACAAATGCAAAAAGCAGATTTAATTTTCTGTTTAGATTATAATGCAACCAATAGAGTAGGGCCAGAAATGCAAGCATTGTTAGAAGCTGCAACTTGTAAGAAAATAATGATAGATCATCATTTGAATCCTGAAGAATTTCCTACAATCACGGTTTCAGAAACTACGGCATCATCAACATCACAATTAATTGTAGATTTAATTGAAGCATCTGGCAACTTAGAATTGTTAGACGAAAAAATAGGAACACCTTTATATTTAGGAATTTTAACAGATACAGGTAGTTTTAGATTCAATTCTGTAAAACCAAGAACACATGAGGTTTTAGGGAAGATTTTAGCAGCAGGTGTAGAACATCATTTAATTCACGAGAAACTAAGCGATAATAATACAGAAACTCGTTTGCGTTTACAAGGATATGCAATGAGTGAAAAATTAGAAATTTTATACGATTATAACGTTGCTATCATTTCTTTATCTAAAGAAGAATTGGCAAAATATCACTATAAAAAAGGAGATACAGATAGTTTGGCAAACTTAGTTTTATCAATAAAAGGAATGAAAGCTGCTATTGTATTTACAGAAAGAGACGGAATTATGAAAATTTCTTTCCGATCTAAAGGAGCAGAAAATCCGGTTAATATGTTAGCAAAAGAACATTTTAATGGAGGAGGACATGCAAATGCTTCTGGAGGAATGAGTGATTTAACTGTTGATGAAACTTTAGAAAAATTAAAAGGTTTAATTCCTGAGTACTTTCAGAAATAAGACAAATTGTCTTTTAAATTTATAAGAGGTTTTAGCTTTAAAAAGTTAGAACCTTTTTTTTGACTTCAATTTTAATTTTTATTTAAAACTAGTTCAAGTAATTATTTACGTTCAATAAAACTTTGATTATTTTTATCAAAAATTAAATGAACATGATGCAACATTACGAGTTTGTTAATAGAAATGGCATAACAAAAAGAATTTTTAATCTGTTAGTAGTGGTTTCTTTTCTAGCAATATTATTTTCTTGTAATAGTACCGATGATGATTTATTTAACGAGGAAGAAATTATACAAAAAGAGGCTAAAATAGAAGATTTAGTGGGTGTTTGGTCTATTTATAAAGTAGCATCTAATGGAAATGAAGCTTCTGTACCTGCAACAACTGAAGAGTGTGGTAGAGATTTTTTTATTTACAATAGTTCTGGTACTTATGAAGAATTTCTGTATCAAGAATCTTTTACTTGTCAGCCCGTACAAAATAAATTAAAATGGACTTTAAATAACGGCATAATTACGTTAAGTACTATCGATAATAGCAATTCGGATATTATAAAAATTGTAAACTTAAGCAAAGATAATTTTGTTTTCATTGCCAGTGTAGACATAGATGGAGACGCTATTAAAGAGGAATTTACTTTTACAGCTTACAGGTATTTACCTCCAAATGAAATGGACTTATATACAAGTACTTTTCAAAAAAAGGAAGAGGCGCCTTTTGAAAATCACATAGAATTTGGTTGGGACGCTTATGACGGATACAATATGTTTGAAAAGTACGAGATTTATAGAAGTGGTAAAGATTGTAATATAGATTCAGCTACTTTATTAAAGACAATTACAGATGTAAATTTAAATACTTTTATAGATGAAGATCCTTTGCCTAATAGCGAAGCGTGTTATTTCTTAAAAATTTACACAAACAAAGGACTTTTAGGAGAAAGTGATCCGAGGTATATAAATCCTGAATTTATATTTCCAGAAAATGTTCTTTTTAAAAATGCCGAAGTAATTGAGAATGAGGTTTCTTTATCTTGGGAAAAATATTCGGGTTATTATTTTTCTCATTATGAGATAAGAGTGCAAGATCAGAATGAAAATTCGGCACCTAATATAGAAAGCGTTAAAATTATTACAGATATCAATACCACAACTTTTATAGATACGAATCCACCGTATGTAAACAACCCTATTTACTCTATTTATGTGTACAATATTTTTGGGAATATTAGTAACTTAAATGATGAGAAGTCAGTTGTGAAAACAGCTTTTACAAGACCAGAATTGCTAGACGCTGATTATATTAAATATGTAAGTTTTGATCCGGAAGGTCAATCTTTTTTCTTTTATTTAAGAAATACCAAAAACGAGCCAAGATTGGTAAAATATGATTATATCAAGCAAGAAATAACTGCAGAAGCTTTTAAACTACCAACGTCGTACACAGAAGTGGAAATGAAATTAATTACTTCAGAAAATGGAAAAGAACTAGTTTTTTCTCAAAGTAATGAATTGTTTATTTATGATGCAGAAACCTTAATTTTCAAACACTCATTAAATGCATCTTATTCTTCTATGGATAGTTTTGAATATTTTGATGATAATATTTGGGTTTTATCCGACAGTGATGATGTTTTTACTTACAAAAGAAATGGAGATCAATTTGTACAAATTGATGAAAAACTACATTTTCCTGATCATCAAGGAGGTCAGAATTATGAAATTACAAAATTAGATAAAAACAACTTCTTATTAAGTCATAATAACGAAGGCAGAGCAATACATTATAGCATTAGTAATGCAGGAGAAATTACCAATAATGGAATAAAAGAAATTCCTTTAAGCTTTAAATACAATAGTGATGTAATAGTAAATACAACAAGTTCTTATTTGCTTAACAAAAAAAGAAATACCGTTTATTCTTTAGATGATTTTTCTAAAACGGTGACTTATTCTACTCCAATAGTTACATCAAATTTCAGTAAAAATGGGACTGAAATTTACGGTACAAACAATGATCCAGAAGTTTATGACAATTATAAAAATTTCAAAAAGGAAGTTATAGTTTATAGTATTTTAAATAATAATTTTAGAACAATTCCCACAAAAGGATTTCCGCTATACATTGTAGAAGATAATTTTGGAAACATCATTAGTCTGTCTTCTGGTTTTCCTAGAAATTCTTATTATGATAGTTATAACGGCAATGTAGCAGATATGTTTGTAGAAATTATCAAATAAGTAAAACAAAATCTTTAAATAATTTCACAACAATTAAAGTTTGATTATTTTTATCAAAATTTAGTTTTAGATGAGTCAGAAAGAAGAATTTTTCGAATACATTAATAACGGTTACAAAACCAAAGGCGATTTTATAGCACTAGGTGCTGCAATGTTGGGAGAAGAAACCATAACAGATGCTATTGTAAAAATTCCGCTTAAAACTTTAAACAGACACGGTTTAATTGCCGGTGCAACAGGTACAGGAAAAACAAAAACATTACAAGTTTTAGCAGAAAACCTATCAGAAAAAGGAGTTCCTGTTTTGTTAATGGACATAAAAGGAGATCTTTCTGGTTTGGCACAACCAAGCCCAGGACACGCAAAAATAGACGAACGTCATGCAAAAATTGGATTTCCGTTTACGGCACAAAAATTTCCTATAGAAGTTTTAACCATCTCTGAACAAGAAGGGACAAGAATGCGTGCTACAATTTCAGAATTCGGACCTGTTTTATTATCAAGAATTTTAGATTTAACAGAAACACAAAGCGGCATTGTTGCCATCATTTTTAAATATTGCGACGATAATAAGTTTGCGCTTTTAGACATAAAAGATTTTAAAAAAGTATTACAATATGTAACTAACGAAGGGAAAGAAGAAATTCAAGCAGAATATGGGCGAATTTCATCTTCTTCTACAGGTGCAATTTTGCGTAAAATAGTAGAAATAGAACAACAAGGCGGAGATTTATTCTTTGGCGAAAGATCTTTTGAAGTAGAAGATTTAACAAGAGTAGATGAAGACGGAAAAGGAATTATTTCGGTATTGCGTTTAACAGATATTCAAGATAAACCAAAGTTGTTTTCTACATTTATGTTACAATTATTAGCTGAGGTCTATGAAACTTTCCCAGAGCAAGGAGATAGTGACAAACCAGAGTTGATTATTTTTATTGATGAAGCACATTTGGTATTTGAAGAAGCTTCTAAGGCTTTATTAAATCAGATAGAAAGTATTGTAAAATTAATTCGTTCTAAAGGAATCGGATTGTATTTTGTAACTCAGAATCCAAAAGATGTACCAGAAGATATTTTAGCACAATTGGGTTTAAAAATTCAACATGCGTTAAGAGCTTTTACGGCAAAAGACCGAAAAGCCATTAAGTTAGCCGCAGAAAATTATCCTTCTTCAGAATATTATGATACCAAAGAAGTGTTAACGCAATTAGGAATTGGAGAAGCATTTGTATCCGTTTTAAACGAAAAAGGAATTCCAACACCTTTGGCAAGAACCATGCTACGCGCGCCAATGAGTAGAATGGATATTTTGTCTGATAAAGAGTTAAAGAGTGTAATTAACAACTCGCGACTTTTCTATAAATACAATGAAAATTTAGACAGAGAAAGTGCCTACGAATTATTGAATGAAAAGATAGAAAAGGTTAATATTGCAGAAGCAAAAGCGATACAAGTAGAAGCGGATGAAAAAGAAAGAGAAAAATTAGCAAAAGAAAAAGAGAAGGAAAGAATAAGAGAAGAAAGAGCTTCTAGAAGCACTACCAGGCGCAGAAGTACGGCACAAAACCCATTAATAAAAGTATTAACTAGTGCTACTTTTATTAGAGCAGCCTTTGGTATCTTAAGAAAAGTATTAAAATAACAACAAATAAAAAGAATCTTTAAATAACAAATTCAATATAATGATTAAAAAAAATATCTTACCAATTATTGTAATCGCATTTTCACTATTTGTAATTAGCTGTGATAATAATAGTAAATTTAAAATAGAAAAAGGTAAAGTTGGCGAGCTTACAACTACCACCACAATTAAAGATTTAAGTTCTATTTTTAAAAATGATTCTATTGTAAAGAGTTTAAGTGAAGGGGCACAAGGCGATAATTATTTTCAAGATGATGATGAATATTTTATTTTTGAAAAAGGAGGGAAGCTATTACTTACCATTTTACCAAAAGAACAATTAGACTCTACATCTACCATAAAAAGTATAGAGATTAATGATGTACGTTATACTACAGCTTCTGGTATTAATTTAAAATCTAGTTTTTCAGAAATAAATGCTAATAACAATATTAACAGAATAGAGACTACTTTAACTTCTGCAACGCTTTTTTTAAACGACTTAAATACAACTATAGTTATAGATAAAGAAGAATTAGGATTAAAAAACTTTTCAACTCAAAAGGTAACGAAAGAGCAAATTCCAGATTTAGCAAAAATGAAATCATTTATCGTTTGGTTTAATTAAATCTAATTTTAGGGCAAATTTTGTCCGTTTAATTTTTTTAACAAAACTGTGCTTCAAATTTATCTTGAGCAAAATCTAAAGGCAATATCTTTTTATATAGAAATAAACTGATATTAAAAAAACACCTGTTTAATAAATAATATTTTGTTATATTTATTAAGTAGGTGTTTTTATATTAATAAGATACCGTTTTAATCACTTTTGTAAAACTAATATTTATGAATAAAAAATATACCATTCAAAAATCACCTTTTATAGTTCCAACTACAGACGGTAAAGTAATAGAAGAACATTTCGGACAAGCAACCGATGGAAATGCTCAACTAAGTTTGGCGCACATGATTGCTCCTTCTGGTTGGAGTGAACCTTTTCAAACACCAGAATTTGATGAATATACTTATATCATTAAAGGAAAAAAACAATTTATTATTGATGGTGACACGGTTGTTTTATCTGCTGGAGAATCTATTAAAATAGAAAAAAATACTAGAGTACAATATTCAAACCCATTTATAGAACCCTGTGAGTATATGGCAATTTGTTTGCCTGCTTTTGCTGTAGATTTGGTACATAGAGAAGAAGCATAAATTACATTTGCGATACTTTCTAAATTGATTGTTATAATATTAGCATTATATTATTTTTAAATTGCGAGAAACTACTAAATATGAAAGATACTATTGCACCAAGAATAATAAGACAGATTTTTGTTTTATTTCTTATTTTATTTATTTTGATTTTAATTTTCAGGGAATTAATGCCTTATTTATCAGGTGTTTTAGGAGCTGTAACCATTTTTGTGTTATTAAGAAAAGCGATGCTTTTTTTAGTGAATAAAAACTGGAAACCTAACCTTGCAGCAGCCTTTTTAATACTAGTTTCCTTTATAGGGATACTCTTACCAATTTCTGGTATTTTACTAATGTTGGCTAATAAAGTGAGTGGTGTAGTAGGCAATTCTGAAGAAGTTATAAAAAAATTAAAAACACAAATGACTTCTTTAGAAGGTAAAGTAGGTTATAATTTTACAGACAGTATAGATGCCGCTGAGGTTTCTGGTTGGATAACCGATAACTTACAAGGTTTTGTAGGTAGTACATTTAATATATTTATATCTATTGGGTTAATGTATTTTATACTATACTTTATGTTGGTAAATGAAAAGATATTAAGAAAATCTTTATATAGGTACCTACCAATAAATGAAGTAAATTTAAAAGTAATAGGAGCAGAAGCACAGTCTATGGTTCGTTCTAATACCATAGGAATTCCTTTAGTAGCTATTGCACAAGGTATTATTGCATTAATAGGTTTTCTAATTTTCGATATAAATAACCCATTCTTTTGGTTTACCATTGTTACCGTAGGTTCTATGATTCCTTTTATAGGAACTTTTGTTGGTATTTTACCCGTTTTTATTTTAACGTTAGCTTCTGGAGATGGATTTGCTGCATGGGGAATTTTAATTTATGGAATAGTAGTAGTAGGCTCTACAGATAATATTATAAGGCTTTTGGTTTTAAAAAAATTAGATGATGTACATCCTTTAATTACCTTAATTGGTGTTATTGTTGGGGTACCTTTATTCGGGTTTATTGGTTTAATTTTTGGACCATTATTAATCAGTCTATTTTTAGTGATTGTAAAAATTTATAGAAAAGAATTTGCCGAAAACAATATTTAATAGAATATATAAGACATAAAAAAAGCGATGCATTTAATGCATCGCTTTTTTTATGTTCTATGAAAAATTAGCTTTTTCTTTGGCAAGCTAGTAAAGTGTTTTTTAATAACATGGCAATAGTCATTGGACCAACTCCTCCAGGAACAGGAGTAATAAAATCAGATTTTTTAGCAACTTCATCAAAAGCGACATCACCAACTAATTTAAATCCGCTTTTTTTAGTTGCATCTTCTAAACGAGTAATACCAACATCTATTACCGTAACATGGTCTTTTACCATATCTGCTTTTAAAAACTCTGGAATACCAATTGCAGCAATAATAATATCTGCTTGTAAAGTTATTTCTTTTAAGTTTTTAGTTCTACTATGGCACATCGTTACGGTTGCATTACCAACCTTTCTTTTTTGCGATAATAAAATACTCATTGGGCTACCAACAATATGACTTCTACCTAAAACGACCACATGTTTTCCAGAAGTTTCAACCTTATATCTTTCTAATAACTCTAAAATTCCGAAAGGAGTTGCAGAGATAAAAGTAGGTAAGTTTAAAGCCATTTTTCCAACGTTCGTTGGATGAAATCCGTCTACATCCTTATCAGGATCTATAGCCATTAATATTTTTTGTTCATCTATATGTTTAGGCAAAGGAAGTTGTACTATAAAACCATCAATGTCTTTATCAATATTTAAAATTGCGATTTCATTTAATAAATCTTCTTCGGTAGTATCTTCTGGTAATCTAATTAAAGTAGATTCGAAACCAACAAGCTCACAAGCTTTTACTTTAGCATTTACATACGTAATACTTGCACCATCATCTCCAACAATTATTGCTGCTAAATGTGGCGTATCAGCTCCTTTACTTTTTAAATCTCTTACTTCTAAAGCAATTTCTTCTTTAATATCTGCGGATGTTTTTTTTCCGTCTAATAAAATCATATTTTGTTTATTTTAAATTTCAATAAAAAGTAACTTTTACTAGAAGTTTTATGCTTTTTTATTTACTTTAAGTTTTAAAGTTTTAAAAAAATATTCTCGCAAAGTCGCCAAGGCGCAAAGTTTTTATTTTTGCATACTGCATACTGCATACTGCATACTGCATACTTTTTTTACTTCATTCCTTGCATCATTTGCATCATCTTTTTGCCGCCGCCACCTTGCATCATCTTCATCATTTTGCTCATTTGGTTAAATTGCTTCATTAATTGGTTTACTTCATTAACAGAAGTTCCAGATCCTTTTGCAATTCTCTTTTTTCTACTGGCATTTATAGTTGTTGGTGTGCTTCTTTCTTCTGGTGTCATAGAATGAATAATTGCTTCAATACCTTTAAAAGCATCATCATCAATATCTACATCTTTCATTGCTTTACCAGCTCCAGGAATCATACCTACTAAATCTTTCATGCTACCCATTTTTTTGATTTGTTGAATTTGACTTAAAAAGTCATCAAAACCAAATTGATTTTTAGCAATCTTCTTTTGTAATTTTCTAGCTTCTTCTTCATCGTATTGGTCTTGCGCTCTTTCTACTAAAGACACAACATCTCCCATACCAAGAATTCTGTCTGCCATTCTATCTGGGTGGAATACATCTATTGCATCCATTTTTTCTCCAGTACCAATAAATTTAATTGGCTTATCAACAACAGATTTAATAGATAATGCAGCTCCACCACGAGTATCTCCATCTAATTTTGTAAGAACAACTCCATCAAAATTTAAGATATCATTAAAGGCTTTTGCTGTATTAACGGCATCTTGCCCTGTCATAGAATCTACCACAAATAAAGTTTCTTGTGGATTTACAGCTTTATGAATGTTAGAAATTTCATTCATCATTTCTGTATCTACAGCTAAACGACCAGCAGTATCAATAATAACTACATTTTTACCGTTTGCTTTTGCATGCTTTATAGCGTTTAAAGAAATTTCTACAGGGTTATTGTTACCAACTTCTGCATAAACCTCTACACCAATTTGTTCTCCAACAACTTGTAATTGATTTATTGCTGCAGGTCTATACACATCACAACCAACTAATAAAACTTGTTTAGATTTTTTATCTTTAAGAAAGTTTGCTAATTTTCCTGAAAAAGTAGTTTTACCAGAACCTTGTAAACCAGACATTAAAATTACAGTTGGCGAACCCCCTAAATTAACACCTACAGTTTCTCCACCCATTAAGTTTGTTAGTTCATCTTTAACTAACTTTACCATTAATTGCCCTGGGTTTAACGTTGTTAATACGTCTTGACCTAATGCTTTGGTTTGAACTCTTTTGGTAAATTCTTTGGCTATTTTAAAGTTTACATCGGCATCTAATAATGCTCTTCTAACTTCTTTTAATGTTTCTGCAACATTAACCTCTGTAATTTTACCATGACCTTTTAAGGTGTGTAAAGCTTTATCTAATTTATCGCTTAAATTATTAAACATAATTCGTCTTCTTTTTTAGGAAATACAAATATATGAATTAGAATAGTTTTTTATTGAATCAGAATTAGAAAATATGTATTTAAAGATACTTATTAGTGGATTTAATATCAATTAAAAGAAAATATGTAAAGTAACAACGAAGTTTCTAATTAAATTATGTAATAATATAATTTTAAAATCGATGATTTTATCACTAAGTAAAATTGAGTAATTTAGAACTAAGTAAGTTTAGCAATAAAACTCTTCACTATAAGTCATTATTAATGTTTCTGTATGATGTTCTGTGTGATATGCCGTCCACATAATAATTTCTCTAATCGTCATTTTTCCCATTAAAGGATGCGGAAGTACCAATGTGTCTAAATTAACATCACTAATTTTTTTAATTTTATATTGTAGTTTTTTACTCTGTATTTGTAGTCTAGTTAATAGACGTTCTCTATCTTTTAATAATGGCTTTTTTACCTTTTGGTTATATGCTTTAGTTTTATCGTTATTTTCTAGTAATTTTTGATGGTACTTATTTACAATCGTTTTATAATTTCTAGGCTTTCTATTACACAATCCAAATTTATATTTTAAAAAAAATCGAGGATAACTTAAGGCATTGTTTAAAAGTTGTAAACTGTCTACTAAATGCTGTATTTGCTGGCCAACGGTCCATTTACCATCAGGTCCTTTTTCCCAGTTATCATTGGGTTCCTTTTCTAACCATTTAAATAAATCGGTGTATTTTTCTTCTAATAAATCTGCAATTGCCTCTTTTTCCATTAATAATAGATTAAGAAAGTAAGATACAAAAAAATAAGTTACTAATTGTTAAGACTAAATATGTCTTTATAGCATTGTTTAATTGTAAATAGTTGTTTTTTTAGCAAGTGCTATTTTTTATACATTACTATTCAACTCAAACAGACATATTACTTTTTTTAAACATAATCGATTTAATGAACTACTTATCTTAATTAATTTTTTCAATAGTTAACATAGTTCCAGAGGGTATTATAGTTAAACTATCTGGAATTCCTCTATCACTTTCGAAAACTCTACCTTCAACTCCAATTTTATCATTTTTAAGTAAATCTAAAATTTTCACCATCATTATAGTACTTTTATTCACCAAACTACTATTTTGATAGCTATAAGATTTTGTATTATTTACTGATATTGTGTTTTTTATAAGTTGAAATTCTCCTCCAACTCGAACATTATTTATTCCTTCGGATGTAATTCTGTAAGTAATTTTATAACGTCCTGCTTTAAGTACAATAATACCATCTGAAGTATTAGTGTAGTCTGAAGAGTTGGGAGTAAAATCTTGAGATTGAAAGTTGATGGTTGTAAAATTGGAAGATTCTGCAACTGTTTGTATTGCATTTGGGTAACATTCGCTTACTGTAGGTGTAAAAGTTGTTTTAGGAATATATTTAGAAATTGTACTATCATAAACTAAAGTTTGTCCGTCTATTGGATTTATGTTGGAAACATCTATGCTTTGTATTTTTTTAACGGTTGCTGCAGCCAAAGTTCCGGAAACATCTCCTGTAATTATTAACGCAGATAAATTGGTTTGTTTTGCTATTTCTGCATCGTTTTCTAATGAAATTTCTAAATTTTTACCATCTGCATTTAAAGTATAAATATCAATTTTTTGAGTATCCGTATTTATAGTTGAAGAATTTACCCAACCTGTACCAGTAGTGGTTGCAGATAAAATTTGTCCAGTATTTCCTGCAGAATTCTTTTCATCTAGAATATGACCATTTAATTTTAATGTCTGTTTTATTGTTACAGTAGTATTATTAGATATTTCATCTATGTTTAGAGCTTCAATACCACCAACTGAAAAGCTAATTTCATCTGCGACAGGGCTGTACATTCCTGTATCTGTATCATTTTTAAATCTATATGATGGTCTACCTAAAGTGCCATCAGAGTTTAAAATGCCTTCCGTTCTCATGGCCCCTGTAACATGAAGTTTATTGGTTGGAGAACTTGTTCCTATACCCAATCTATTATTGATATTATCCCAGAATAATTGAGAATTATCTTCTGTTAGTTCACCTGTTACACTTCCAAAAAATATAGATCCTTCGGTAGCTGTTGGGGATAGGTTTACCCAAGTAGTTCCGTTATAAATTTTAATAGTAGTGGGTGAGGAGGAGGTATCAAACCAAATATCGTTTTCTACTGGATTTAGATTACCCGTATTAGAGGTTGTAACTGTATTATTTCTTACATTCAGTATGGTACCTTTACTATTTATAACACGAATTTCTTGTGTATACATACAATTTACTAGCAGTAGTAAAAAAGATATAATATGTAGTTTTAGAAATTTGTGCATTTTTATTGATAAAAAATAATTTTAAAGTTAAGAGAACTAATTCTTTTATAAACGACTAGAATTATTTTAAGAAAAGTAAAATTATGACCTGTAATTTACAAGTCATAATTTTAAATATGCTATTTATTTAATAAAGTGTACTTCAAAAACATCTCCAGTATAAGCAGCACCACCTAATGCAGCGACAACTATGTTGACTTCATTAACTGTTGTAATTGTATAATCTGTACCAGATCTTAATTTAGCCCCATTTCTATAAACAGATACACGATTAACGTTTGTAGTTGCTAACATACCAATAGCATCCACAGTAAAATCGGTTGTTACATCTGCAGTTAATTCTGTTTCATCCCATAGAACGTCAATAAAGTTTGTCAATAAAAGTTTTTTTGTTTCGCCACTAGCTTCATCCCTAACTAATAATGAGTACCCAGTGGTATCAAAAGCAGTAGCAGCAGAGTTTTCGGCATCTCCGGCCGTAGCATCAATTCCATCAATTCCTGTAATTGCAAAAATAGCTCCAGATGCATCAATATAAGTATCATCAGTTAAAGTGCCTCCTAATTGCCAGGTGGTAATTATACCTCCATTGGGTGCGGTATCAGTAAACATTGTTACGCCATTACTAGATTGTAAATACTTAATTGTACCTTTATTATCAATCACTTTAATAGAACCGCCAGCTTCACCTAAAACAGTATTTGCTTGTTTTGTAAAATCTGTAGCAGCATTTGTTGATGTATTCGTTCTTTGCGCGTTTATTGCAGTGCTTATCATTATTATAAGGCTTAATACTGTTAATTTTAAATAATTTCTTTTCATAGTTTTCATTTTTAATTGATTTAGTTTTTTACGTTTTCATTTTCATTTGTTTTTATTCACAGGCTTTTAGTTTTTATTATCATTTAATAGAATTGTACTATTCTAATTTTATCGTCTTGGTAGCATTTTGCTTCTCGTTCTAATTTTATAGTAGTAGTATTAATTGCTGTAAAATTGATACGAACACCATTTCTATAAACGTCTATTTTATCCGTATTTGTAATGTTTAGGGGAGTAGTAAAATCAATTTGTCCTTCATAAGCAATTATAACTACTTGTTTTTTTTGAAGGAAAGTAGAAGTAGGTTTTTGTCTTAAGACACCGGTACTTTTATCTATTACAATTATTTTATCTTCGGTATTTGTACTTTCTAATAACCCTGCAATGGCAAATGTGTTACTTACATCTGTAGTAATTATAGTCGGTTCAATTAAAATGCCCCCTAGTTTTATGTTATCACCATTTGTATAAAGTCCATTTATTGCCTCGGTGTTTTTAGAAGATACCCAATGAGTTCCATCAAATATTTCAATACATTTACAAGTCTGGTTCCACACTTGATCTCCAGTTACAGGATCTTTAAATTGTATATCTCTAAAGCTATCATTATTTACTACTATAAGTCCAAATTCATTTGTAGGATCAAAATCATCATTAATAGGAATCCATTTTGTGTCATCCCAAATCATTAATGATGGGGTGTTATTTATACCATAATTTGTAAGCCAAATAATATCTCCCAATTGAAAAGGAGGAGATAAGTCTCCTAAAGAGTTTACTATTTTTATGTTTCCATTTCTATTTCCGTTTCCATTTTCAGGTTGAGGTATGTATAGTATCTTCTGACTGTCTAAAAAGACAAAACCATCGTTATTGTTCAAAATATTTAATTCAACATTTAAATATTTTAATTTTCCATCCCAATTAATATCATAAAAAGTATTGTTAATGGGGGTTCCTTCACCTATAATAACGGAAACCATTCCGTTTTCATCTGTATTAATTGTATGTTCTTCTATGTATTCTGTACCTGCTTCATTTGTTATTGTAAAACGCAAAGCAATTTCTTCTAGACCTAAAGGAACCTGGTTCTCTAATACATCTGTTCCAGGAATCTGAATTTCTTTAGTATTTAAAATTAGCGCCTGATAATTAAAACCTGGTGTTTGACCAAACACAAAAGTGCTGGCTAATAAAAGTAAAATAAGCAGTGTTTTATGCGAAAATTTCATGTTTTTAGAATCGTCTTCTATTGTTTAATCTTAAAATATAGAATAACAATCCGAACGAAAATGCCTTGGTGTGAAATGAATATGATTCTTCTATATTACTGTCTTGGCTTTTTTCTTTAAAACTATCGGCTACATTATATTTTATATAGGTAGATAGATTATCATGAATAACATACTCTACACTTATTCCTCTGTGTATTCTAAGTAGATTTTTGTCGAATGTATTTTCCTTGTATAAATTAACTGTATTGTCTTTAGAGGTCCTTGCTCCAGCAATAAGCCAATCGTAAGAAACATGTGCGTGTATTTGTACTTTTAATCGTCTTTCATTAACAATAGCAAAATTAGCGCCTGCTTTTAAGGTTATATAACTTAAATCATAGGTTGCTGGTATGCTAATATTACCTGAATAATAACCAATGTTAATTTTATATTTGTTGTATCCGAGACCTAAATCCCAAGTATATCTTTCTTCATATAATTTAAACCTAAAACCACCTTCCATAAAAAAATCTTGTGCTTTTGAATAACTTAAATCTAAAGAGTTATTACCTAAATTATTTACATAATTTTTAAAATAGGCATTTTCAAAACCAGTTTCAATATAGACCTGTTGTGCTTCTGTTGTATAATTTATAAAAATAAATACAACAGTTATAATTATAATATGTGAGATATTTTTCAACATCTCTTATTCTGTTTTTAGAAGCTTTTCTGTAAATGTACTAGTACCACTTTGTATGCGTATAATATAAGTTCCTATACTATAATGTTTAAGGGGGATAAGTAAATTGTCTGTAGGGGTGTATTCTTTTGTAAAGATGATTTTACGATTGATGTCATAAATTCGTATATGAATTTTATGCTTAGTTTCTTTAGAGAAGTTAAGTGTTATAAATTCTATAAAAGGATTTGGAGAAATTACAAGTCTAAGAGATTCATCAATAATATCTAAGTTAGAATTATTGATGTTAAATATTTTACTATTATTTAAAAACCCTTGTTGAACATTTATTTTACTAGTACTTTTTGTGCCAATAATACTAGATTGACCAATGCTTTGCGCAATTTGGTACCTTATTTTATTTTTAGAAATAGATTGTACAGAATTGCTACCTACAGTAGATATTGTAGAATTTAAAAGAGTTCGTTTTGTCTGTTGAGAATAAGCTTCAAATACAAATAAAACAAGTATTATTAAAAGTGATTCTTTAATCAATGAAAATTTCTTTTTAATTATAATGCAGTTTTTTTTTTAAATATATGCATTATTAACAAGAAATTAACTAAAAATAAAGTATTTTATTTATTTCTATTGATTAGTTAGCAATAAATTCTAAAGCATCACCATTAATACAATGACGTTTTCCAGTAGTGTTTTTTGGGCCATCATCAAAAGAATGTCCTAAGTGGCCACCACATGTATTACATTTTAATTCTGTTCTTGCATACCCTATTTTATAATCTACATCTAACTCTACATTTTTCGTTATTGCTCTGTCAAATGCAGGCCAACCAGAACCAGAATCATATTTGTATTCAGATTTATATAGAGGTGTTTTACAAGCAGCACAAACGTAAGTTCCTTTTGCTTTGTTTTTGTTAAAAGAGCTAGAAAAAGGTCTTTCTGTACCCGCTTCTCGCAATATATAGTACTGTTTAGCTGTCAATTCTTTTTTCCATTCAGCATTTGTTTTTTCAATAGTGTATGTGTTTTTTTCTTTGGATGGAGTCTGTGCTTTACTACTACAGCTAATCATTAAAATTACAACTAGCAAGGAGAATATATTTTTCATAATTTTTAAATGTTTTTATTTTAGACGAAAATTTTATCAGAAAATTACAAATTTAACTTTCAGCAATAAATTATTTTTTTGATAAAGATAGAATATGTAATTTTATAGAATTATAAAGAATTACCTTGTAGTGACAATTTAGAAATAGATGTGTCTTAATAATTAGTGATCATAAAAATAAATAGATGAAAAAAATAGCAGTTTTAGTTTTAACAGTTTTACTTTTTGTAGAATGTAGTACCGTACCAATTACGGGGAGAAGTCGTGTTAACTTTGTAAGTGATGCGCAAGTGTTACCTACTAGTTTTGCACAATACAGTACTTTTTTAGAAGAAAATAAATTATCTACAAATACTGCAATGTCTAACCAAATTAAAAATGTTGGTAAAAATATTGCTGCAGCAGTAGATCGTTTTATGCGAGCAAATAATATGAGCTCAGAAGCAGATTCTTATAGATGGGAATTTAATTTAGTAGATGATAAAACTGTAAATGCTTGGTGTATGCCAGGAGGGAAAGTTGTTTTTTATACGGGTATTATGCCAATTTGTGCAAATGAAAACGGAGTTGCAGCAGTAATGGGGCATGAGGTTGCGCATGCTTTTGCAAAACACGGACAAGAAAGAATGTCTCAAGGACAATTACAACAATTAGGTGGTGTTGCCGTAGCATTGGGTACTTCTGGTAAAAGTGAAGAATCTCAACAATTATGGAATACTGCATTTGGTGTTACTACTGGTTTAGGAATGTTAAAATACAGTAGAGTTCATGAACAAGAAGCAGACAGATTAGGTTTGGTTTTTATGATTATGGCAGGTTATGATGGTACAGAAGCTGCTGAGGTTTGGGTAAGAATGAGTAATTTATCTAACGGAAGTTCTCAACCAGAAATTTTAAGTACACACCCTTCTAATGAGTCTAGAATACAAGATTTAAGAAATTATTTACCAACGGCTAAAAAATATGCTGCAGAGTATAATGCCAAGTAAAAGGTATAAATAAAAAATAAGGAAACAAATAGATTTCCTATATTGTAACCGTTCAAAAAAAGATATTTTTTTGAACGGTTTTTTTATAAAATAGATTTTATGTTAAAAATTGGAGATAAAAAATTAATCAATGCTTGGGCTTTTTATGATTGGGCAAATTCAGTATATTCTTTAGTAATTAGTACCGCTATTTTTCCTATTTATTATGCAGGCTTAACCGCTTCGGAAGGTTTTGCAAATGCAGAAGGAAAAATTACTTTTTTAGGCACACTTTGGAATCCGACAACCTTGTATAATTATGCAATGGCTTTTTCATTTTTAGTGGTAGCTTTTATTTCGCCAATGCTTTCTGGTATTGCAGATTATGCTGGTAATAAAAAGAAATTTTTAAAAGGTTTTTGTTTATTAGGTGCGCTCTCTGTAATGTGTTTATTCTTTTTTACAGGAAAAGAAACGCTTTGGGTGGGAATCCTTTTTACCATTTTAGCAAGTATTGGTTTCTGGGGAAGTATAGTGTTTTACAACGCCTATTTACCAGAGGTAGCTTTACCAGAACAACAAGACAATGCAAGTGCAAAAGGGTTTATGTTAGGGTATTTGGGCTCTATTTTATTATTGCTTTTGTGCTTAGTTTTAATAGAAACTAAAGTTTTTGGTTTTTATGATAAACAATTTGGCTCACAATTATCTTTTGTCTTAGTAGGTTTGTGGTGGCTTGGTTTTGCACAAATAACCTATGCTAAATTGCCAAACGAAGAGAAAAAAGAAATACCTAAAGATAATTATTTAGCAAAAGGAATAAAAGAAATAAAAAAAGTTGCCAAAGAATTATTTGCATACAGAGAATTAAAAATATTTTTAATTTCATTCTTTTTATGGAGTATCGGCGTGCAGACTATTATTTTAATGGCAGGTATTTTTGGTACTATTTTAGGCTTAGAAACTTTAAACTTAATTGCAACAATTTTATTAGTTCAGTTTGTAGGAATTATAGGAGCTTTTTTATTTTCTAGATTGTCAAATAAAATAGGGAATATAAAAACATTAAAAATTACCATTGCTATTTGGGGATTGGTTTGTTTTATAGGTTTTAACTTAACTAAAGACACTCCGAATATAGAGATGTACTTTTATATTTTAGGAGCCTTAATAGGTTTGGTAATGGGAGCCATACAGTCTTTAGCAAGATCTACATACTCAAAAATGCTACCAAAAACAGAAGACAATGCGTCTTATTTTAGCTTTTTTGATGTGACAGAAAAAATAGCCTTAGTAGTAGGTATGGTTACTTTTGGTATATTAAATTCTATGATATCTATACAATCGAGTGTATTGGCTTTAGCAGTTTTCTTTTTAGCTGCTTTTATTTCTTTAAGTTTTATTAAGAAAACGAAGTATGTAAAATAAAAAAGTGCCGAGTTTTAAAACTCAGCACTTTTTTTTATTTTCTTTGTACTCTTTTATATACTAAAATTAATCCCTAAGATTATATTTCTTCCTTGATTTAAAATTTCATCAGATTTTAATCTAGACAAATGGTTTATATATTTTGTGCCTAATAAGTTGTTAATAGATAAACTTGTAGAAAAGGTAATATCATTTAAAGAGATGTCTCCACCAAGACCAAAATTGATTAGGTTATAACTAGGTGAGTAGCTTTCAAATGGACCAATATTATTTTGAGAAAATGTACTTTTTAAAGTTAATGAAGCGTAACCTTGTTGCATCCATTTTTTTATGTCAAATTCAGTTCTTAACGTATTTTTCCAAGAATTGGCTGGAATTAAAGGTAAGTAATCTCCATTATCTTGTTCGCCAATTACGGTTTCAAAAGAACTCTCTAAATGCAACCAATCTAAAGGATGTGGGTGTAAGTGAAATCCAAATTCACCTCCATATAATTTAGCATCTTCTTGTAAGTAGCTATAAACTGGCTCTCCGTCTTCAACTTCCCCTGTAGGTGAAATAAAAATATAATCGTTTAATAAATTATAGAATCCGTTTGCAAACAACTCAAAATGTTCTGTTTTATACTCTAAAGAAAGATCAAACTGAGTATTTTTTTCATTGGTAAGATTGTTGTTTCCTTTTTCAAATCTATTGGTACCATGATGCACTCCGTTAGAAGATAATTCTGCTAAAGTTGGTGCTCTAAAACCAGTTGCTATATTTATTCTTGCTACAAAATTGTCTGTTATAGAGGTTTTAAAACCTAATGAAGTTGTAAAACTATTATAAGATTTATCAACAGCTTCAAAAACATGAATCTCGTCTTCATGTGCAATTTCGTGTCTTTCTGTTTCTATATTTCTATTATCATAACGCACTCCTGCTTGTAATGTATTTCTATTCCAAGAATAGTAAGCCGTGGTAAAAACTCCGAAATCGTTTATAGTTGCATCCGGAATTAATATCTCTTCTCCAAAGTTGGTATTTGTTTGATATAATCCTTGTACTCCGGTTAAAATTTCAACATTTCCTATTTTAGGAAAATGATATTTAGCATTATAACTAAATGTTTTTAATTTCATTCTTAAAGCAGCTTCTTCATGTTCTTCTTCTCCATGTTCATCTCCATGGTCATCTTCATCTTCATGTTCGTCATGATGCTCTTCAAATTCTTGTCTATCATTAAAAGTATACCCTAAGTCTAAATCTATTTTAGAATCGCCCAAAAAGAAATGATTATGAGAGCTTATAATATGATTGTCTATTGCTTGATAAGGTTCTAAAAGCGTTCTACTGGTAGATTGTTCTGCAACACCTTCTTCTGGCAAGCCTAATTTAGATCGGTTAAAATTATAACGAACCTCTGATGTAAAATTATTTTTAGAATAAGCAATTCCTGTTTTAAAATCTTTTTCGTTAAAACGGGTGTTGGTAACTCTTTCATCCGTAGGGATTTTATAATCTACATGATTTGCATACGTTCCTCTTGCTAAAAATTTCCAGCTTTCTGAAGATAATTTAGCGCCAACAGATGTATTTGTTCCTAATGTATTACCAAAAAAACGATGACTAACATTTAGTTCTTTAGAGTTTTCTGCCGCAAATTTTTCTGGAATTAGATATAAAACACCACCTAGTGCATCCGATCCATAAAGTAGAGATGCAGGTCCTTTTATTACCTCAATATTACTTATTCCGGCATCGTTAATACCTAAACCGTGTTCACCACCAAATTGTTGATTTTCTAAACGAATACCTTGCGTGTAGACTAAAACTCTATTACCGCTTAAACCTCTAATTACAGGTTTTCCTATAGAACCTCCCGTAGATATTTGCGAAACTCCAGGGATATTTGTAATTCCTTCTACAAGAGAGGTCGCGCCAGATTTAATAATAGATTTAGCAGAAAGGCTTTCTATTTTCATTACATTTTCTGACTGTAATTTATTAAAAGGAGCAGATATTACAACTTCATCCATGTTAAATGGACTTTCTTGTAATTGAATGTTTAGAGTTATGTTTTCTTTGTTAAATTCAATTATTTTATAAAATGTTCTAAACCCTAAATAGCTAAAAGTTATTTTTATTTTTCCCTTCGGAATGTTTCTTAAAATATAGCTTCCGTCTTCTTTGGTTGTGGTTCCTTTATGCAATTCTTGTGCATAAATTTGTACTTGCTCCAATGGATTATTGTTGCTATCTGTAATAGTTCCTGAAATGCTGTTTTGTGCATTCACAGAAAACCCTGCTACTAAAAGCAGCAATTTTATAAATGTTTTCATTGATGTTATTTTACTATTAAAATTAATTTAGATCCTTAGGTTTTTTAACACAAAGGGTTTTAATTCAGTACACAGCGAAAGGGAATTAATGATTTTTTTCAATCTTTTCTCTTTCAAAATGATATATTTAAACAGTAAAATAGGGTGGGCCTCTAGGAGGTTTTATAGATCGATAAACCTTTTTAACTCTCTGTGGTTTATCAATAAAAGTTGAAGCGTAAAAGTGTTTAGGAATTACATCATAATTAGATGTAAAATCCATAGAGAATACGGTTAATTGCTTGTGGAATTCAGCACAGTCTAAATGCTGTTTATGTATGTGATGATCTGTAATAGAGGTACAAACAGCATGCTCATGATTTGCTAAATCATGCAGTATTTCTATTGATGTTGGTATCATCAATAGGAAAAGGAAAAAAATGCTGAGTATTCTTTTAAACAAAAGTTTATGTAATTTATTTCACCTTATAAATAGTACCATCTGTAGCAAATTTACTAAAGCCAATTTTTGCAGAAAAACTAAAAGAACTATCTGTTACTTTCGTAATTTGAACATAAATAGGTTCCTTATCGATCTCTTTTTTTGGAGATTTCATCTTTAAAGTATAGAAAAAATTATTTTTCCATTTGATATATAATGTATCAATATGTTTTATCTTTTTTTCTCCAGAAGTACTATCATTAGAGATACTTATGATTTTATCATACTTTTCAATTTGAAGGCTATCTTTTCTAGTGATGGTTGTTTTACTATATCCATTTCCTGCAGGAATCTCAAAAACACCTTTTTTAAAGCGATCTGAGTTATCTTTTATATCTGACTGACAAGAGAAAAATATAATACTGAATAAAACCAAGAAACAAGATACAAGAGGATACTGTTTTTTAGCATCCTTTTGTCTTGATTCTTGGTTCTTGTTTCTTGGTTCTGTTTTTAACATAGCTTAAATACCTGTATAATTACTTGGTGTAATTGCTTTTAATTCTTCTTTAATTTCTGATGAAACTTCTAAAGTATCAATAAAATCAGCAATAGATTTCTGGTTGATTTTAGCATTCGTTCTGGTCAATCCTTTTAATGCTTCATAAGGATTTGGATATGCTTCACGTCTTAGAATAGTTTGAATTGCCTCTGCAACAACTGCCCAATTGTTTTCTAAATCTTGCGCAAACTTTTCTTTGTTTAACAATAATTTATTCAATCCTTTTAAGGTAGATGTAAATGCAATAATTGTATGACCAAAAGGCACTCCAACATTACGTAAAACAGTACTATCTGTTAAATCACGTTGTAAACGAGAAACAGGTAATTTAGCAGAAAGGTGCTCAAAAATTGCATTTGCCAAACCTAAGTTTCCTTCAGAATTTTCAAAATCTATAGGATTTACTTTATGTGGCATTGCAGAAGAACCAACTTCACCAGCTTTAATTTTTTGTTTAAAATAATCTGTAGAAACGTATGTCCAGAAATCTCTATCTAAATCTAAAATAATGGTGTTTATACGTTTTAAATTATCAAATAAAGCAGCTAAATGATCGTAGTGTTCTATTTGTGTTGTAGGAAAAGAATGGTGTAAACCTAATTTTTCTTGTACAAAAGTACTTCCAAATTCTTTCCAATCTATATTTGGGTATGCTACTTTATGTGCATTATAATTACCTGTTGCACCACCAAATTTTGCAGCACTTGGTATGTCATTTAATAAGTTGAATTGCGCTTTTAAACGTACTACAAAAACGTCTATTTCTTTCCCTAATCTTGTTGGAGATGCTGGCTGACCATGTGTTCTTGCCAACATAGAAATATCTTTCCACTCAATAACTAATTCTTGTAATTTTTCTAAAAGTTCAAAATAATGAGGTACATAAACATCATTCATTGCTTCTTTTATAGAAAGCGGAATAGCGGTATTGTTTATGTCTTGAGAAGTCAATCCAAAATGGATAAACTCTTTATGTGCTTGTAAACCTAATGCATCAAACTTTTCTTTGATAAAATATTCAACAGCTTTTACATCGTGGTTTGTAATGCTTTCAATATCTTTTATTTTCTGAGCATCTTCTGTAGTAAAATCGATATAAATTTTACGTAAATCATCAAATAAATCGTTGTTAAAATCAGCTAATTGCGGTAAAGGAATTTCACACAAAGCAATAAAATATTCAATTTCTACTCGAACTCTGTATTTTATTAAAGCTTCTTCCGAAAAATAATCTGATAATTTTGATATTTTACCTCTATAGCGACCATCAATAGGAGAGATGGCATTTAATTGTGTTAATTCCATTTTTTCGTTATGTTGTTAATTGCAAAAATAGTGAATTTAGCAGATTTATGATGTTTTTTGTACACGAATTTCTAGGATTATCACAAATAAATAGTTGAAGTTTCAAAACTTAACAGCCCCGAATTCAGGATTTTTTTTATTCAATTCTGTAGGTGTTTTTCGATAGAAATAACCTTGCTGGATGATGAAATTTGGCTAAAGCCTTGATAACGTTTAAAATTGAATTCCTGTGGATAAATCCACAGGCTATTTATAATCTTCTAAATGTTTTTTTTTTGAATAGTTTAAATTTAAAAATTTGTTTTTTTTATAGGCACAGGCTTTAGCCTGTGATTGATAATAGTGAGTATTATTGGCTTTAGCCAAAATAATTAATAAATCATATTCTGATATTATTATTATTATTATTATTTGAATGAGAACAGTTTAATCACTGAAATCTGTGAAATTAGTGTCTTTTTGTACTTCCTATTAGCTATATTTTCCTTAAAACTCTGCTTAAATCTCTGCAAATATTTTTTTTTAAGAAGTCCATGTCTTTTTAACCTCTTTTTTCAATCAAACCTAAAATGAATTTTCCACGCGCTTTGCAACCTTTACTTTCATGGATAATTTTAGTTTCAATTAAGTGTTTTAATTCTGGATGAATCCACTCTTTTTCCAATCCAAAAAAATACAAAGTATTCATTGTATAGGCTCTTACTGCAATTTTTTGTGGTGTTATTAACCAATCGAAACCTGTTTCTATGATGCTTTCTATATGGTTTTTTGTAAGTTCTTTTTGGATATTGTTTTCTGTTTTTGCATAAAAATCTGTAGCTAAATGCTGACAAATTTTAGCACAAGGTCTAATAGCACCATCAAATTTTAAGGTTTTAATTTTTAGAGTGAATTCATCTAAATGAGGTAAAATCCATTCTAAATGATGGTGTGTACAAATCCATTCTAAAACCCAAGCAGCTTTTATAGATATTTTATTTTCAATAGTAAACGTAATAGTAACCAGTTCTTTAAATAGTTGTGGGTTTTCTAAAATAATATTGGCAACTCTTTGTCGGTTTTCCCTTTTAGGGTTTTCCATGTTGTGGAGTTGTTCGGTTACAAAAAGGAGATTTGTTTTTGACACTATTAATGTATCTTTGTTTTAAATTATATTTGAATGATAAAGATAAAAAGACTGTTTTTTATTTTACTATTTTTTGCTTGTTTTTTTACAAGTGAAAATTTTAATGCACAAAAAATTAATCAATTAAATGCAAATAATGAAAGGGTAGGCGTTTGGAAAAAATATTATTCGAATAAGCGAATACGTTATGTTGGTCAATTTAAAAACGGTAAAGAGGTAGGTGTTTTTAAGTTTTACGACATTACAAGTTCTGCGCATCCGGTAATTATTAAAACATTTTATAAAAACTCAGATTCGCTTTATGTTAAGTTTTTCACTTTAAAAGGTAAAATAGAAACAGAAGGAGTTTTAAAGGGGAAAGACCGTGTTGGTAATTGGAAATATTTTTATCCTGATGGTATAATCATGTCAGAAGAAAATTATAAAAAAGGTAAATTACACGGTGCCCAAATAATTTACTATCAAGATGGTCAAGTTACAGAGTTTTCTAATTACAAAAATGGTTTGTTAGATGGTGTAAAAACTACATACGCTAGTAATGGAGTACTTATAGAAGAGCTTACTTATAAAAACGGAGAGTTAACCGGTTTGGCAAAATACTTTGAACTGGACGGAAAGTTATTAGAAACAGGAAATTATAAAAACGGAATAAGAGTTGGTAATTGGGAGTATTATTTGGACGGAGAAGTGGCCACGGAAAAAGAACTAAGACAGAAAAGTACTTTTTCTCGTAAAAAAGAAGATTAATTTTTTTGGATTTATATTTTTAGAAAGCTACTTTTAAAATTAGTAAACTTATATAAATCAAAACAATGGTTACATCAATTCTTTCAATCTATAAAAACCATTTCTAATTTGTATCTTTGCAACCTCAAAAAATAAAAATGAAACGAGTAGTTGTTGGTCTTTCTGGTGGTGTAGATAGTAGTGTTACCGCACATTTATTAAAGGAACAAGGGTATGAGGTAATTGGGCTATTTATGAAAAATTGGCACGATGATTCTGTTACTATTTCTAATGAATGTCCTTGGTTAGAAGATTCTAATGATGCAATGATTGTTGCAGAAAAATTAGGAATTCCTTTTCAGGTGGTAGATTTAAGTGAACAATATAAAGAACGTATTGTAGATTATATGTTCGATGAATATTCTAAAGGTAGAACGCCAAACCCAGATGTACTTTGTAACCGAGAAATTAAGTTTGATGTCTTTATGGACATTGCTTTAAAATTGGGTGCAGATTATGTTGCTACAGGTCATTATTGTAGAAAAGGAGAAGAAATTATAGACGGAAAACCAGTTTATAAATTATTAGCAGGTAAAGATAATAATAAAGATCAGTCTTATTTTTTATGTCAATTATCTCAAGAACAATTAATAAAAGCATTATTTCCTATTGGTGAATTAACAAAGCCAGAAGTTAGAGCAATTGCGAAAGAAGCAGATTTAATTACAGCAGATAAGAAAGATTCTCAAGGATTATGTTTTATTGGTAAAGTTCGTTTGCCTGAATTTTTACAACAAAAATTACAACCTAAAGAAGGAGTAATTGTAACGATTCCAACGGATTTTGAGCAATACACAAAACAAGCTCCTACTTTTGAAAACAAAGAAGAAGAATTAAAATATTACGCTACCAAATTTACTTACAATAAAGAAGGTGGTAAAGTGGTTGGTAAGCATCAAGGAGCACATTATTTTACAAAAGGACAACGTAAAGGTTTAAATGTTGGTGGTACAAAAGAAGGTTTGTATGTGATAGAAACCGATGTTGTAGAAAATGTAATCTATACCGGAGAAGGTAAAAATCACCCAGGATTATACAGAAATGTATTGTTTGTTTCTAATGAAGAAATGCATTGGATTCGTGAAGACTTAACTTTAAAAGTTGGAGAAACCATGCAAGTAGCTGCAAGAATTAGATACAGACAACCTTTAGAAAATGCTATTTTACACAAGGTAGCATCTGGCTTGTATGTTGAGTTCGAAAACAAACAATCTGCCATACAAGAAGGGCAGTTTGTAGCTTGGTATATAGAAGACGAATTATTAGGCTCTGGAGTTATCTCTTAAAACATTTATAAAATCATAAAAAAGTAGTAATTTCGGAATATGAAGAAATTACTACTTTTTTTATGTCTAATAGTTTTTTTTAAAGTTTCTGCACAAGAAGATGCTTGGGTTTTTATTAAAGATAAACCTCAGGAAACTAGTTTTTTAAACAGCCCTATTTCAATGCTTACTCAAAGAGCATTAGATAGAAGGTCTAAACTCAATATTCCTTTAGATTCTAAAGATGTTCCTGTTGATGAAGCGTATTATAATCAACTAAAAAATGATAAAACGATTACTGTTTTAGGGAAATCTAAATGGTTAAACGCAGTTCATGTTCAAGGAGAGGTTACAGATATTAATACTTTAATTTCTAAATATAGTTTTATAGCATCTGTAGAATTTGCTAATAAATCGTTGAATCTAAATGGTAAATCAAAAGGAAAAACAACAACTCCTAATCATTATAACAAGTTTAAAGAAACGCTTACAGATTTTAATTATGGTGCAACCGATAATCAAATTAAAATGTTAAAGGGAGATTATTTGCATCAACAAGAATTAACTGGGGAAGGGCAAATAATAGCAATTATAGATGCTGGGTTTCCTAATGTAAATACCTTAGATGCTTTTAGTAGAATTAGAGATAATAATCAAATTTTAGGAGGTTATAATTTTGCTGATAGAAATGAGAATTTCTACACAAGAAATAGTCATGGAACGCATGTTTTGTCTTCAATTGCTGCGTATATTAAAGATGAATATGTAGGTACTGCTCCAGACGCAAAATTTTATTTATTTATATCAGAAATCTCAGAAACAGAGACTGTTTTAGAAGAGACACTTTGGGTAGAAGCGGCAGAAAGAGCAGATAGTTTGGGTGTTGACGTAATAAATACTTCTTTGGGCTATACTACGTATGATAATCCTAATCATAACCACACCTATGCAGATATGGATGGTAAAACCACTTTTATATCTAGAGGTGCAGAAATTGGGGCTTCACGTGGTTTGCTTTTGGTAAATGCCGTTGGTAATGATGGAAATAGTGCTTGGAAATATATGGGAGCACCTGCAGATGCAACTTCTGTGATTTCGGTTGGAGCAGTAAATGCTTCTGGTAATATTGCAAGTTTTAGTTCTTTCGGACCAACATCCGACGGAAGAATAAAACCAGAAATTTTAGGTAAAGGTCAAAACCCAGCGTTGATACATTATAGTTCTGGAGAAATCACAACTTCATCTAGCGGAACGTCTTTTTCATCGCCTATTATGGCGGGTTTAATAGCTTGTTTAAATCAGAATGAAGGATTTCTTTTAAAAGCACCCTTAAAAAAATCTGGTGAGAATTATAATGATTATTTAAAAACTGCAGTTTATGAGTCTGCAAATCAATTTAATAATCCTACCGACCAGCATGGTTATGGGATTCCTAATTTTGAAGTTGCTCTGAATCGCTATAAGGCTAGTTTAGCTGTTTTGGATGATGCTATTATCAATTTAAATGTATATCCAAATCCAATAAAAGATCGTTTTGTAATTTCTACAGATGATCTTAATAGCGTTACAATTGAAGTTTATACTATTTTAGGTAAAAGAGTCTTAAAAAAAGAGAAGGTAACTTCAGATGTAGTTGATATTTCTTTTTTAGAAAGCGGTGTTTACTTAATGAAGGTCTCAAAGGATAATCAACAAAAAATATTTAAATTAATTAAAGAGTAAAATGAAATTAAAACTATTTGTTATTCTGTTTTTTACGTGTTTTCATCTGTTTTCTCAAAAGGATTCCATTGTTAATTTTTTTGATAATAACAATAAGATAACAACAGATAAAACGAAGGCTAAGAATTTTGAGATTTTAACAAAAGTAAATGATACTCTTTGGTTAAGCAGAAAATATAGAAGAAATGGTAAACTCTTTTATTATCAACATTACAATTCTTTAGCTAAAACTGTAAAAATTGGACAAAGTATAAATTACAATAAACACGGTAAAATGATTCAACTAAGTTACTATAATAAAGAAGGACTTTTACACGGGAAATATAAATCTTGGTTTGATAATGGAAATATAAATGCAGAAGGCAGGTTATATGAAGGAAATAAAGAAGGGCTTTTTAAAATATACCATTACAATGGTGTTTTAGCGGGGAAAGCTATATTTAAAAAAGATACAATTATACAAGAAATTTACTATAATAATAACGGAGAAATAACTGAAAAAGAAGCTGTAATACGTAAAAAGAAACCAAGTTTTAAAGGAGGTTTAAAGGAATATAGAAATGAGTTAAAAAAATTAAAGCGTGCACTTAATTATAAGATAGATGGAGATGTTTATGTAAATTTTGTGATTGATATTGATGGTTCTATTACAGATGTAACTGTTGATGAAACAATACCAGAAAAATTGTACATTGAATTAGTAGATTTCTTTGAGGATATAAAAGGTTGGTCTGCTGCAATTGATAGAGGTAGAAAAATACCTTTTAATTATACACAAAAAATTAACTTTAAGTTATGACAAATAAAATAACAACTCTTTTTAATATAAAATATCCCATTGTACAAGGAGGAATGATTTGGGTTTCTGGTTGGAAGTTAGCTTCTGCAGTTTCTAATGCTGGTGGTTTAGGTTTAATTGGTGCGGGTTCTATGTATCCAGATGTTTTAAGAGAGCACATTATAAAATGTAAAAAAGCAACTTCCAAGCCTTTTGGTGTAAACGTACCAATGTTGTATCCAGACATTGAAAAATTAATGGATATAATTATAGAAGAAGAGGTAAAGATTGTTTTTACTTCCGCAGGAAACCCAAAAACTTGGACATCCTTTTTAAAGGAAAAAGGAATTACGGTTGTTCATGTTGTAAGTTCTGTAAAGTTTGCTTTAAAAGCAGAAGCTGCTGGCGTTGATGCTGTGGTTTGCGAAGGATTTGAAGCAGGCGGACATAATGGGAGGGAAGAAACAACCACTTTTACTTTAATACCAATGGTAAAAGAACAGGTTAAAATTCCTGTAATTGCTGCTGGAGGCATTGGAACCGGAAGAGGCATGTTGGCAGCTATGGTTTTAGGTGCAGACGGCGTACAGATAGGAAGTAGATTTGCTGCTACAGTAGAATCTTCTGCTCATATTAATTTTAAAAATACCATTGTTGCTGTTAAAGACGGAGATACTCAGTTAACGTTAAAAGAATTAGCGCCAGTTCGCTTGGTGAAGAATAAGTTTTACAATGACGTGCAAGAATTATATAAACAAAACCCAACAAAAGAAAAACTTTTAGAATTATTAGGCAGAGCAAGATCTAAAAAAGGAATGTTTGAAGGAGATTTAGACGAAGGAGAGTTAGAAATTGGTCAAATTGCGGGTTTAATTCATGAAATAAAACCAGTAAAGGATGTTCTAATGGAGATTGTTGATGAATTTAAAGGTGTTAAATTATTGATTACTAGTGTTTAGGTTCTATTTTTGAAAATAATTTAATTATTTTGATACGTTTGTTAATTTTTGGCATTACATTTGCAATTCAATAAACGTTGTTAGGAATTAATTTAACAACACAATATTTTTTTATTATGAATAAAGGTACCGTAAAATTTTTCAACGAATCTAAAGGATTTGGATTTATCACTGAAGAAGGATCAAACAAAGAACATTTTGTACATGTTTCAGGATTAATCGATGAAATTCGTGAAAACGATGAGGTTGAATTCGACTTACAAGATGGAAAAAAAGGATTAAACGCAGTAAACGTAAGAGTATTATAATATATTTATTACTAGTTAATTTTTTATCTAAAAGCCTATCAATATATTGATAGGCTTTTTTTATGTTCTTATCATTCAGATTAAAAAAAGTATCATAAAAAATTATGCCGTTATTCAAATTTTGGCATTACATTTGTTATTATATAAATGTTGTTAGTAATTAAATTGACAACAAATAATTTTTATTATGAATAAAGGAACAGTAAAATTTTTCAATGAATCTAAAGGATTTGGATTTATCACTGAAGAAGGATCAAACAAAGAACATTTTGTACATGTATCAGGATTAATCGATGAAATTCGTGAAAACGATGAAGTTGAATTTGACTTACAAGATGGAAAAAAAGGATTAAACGCAGTAAACGTAAGAGTATTATAATATATATTTATTACTAGTTAATTTTTTATCTAAAAGCCTATCAATATTGATAGGCTTTTTTTATTTTCGTATTAAAAAGTATTTATGATTGACGGTAGGCAAAGAAAAAATGTAGAAATAGGTTTGTTTGTAGAAATTGTACAGAAACCACATCAACGAAGTGGAGAATTAACAGAAGGTGTTATAGCAAAAATTCTAACTAAATCTCAAAACCATCCGTATGGTATTAAAGTTCAGTTAGAATCTGGGTTGGTAGGTAGAATTAAAAATATTATAGAATAAAAATACTTTAGTTAACAGGTACTTTAATCTCGTACACTTTTCTACTTTTATTGTTTAGTTTATTTTCTCTTAACCAAGGATTGTAAATTTTAAACTCTTTATAATTCATTCCAAATTTCTTTGCAAAATGTGTAATATTAGAAATTGCTGTATCAACTTTTATAGTTCTTGTTTTTGCTAAAGTGTATAGATCTTCATTTTCAAAGACAAAACCATATTTTTTAGGATTGCTTATTACTTCTTTTAAGGCAATAATTCTTAATACATATCTTTCAGTTTCATCGGGTAATTTAGCATCGTAATAATTAGTTACTTCTTGCTCATCTAACCTTTTACTAACACCATAGTTTCCTGCATTGTAAGCAGCGGCAGCTAAAGTCCAAGAATTAAAACGTTTTTGAGATTTTTTTAAATACTCAGCAGCTACTTTTGTAGATTTTTCAATATCGTAACGTTCGTCTACGTTGCTATTAATCTCTAAACCGTATTCTTTACCTGTTGCCTGCATAAAATGCCACATACCCGCTGCACCAACGTTAGAGGTTTCATCTATAAAACCACTTTCTGCCAAAGCTAAAAATTTAAAATCGTCTGGTAAACCATATTTTTTTAATAATGGTTCTAAAATAGGAAAGTACTTATTTGCTCTTTTTATCAATAATAGTCCATTAGATTGCCAATAGGTATTTACCAATAACTCTCTCTCCATTCTTTCTTTTACATCCGGTATTTCTAAAGGAACCCTTTCTCCAGCAAGATTTAAATTATTAGGTAGTTTTAATGCTTTTATTTTATAGGTTGCATGTGTACTTGTTTGTGGGTCTGTTTCATTTTTATTAATGCCATTATAAAATAAAAAAGCAACTATTAAGATGCTAAGTAGTGAAAGAAAACGGAGTGATTTATTCATGAGTTTGCAATGTTTTTGTGATTTAAAAATAAGGATGACCTGTGTTTTAACTAGTTAAAATATCGTTAATAATTTTAGTTAATTTCTTGGCTTTAGTAATAATCATAATATGGGTACCACCTTCTATTTGTATACAGTTGTTTATGTTTTTTATAGGAAATACGTGGTCATTTGTACCGTGGATGTGCGTAATGTTTTGATTCTTTTCTGTTTGTTCCCACCTAATAATAGAACCAATAGACCAGTTTAAGTATAGTTCACTTCTAACAGAAAGGTATTTCTTATAAATATGGGCTCTCTTTTTTAAAGATTTACCTAAAAAATATTTAGCATAATCTTCAAAATTTGAGACAACCTTAGTTGGAAAAAACTTATAAGCTTTTGTGAATTTCACAAATTTAAACCTTTTTGGCAGTTCTTTATGGTGTTTTACGCTAGAAATAATAATTGTTTTTTTAACATCTAGATACTTACTCATTTCTTGTACCATAATTCCGCCAAAAGAAACACCTACTAAAACAGGTTTTTCTTCTTTTACATCCTCGCTCATTCTCATTGCGTAGTTAGCAATAGACTCATCTTGAGCTATAGGTGTTATCCATTTTAAATAATGAATGTCATATTTATCTTTTGATAATTCTAAGTTTTCAAAAATTTCTGGTCCAGCTGCTAAACCAGGAACCAAGTATATTGGAATCTTTTTCATATCTATTTATTTTAATGTAGCAATTACATTTTAAATTGTAACGCTATTGTTTTCAAAATTAAATCTTACAAGACCATCTTCGTCAATTTCAGTAAGCGTTATAGTGTGTAATGTATTTACCAACTCTGGGTTCCAAGGTGTTTTAACTTTAACGTAATTTTCTGTAAAACCGTTTATATAACCTTCTTTATTTTCATTTTCAAATAAAACGGTTACGGTATTACCTAATTGATTCTCATAAAAAGCACGTCTTTTCTTAGCAGATAAACCACGTAACATTTTACTACGTTTGGCACGTACTTTTTTAGGCACCACACCTTCTAAATGCACTGCTTCTGTATTAGGTCTTTCTGAATAAGTAAAAACATGTAAGTAAGAAATGTCCATCTCGTTTAAATAGTTGTACGTTTCTAAAAATAGCTCGTCTGTTTCACCAGGAAAACCAACAATAACATCTACACCAATACAGGCGTTAGGCATTACTTCTTTAATTCTTGTTACTCTGTTTGTGTATGTATTTGTTAAATACCTACGTTTCATTTTCTTAAGTAACTCATCACTACCAGATTGCAAAGGAATATGAAAATGAGGAACAAAAGAATCTGATTTAGATACAAATTCAATTGTTTCATCTTTTAATAAATTAGGTTCTATAGATGAAATTCGTAATCGATGTATACCGTCTACTTTATCTAATTCTTTTACTAAATCTAAGAAAGTATGTTCGTGCTTTTTGTTACCAAATTCACCTTTACCATAATCTCCAATATTTACACCCGTTAAAACAATTTCTTTAATTCCTTTTGATGAAATTTCTCTGGCATTTTCAATAACATTTTCTAAAGTATCGCTTCTAGAAATTCCACGTGCTAAAGGAATTGTACAATAAGTACATTTATAATCGCAACCATCTTGTACTTTTAAAAATGCACGTGTTCTATCTCCAATAGAGTAAGAACCTACATAAAAATCTGCATCAGAAATTTCACAAGAGTGTACTTCTCCAACATTATTTTTAGTTAAATCGTTTATATAACTGGTAACATTAAATTTCTCTGTAGCACCTAAAACTAAATCTACACCATCTACAGCTGCTAATTCTTCTGGTTTTAATTGCGCATAACAACCAACCGCAATTAAAAAAGCATCATCATTTTTCTTTAATGCATTTTTTACAATGGTTTTAAAGCGTTTATCTGCATTATCTGTAACAGAACAAGTATTTATAACATAAACATCTGCTGGTTCTTCAAAATCTACACGCTCAAAGCCTTCGCTCACAAAATTACGAGCAATAGTAGATGTTTCTGAAAAATTTAATTTGCATCCTAAAGTGTAAAAGGCAACTTTCTTTTCTGCATTCATTCTAATAAGTTTGTTTAACTAAAAAACAAAACTTTAAAAAAGGATTTATTTCTTAAAGTTCAAATTGTATATTTACAAATACTGTGTGTAACAGTTTAAAAACGCAAAAGTACGATATTATTGATGATTTTTGAAACGGAAAGGTTAATTATTAGAAGACTAATTTTAGAGGATTTAGCAGCTTTTCATCAGCTAGAAAGCAATGAGAATGTTTTAAAATATGCTACAGGAAATCCAAAAACCTATATTGAAAACGAAAAAGAGTTAAAAACATTGATTTTAAAATATAGTGACACTAATAATGATTTTTGGATTTATGCGATCATCAGAAAAAGGGATCATCAATTTCTTGGAACTGTTGCTTTGGTTAAAGATAATCTAGAAGATGAAATTGGCTATCGTTTTTTAGAAAAATATTGGAAGCAAGGGTTTGGTTTTGAAGTTTGTGTGGGATTAATTTCTTATTGTAAGAAACTTAAAATGGATAAAATTATTGGCTATGTAGTAGATGAAAATGTAGCTTCTTCTAAAATTTTAGAAGCAAATTTTTTTCAAATAAAAAATACTTTTATAAATGATGAAGGTATGGCGGAAACCAAATATGAGTTGTACCTGTAATTAGGGCTAATTTAATGCTTCGGTATCGTGATGTATTTTTTCTACAGTATTAATGATTCAAAGAAGTGTTTTAGTTTTCTGTTGAAGAAATAATATAGATTAAGAAGAAGTTTAAGTTAAGAAAAAGTGTATTAAAAATGCCAATTGTGTATTTGTAAAATAGTATGAGATTATGGCTTTAATAAATAAGTTTAATACAAATAGTGTAATATAGTTATTGTAATTATGAGTCAAATAAAAAAAACAGATGTTTGTATTATTGGCGCAGGACCCTCTGGCGTTGCAACGTCTTTGATGTTATCTAAATTAAAAATTAAGCATTGTATAGTAGATAAAGCTACTTTTCCTAGAGATAAAACGTGTGGAGATGGACTAATATTATACGCTTACAAATCTTTAAAACTTTTAGGAGAAGATTTGTTTTTAGAATTTTTGAAAAATCCTAAATTTATACATAGTAAAAAAATTACGCTGCTTATAAACAATAATTCTAAAATTGAATTTAAAGAAAGTGAAGATAGGGATATGGTTATTTCTTATGCAAAACGTTTCGATTTTGACCATTTTTTAGTCAATCATTTATCTAGCGAATATGCTTGTCAATATTTTGGAAATGGAGTAAAAGTGATTGAAAATCAAATAGATGGTGTTTGTATTAAATTAAAAAACGGCCAAGAAATTTTGTCTAAAATGGTGGTAGGAGCAGATGGGGCAAAATCTATTGTTTCTGGTAAATTGGCTCAGAATAAAATAGATAAAAAGTTTTCATCTACTTTTGTAAGTGCTTATTTTACGGGGGTTCAAGATCTTGCTATAAAAAATGAAGCAGAAGTTAGAATGATTTATAAAAAAACGCTTTTGTTTTTTTATGTTTTTCCGTTGTCAGATGGTCAAGTAAATATTAGTTTAGGAGGTAGGTCTGATCAGATAAAAAAAAATGGTATAAATTTAGTTCATGAAATAGAAAATCTAATTAAAACGAATAAATATATTAAACATCAATTTGTAAATGCAACGAAAGTAAACTCTTGGAGAGGTTGGTCTATTCCGTTTCATTTTGGTAATTATAAAATTTCCGGAGAGCGTTTTTTATTAGTAGGGGATGCAGCAGGTTTGGCAAATGCTTTTTATAAAGAAGGTATTGGTACGGGTATGATGTCTGGTATTATTGCTGCAAATAATATAGAAAAGTGTTTAAGAGAAAATAACTTCTCTGAACAAATATTAAAGAGCTATGAAAAAGACATTAAAAAAGAATTTGGAAGATTATTAAAAGCAAGTCATTATACTTTGCGATTTGCTAAATTTAAAATGTTTTTTTTAAGTGTAGTAACGCTATTTAAATATAAAATAGAAGGCAAAGCTACAAAGGTTATAAAAAAAAGGAGTTATTAATAACTATTACTATCTACTCATTTTTGGTGCTACCAGTTAATTTTAGCCATAATAGCAAAATGATCTGAGTATTTTTCTGTATAGGTAGTAAACTTGTTACTAATGGCATTTTTATCTGTTAAAATAAAATCTATTCTCATAGGAAACCAATAATTGTAGGTTTTACCAAAGCCTTTACCAGATTCTATATAAGTGTCTTTCTTGTCTTTTGAAATTTTGTTATATACCCAAGAATAGCTTGTATTATTAAAGTCTCCACAAACAATTTTTTTTCCTTTCCATTGTTGCTCATGTGCTAAAAACTGAACGGTTTGTTCTGCTTGTTCTTTAAAGGAATTAGAAACCCTTTCTATTAATTTTTCAGAATTTTCTTCCCCAAAATTTTCTTCATTGGGCTTTATTCTTAAAGATTCTAGATGAATATTATAAATTCTAATGGTGTCCTTTTTCTTTAATATATCTGCAAAAATAATATTATTACCAGTACTTTTTAAATCTAAAGACCCTGCATTAATAATCTTATGTTTAGAGTAAATTGCCATTCCGTATTTAGTACTATTCGGACGAAGTTTTACGTATTTGTATGGAAATGAGAATTTGTTTTTATTAGATTTATAATACTCTTGTATGCTAATAACATCTGGATCTTTTGCGGCTATAAATTCGTACCCATCTTGCATAATAGAGTCTTTCTTTTTATGAAAAAGATCGAAGCTTTTTACATTATAACTCATCACTTTTAAATCATTATTTAAAGAAGAGTTGTTACCTGAAATTTTATAAAAAGGATAGGAAAAAAAGATTCCAATAATAAAAACTGTAACGGATAGTAATAATTGTTTTTTCAATCTAATTAACCAATAGATTGCAAAAAGTAAGTTAATTATCATTAAAAACGGTACAAATAGACTTATAATTGCTACAAAGGGTATGGTGGCAGGAGATATAAAATGTAGTACATAAGAGAGCAATAGTAGGGTTGCTAATATTGAGTTTATAAAATATAAAATCTTATCTATGGGGGACAAATTTTTCATACTACTATCTTCCTTGTTTAAATAAAAACTCTTTTTCTTCTTTCGTTAAAGTGTCATAACCAGATTTGCTAATTTTATCTAAAATAGCATCTATTTGTTGTTGATTTAAAGAAGTATCTTTAGTGGTTTTTACTGTTTTTTTAGGCGATTTGTAAACTGTTTTTAAAGGTTTCTTTTTTGTTGAAAATAGGGCTGCTATTTTATCGAAAATTTGTATTTCTTTATTGGCTGCTTTTTGAACATACAAAAAACCAAATAAAGCACCTCCTAAATGTGCAAAATGGCCGCCAGCATTTCCTCCAGAGAGTGCTAATATATCTAAACCTACCCAAATAGCCCCCAAGTGCCATAACTTAACAAAGCCAATAAAACGTATTTTTAATTGGTAGTTGGGTATGTAGGTGGTAATACCTATAAAAATGGCAGAAATACCTGCGGAAGCACCTACTAATATAGAAGATTGATCTTGAAATAAAGGAAAATAACTATTGCTTAAAATAAATAAAACTCCACCAAAGAAAGTACCTAATAGATAGAACGTTAATAATTGTTTTTGTGTAAAATATTCTATAAATAAGTTCCCTACAAAGTATAAGGTTATTAGATTTAAAAGAATATGTAGAAAGTCGGCATGTAAAAAACCATAGCTAATAATAGTCCAAGGTTTAGTTAATAAAGAGGTATAATTATCATCTAAAGAGAACCAGGTTACTACCCAATTTATTTCGCCCTTATATAAATCTTGAAAAACAGATGTTAACAAGGTAAATACAAAGATAGCAAGGTTTATGTAGATTAATTTTTCTACAATATTTCCGCTTTTATAGCGGTTCTTTATGTCGTCTAGAAAACTCATTAATATGTTTTAAATTCGTTCTTTTTCCAGTACCAAGCAATTATAAAACCTATTAGAGCGCCACCAACATGCGCAAAATGAGCTATGTTTCCAATAGAGTATTTTGTCATTCCAAAGAACAAATCTCCCAAAATCATTACAGGTATAAAGTACTTTGCAGCAATAGGAACCGGGAAAAATATCAATGCTAATTTGGCATCTTTAAAATAAAGACCAAAAGCGACTAAAACACCATATACAGCGCCAGAGGCTCCAACTGCAGGAGTATTATATAAAGAGGTTATTTGATTAAATTGATCTTGTGTAATAGCACCTATAATACGTGCGTCATTGGTGCTACCAGATTTTAAGATAGATAAAACTTCAGAATTATTTAAACCTGCATTTATAAAAAGTTCATAGATACCATTAAATTGATAATAATTGACCAATGTGTAAATAACTCCAGCTCCAATTCCTGCAGAAAAATAGAAAAAGATAAATTTCTTTTTTCCCCATATTTGTTCTAAAGGAGTACCAAAAGCCCATAAACCGTACATGTTAAACAATATATGACTAAAACCACCATGCATAAACATGTGCGTTACGTATTGCCAAATTCCGAAATGTTCATTTTCAGGAAAATGTAAAGCCAAGATATTTGTAAAATCTAATTTTAAAAGTTGTGGTGCAACAAATAAAATTACATTTATAATAATTATATGTTTTATGGCGTCTGTAAGTTTCGTATTCATTTTTAACTGTTAAATAGATTGTCTATTTCGTTTAATGTTAATGTTTTAAAAATTGGTTTTCCAAAAGGAGAAACGGTCGGTTCTTTACAAGAAAATAAATCATTTACCAATCCTTCTTGTTCTCGTTCAGAAAGTTGTGTACCTGTTTTTATAGACAATGTTTTTGCAAACGATTTTGCCATAACATCAAAATGACTAAAACTAGCATCTGGTACTTCTAAATCTATATCGCTTAATAACTCTTCTAAGATAATTGTTATTTTACTTTCTGTAACCGAAACCGGAATTCCTTTTATAGTAACACTGTCTTTTGTAAATTCATCAAAAGAAAAACCAGCATTTTCTAATTCGGTCTTAATGGTATAAATCATTTCTATTTCTGCGGATGTGTAAGAAATTTTAACAGGAAATAATAATTGCTGACTGTTGGCTTCTTTTACAGTAATACTTTCTAAAAACTCTTCGTATAGAATACGTTGATGCGCTAAAGATTGATTAATTAAAACCACACCAGATTTTATAGAACTCAGTAAGTATTTTCGCTGAATTTGAAATGTTTTCTGTGTTTTTATGTCTTGTTGATTGTCAAATAATTCTGATTGTATTTCTTCCTCTGTATCTGCAACAGAGGTATATAAAGATTCCCAACTTTCTGTTTCAGGCTCTCTTTTAAACGGCGTATGAATTTCTCTACTCGCTTCTTCTTTAAATGGATTAAAATCTGGATCCACGGAAATTCTAGGAGTAGCAGTAGACTTTGGTTTTGAATTAAAATGATACGGTGTATCTAAATTTGCATCTCTATTAAAATCTAAAACAGGTGCTACATTGTATTGGCCTAAACTGTGTTTTACAGTAGCTCTTAACATGGCATACAATGCTTTTTCATTATCAAACTTTATCTCTGTTTTAGTAGGATGAATGTTAATGTCTATAGTGTTTGCAGGTACTGTTAAGTATAAAAAGTAGGAGGGGTGCGATCCTGATTCTAATAAACCATCAAAGGCATTTACAACGGCATGATTTAAGTAAGAGCTTTTTATAAAACGATCATTTACAAAAAAGAACTGCTCTCCTCTTTTTCTTTTAGAAAATTCTGGTTTTGCAACAAAACCTTCTATACCAACAATATCGGTTTGCTCGTTTATAGGAACTAATTTTTCATTCATTTTAGTTCCAAAAACACTCACAATCCGTTTTCTTAAATTACTGCTTTTTAAATGATATACTTCATTATCGTTATGATGCATTAAAAAAGCAATGTTTGGATGCGCTAAAGCAACTCGTTGAAATTCATCTATAATGTGACGTGTTTCAACGGTATCTGACTTTAAGAAATTTCTTCTCGCAGGTATATTGTAAAACAAGTTTTTTACAGCAATACTAGTTCCTTTACTCGTAGAAATAAAATCTTGTGATACAATTTTACTTCCTTCAATTTTAATACAAGTACCTAACTCTTCGGTATCTTGTTTTGTTTTTAATTCTACATGCGCAATGGCAGCAATAGATGCTAAAGCTTCTCCTCTAAACCCTTTTGTGCTAAGGTTAAATAAATCTTCTGCTTTTTGTATTTTAGAAGTTGCATGACGCTCAAAACTCATTCTAGCGTCTGTAGTGCTCATTCCTTTTCCGTTATCAATTACTTGAATTAACGTTTTACCAGCATCTTTTAATAAAAGTTTTATATTGTTTGAACCAGCATCTATGGCATTTTCTAGCAACTCTTTTACAACAGAAGCAGGACGTTGAACGACTTCTCCTGCAGCAATTTGGTTAGCAACATGATCTGGTAATAATTGAATAATATCCGACATTAATTTCTATTGAAAATGGATAAATCGAAATCTATGATGTACAAAAAGATAAGTACCAAAATTGCGATAATATAAAAAAGTGTTTTGTTTACGCTTCTATCTGAGTTTTTTAAATCATCAAAAGCATCACTAAACTTACCTTTAATCCCTTTGTTTTTACCCGTTGTTGTTCTAAACTGATCTAACTTATGTTCAATTTTAAAAGGACTTCCTTCTCCTTCGTAAAAACGAGGTTGGTAGTCAAATTTTTTATTAGTACGTTTTAAAAATCCCATAGTTTTAGTATTATTGGTTTATAATTTCTTGAATAAATCAAGGATTATACCAACTTATATAAGTATTTCAAATTTACAGAATTAAAAGGAATTCTTCAAACAAAGATGTTAAAAGAGTTCTTAATTTTTCATGCAAGGTTTCAAAAAATTTGTAGGTTTAAAGTGTAAAAGCTAGGTGATTATTTAAGAATACTATACCTACAAGGTTAGAAAAACCTTGCAGGATAATCGCTTTATTTTAGAAAAGTAGTTAAAATTAATAACCGATGCTTTCACTTTTAGCGTCAATATTTTTAAGTGCAGCCATTTTAATTGCTGCTACGGCACATTCGGTTCCTTTATTCCCTAATTTTCCGCCAGATCTATCTAAGGATTGTTGTTTTGTATTGTCTGTTAAAACACAAAATATAACAGGTACATCGTATTTTATATTTAAATCTACAATACCTTGGGTAACGCCTTCACAAACAAAATCGAAATGTTTTGTTTCTCCTTGTATTACATTTCCAATGGCAATAATTGCATCCACTTGTTGTGTTGCTATCATTTTTTTGCAACCATAAACTAATTCAAAACTTCCAGGTACATCCCAAGAAATTATGTTTTCTTTAGTTGCACCGCAATCTAATAAAGTTTCAATTGCTCCTTTTTGTAAATTCCCTGTAATTTCAGGATTCCATTCAGAAACAACAATCCCAAATCGAAAAGATTTCGCATTTGGGATTGTTGTTTTATCGTAAACTGATAAATTGGTTGTAGCCATATTTTTTTTAGTATTCAGTTTTTAGTTTCAGTATTTAGTAAGTTACTGCCTACTGCAACTGCTTACTGGTGGACTGAGAACTGCAAACTATTTTAGTTAGCGTATTTAGCTGCTGCTATGTATTTTTCTATATCTCTACCTTGGTCAGATTTAGAATAGTTTTCTTTAATTTTTGTAAACAATGTTTCTGCTTTACCAAAATCCTTTAATTCCATAGCAATTTGACCTGCTTTAAATAAGTATAATGGAGTTGTAAAATCATTACTTTTTTTGTTTGCTGCTTTTTCGTAATAACTTAAAGCATCTTCTAGTTGATTTATATCTGCAAAAGCATCACCAATTGCTCCAATAGAAACAGGGCCTAATAATTCATCATCAGAATCAAATTTACTTAAATACTCAATTGCTTTGTCGTATTTCTTCATCTGTAAATAAGAAACACCTGCATAATAGTTTGCTAAGTTTCCTGCATCCGTTCCGCTAAAAGAATCTGCAATGTCTAAAAAACCATACTTACCATCTGCACCTTCTAAACCTAAAGTTAATAAAGAATCTACTCCAGAACCTGCAATTGATGCTTCATTAAAATATTTTCTAGGAAAAGCTAACTCGTTAGAAGCTTCGGTTTCGTTTGGCTCAACTACATATTTAGTATAACCCATATATGCTAAAAACAGTACTACTACTGCTATTAAAGCTAAAAACAAAGGTTTATTGTTTTTCTCAATCCATTGCTCAGATATTGAAGCTGTTTCATCTAAAGTATTTAATACTCCAGCTGTTTCAAATTCAGATTCATCAATTTGATTTTCTACTTGTTTACTTTCTGCCTTATATTTTTTCTTGTATGTAGCCATTGTTTCCTTAAAAATTAGTGGCGACAAAAATAGTTTTTTTAATTGGATTTTAAAAGCGGATAATTCGCTAAATTTTCAATAATTTGCAAAACGTTTTCAATATCAAAATTTATCCATGTATTTACAGAGAATTTCTTTACTTAATTTTAAAAATATTGAGTCGCAAACTTTTGATTTTCAGAAGAAAATAAACTGTTTTGTGGGTAATAATGGTATTGGAAAAACCAATGTTCTAGATGCTATTTATTACTTGTCTTTTACAAAAAGTTACTTTAATTCTGTCGCTGTGCAGAATATTAGGCATGGAGAAGGTTTTTTTATGATAGAAGGAGACTATCTTTTAAACGATAGAAATGAAAAAATTGTTTGTAGTTTAAAAAAGGGACAAAAGAAGGTTTTAAAACGAAACGGAAAAAGTTACGAGAAGTTTTCTGAACATATTGGTCAGTTGCCATTGGTTATTATTTCTCCTGCAGATAGAGATTTGGTTACCGAAGGGAGTGATACAAGAAGAAAGTTTATTGATGGCGTAATTTCTCAACAAAATAAAACCTACTTAAAAGATTTGTTATCTTATAATAAGGTATTGAGTCAAAGAAATGCGTTGTTAAAGTATTTTGCCGCTAATAGAACTTTTGATGCATTAAATTTAAGTGTCTATGATGAGCAACTTTCTGAATTTGGAGCACGTATTTATGAAGTTCGAAAAAGTTTCTTAGAAGATTTTATTCCGATTTTTAATGAGAAATATCAAATAATTTCTGGTGATAAAGAACATGTTAATTTAGTGTATAAAAGTCAGTTACATGATTTTGAAATGCAAGAGTTGTTACAGAAATCATTAGTAAAAGATAAGATTATTCAATATACAACCTCGGGCATACATAAAGATGATTTAAGTTTTGATATTGGCGATTATCCTATTAAAAAGTTTGGTTCTCAAGGACAACAAAAATCATATTTAATCGCTTTAAAATTAGCGCAGTTTGAGTTTATTAAGCAACAATCTAATGTGACTCCTATTTTATTGTTAGATGATATTTTTGATAAATTAGATGAAAACAGGGTTTCTCAAATTATAGATTTGGTAAATAATGATGAATTTGGTCAGATATTTATTACAGATACGCATTTTGATAGAACAGAGAACATCTTAAAACAAGGGAGTAAAGAATATCAGATTTTTAAATTGTAATACTTGTTACGAGGAATAATGACGAAGTAATCTGTTTAATAATAATAAGATTGCCGCATCAAGCAAAAAAAACTTGATTCGCAATGACAAGCTAAAAAAAAAATGGCAAAAAGAGAAAATGATTCCTTTTCTATAGAAGATTTAATGAAAAGTTTTATCAAGGAAAACAACTTGAGTAAAGGAATGCAAAAAATTAAAATAGAAGAAACTTGGATTCAAATGATGGGACCTGGTGTAGCCAATCATACCAGTTCTGTAAAGTTGCAAAATAAAACATTGGTTATTCAGTTAACGTCTTCTGTTTTGCGTGAAGAATTAAGTTACGGTAAAGATAAGATCATAAAAATGATGAATGAAGAAATTGGTGATGATGTAATTTCTAAATTATTGTTGGTCTAGGTAATATTAACAATCTAAATAGATAAATAAAAAGCAAAATATAGTCACTATATTTTGCTTTTTATTTATCTAAAATCCCATAGGTTATAAATTATTTTTAAAAATAATAGGATGACATTTTTCTACAAACAAGGCCATCTCTTTTACAGATATACTATTTGGGTATGTCATTAATAGTAGTTCTACGGCAGGATATCCTTTCCTTAAAGGAGGCATTTTATACGGATGCTGATTCTGCTTAAAACCTACATTCTTATAAAATTGTATTCTCCGTTTATTTAGGTCGCAAATAGGTAATTCTACCTCTAATATAATTGGTTTGTTGCTACTTTCTATAAAACTATTTAGAATTGTTTTTCCAAGACCTTGGTTTCTTTGTGCTACCGCTGTCGCAAAGTGGTCTATGTATCTATTGGAAGCAAAATCCCACCATAATATAAATCCCATAAACTGGTTATTATCTATGATAACATCAAAATGATACTCTTCGTTTTGTAAAACCAAAGATTGATCATCCAATAACCTTCGTTCTTCAATAGGGAAAGCATCTTCGTACAATTTCCATGCCTCCAGAAAATAGGTGTCGGAAGTATTTTTAATTCTTAAAAGTTTCATTGAAGGTTTTGCTGTAATTTATATTTTGGTAATTAATTTAGTTTTTTAAAAAGATAGTATTTGTTATAATATTATTTTTAGATTGCTGATGCTTTTTCTTACAACAGACTCTAAGCTTTGTTGCCTTGTTTAAGCAGTGAATTTAATAAATAAAATACATACCAAGAAAGTATCAGAGGAACTTGCCAAGTAGGCTAAAACCAACAATAAAGTTTATACTTTGTTAGCAAACGTTTTTTATCTTAAGGCTTGTTTATAAATCGTATTTATTAGTTCTCTTATCAAATCTGAATTCTTGTGGTTTATCATTATCACTATTCCCTAATTAGATTTCTTGTCATAAGCAAGAATTGAGGAGCAAGAAAATGTGTCGCCTGCTTTATAAAAGAAAGTGTCATTTCCGTTTCGTTCTATTTCTTGCCCGAAACCTATTTCCATTTGGGTGTTTTTATAGAACGTTTGTTCTGTTATTGAAGTAGTTTTTCCAATTTTGCCTTTATTGGTTAAAAGTGTTTTCAATAATTTCGACATATCAGAAGTATTTGATTTTAGCAGACCAGCTGGTGCAAATGATGAATTCCAAACAAAATAATCCTGCTGAACTCCATTTATATCGTGTCCAATAACTTTGTTTTTAACATTAAAGTCCGTTGTTATGTAAGCAAATACACTATTACTTTTGATCAAGCACAAAAGGCGTGTTTTTTTTATACAATGTTGTATGCTGTGCTTTTTTAATTTTTAATTTTATTTCTAATTAGTTCATTTCTTCTCATGGTCATTGAATCTGTTATGTTAAAAAGATCTTCTTTCATCAATATTTCTGTTTGTTGAAGTTTTATTCCTCCATCTAATCCTATTAAAATTACCTCAAAATTTTCTTTTTCATTTAAAATGGTATCTGTTAGTTTTCTAGATATTTTTCCAGAATTATTCAACTCATTATTTTTATAATCTAGCAGTACAAAATCATCTCCAGTTATTTGATACAATATAAATTTTCTATCAATTAGTTCTTCAATTGAGTTTTTAAATTCGTTGAGTTGTTCTTGATATTTTTTTGATTTTATATCGGATGTTTTAACAATTAATACTCTATTTCTCCATTTATGTTTTTTTAAATTTTGTCCGTTTAAATTCATAAATGACGAGCACCCAATCATTATTAAAATTATTCTGATTGTCAATAACTCATTTATTATCATTTTTTTTATTTTGATGTGAACATTGTGTCCAGCGTTGTTGTATAAGCTTTGTTGCGTTGTTTAAACAGTGAATTTACTAAATAAAGTACGAACGGCGAAATTCTGGAGGAATTTCGCAAGTGAGCCAAAACCAGCAATAAAGTTTATTTGGTGTTGGTACCAGTTATTTTTCACAGGTGATATTGACTTAAAAAACTCGAATTTGATTTTTCTCGATCGTAATAATAAATTCCGATTAGTAATCTACTGTTTTCTGGCACTTTGTTCTTTATTTCTTTATCAAAGCTAGACTGTTTTGTTTGCCTAATAATTTCAATTAGTTTTAGGTCGATAGGATTATCAAATCCAATTAATTTGCTTACGCTTTTAATTGTTAAGTCAGATTCAAATTTTATTTCATAGATACCATATTTTTTTTCAAGTTTAATCCCTTTGAATTGCTGTAATTCGTTCCTTATATTACTTTCAGGTCTAAAACTTATTTTATTTGTAAAATTTATATCTTTAGACTTAAGAGCTTTTAAAATTTCTAGTTCTTTTCTTTGTTTTTTGATATTCCAATCGTTAAAACGAAGCAATCCAGAACACATTCCAACAACGTAATTTCCATTTTTATTTTTACTGGTATAAATTATTAATTCAGTATTCTCTGGTATAAACATAGAGCAAGAACTCCCTATTTTCCCATCGCTACGTCCAGCAATAATTATTGATTTTATATTCTTGCCTTTAAAAAGTTCTTCAACAATTATGTCTGCTTTATATAGTTCTTTTGAGTTTTCATTGCTATAGTTTCTAACGATTTTGACTTTTGCAACAAATTCAGATTTAGAATACTTTTCAGTTAAATTCGGTGGCATACAATCACACGCAAAAACTCCGATAGAGAATAGAAATAATGTTATGTGCAGTATTTTTTTCATAATTGCTGGCAACGTTGTTGTGTTGTTTAAGCAGTGAATTTAGTTAATAATTACCGACCAAGAAAGTCCGATAGGACTTTCGCAAGTAGGCAAGAAGGCAGCAATAAATTATATACGGCTTAAGTTAGCATTTTAATAAAAACACTAAATTTAAGACATATAATAAGAAAGCACAAAAGAGAGGAATAAGGTTATTATATACGGAGAGACAATAGATCTCGTCAACATTGAAAATCCCCTCTCTTTTCTACACAGATTTCGTACAGTTCTATGAGGCTTTTAGACCTCGATTTTAAGTCGTTGAAACTCGCGTAGTATGTCCTTTCAAAAAACATTTTCTTATGAATAAAGATATAAAATATTTTGGACTTGACATCAGTCATTTAGTTTTTGATGTTACCGATTCTTTTGGTAATTATTACCAGTTTAAAAATAGTATTTTGGGCTTTAAAAAGTTCGTAAAACTGTTAGATATTAATAGTCATTGTGTGATGGAAGCTACTGGTTATTATCATTACCAGTTAGCTTATTATTTAGAAGAACAAGGTATTAAAGTTTCAGTAGAGAATCCTTTATCTGTAAAACGGTTTATTCAGATGAAGCTGTCTAAAATTAAGACAGATAAAAGCGATTCGAGGTTAATTTGTGAATATGCTAAACAGGTTGAATTAAAGCTATGGAGAGGTAATTCAAAGCATCAATTAGAATGTCTTCAGATGATTAGACTCCTGTCTGTGTATACAAAACAAAGCACTATGCTTAAGAATAAAATACATGGAGAAACGGTTTTAGGAATTCCTAGTAAATCTGTAGTGAGTTCCTTCAAACGAATTTTAAAAGAACTCCAGAAAGATATGAAAACGATCGAAGATAAATTGTTATTTTTAGTAAAAGAATTCCATCAGAAACTTTTAACTGATTTAAAAAGCATTCCAGGAATAGGTCCTAAAACCTCCCTAATGCTAGTTGTTCTAACGGATGGTTTTGATCGCTTTACAAGTGGAAGTGAACTTTGTAGTTATGCTGGTTTAACTCCGGTAATACGACAAAGTGGAAGTAGTGTAAAAGGACGTCCCAGAATTAGTAAAATGGGAAATCAAAAGCTTCGGAATTTACTATTTATGTGCAGTTTTAATGCATGTAAATATAACCATGCTTGCAAATCAATTTATGATAGAATAGTAGCTAAGGGAAAGAGTAAAAAACTAGCCTTAATAGCGGTTTGTAATAAGTTATTAAAACAGGCTTTTGCTATCGCTAAATCAGGATTAACTTATGATAATAATTATAGAAGTGTTTTAGTGAAAAATTAATGAGTTTTTACTTGTTTTTTACCACAGTACTTTGTTGGTAAAAGTTTTATTGCTTTTCCTTCTGGTCGTATTTGCTTTTTTGTAAAAATGTTATAGGGTCATTCATATTAAGAATATCATATATAGCCTGTTTCTTATCGGTCATATTTTTGTAATACTCTTTTGATATTTGGTATCCAATATAATAGCCAAGATCTGCGGGTCTATCCTTCGAAGAATCATAATTATACAACCAGTTTTTAGAGCTTTTATTACATAATTCATTTTTAAATTCAATCCAAAGCTCTTTTTCGTGTGCATCTCCATATTCTTGTGCAACTTTATTGATTTGGTCACCAGAGATTAATTCGCCTATAAAATCGCACATACCCTCGATTATAACAGCCTCTAATAAATCACACCCGACAATATTGTTATTCATATTACGATTTTGTTGTGTATGTACATATTCGTGAGCGACCATATTTTTAATTTTTTGAGTAACATCATCACCTCTTTCTAAAATTTTACGATAAGCTTCATTGGTAAATTCAGATAGGTCAACATCTTTATTTGAAGTACTAATTTCTGTTCCTATAAGTAAATAATTATCAGAAACTGTTCCACCTGTATTAACAATTCCTATTGCAAAACATATTTTTTTTGTTTCAAATTGTGGATAAATATTTTTAAAATTTACTATGAGTCCGTTAAGGTTGTCAACTATATTTTTTACTTCAAGCGTATTTTTTCTTATTGAATTGTAAAATTTTGGCATCATAGATACTGCATCAACAAACTTTTCTGCTGTAAAGTCTCGTGCAACAATAAAATCTTTTAAACCGTCTGTGGCTCTATTAAGATATATTTTTTGAAAAGAAGCAATACTGTCTTTACGAGATTTACTTTTTTTTAGATTATCAAAAGCTTCCCAAAAGTGGTCAATATCTATGGTTTGAACTATTTTTTTGTTTTCAGGTTCTAATTCCTTTTTTATTTTTTCTAGCTCTTTTATTTCAGAGTTTGTGTACTCTTTAATTTTAATAGAAATTTTTCCGTTTTCTGGATTCCCTTCATCATCAAGTCTTTTTATTGTAAGTGTATAATTAGCAGTTTCTGAAGGTATAAATTCAAATTTTTCTAATCCATTTATTCCGTTATGTGAATCTTTTTCAATTAAGGTATTATTTTTATTATCCTTAAGAATCAAAGCCACATCAATTCCTTGTTGTAAAACAGAAATTTTATATAACCCTCTTTTTTTTAGATGTAGTTGGTATGATAAGTCTGAGGAATTACTAAGGTTCGTTTCTGAAAAATTAGTGTTGAATTCGATTTTTTGAATGTTTTGTCCAAAAATCATACTAGAAAAAAATAGTAAGAATACAAATATTTCTTTTTTCATTGTTCGTTTTTTATTAAAGAGTATTATGTTTTTATTTTGTTACAATTTTTCATTTTTACCAACGTTGTTGTGTAATGAAAGTTGTGATTTTTGTGAACGGCTATTTTCCGCAGGAAAATTGTTGTTTGCAAAAATGCAACTGCTTTTAGTTAAGTACTAATTTAGCAATTTTTTTTACACGGTGTTAGCTACAGTATTTTTCTGTTTTATTAATATTTTCATTAATTTTTCTATTCGTAAATACAAATCGAAATAATATTATTCCGTAAAATGCTAAAATCGGTAATTTCATATAATTCCAATATGGGTTATTATTATTATTATTAGAAAACCCCATTTGCCAAATCCCCATTATCATAATTATTATTGCCAAAATTATTTCAAGCCAACCATTTTTCAATCTATTATTTAGTTTTTCAATTATGTTTTTTAATTCTATATTTAGTTTTTCAATTCCTTCAAATTCCGATTTTGAATTGATTTTTTTCAAATGATTAAGTAATTTTAATTCATAAAATTGATTTGGTAGATTTAATACAAAACTTAAACTCAAAATAGCTAAAAGTCCAGTTTTCTCCCATTTAAAAATCTCATAATTAAATAAATTAGAAATAATAGATAAAACTAAAATTCCTGCGCTAAAAATAGTAAGTGTTAAATTTAAAATAGTCATTCCTTTTAGAAATTGAAATCTTTTTTCAATTCCCTTTTTTGGTTCTCCAAAACTAGATTTTAGAGAAACTATAATATTCTTTCTTTCGTCAATTTTTGTCATTTTCATATTGTAGCTAACGTTTATGTATATGGAAAGTTGCGTGTTTGAGTGCGAGGATTTTCCGAAGGAAAATCAGACGTAACAAACGTGCAACGACCTTTAAGATTAGCCTAAATTAGCAATTTTTTATATACGGTGTTGGCAATAGTTATTTATTTTCATTATAGTACTTTACAATCAAATAAATATTATCAATTATATATTCTTTGTTCAATATTTTCGACACCAAAATTTGATTTTCAGAAAATATTTCCACCAATTTTTTAAGGTGTAATAAATTATTGATTAGTATTAGGTCATTACCTTTTTCTATATAAAAGTAATTTTCTGAACGATTTAAATATTGCCCTGAATTTAAATCCATTTGTGAATAATGATATTCATATTCATAAAGTTTTACTTTTCCGTCTAATATTAATTTTAAATAGGCATCTTTTTTATCGAAAAGGGTAGCTCTTCTTTTTTCCTTATGTTCAAAAATCTCGTTATTAAACCTAAAAGCTCTTATTTGTTCCTTGCCAATTTTAACTTTTGCATTAGATGAGTCTAAAAGGCGTAATTTTCCAAATGTTGGGTCTTTTATTTTTCCGTAAATAGTATCATTGTTATTGGTTATAACAAAATCAGGAAGTCTTTTTTCTATGTTTATGAAATCTCCTAATCTATTGGCAATACTGTTTTTTGGGATTGTCCTTTTTGTTTTTTCAGCATAAATCCCGTCTTCCTTAGAAGGTTTAACATAAGTATAGATTTTATCGTTGAATCTTATTGCTTTGTGTTTTCTTAACTTATGACTACGAAACTTAATTTTATCTTTTTCAGGGTTAGAGTTTTTTTCATACAGAACACTTCGTTTTGAAATAACATTTCTTATTGTTCCATAAATAGTATCATTCTTTTGAGTGACAACAAAATCCAAAAATTCATTTTGAGAAAAACCAAAAACGGGAATTAGGAATGTTAAAATTAGATATGTTCTTCGGTTCTTCATAATTATTGCCAACTCGTTATATAGTAACTTTTATTATTCATATCCGTAAAATTATCTAGATATAGTGTCATAATACATTACTGTTATCCTGTAAAGATAATTTATTTATTGAATTATCTAAAAATTCGTTTAGATACAAACTAAAAGTTTCAAACAAAAAAACTCGTAACAATTACGTTACGAGTTTCTTTAAAATATTTGATTAAGAATTTTATAAATCCTTAAAATTGCTCTCTTCCAGAAAAGTGAAAATTCCCTTCAATTTGTGCATTTTCATCAGAATCAGAACCGTGTACAGCATTTTCTCCCATAGAAGTTGCGTATAATTTTCTAATAGTCCCTTCAGCAGCATCCGCAGGGTTTGTAGCACCAATTAAGGTTCTAAAATCTTCTACTGCATTTTCTTTTTCTAAGATTGCAGCCACAATTGGTCCACGTGTCATAAATTCTACTAATTCACCAAAAAACGGACGCTCATTATGTACAGCATAAAAAGTTTCTGCATCTGCTTGTGTCATTTGAGTTTTCTTTAAAGCTACAATTCTAAATCCAGCAGCGTTAATTTTGTCTAAAATTGCTCCAGTATGTCCGTTTTCTACAGCATCTGGTTTCAGCATTGTAAATGTTCTATTTGTTGCCATTCTATTTTTTATATTTTTGCAAAAGTACATTATTTAATGTTAATTGCAAGTTAAGGGTAAACTTGTGTGAATTCTTGTTGTAATTTATTGTTTTTACCTAACATTTCTAGGGCGATTTCTTTTTTCTTAAAAATAAATTTTATAAGTCTAAAACTACATTTTGTAATGTGTTTGTCCGTTTTTTTAGAGGAAATTATTGTAGGGATTTATAAGTTGGCTATAAGTAAAGTAATTGATGTTATTGTGGTAAGTTTCATTAGAAGATGCCCAATATTCTAAATAAAAACAACTAAAAGGTAGATTCCAATTATTAAATTTTAAGACTAAATGGGTTTATTTTAACAGAAATGTAAAAGAAAATATATTTTGAACAATGTTATTAAATTGTATCTTCGCATCTTATGATTTTAAAAGGATTTGAAGAGTTAAAAAGCTTTCTTGACACATCGAGAAATATTGTAATTATAGGGCATAGAAATCCAGATGGAGATGCTATGGGGTCTACATTAGCTTTAAAACATTATTTAGATAAAAAAGGACACAATGCAACTGTTGTTGTGCCCAATGAATATCCAGAATTTCTACATTGGTTGCCTGGTTCAAAAACCACATATCGTTTCGATTGGCAAAATAATCAATCTCAAAAAGCAATTAATGCATCAGATCTTATTTTTCTTTTAGATTTTAATACATTACATAGAGTAGGTTCTGATATGCAAAAAACGTTAGAAAAATATCCCAACGATTTTGCTATGATAGACCATCATCAACAACCAGATGATGTAAAATATATGTATTCAGATGTTACTATTTGCTCTACAAGCCAAATGGTGTATCAATTTATAGAAATGAATGCCGATTTAGATTTAATTGATGCAGACATTGCTACTTGTTTATATACCGGTATCATGACAGATACGGGGTCTTTTCGCTTTAGATCTACCACAAGTACTACGCACAGAATTATTGCAGCTTTAATAGATAAAGGTGCAAAAAATGATAAAATACATAATAATGTATATGATGCTAATTCTTATAATAGATTGTTGTTATTAGGGCAAGCATTAAGTAATTTACAAATTTTACCAACGTACAATACAGCGTATATTACATTGTCTTCGGAAGAAAAAAAGAGATTCGATTTTCAGAAAGGAGATACAGAAGGTGTTGTAAACTATGCACTTTCTTTAAAAGGAATTATTTTTGCCGCAATTTTTATAGAAGATAGTGAGCAAGGAATGGTTAAAATTTCTTTCCGTTCTAAAGGTGCTTTTTCTGTAAATCAGTTTTCTAGAAATCATTTTTCTGGAGGCGGACATGATAATGCAGCAGGAGGAAGGTCTGATGCTTCCATGGCAGAGACCGTGACCAAATTTGTTAGTTTATTACCACAATATCAAAAAGAATTAGAAGCATCTTATGAAAATTAAAATTTTAGTTCTTACGTTAATTTTATGTTTAGGCTGTTCTAAAATAGCACCTAGAAGACCTATTAATCCTAAGAATTCTACAACTATATTAAAAGAAACCATTAATGAATCTATAAAGCTAAACGCTTTAGAAGAGGCTAAGGTTTTAGATATTATTAAAAAAGATTCTACAAAAACGTTTCAAGTTTCTCCTAATGGATTTTGGTATGCCTATATTAACAAAGTAGCAGAAAACGCTCCAACTCCACAAGTAGGAGATATTGCAACAATAACGTATAATGTGGCTGATTTGCAAGGTAATATAATCTATAGTGAGGCAGAATTAGGTACAAAAGAATACAGAGTAGATAAAGAAGATTTTATTTCTGCACTTCAAGTAGGAATAAAGTTGATGAAAGTTGGAGAAACCATTACATTTGTCATTCCGTCTTATAGTGCTTATGGCATTTCTGGAGATGGAAATAAAATAGGAATTAATCAATCAATTAAGAGTACAGTAACATTAATCAATATAAATAAGTAAAAATGAAAGTAGTAAAAAGTGTTTTAGCATTAGCAGTTGTTGCATCTATGGTATCTTGTGATAACCAAGTAAAAGAAGTAAAATCTTTAGAAACAGAAATAGATTCTGTTAGTTATGCAATTGGGTTAAGTATGTCTGGTCAATTAAAAACAGGTTTCGATGAAGTAAATAAAGATATTCTTACACAGGCTATTAGAAATGGTTTAGATTCTACTAATTTATTAATAGACATTAAAGATATTCAGTCTGTAATAAGCCCATATTTTCAAAAGAAACAAGCAGCAGAAATGAAAGAGCAGCAAGAAAAAGCAGCTAATGAAGCAGAAGCTAAGTTTGGAGAAAATAAAAAAGCAGGAATTGACTTTTTAGCAGAAAACAAAACAAAAGAAGGAGTAATTACTACAGATAGTGGTTTACAATACATTGTTTTAAAAGAAGGTAACGGAGACAAGCCAGAAGGACCAACTACTAAAGTTAAAGTTCATTATCATGGAACGAACATAGAAGGTAAAGTATTTGATAGCTCTGTAGATAGAGGTACACCAGCAGAATTTGGATTAAACCAAGTAATTAAAGGTTGGACAGAAGGTGTACAATTAATGAGTGTTGGTTCTAAATACAAATTTTTTATTCCTCAAGAATTAGCTTACGGAGCACAACAAAAAGGTGCAGATATTAAGCCTTTTTCTACATTAATTTTTGAAGTAGAATTATTAGAAATTACAAAATAATATCCTGAATGAAGAATTTAAAATACTTAATAGCATTTGTTGTTTTATTAACTGCATGTAGCACTACACCAGAAAAGTACAAAGGACTTGATGATGGAGTTTATGCTGAAATTTTAACCAATAAAGGAGAAATTTTAGTAAAATTATATGCGGAAGATGTACCAATGACAGTTGCTAATTTTGTTTCTCTTGTAGAAGGAACAAATAGTAAGTTAGTAGATTCTTTAAAAGGTAAAGACTTTTATGAAGGTGTTATTTTTCATAGAGTGGTAGATAATTTTGTAATTCAGGGTGGTGGTTTTACTGCTAAAGGAAGAAAAGATGCAGGTTATGTTTTTGGTGATGAATTTCCAAAGAGTGAAGATGGAGATTTAATGTACAGACATGATGATAAAGGGATTCTTTCTATGGCAAATGCAGGACCAACAACCAATAATACTCAGTTTTTTATTACTCATAAACCAATTCCGCATTTAGATGGTAAACACGCTGTATTTGGTAAAACAATAATAAACACACTTCAATTAAAAGAATTAAAAAGTAAAATTAAAGATTCTTTACAGTTAAATAGAGCAATAGATTCTACAAGAATGTCTGTTGTAAATAGTATCGTACAAAAAGATACTATTTTATCTGTAAAGATTCTTAAACTAGGTACTGAAGCAAATAATTTTAATGCTGCAGAAGTTTTTGATACCCAGTTAGGAGATTTTGAAAGCTTAGAAAAAAATAAAAAGAAAGCAGAAGATGAAGTAGAAAAAGCAAGATATGCTAATTATTTAGTTGAAAAAGCAGCTTTTTTAGAAGAAATGGATGAAGCGAAAGCAAAGAAAACATCTTCTGGACTTCGAATATTAAAACTTAAGAAAACTTCTGGTAAAAAAATAGTAGACAACAAACCTTTGTCTATTAACTATACATTGTATACTGCAGATGGGCAAAAGATTCAATCTACAGCAGAAACTAGTAGTACGCCTTTTGTATGTCAGTTAAATGATGTTCAAAGACCTATGATTGCTGGTTTTAAAGAAGGTGTATTAACCATGAATGAAGGTGAAAAAGTACGTTTATTTATACCTTACTATTTAGGGTATGGTGAAGAAAAATACGGACCTTTCCCTGCAAAATCTGATTTAGTTTTTGAAGTTGAAGTTTTAAAAATAGGAAAATAATTAGATGGAAGATATTATACATTTAGATAAAAATCTATTAATTTTCTTAAACAGTTTAGGGAGTGAGCAATGGGATCCGTTTTGGTTGGTAATTACCAATCAACTTTATTGGAGCCCATTGTTTATTCTTATTTTTTATTTAACCATTAAAGCTTATGGTTGGAAACAGGGTGGATTTATGATTTTTTCCATGATTTTATTGGTTGCATTTTCAGACCAATTTACCAATTTAATTAAAAATAATGTACAACGTTTAAGACCTAATAACGATCCAGAAATAAAACACTTATTAAGAACTTTAATTACTCCTCAGAGTTATAGTTTTACCTCTGGTCATTCTTCTACATCAACTTTTTTCTCTGTTTTTGTAGTGTTACTTTTAAAAGATAAATACAAGTATATCTACTTTATCTTATTTTGGCCATTAATTTTCGCTTATAGTAGGTTGTATTTAGGTGTGCATTTTCCTATTGATATTATTGTAGGAGCCTTAGTTGGTATTACTCTTGCTTATATTTATTACTTCTTTTTTAAGAAGGTAGATCAAAAAATATTTAAATAAAATTAGACAAGATACTTACTTTATTTAGTGTTTTTTCCGATAATTATCGAAAAAAAGCCATGCAATAAATTCTTCAATTTAAAATATTAGAAACCAGTTTTGTAAATGCATAATTAGTGGTGTAATTAAGTTATTATAACTTTTTTCACGCACTAATTTTTGTTTTTAATAAAAAAAATGTAATCAAAATACATTTAAACTTTAGAAGTAGCAATTTTTTTAATTACAGATCTTAAACTAAAAAAAGAGGCTGTAATTGGTGCTTTTCAGAAATAAAATATTTGCTAGAAAGTAGTTGGTAATTCAGTGTTTTCTACAACATTATTAAGATTTAAAGACGCATGAAAATTTATTTTAGAAATATTAAAAATAAACTTGCGTTTTTAGAATTAAAAAGGATGATAAAAAGTAGATTTTAAGTAAATTTGCAGTTAACAAACCCGGAAAAAAATAATATGAAAATATCATACAATTGGTTACAACAATTTTTGCAGATAGATTGGGAGCCTGTTAAAACAGGAGAATTGTTAACTGATTTAGGATTAGAGGTGGAAGGAATTGAAACCAAAGAATCTATAAAAGGAAGTTTAAAAGGAATTGTTGTTGGTAAGGTTTTAACTTGTATACAGCATCCTAACGCAGATCGTTTAAAAATAACTACAGTAGATTTAGGTCTAGAAAATCCCGTACAAATTGTTTGTGGAGCGCCTAACGTTGCTGCAGGACAAAAAGTGCCAGTTGCAACTATTGGAACTACTTTATATGATGATAAAGGTGACGGCTTTAAAATAAAAAAAGGGAAGATTAGGGGAGAAGAAAGTCATGGAATGATTTGTGCCGAAGACGAATTAGGTTTAGGTAAAGGTCATGACGGAATTTTAGTGTTAGATGATAACCTAAAAGAAGGAACGCCTGCTGCAGAAGTTTTTAAAATAGAAACAGATTATGTTTTTGAGATAGGGTTAACCCCAAATAGGTCTGATGCAATGAGCCATTTTGGTGTAGCTAGAGACTTAAGAGCAGGTTTAATTCAAAAAGATCTTAAATTAGAATTGATATCTCCTTCTGTAAGTAATTTTCATGTAGATGAAAGAACGTTGCGTATAGATGTAGAAGTAGAAAATAAAGAATCAACTCCACGTTATTGTGGTATCACTATTACAGATATAGAAGTAAAAGATTCGCCAGAATGGATTCAAAATAGGTTAAAGGCTATTGGCATAATACCTAAAAACAATATTGTAGATATTACAAATTATGTTTTACATGAACTTGGGCAACCTTTGCATGCGTTTGATGCTCAGAAAATAAAAGGAAATAAAATACTTGTAAAAACATTAGAAGCCGGTACTAAGTTTACCACTTTAGATGAAGTTGAAAGAGAATTATCTGCCGAAGATATTATGATTTGTGATGGAGATTCTAATCCTCTTTGCATTGCAGGTGTTTTTGGAGGTTTACATTCTGGAGTTACAGACCATACAACATCTATATTTTTAGAAAGTGCTTACTTTAATCCTGTTAGTGTTCGTAAAACAGCCAAAAGACATGCTTTAAATACAGATGCATCTTTCCGTTTTGAACGTGGAATAGATATTAATACAACAGAATATGCTTTAAAAAGAGCAGCTTTATTAATTGAAGAATATGCAGGTGGTAAATTAGCTTCAGATATTTCTGACTTTTATCCTGTTAGAATAGAAGATTTTCAAGTCTTTTTGTCTTACGATAACGTGTATCGTTTAATTGGTCAAGAGATTCCAAAAGAAACCATTAAAAATATTTTAGCTTCATTAGAAATTAAAATAAATAGTGAAACAAATGGTGGTCTTGGCTTAACAATACCTTCTTATAGAACAGATGTACAGCGTGAAGCAGATATTATTGAAGAAATTTTAAGAGTATATGGTTACAATAATATTGAGTTTTCTCACAAACTAAATACATCTATTTCTTATGATTCTAATAAAGAAACAAAGATAGAAAACGTTATTGCAAACCAATTAAGTGCTTTAGGTTTTAATGAAACGATGGCAAATTCTTTAACAAAGCCAGAGTATACTGCTTTGTCTGAGAATATTAATGAAGAAGCAAATGTAGAAATGTTAAATCCGTTAAGCAACGATTTAAAAGTGCTACGTCAGTCTTTATTATTTAGTGGTTTAGAGTCTGTAAGTTATAATATTAACAGAAAAAATAATTCATTACAATTCTTTGAATTTGGTAAAACGTATCATAAATACGCAGATAAATATGAAGAAAATAAACACTTAACGCTTTTTGTTACTGGTAACAGATCTAAAGAAAGCTGGAGTGTTGCTAGTAAAACTACAGATTTCTTTTACTTAAAAGGTGTTATAACGTCATTATTAAGTAGGTTAGGTATAGATAAAATAAAATCGTCTCCATCTAAACAAGATATTTTTTCTGAAGGAATTTCTTTTGGTTTAGGAAAAATAAAATTAGTTGAATTTGGTGTAGTTAAAGCTTCTTTATTAAAAGAATTCGGAATTAAGCAAGAGGTTTTATTTGCAGACTTTAATTGGGATACTATTTTAAAATTAGTAGGTAATAAGAATGTTAAGGTAAGTGAATTATCTAAATTCCCTATTGTAAAACGAGATTTAGCCTTGTTATTAGATTCTAAAGTGTCTTTTAATGAAGTGTATAATTTAGCTTTTCAAGCGGAAAAAAGCATCTTAAAAGAAGTAGATTTATTTGATGTTTACGAAGGTGATAAATTACCAAAAGGAAAAAAATCGTATGCCGTTAGTTTCTTATTACAAGATGAAACAAAAACTTTAGCAGACAAACAAATAGATAAAATAATGCAAAAATTACAGCAATCTTTTGAGAAAAACTTAGAGGCTATTTTAAGGTAATTTAAAAATTACTTTTATTAATTTTCATAAAAAAAACCATCTCAATTGAGATGGTTTTTTTATTCACTAATTCAAATAAGTACATCAAAAACAGTTTACAAAGTTGTTTTCAATAGCGCTCTTTCAAGCGAGTGCAAAAATAGTGTATTGTATGATAATATGTTAATTAAATATGATTTTTATATTAATTTAATAAAAAAACGATTCTCTACTGAGAATCGTTAAATTTTATTCGTTTTTTATGTAAAATTATAAGTGTTTTTGCTAATTTATTATCAACTTAAAAATACTTATACCGCGTGTTTATGTGCCTTGTAAGAAGAACGCACCAAAGCACCACTTTCTACAAACATAAAGCCCATTTCTAAACCTAGAGTTTCGTATTTTTTAAACTGATCTGGAGTTATAAATTCTTTAACAGGTAAATGTTTTTTTGTAGGTTGTAAATACTGACCAATAGTAATAATATCACAATTTACTGCACGTAAATCTTTCATGGTTTGTATAACCTCTTCTTCCTTTTCACCTAAACCTAGCATTAAACCAGTTTTAGTTCGCATTCCGTTTTCTTTTAAGTATTTTAAAACACCTAAACTTCTATCGTATTTTGCTTGTATTCTAACTTCACGAGTCAACCTTCTAACAGTTTCCATATTATGAGAAACTACTTCTGGGTGTACTTCTATAACTCTATCAATCTGTTTTGTGTTTCCCTGAAAATCTGGAATTAAAGTTTCTAAAGTTGTATTTGGGTTTGCTCTACGAATTGCATCCACAGTTTCTGCCCAAATAATAGAACCACCATCTTTTAAATCGTCTCTATCTACAGAAGTAATTACAGCATGTTTTATACTCATTAATTTTATAGAACGTGCTACTTTTTCTGGTTCATCCCATTCTACAGTATCTGGTCTTCCGGTTTTTACACCACAAAAACCACAAGAACGAGTACAGGTATTTCCTAAAATCATAAATGTTGCAGTTCCTTCTCCCCAACATTCTCCCATGTTAGGACAGCTACCACTGGTACAAATAGTATTTAGTTTATATTTATCTACCAAAGTTCTTAGTTCAGTGTATTTTTTACCAACCGGTAATTTTACACGTAACCATTTTGGTTTTTTAAGTTTTTCTGGAAGTATTACGGATTCTATTGCCATTTTATCTCTAAATTAAAAAGCAAAGATACAAAGGAAAAAGTAAAAATGAATGGTTAAAACTTCTAAGTAATTAGTCTGTTTACTTTGAATAATTAAGGTATAGCCGTTTTTTTTTAAACCACCTGATATTCTAACTTTAAAGTTTTTAAAATTACAAAATATAGCTTTAAATATTAAAAATAAAATTAAAGAAATAACGATAGTTAACCTTAATTTTTTCCCCTTTTTTAGAAAGAAAAGTGTTTTTTTATGTAATAACTTAATAGACAAATTATAGCTATTTTCTAGACAAATAATAAAATGGATTTTATTATTTACATCAAATATTTTTGTTAATTTAAGATTTCTTAATAATCTCTGCTAACAATTTTTTGGCTCGTAATAACTTTACCTTTACGTTGTTCATTGGTTCGTTAATTTGTACTGAAATTTCTTTGTAAGAAAGTTCTTGAAAATAACGCAACTGAATTACTTCTTGGTATTTAGGTTTTAATTGTTTGATATCTCTTAACAACTTCGCTAAATTTTGTTCTGTAATAATTTTATCTTCTGGTGTTGGACTTTCATCTACTACTAAATAAGCCTTTTCTTCTTGTTCTTTAGAGGTTTCTGTTGCAATAGATCTATTTTTCTTACGTAATAAATCTATATGAACATTCTTAGAAATGGTAATTAGCCACGTCTTAAAAGCATACTGATCATCAAAAGTATTAATTTTATCAAAAGCTTTAGAGAACGTTTGTATCGTAATGTCTTCTGCTTCGTTTTCGCTTTTTGTTCTTTTTAATTGATAATTATAAACAGCAGACCAATAGGTATCCAATAAGTATCTAAATGCAGATTGATTTCCACTTTTAGCTTTTGTAATATTAATAGTAAGTTTAGTATCGTCTATTTCCAATGATTTGGTTTTGACGACAAATTAGTGATAAATATCGAAAATTGAAATATTAGTAAACCAATTTCTAAAAAAGGCAATAAATAAATAATTCCAGGTTCTTTTAATTTTTTAGCAGAAAAACCAATAACAATAAATTGAACTATATAATACGTTAAAAATATTGCTAAAACAGGTTTCCAAGGATAAAAGACAAACAATGAAATTGCTAAAAGGTAAAACAATACTTTAGAAACGAAGAATAAACCTAAAAAGAATTTATGCGGTGTTTTGTAATGTTTGGCTGTAGAAATATGTCTTCTTTTTTGTCGAAACCATTCGGTAAAACTGGTAGGTGCAATAGATTCTGTAAAACTTTTTTTAGAGATGGAAAAAGTAGTGTTTTCTTTATTTGCAGCATCTTGAATAAATAAATCATCATCGCCAGATCTTATGTGCATATGGTTTATAAAACCTTTTACATTAAAAAACTCAGATCTATGATAGGCTAAGTTTCGGCCAACGGCCATATATGGAGATCCTAGTTTTGCATAACTAAAATATTGTATTGCAGTTAACAAAGTTTCGAAACGAACAAATAGATTTACAAATAATTTTTCTTTCTTATACTTTCCATATCCTAAAACAATTGTTTTTTCTGCATGGAAATTTTTAGACATTTCAGAAATCCAATGTTTAGAAACGGGTTTGCAATCGGCATCAGTAAACAATAGATGTTCATTATTTGCTCCTTTTATTCCTAATGTTAACGCGTATTTTTTATTACCCCAAAAAGCTTCGATGTTTTCTACACTAATAATTTTAATGTTATTGTGTTGCTCTTTAAAAGATTCCATTACCTCTAAAGTTTCATCAGAAGAAGCGTCGTTAATTAAAATAACTTCAAAATTGGTGTATTCTTGATTTAAAATAGAGGGTAAAAATGTTTGAAGATTTTTTGCTTCATTTTTTGCGCAAATAATTACAGAAACAGGAACATGAATATCCTTTTTTTTATCTTTTTTAGTTTCAAATAAAAATGAAGAAAAGATAAAATAATAGAGAAGTTGTATCCCTGTAAAAACTACAAAAGAGTAGAAAAGTACAGATAATATCATTTAAAAACGAGAGTTAGTTATGTTCGGTGTCTTCGCAAGTATCAAATTGGTCTGGGCTTTTTCCACAAAAACCACAAGATTCTCCTGATTTGTTTAACATTGGGTTTTGGCTTGCACAAGTACCTGCAAATTTACCATCTTTTTTTGCCCATATTTTTATAGCAATTCCTGCCACTGCAAGTGCTAATAAACCTAAAGTAAGAAATAATAATTTCATAATAAAAATTTGATCTACAAAGGTACAAATTCTTAAGCTTTCTTAAAAAACAATATGAGATATTTATAAAGTGACTTTTTAAAGTTAGATGTGTCAAAATTATGAATATAATTAACAAATTAAACATAGTATTATGGATACAACTACAGACTCTTTAAAAAATTTTTACAATTCAATATCTTCTGGTTTAGGAGATTGGGGACTTCAATTAATAGGAGCTCTTGCAGCTTTAATTATTGGCCTTTGGATTATTAGAATGATAATGAAAGGAATTTCTAAAGCATTTGAAAGAACAAAATTAGATGAAACTTTACAACCGTTTCTATTAACAACTATTGGTTTTCTTTTAAAGTTATTATTAATTATCTCTATAGCAGGTATTGTTGGTTTGCCAATGGCTTCTTTTGCAGCTTTATTAGCAGGTGTTGGTTTGGCAATTGGTGCTGCTTTTAATGGTTCTTTAGGGCATATTGCATCTGGAATAATGTTACTTATTTTTAAACCTTTTAAGGTGGGCGATTTAATTAAAACAAACGGAGCCTTTGGTTTTGTAAAAGAAATTTCTGTTTTTGTAACGGTTATAGAAACGTTTCAAAATGAAACGGAGATTATACCAAATTCGGCAATTACTTCTAATAAAATTACCAACTTAACTAAAATAGGAAACTTACGTATAGACATGCCGTTTGCTATTAGATATGGTTCGGATATTGCAAAAGCAAAAGAGATTGTATTAGATGTTCTTAAAAAAGATAAAAATGTTTTGCAAATAGGAACAAATGTACCTAGAGTTGCTGTTAATAATTTAGGCCAAAATAGTGTTGAGTTATTGGCTTTACCGTATGCTAATTGCGAAAACTATTGGGATGTTTATTGGGACACAAGACAAGAAATTGTAGAAGCATTAGGGAATGCAGGTTACGAAGCTCCTTTACCGCAGCGTGTTGTAACGATGACAAAATAATTTATAATTACATATATTTAGAAAAGACTGTTTTAACAAGCAGTCTTTTTTTGTATGTTTACTTTTTTGATAAAATACTCTTTGAACGAACAAGATTTTATAACGCAATTAACAGCTGGAAAACAGTCTGCATTTAGTCAACTTTTAGATGATTATCAGCAGAAAGTTTTTGGTACCTGTATTTCTTTTATCCCAAATAAAGAAGATGCAGAAGATGTTGCGCAAGAAGTTTTTTTAGAAGTTTTTAAATCGATACATAAATTTAAAGGAGATTCTAAACTTTCTACTTGGATTTATAAGATAGCCACAAATAAGTGCTTAGAATTTATTAGAAAAAAGAATACGAAAAAGAGATTTGCATTTATGCAAACAATCTTAGGTAATGAAACTCCTTTAGATAAAACTAGTTATTTTACAGAGGTAAACCACCCGGGAATTTTATTAGAGAATAAAGAAAAATCAGCAATTATTTTTAAGGCGATAAATACCTTGCCAGAAGTGCAAAGAGTGGTTTTTACTTTGGCAAAGATTGACGATAAGAGCTATCAAGAAATTGTAGAAATTACAGGTAAAAGTTTATCATCTGTAGAGTCTTTAATGTTTAGAGCTAAGAAAAATTTACAAGTTAAATTAGAAAATTTTTATAAATTAGAAAACTAACGCAAGTTTTTAAGATTTCTAGCATCTAAATAAATAGTAATTGTTTTAAGAACAAATAAGTATGAAAAATAAAGAAGATATTAATCAGCAAGTAGCAGCTACTTTTAAAGCATTAGAAACGATAGAAAAAGTAGACGTAAATCATTTTTTTAAGCATAAAGTTCTGCAAAAACTAAATGAAGAAAAAGAAGTGAAGCAATCTATTTTTTCTTGGTTTACGCCGCAATTGCAATTGGCAACGGTAAGTATTGTGTTGTTGCTAAATTTCGGAACTATTTTCTATGCTTTTAATAATTTTCAAGAAAGTACAAGTACAACATCAGACATTGAACTTTTTGCACAAGATTATTCTTTACAAACGGATAATGATTCAATTTTAAATTAAAAGATATGAAATCAAAATTACTTCCTATTTTATTGTTTTTATTAATACTTTTAAATGGCGTATTAATTTTTATGTTGGTAAAGAAACCTCATGAAAATCAAAGAGATCATCAGAAAAATAATTTCTTAACTACGCAATTAAATTTTACGGACTCTCAAACCGAAAAATTTATAGAATTAGATAAAACTCATAGATATTTTATGAGAATTTTAGAAGAAGAAACTAGAAATCAAAAAGATATTTTATTTAATTCTTTTAATAAATCAGCTATTAATATAGATTCATTAACAAGTAAAATAGGTGTTTTATCAGCAAAAAAAGATGCAGAAGTTTATCGTTTTTTTAAAAGTGTAAGAACTTTGTGTACTGTTGAGCAAACAAAAAAGTTTGATAAAATTTTAAAAAGAGCTTTAAGAGCAGGAGAAGGCGCACCGCCAAGAGATGGTAGAAATCCTCCTCCAAGAAGAGAAGGTATGCCGCCACCTCCAAGATAAAATTTATTGATTTAATCAATTTAAAAAAAGCCTTATTATTTAGTTAATAAGGCTTTTTTGTTAAAGTAAAGTTAACGTACACAAGTTTTATAAATAAAGAACATCTAAAGTTAAAACAGAGAAGAAATCTCTAGTTTAAAAATATTAAAAACTTTAAATACTATATTTTATGAAACGTAACCACTTTATTATAGCAGCATTATTTACTATTTCAACTCTAGTAATTTCTTGTAAATCATCATCAGAAGCAACAACAGAAAAAACAGTACGATCAGAACAAAAGAGAGGCGGTGATCGTCCAAATTTAGAAACTATTTTCACACAAATGGATGCTAATAAAGATGGTAAAATATCTAAAAGTGAAGCAAAAGGACCTTTGTCTAAAAGTTTTTCTACTATAGACGCAAATGAAGATGGTTATATTTCTAAAGAGGAATTGAAGAAAGCACCAAAACCAAGTGGACAACAAAGACCAAGAAACTAAAAAAATAATAAAAGCTGATTAAACGAACGATAATGAGAAATTTTAGATACATATTTTTATCAACATTTATACTAACCAGTATTTTTTCGTGTACAAGTAATGATATTACAGAAGAAGTTAAAGTGGATGAGGAAATTATAGTAGCAATAGACGACACTGATTTTGATGCTACCGATTGGACTCCCGAAACGCATAGTAAAGATGCTGATGCAAATTTTAACGAAGTCTTTGAAGACAATATTGTAAAAAGGTTAGATTTAGTAATAACAACAGAACGCTGGCAAAATATGTTAGATGATATGGCCGTAAATTACGGAACCTTTAACGCTAGTTCTGGCGGACAAGGTGGTTCTGGAGGAGCTGGTGGGCAACAACCAGGAGGAGGAGCTACAACTGCAGATATAGATCCTATTTTTGTTCCTGGAGAAGTGTTTTATGAAGGTAAAGAATGGTATAGAGTTGGTTTGCGTTTTAAAGGGAATTCTAGTTTACAATCTAGTTGGCAAGCAGGTATTTTAAAATTATCATTCAAATTAGATTTTGATGAATTTGAAGATGAGTATCCACAAATAAAAAATCAACGTTTTTATGGGTTTAAAAAATTAAGCCTTAAAAATAATTACGATGACAAATCTATGTTAAGAGAAAAAGTAGCTACAGATGTGTTTAGAAATGCAGGTTTAGCAGCATCTCATACTGCTTTTTACACTGTATATGTAGATTACGGAGATGGCCCACAATATTTTGGGTTGTATACCTTGGTAGAAGAAGTAGATGATACTGTTTTAGATACGCAATTTTCTTCGGATGAAGGAAATTTATACAAACCAGATGGAGATGCAGCTTCTTTTGCAAATGCTACTTTTGATGAAGATGAATATGTGAAGAAAAATAATGGGGATGAAGCAGATTTTTCTGATGTACAGAGTTTATTAACCATTTTACACGATGAAACTAGAACTACAGATGCGGCAACTTGGAGAACAAGCTTAGAGGCTGTTTTTAATACAGATATCTTTTTAAAGTATTTGGCTGTAAACACTGTGGTACAAAACTGGGATACTTATGGTAGAATGACACATAATTATTTTATGTACAATGATCCTACAACAAGTAAATTAACTTGGATTCCTTGGGATAATAATGAAGCATTGCAAGAAGGTAAACAAGGCGGTTCTTTACCATTAGATTTCTCTGGATTAAATGCAGCACAATGGCCATTAATAGGTTATTTATATCAAGATGAAGTTTACAAAGCAAAATACGATGTGTATGTAAAAGAAGTAGTTGAAGGAGCATTTAATGAAACTACTATTCAAAATTTATACAGCACGTATGCTTCACTAATTGAAGAACATGCAACTTCAGAAATAAGTGGTTATACTTTTTTAAATAATAGTTCAGAATTTCAAACTGCTGTTAACCAGTTAAAAAGTCATGTTACAAGTAGAAAAACTGCTGTAGAAAATTATTTAGATTAATAAATTAAAAATTTGAGTTCGATTGATTGAAGGCTTCGTAAGAAATTGCGAAGCTTTTTTCTTATAAAATATTAAACGCAAGTTTTATCAAAAAAAAAACATCTAAACTTTTATAAACTTATTAAAATGATAAAGAAATATTTTATTGCAATACTAGTAAGCGGTTTGTTTGTTAGTTGTAAAAGTCAAAAAAATAAAGAAACTCACGCTCATAGTCATGATGAAAATGTGGAAGCACATGTGCATGAAAAAAACAATTATTTTGATTCGTATAGTTTAGTAGATAAAACTTACGGAACAAAAACAATTGTTACTGTAAAAGCATCGGAACGTAAAATGGTAACAAATGCTTTACCAAACCATAAAACTGGCGAGTTCCCAAATTCTGGAAACCCGAATACAATTTCTGCACAAAATAGAACGTATACATTTCCAATAAATCCAAAGTATACAGGAAAATCTACTTGGGTTAGAGAACCAGGAGTTGCTTTAAATGGTGTTAAGTTTGAACCAGGAACTGCAGAAGTTGTAGTTTGTGAAACTGGCGAAAATTATAGAGTTGAAGCTTTACAAGCTTTAATAGACTTAGGTTTAGATTCTAATCATGCGCATGTACAACCAACAGGCGCATATCATTATCACGGAACACCAACTTCTGTTATTGAGAAATTTGATACTGGCAAAGATTTAGTCCATATTGGTTTTGCACACGATGGTTTTCCTATGTATTATTCTAAAAGCGGAAAGTATAAACCAAGTTTTAAATTATTAGACGGCACAAGAGAAGGTGAAGATTGTGCTTATAAAAACCCAAAAGAAACGATAGATATTTCTGTTGGTGGGCATCATGATGGAACTTTTGGTGCTGACTTCGAATATGTAGCAAATTCAGGAGATTTAGATGAATGTAACGGAATAGCCATTGACGGAAAATATATGTATTTAGTTACCAATGAATTTCCTTATGTAAGTAGATGTTTAATGGGAGAAGTTACTCAGCAAGAGCGTAAAGGACCATCAAGAGATCAACAACAAGGAGGGAAACCAAGTTTTTACGAAATTTTAAAAATGATGGATACTAATAAAGATAGTAAAGTAAGTAAAGCCGAAGCAAAAGGACCTCTAAGTGAAAATTTTGATCGTATAGATAAAAATAAGGATGGCTTTTTAACCAAAGAAGAATTAGGAAATGTAGGGCAAAGACAAGGACAAAGAGTGCCTAAACACAATTAATTAAAATAAAACGCAAGTTTTGTTTTAATTAAGCATCTAAATATAAAACACTAAAAAACCATTAAAAAATGAAAAATCAATTTATTAAAACCACAGTACTTTTAGCAATACTTTTTACAGGAATCGTTTCTTGTAGCTCAGATGATGAAGTTGTAGGAGAAGAAGAACAAGAAGAAACAACAGGAACATTACATAATGCCTTTGCAGATTTTGATGAAAACGAAACAACAATTTATCTTTCAGGATCAAATGTAGTAATAGAAACTACAGGTTTACCAAATCACAAAACTCCTTATTGGAGCGAAAGTCACCCATTATATATAGCACCAACAGTTACAAGTGAAGCTCAAATGACACCAACTAGAATTGATACTTCTAACAGAGATAATTCAAGTACTTTAACGGTCTCTCAAAATGCTAGTTTAGCAAGTGCAACAACAGCAACACAATTAGGTGCAATTGGTATTGCTGTAAGTGGTGCTTATCTTTATAATGATCAAGAAGGAAATGGTGCTTTAGATGCTGCAGCAGGAAGTTTAGATTATTCGGGTGCACATATTGGCCCAACAGATTATCACTATCATTTAGAGCCTTTAGCTTTTTCTGATGACGATGATAAATTAAATGGTATTATTTCTGATGGTTTTTTTATCTATGGAAGAAAATGTAACTCAACAGGAACATATCCAACAGATTTAGATACTTCTGGCGGTCATACAAGTACAACACAACATACAACAACAGCAGAATATCATTATCATATTATTAACGAATTATATACAACAACAGGAAGATATCTTGTTTTTCCTGGCCCATATAAAGGAACACCTAATGCAATTAGATAAATATATTTTTTTAGTATTTATATGTGTTTTTGGTAGTTGTAAAAATCAAACTACCAAAAACATATCTATTATAAATACTAAAGAGATTGTAAACATTTTGATACCTAAAGAGCAAGTAAAATTGAATCCTTTAAAAGGACAATGGTTTTATAAAGACCAACCTTTTAATGGCTATGCTATTACTTATAATAAGAATGAAGTTTTATCTGAAAAAACTGGTTTTTTTAATGGAAAAAGGCAAGGGGAAATGTTTAAATATTTTGATGATGGAACTATAAAAATGGAAGCACATTATGTTCAAAATAAATTGCATGGTTTAAAGTTGCATTATTTTAAGAATGGAAATATTTATTTAGAGTCTAATTATGTAAACGGAAAAAAACATGGAATTCAAAAAACATGGTTTATAAACGGGCAATTAGCGAAACGGAAAAATTTAACAGACGGAAAAGAAAATGGTTTGCAACAAGCTTGGTTGCAAAACGGGAAAATTTATATTAATTATGAAGCTAAAAACGGAAGAACTTTTGGCTTACAAAGAGCAAATTTATGTTACCAATTAAAAGATGAAAAAGTTGAAGAAAATAGTAAGTAGATTTTTTTTATTATTGATTATAGTAACCACAATCAGTTGTAAGAACACAAATAAAGAAACCGTTTTAAGTAGAGTAGATACTTTGCCTTATTATAATGAAGCATCTTTTACTCCAAAATGGATAGATGCTAATAGTGATGAATTAAAATCTTTTCACACCATTCCAGAATTTAGTTTAACAGATCAAAATGGAGAAAATATCACTCAAAAAACATTTGAAGGTAAAATTTATGTAACAGATTTTTTCTTTACAACTTGTCCGGGTATTTGCCCAATGATGACAAAAAACATGACACTTGTACAAGATGCTTTTAAAGATGATACTAGTGTTTTAATGTTATCTCATTCAGTAACTCCTTCTATCGATTCTGTAGCGCAATTAAAAAAATATGCAATAGATAAAAATATTGGTGAGAATTGGCATTTGGTTACAGGTGATAAAAAAGAAATTTACGATTTAGGTAGACAGTCTTATTTTGTTGAAGAAGACTTAGGAGAACCAAAAGGAATCGATGATTTTTTACATACTGAGAACTTTATTCTTATCGATAAGCAAAAACACATTAGAGGTATTTATAACGGTTTAAATAAAAATTCTGTAAAACAATTAATTGCTGATATTAAAACGCTGCAATTAGAGCAGTAATTTTAAAAAAAAAGAGACTATTTTAAAAAATATAGCTTGTCATTCGGAACTCATTTCAGCATCTTAATCTATTGCTTTTTAGTACTTATAAGGGGCTGAAATAAATTAAGATTGATAAAAAGGCTGTTTTTGAGACAGTTTCTTTTTTATGTAATAATATTCACTTCAATTTCTAAAGCGATACCAAACTTTTTAAAGATGGTTTCTTTTATTTTTTCAGCAAGCTGATAAATTTCGTTTCCAGTAGCATCTCCATAATTTACCAATACTAAGGCTTGTTTTTCATGCACACCGTAATTACCAAAACGTTTTCCTTTAAAGCCAGCTTGTTCTATTAACCAACCAGCAGGCACTTTTACTTCTGTATCCGATATTTTATAGCTTGGTATCGTTGGGAAATCTTTTTGCAACTCTAAAAATTGCGTAGTTGCAATTACAGGGTTTTTAAAAAAACTACCACTGTTACCTATTTCCTTCGGATCTGGAAGCTTCGATTTTCTAATAGCAATTACAGCATCAGAAATATCTTTTAAAGTGGGTTTTATAATATTTTTAGATGTTAATTCTGTATTAATAGCACCATAAGAAGAGTTTAAGTTATGGTCTTTTTTAGTCAGTTTAAAACTAACCGAAGTAATAATATATTTTCCTTTTACTTCATTTTTAAAAATAGAATTCCTGTAGCCAAAATTACAGTCCTCATTAGAAAACTGAACCAATCTACCAGTTTCAATATCTAATGCTTCCACTTTTGTAATGGTGTCTTTTACTTCCACACCATAAGCACCAATATTCTGAATAGGGCAGGTGCCCACATTCCCCGGAATCAAAGACAAGTTTTCTATTCCGCCATAATTTTCAGAAACGCACCACAACACAAATTCATGCCAATTTTCGCCAGCATTTACGGTAATATAAGCAGCATTTTCATTTTCATTGTCAATAGAAATACCTTTAATATCTATATGTACTACTAGTTTTTCAATATCTTTTGTCAGTAACATATTACTTCCTCCAGAAATTAAAAAAAGGTCTTTTTCAACCTTTAAAAGTTGTTGTAATTGATAGACAGAATCAATAGAAATAAAACGTTTAGCATATACAGAAATGCCAAATGTATTGTAATTTTTTAAGGATGTATTTTCTTGAATATTCACAATTAATATTTATGTTGCTTTAAACGGAATTCTTTGTTAACGAAGCGGTATTCTATGTTTTTCCTTTAAATTCACTCTTTAAAACCTTTACAAGAGCAATTATTGTTGGTAAAACTTAAAGAAAGTCCATGAAGACTTTCTTTAAGTTTACTAAAACCAGTAATTAATTATACTAGTTAGTGTAAAACCTTTTTATTTTTTCCATTTTTTAACAAAGTTTTCTCCTTCGCCAATTAAAGTAAAACTTGTGTTTTCTTTTCCTCGTCCAATTTTTAATACTTTCTTAAGACCACTATCGAAATTTAAGCTTACAGATTTGTCATTCAGCTCAAATTTTCCTTTTAGATTTTCTCCATCTCCATCTCCATCTCCATTTTCAAATAAAAATGTTCCGTTCTCAAAAAAAGTTACTTTTCTAACCGCATAATGTGGCGTAGACCAGTTTCCTATTAGTTCTTTATTTGTGTAAGTTTTAAGATCATAATTCTTTTTTATGGTCAAATCATTCATTTTAGAATACCCTTTCTGTTCTCCATCTTTAAGTAGTTTTAAAAAAACTCCCATTGATTCCTTTGTTTCTCCTATTAAGTTATTCTCAATGATATACTTCCATTCACCACTTTTAAATACATAATGATATCCTCCACTAGTTCCTTGTTGTTCAACTTTTCCGTCATAAAGAACAAGGTCTGGTTTGTTAGAAGTAGATCTTGGCTTATCCCAAGAAGTGTATCTTAAATCTCCATTTTTAAGGTTGTCTACTTTAATAGAGAACTTTTCATTTTCACAATGAATAACGTTGTTCTTAACTTCTGCATTAAGTGCTAATACTTGCTCACTTACTTCAAGCTCTGTAGTTTTAGATTCCAGGTTCTTTTCTTGCTGAGTTAACTCAGTTTCTTTTTGATTCTGATTATTTTCTTTTTCAGAATTTTTACACGAAAAAATGCTAATTAATAGCACTAAACTTAAAATATTTCTCATTGTTTGTTAATTTTATCAAATGTTTTACAACCATTTGTGTATGGTTAGTGGCGGATTCCTCTGTATTTAACTTTCTCTTTAGCGCTTGACTTAATACATGCTAAAGTGTTAAAATTAAGACTAAAACCGCCATTAACGATACTTTTTATTGTAAGCCTATTCTGTTTAAGATAAATCTAAATCAGCTGGGTTTATACCTAATGCTTTTGCAATTCCAATTCCATAATTAGGGTCTGCTTTGTAGCAATTACCAATATGTCTTTCTTGAATAAATTTTTCTGCACCACCAACTTGACGCGCTGTATTCTCAAATAAAACTTGTTGTTGTTCTGCAGTCATCATTCTAAATAAATTTCCTGGTTGCGTATAATAATCATCATCTTCTCTATGATCATAATGAAAAGCTTCACCATCTAAAGGACTTGCAGGTTCTGCAAACTCTTTGCTTTCTGCCCATTGCCCATAACTATTTGGCTCATAATGTATGGTAGATCCTTCATTGCCATCTACACGCATTGCTCCATCTCTATGTGCGTTATGAAACGGACATTTTGGTTTATTTACAGGAATTTGATAATGATTAACACCTAATCTATAACGTTGTGCATCTCCGTAAGAGAACAAACGACCTTGTAACATTTTATCTGGAGAAAAACCAATTCCGGGAACCACATTAGCAGGGTTAAATGCTACTTGCTCTACATCTGCAAAGTAATTTTCTGGATTTCTATTCAATTCCATAACACCAACATCCATTAATGGATAGTCTTCATGAGGCCATACTTTTGTAAGATCAAAAGGATTGAAGCGATAGTTTTTAGCATCTGCTTCTGGCATTATTTGTATTTTTAAATTCCATTTTGGAAAATCTCCATTTTCAATAGAATCAAATAAATCTCGTTGATTACTTTCTCTGTCTTTACCAACAATAGCTTCTGCTTCTGCATCTGTTAAATTTTGAATTCCCTGTGCAGTTTTAAAATGAAACTTTACCCAAGAGCGTTCATTAGCAGCATTTAAAAAACTAAAGGTGTGGCTTCCATAACCATTCATATGTCTAAATGATTTTGGAATTCCCCTTTCACTCATTGTAATTGTAACTTGATGCAGCGCCTCAGGTAATAAAGTCCAAAAATCCCAATTATGGTTTGCACTTCTTAAATTTGTTTTAGGGTCACGTTTTACAGCTTTATTAAGGTCTGGAAATTTATATGGATCCTTTAGGAAGAAAACTGGCGTATTATTTCCAGCTAAATCCCAATTTCCTTCTTCTGTATAAAATTTCATGGCAAAACCTCTAATATCTCTTTCTGCATCAGCAGCACCTCTTTCTCCGGCAACTGTAGAAAAACGGGCAAACATTTCTGTTTTTTTACCAATTTCAGAAAATATTTTTGCCTTTGTATATTTGGTAATATCATGTGTAACAGTGAATGATCCAAAGGCTCCAGAACCTTTAGCATGCATTCTTCTTTCCGGAATTACTTCCCTGTCAAAATGAGCTAATTTTTCTAGAAACCAATAATCTTCTAACAGCATAGGACCTCTTTTTCCGGCAGTTTTTACATTCTGATTTTCTGCAATAGGTCTTCCTGAGACAGAAGTTAGTTTTTTCTTTTCATCTTTCATAATAGTTATTTTATAATATAAACTTTATTTGGTTTTTTAATGTTTTATAAGTCTTACTATAACTAATCTTTATATACTTTTAAAGCTTCACCTAAAATTTCTACAGATCTAATTAAATCTACTTTATTTAAAACGTACGCCATTCTAATTTGATTTTTTCCTTCACCTTCGGTAGAATAGAAACCACTTGCAGGGGCTACCATAACCGTTTCGTTATTCAAATTATAGTCTTCTAATAACCATTTTGCAAAATGATCTGAATCTTTTACAGGTAATTCTGCAACACAGTAAAAAGCACCTTTTGGGTTGGCTACTTTTACGCCTTCAATTTTGTTTAATTCTTTAATTAAAGTGTTTCTTCTGTCTACATATTCTTCTTTTACATCATCAAAATATTGTTGAGGTGTATCTAAAGCAGCTTCACTGGCAATTAATGCATATGTTGGCGGACTTAAACGTGCTTGTGCAAATTTAATAGCGGTTTTTATAAAGTCTTCATTTTTAGAAACAATGCATCCAATTCTTGCACCACACATACTATAACGCTTAGAAACAGAATCTATTACAATAGAGTTTTGCTCTAAACCATCTAAAGCCATTACAGAAGTATGCTCTAAACCATCGTAAGTGAATTCTCTATACACTTCATCGGCAATTAAAAATAAATCGTGTTTTAAAACAATTTCTTTTAATTTCTGAATCTCTTCTTTTGAGTATAAGTATCCGGTAGGATTACCTGGGTTACAAATTAATATTGCTTTGGTTTTCTTGGTGATTAATTTCTCAAACTCTTCAATTTTTGGCAATGCAAAATTGTTTTCAATTTTAGAAATTACAGGAACAACTGTAACTCCAGAAGCAGTAGAAAAGCCATTGTAATTAGCGTAAAAAGGCTCAGGGATAATAATTTCATCACCCGGGTCTGTAATACTTCCAATAGTAAAAAGCAAGGCTTCAGAACCACCAGTTGTTACTACAATATTGTCTGCAGTTACGTTAACATTATGTTTTTTATAATAAGAAACTAGTTTATTTCTATATTCTTCAGAACCTTCGGAACGTGCATACGCTAATGTTTGTATGTCATTGTTTTTTACAGCATCTAAAGCAACTTGTGGTGTTTTAATATCTGGTTGACCTATATTTAAATGGAATACTTTAACACCTCTTTTTTTTGCATCTTCAGCATATGGTACCAATTTTCTAATTGGCGATTCTGGCATTTTTAATCCTTTCTTAGATATTGCAGGCATAATTATGTTTTAAATATTTGTATATGCAAATTTCCGAAATATATTTTATTTAATAGAGTATATTAAAGAAACTTTGTAGGTTGATGATTGTGTGTTTTTTAACGTTAAAAACTTAAGTTGTATATTGTATATGTTCTAAAAACAGGCAACTTGATAAAAAAATATGCTCTTATTCTATGCTCATTTTTATTTTCATTAACAATTAATGCTCAGGTGGGTTTTACTTTTAATGAAGGGAATAAGTATCGACAACAAATTAAATTTAGATTAATTAACAACCTAATTGTAATACCTCTAGAAATTAATGGGAAGGAATTGTCTTTTATTTTAGATACAGGAGTTAATAAAACCATTTTATTTAATTTATTTGAAAATGATAGTATTAGCTTATTAAATACTAGAAATGTTAAATTACGTGGTTTAGGTAATGGTGATGCGGTAGATGCTTTAATCTAAAAAAAGAATACATTTAAAATAAAGAACTTAGTAAGTACTAATGAAACTATTTATGTTGTTTTAAATGATTATTTTGATTTATCAAGTAAAATGGGGACTACCATTCATGGTATTATTGGGCATAGTTTATTAAAAAATGTAATTGTAAAAATTAACTATAAGTCAAAAAGGATTCACTTTTACAATCCCAAAACGTTTACATACAGAAAGTGTAAAAAATGCGAAACTATTCCGTTTAAGTTTTACCGTAAAAAGCCATATATTAATGCGGAGGTTCTTTTAGATACTATTGGAGATACATTTACAGCGGTAAAATTATTGGTAGATTCTGGAGGAAGTGATGCTGTATGGCTTTTCGAAAACTCTAAGAAATCGATTAGAACACCCAAACGTTTTTTTAATGATATTTTAGGCGAAGGTTTAAGCGGACCTATTTTTGGTAATAGAAGTAGAGTACCAGAATTTAAACTAGGTAGGTTTGTAATTAACAACCCAACGGTTTCTTTTTTAGATTCGGCATCTAAACATAATGCTAGAAAATTTAAAGCAAGAAATGGTAGTGTTGGTGGTGGTGTTTTAAGTAGGTTTAAAGTTTGGATTGATTATCCGCATAAAAAAATCACTTTAAAAAAGAATGGCTCTCTTTCTGCTGGCTTTAATTATAATATGAGTGGGTTAGATGTTGTTTATAATGGAAAAGAATTGGTAAAAGAAGAAGTTTTAGAAAAGTTTACCAGTGTTTATGGTAAAGAAGAATTAAACAGAAATTCGGTTGCATTTGTAACTAGTTATTCTTTTAATTTTAAACCATCTTTTGTTATCCGTCATGTGTTAAAAAACTCAGCAGCTGAAAAAGCAGGTATCTTAAAAGGTGATATTATTCTTAAAATAAATGGCAAACTAGCGCATGAATTAAAGATAGAAGATATTACTCATAAATTTCAAGAAAGAGATAAAAAGAAAATTCGAATTACAATTAAACGCAATGGCGTAAAAATGAAATTCGAATTTCGTTTACTAAAAAAAATATAGTTTAAATATCTGTTAAGATACTTTTTTCTTTTTCTAAAGAAAGTTCTTTTGTTACCATCCCTTTAATTCTAATTACTTTATTTCCTTCTTTTGCATTAGAAAAAACTGTAATAGATTTAGAGAAACCACCAAGTCTATTGGTATCATAAGATACTTTAATTTCTCCTTTTTCTCCTGGCATTATTGGTGCTTCTGGCTTTTTAGGAATTGTACAACCACAAGAAGATTGAATTCTACTAATAACTATTGGTTCATCACCAATATTAGAAAAAACAAAGACTCTTTCTCTGTCAGATCCTTTTTCAATTTTTCCATAGTTAATGGTCTCTTTTTCAAACTTAAATTCTTGAGCGTTTATAGACAAAGAAATAAAGAAGATTACTAATAATGTTCCGAAAGCTTTCATATTTTAATATTTTATACCGTAAATTTATGACTAATAATTTGTTTTAAAAAATCTACTACTAATTTTCTCGACAAATTAGAGTTTTGTATTTTTGCAAACTATATATCAAAAACGATACCAAAGTATGACAATTCCATCTAAATATGATGCAAGCCAAGTAGAAGGTAAATGGTACGACTACTGGATGAAAAATAACTATTTTCATTCTACGCCAGACGAAAGAGAGCCTTATACAATTGTAATTCCGCCACCAAACGTAACAGGCGTTTTACACATGGGGCACATGTTAAATAATACAATTCAAGATGTATTAATTAGACGTGCGCGTTTATTAGGTAAAAATGCATGTTGGGTTCCTGGTACAGATCATGCTTCTATTGCTACAGAAGCAAAAGTGGTTGCCAAGTTAAAAGAGCAAGGAATTAAAAAAAGCGATTTAACACGTGAAGAATTTTTACAACATGCTTTTGATTGGAAAGATGAATACGGAGGTATTATTTTAGAACAATTAAAAAAACTAGGTGCTTCTTGTGATTGGGAAAGAACTGCATTTACCATGGATCCAGAAATGTCTGAATCTGTAATAAAAGTTTTTGTTGATTTATACAACAAAGGTTTAATTTATAGAGGTTACAGAATGGTAAATTGGGATCCGGAAGCAAAAACAACACTTTCTGATGAAGAAGTAATTCACGAAGAAAGACAAGGAAACTTGTATTACTTAAAATATAAAATTGAAGGATCTGAGGATACTTTAACCATTGCAACTACAAGGCCAGAAACTATTTTTGGAGATACGGCAATTTGTATCAACCCAAATGACGAACGTTTTACGCATTTAAAAGGCAAGAAAGCAATTGTACCTTTATCTAACAGAGTAATTCCTATTATAGAGGATGAATATGTAGATTTAGAATTTGGTACAGGTTGTTTAAAAGTGACGCCTGCACACGATGAAAATGATAAGAATTTAGGAGACAAGCATAAATTAGAAGTAATTGATATTTTTAATGATGATGCTTCTTTAAATTCTTTCGGATTACATTATCAAGGTAAAGACCGTTTTGTAGTAAGAAAAGAAATTGCTCAAGAATTAGAAGAAAAAGGTATTTTAGTGAAAACTGAAGTTCATACAAATAAAGTAGGAACATCAGAAAGAACAAAAGCTGTTATAGAGCCAAGATTGTCAGATCAATGGTTTTTAAAGATGAAAGATCTTGCACAACCTGCAATTGATGCAGTTTTGGGTGAAGATGCAGAAATCAACTTATATCCAAAGAAATTTGAAAACACCTACCGTCATTGGATGGAAAATGTGCGTGATTGGAATATTTCTCGTCAACTTTGGTGGGGACAACAAATTCCGGCTTATTTCTACGGAGACGGAAAAGAAGATTTTGTAGTAGCAGAGAATAGGGAAGAGGCATATAAATTAGCAATTTCTAAGAACGTAGTTGATGCTTCATTTAAAATAGAAGATCTTCGTCAAGATGAAGATGCACTAGATACTTGGTTTTCTTCTTGGTTATGGCCAATGTCTGTTTTCGACGGAATTAGAAATCCAGAAAACGAAGAAATTAAATACTATTACCCAACAAACGATTTAGTTACCGGACCAGATATTTTATTTTTCTGGGTAGCAAGAATGATTGTTGCAGGATATGAATATAAAGATGAAAAGCCTTTTAATAATGTTTATTTAACAGGATTAGTTAGAGATAAACAAAGACGTAAAATGTCTAAATCTTTAGGGAACTCTCCGGATGCTTTAAAGTTAATTGAAGATTATGGAGCAGATGGAGTACGAGTTGGACTTTTATTAAGTTCTGCTGCCGGAAACGATTTAATGTTTGAGGAAGATTTATGTCAGCAAGGAAAAGGATTTGCAAATAAAATTTGGAATGCTTTCCGTTTGATAAAAGGTTGGGAAGTAGACGCAAGTTTACCACAACCAGAAACTTCTAAAATTGGTTTAGAATGGTATGAAGCTAAGTTTCAAAAAACGTTGGCAGAAATAGAAGACCATTTCTCTAAATACCGTTTGTCTGATGCTTTAATGGCAATTTATAAACTAATTAATGATGATTTTTCTTCATGGTTATTAGAGATTGTTAAGCCTGCTTACCAACAACCAATAGATAAAACTACGTTTGATGCTATTATAGAAGTTTTAGAAAATAACTTAAAAGTATTGCATCCGTTTATGCCATTTTTATCGGAAGATATTTGGCAATATATTACAGACAGAACACCAGAAGAAGCGTTAATTATTGCAAAATATCCTGTAATTAAAGATTTTGATGCAAAAATTATAGAAGATTTTGAATTTGCAACCGGAGTTGTATCAGGAATTAGAACCATCAGAAAAGATAAGAACATTTCTTTTAAAGATGCCATTGAGTTATTTGTAATTGATAATGATAAAAGCACAAAACAATTTGATGCTGTTATTCAGAAATTAACAAATACATCGGTTATAAACTACGTTTCAGAAAAGGTAGAAGGCGCTTCGTTTAGAGTTAAATCTAATGAATACTTTGTACCAATTTCTATAGAAAATATAGATGTAGAAGCAGAAATTAAAAAATTAGAAGGAGAGCTTAAAAGAGCCCAAGGTTTCTTATTTGGTATTACAAAGAAATTGTCTAACGAGCGTTTTGTGTCTAATGCACCAGAACAAGTGTTGGCTTTAGAACGTAAAAAAGAAGCAGATACCGTTGCTAAAATTGAAACGATTAAAAGTAGTTTGAGTTCGTTACAATAAAAATTTTATATTTTTTTAATATTATAAGTCCATGAAAATTAAGTTTTTATGGACTTTTTTAATTTTTAGTTTAAAAAAACACCTTTTTAAGGTAGGGTATTTATAAATTGAGTTGTTTTATTGATAGTAGTAACTTTTAAATAACAAAATAACCGCTAAAGGTTATATCATTTAAACTAATTAATTATGAAAAAATTTATTATTCCTGTTGTAGCAATTTCTTTGTTAGCAACATCTTGTGTTTCTAAAAAAAAGTATGTTACTTTAGAAAACCAGTATATTAATACAAAAGGAAATCTTCAAAAAACTACTTTAGAAAAAGAAGCATTAGAGGGGAAATTTGCTAAAATTGAGAATAGAGTAGCGGATTATAATGAAAAAATTAATTCTTTAAAAAGTGATAATTCTAGTTTACAAGATGCGAATGATGTAAAGTTAGACATGGTTGGTAAAACAGCAGTTATCTCTAATAAAACGAGAGAGAGAATGAGAGCAACTTTATCTAAAGTAGATCCAACATTACTTTCTGGTGCAAAAACATTAAAAGATTCTTTAAACCTTGCTATTGCTTATAACTTAAAGAATAAAATTAGTACTTCTGATTTATCAGATTCTGATGATTTAAATATTGATATAGATCAAACTGTAGTTATGATTTCTGTTTCGGATAAATTATTATTCAACACAGCAAGTTATAAGGTAAAAAGTGGTGCTTATAATTTAATTGAAAAATTAGCAGCAGTTATAAAATCTGAACCAAGTATGGATGTTATGATTGAAGGACATACAGATTCTAGAACGATTAACAATGTAACTGTACAAGACAATTGGGATTTAAGTGTAAAAAGAGCAACATCTATTGTACGTCTTTTAGAAAGTAAATATAATATTGAGGGGAGTAGATTGATTGCTGCAGGTAGAGGTTCTACTATGCCTTTAGTAGAAAATACTACAAATGCTAATAGAGCAAAAAACAGAAGAACTAGAATTGTAATTTTACCAAATTTAGATAAATTCTTTGCTTTACTTGCAGATGATCAACTTTCTGAATAATAAAAATTGTATGAAAAAGGAAGAGTTTAGGAAAAGGAAGAGTGCAGTATTAAAAAGTGAAAAGCTCCTTGTTAAAGGAGCTTTTTTTATGTAATAAATAATCTACTTTTGTTGGTAGATAATAAAAAAAGAGCCCTTTAGATTTATAAAACTTAAAGAAGCTTTTATCATTTTATTTTACGCTAAAATGGAATTAATTCTAGTCAGTTCCTCATCAGAAAAAACAGTATTTTCAGTAGCTTTTACACTGTCTAAAATTTGTTCGGTTTTACTAGCCCCAATTAGAACAGATGTAATTCTATCATCTTTTAAAATCCAAGAAATTGCCATTTGTGCTAAATTCTGATTTCTGCTTTTAGCAACTTCATTTAAGGCTTTAATTTTTGGAAGCATTTCCATCACTTTATCTGTTTTTAAATAGCGTCCATCTTTTACAGCTCTTGAATCTTTTGGCAATCCGTTAATATATTTATCCGTTAACATTCCTTGTGCTAATGGAGAAAAGCAAATGGCTCCAACTCCAGAATTTCCTAATAAACCTAAAAGTCCATCTTCTATCCAACGGTCAAATAAACTATATCTTGGTTGGTGAATTAAACATGGAGTTCCTAAGTCTTTTAATATTTTAAAGGCTTTTTCTGCTTCTTTAGGTTTGTAATTAGATAAGCCAACATACAACGCTTTACCTTGTCTTACAATTAAATCTAAAGCTCCCATAGTTTCTTCTAATGGTGTATCTGGATCTGGTCTATGATGATAAAATATATCAACATACTCTAAATTCATTCTTAGTAGACTTTGGTCTAAACTAGAAATTAAATATTTTTTAGAACCAAAATTCCCATAAGGACCTTCCCACATATCATAACCAGCCTTTGATGAAATAATCAATTCATCTCTGTACTTTTTGAAATCTTTTTTTAAGGTTTTTCCAAAAGTTTTTTCAGCAGAACCATAAGGAGGTCCGTAGTTGTTGGCCAAATCAAAATGCGTAATTCCGTTATCGAACGCACATTTTAATAAATTTCTGGCATTGTCAAAATCGTCATTTTTACCAAAGTTATGCCATAAACCTAAAGAAAGTTCAGGTAACAGCAAACCGCTATTTCCTGTTCTTCTATAGTTCATTTTATTGTACCTCTCTGAATCTGCTTTGTATTTTGCCATGATTATTAATATTTAGGGTCGAATTCTATTTTCAAAGTAACAAAAAAGCAACGATTTTACAATCATTGCTTTTCATATATTTCCGTTATATATCTTTTAAATTTTACTTAATTACCTTGGGTCTTCTTTTTATGTTTTCTAATATCAAATGAATTTTATAATGTCGTAAAACAATTAAAATTCAAAATGTCCTCCTGAGCTTGTCGAAGGATATTCAGTTGTTAAAAAGAAGTATTCGATAAAGCTTGTATTGAGCAAAGTATAAATAATAATATAACTGATTACTAGTTATTTATACAAATATAACGAATTCAATTTGTAATACTTAAACCGGCTTTTTTACTGCAAACGGCCACTGAAAACTGAATACTAGATAAGAGCTTCTCTTAATAACGTAACTGGATGTTTTGCGATGCGTTTTGTACCATCAAAAATTTGATGTCTACAACTTGTTCCTGCAGCAGCAATTTCAGTATCTGAACTACAATTTCTAATTTTTGGAAATAAGGTATCTTCACCAACTTGCATAGAAACCTTATAATGTTCTTTTTCATAACCAAAAGAACCTGCCATTCCGCAACAACCAGAACTAATAATGGTTACTTTATAATTTTCTGGAATATTTAAAATTTGAAAACTAGCTTGCGTGCTAGACAATGCTTTTTGATGACAATGTCCATGTATTTTTAAAGTCTTAGACTCCTTTGTAAATAAAGAAGTATCAATATTTCCTTTTTCTAATTCTTTGGCTAAGAACTCTTCGAATGTAAAACTATTTTTCGCTATTTTTTCTGCGGATGCTTTATCATCAGCTAAACGAATATACTCATCTCTAAATCCTAAAATTGCAGAGGGTTCTATTCCTATTAAAGGAGTTTTATCTGTAACAAGATCTTTAAAAATTGCAACATTATTATTACAAATGGCTTTTGCTTCTTTTAAAAATCCTTTAGAAATATGACTTCTACCGCTTTCATCATGTTTTACGGTTTTTACTTCGTAGCCTAATTTCTCTAATACAATAACAGCATCTTGTCCAATTTCTGAATCGTAAAAATTGGTAAATTCATCATTAAATAAATAAACTGCTTTTTTAGATGTTTTTGGGTGATGTTTCTTTAACCAACTTTCTAAAGTTTGATTCGCTAATTTAGGAACTGAACGTTCTACCGCAACTCCTAAAACCTTTTTAGCTAGTGTAGAATTGGTAAAAAAGTTAGTGATAGAAGGTGCTATACTTCCTAATTTATTATATTTCGCATTATTTGCAAACATTTTATTTCTAAAAGAATACCCGTTTGTTTCTTGATATTGATATAAAAACTCTGCTTTCATTGTAGCAATATCTACATTACTTGGGCATTCTGATGCACATGCTTTACAGCTTAAACATAGATCGAAAACTTGTTTTAATTCTTTATGATTAAATTTATTTGCTTGGTCGGAATTTGTTAAGAATTCACGTAACGTATTTGCTCTTGCTCTTGTGGTGTCTTTTTCGTCTTTGGTAGCTCTATAACTAGGGCACATGGTTCCGCCAGCTTCTACAGGTTTTCTACAATCTCCGGTACCATTACATTTTTCTGCTAATTTTAGAATTCCTTCACTATCAGAAAAATCTTGAATAGTTTTAATTTCTGGTTCTTCTCTATCAATTTCATATCGAAGATTTTTATCCATAGAAAAAGCATCTGTAATTTTTCCTTGGTTAAAAATATTGTTTGGGTCAAAAGCCTTTTTAACTCGTCTTAATAACTGGTAGTTTTTATCACCAATCATTAAAGGAATAAACTCTGCACGCACAATTCCGTCTCCATGTTCACCAGAAAAAGAACCTTTGTATTTTTTTACTAATTCGGCAGTTTCCGTTGTAATTTTTCTGAATAAAACAACGTCTTCCTTTTTCTTTAAATTCAAAATCGGACGTAAATGCAATTCACCAGCGCCAGCATGTGCATAATAAACTGCGTTTTGCTTATATTTAGCCATAATTTGAGTGAATTCCTCAATATAATTTGGCAAATCTTCTAAAGCAACTGCAGTATCTTCTATACAAGCAACCGCTTTATTATCGCCAACAATATTACCCAAAGCACCTAAACCAGCTTTACGTAAATAATGAACTTTAGCAATATCTGCTCCGTACACTTTAGGATGATGATAGCCGAAATTGTTTTTTTCTAAATCGGCAATTAATTTATCTGCTAAAACCTCTGTTTCTTCAATAGTGTTTGCAGAAACTTCTAGCATTAAAACAGCTTCTGGATCTCCTTTTAAAAAGAAACGACTTTTAGCTAATTCTCTGTTGTTTTTAGAACAATCTAAAATGGTTTTATCCATTAACTCACAATTATATAAATTGTGATTCATAGCAATTACTGTGGCAATTAAACTTTCATTTACGGTTTTAAAATGTGTACAAACCATAATGCTTTCTGTAGGAGGAAGCACATCTAATTGCAAGGTAATTGACGTTGAAAAAGCCAAAGTACCTTCACTCCCTGCTAATAATTTTGCAACGTTTATGGTTGGTGAAGTTCCGCCAAATAAGTCTGACGTTAATAACTCGTCAATCGCATAACCGGTACATCTTCTATGAATACTTTTTTTAGGAAATTCATTCTTTATTTCTTCTTGATTTTCTGTTATAGAAAGCTCATCAAAAAGACTTTTATATATTTTTCCTTCTTGTGTGTTTTCTTTCGTTTTTTTAATAAAATCTGCAGCACTAATTTCTTTAAAAATAGCAGTGCTACCATCACTTAAAACAGCATCAATTTCTAAAACTTTATCACGTGTTACTCCATATTTTATAGAAGTACTTCCAGAGGAGTTATTACCAACCATTCCACCCATCATACAACGGTTAGAGGTGGAGGTGTTTGGACCAAAAAACAAACCAAATGGTTTTAAATACACATTTAAAGAATCTCTTACAATACCAGGTTGTAGCGTAATTGTTTTTGCTTTTTCATCAAAAGAAATAATATTGGTAAAATGCTTAGAAACATCTACTACAAGTCCGTCACCAACACATTGTCCTGCTAAAGAAGTTCCGGCAGTTCTAGGTATTAAAGTAATCTTATTTTTAGTTGCAAAGGCAATTAGGGTTTTTAAGTCTTTTTCATCCTTTGGAAATGCTACTGCTAATGGAATTTTCCTGTAAACAGAAGCGTCTGTTGCATATAATGTTTTGTGTAACTTATCAAAAAGAACATCACCAGAAAGTGAGTTGTTTAAATTATCTAAAGTAGTATTGTCTATCATTATTTACTATTAAAAAGTAAGAATAAGAAACAAATATCCGAATAAAAAATCATTATTTCTATCTCAAAAAACTTCTTTAATTATTTTTATTGATTCTATAAAAAATGGTTAATAAAACTGCTAATTTGAAAGTATAAAAAAGTGATATTTTAATTTTTTTGCTAATTCTAAGAATAGTAATAATACTAGGTTTTAAAAAGTATCTTTGCAAAATATTATTTAGCAAAAATTTGTATTCAGATTGCTGCTATTTTTTTCTAATTTTATTATTTAAAATCGTGAATTGTAAATGTTAAGTATCTGCAATTCTATATAATACCACATAAATTAATGAGTTCAGCGCTGCAAATAAACAAACCAACACCAATTCACCCTGGTGATGATCTAATAAAATTCGATAGCAATACAGATGTAAGGGAAACGCTTTATGCGATGAGAGAAGGCAAATCTGTTTTAATTACGGAATTTTATAGCAACGGAATGTTACTTTTAAAAGAGTTGCAAAAACATTTAAAAATCCGTTTGCCAAATAAAACAATTAAAGAGCAACATGCATTTCGTGTAGAATATCATACACTTTCTAATCAAATTTTATTACAAATTAAAAATCAAAAAGTGGTGGTAGACAAAGCACCTAAAATTGGTTGGTTTTCTAAATTGTATGCAAATAAAAATAATTTTTTATTAACGTTTCCAGAAGTTCAAAGACTAAACAGTGCTTGGCAAAAGTATAATAAGGGAATTAAAGTGCCTGTTTTAAGAAACAAAGTACATCCTTATTTAGGTACATATTTTCCTACTCGTTTCGATCATTTAACGTTATTTGATAATTGGTTAAAACGATACGAAGGACCGAAGAAATCTGCTATAGATGTTGGTATTGGTAGTGGAGTTTTGTCTTTTCAAATGGTGCAACATGGTTTTCAGAAAGTATTTGGTACAGATACAAACCCAAATGCAATTTTGGGGTTAAAAGAATTTATGGGAGAGACTAAGTTGTCTCGTAAAATAGAGTTAGAACACGGAAACCTTTTTGCTACAATAGAGAAAGAAACCGAATTAATTGTTTTTAATCCACCTTGGTTACCTGCAATTTCTAATGAAGAAAATATAGATGAAGCTGTTTATTATAATAAAAACTTGTTTCCTAAGTTTTTTGCAGAAGCAAGTAATAGATTAGCTGAAGATGGAAGGTTAGTGATTTTATTCTCTAATTCTGCTCAAATAAAAAAGCTGACAAAAGAAAATCCTATTGAAAAAGAATTGGCTAAAGGAGTTCGTTTTAAACTAGAAAAATGTTTAAAGAAAACAATTAAACCTACGGTTGATAAAACAAAAAGAAACAAAAAAGAAGCTCCTTTAGAAGAAGTACAACTTTGGGTTTTGACTAAAGTTTAGATAATTATTTGTAATTTCTGCCAAAGGGAGAAAATTTATTACAATCATAATACTTAACTTATCTCTCTAAATTTCGGGAAGTTTATATAAAAATAAAGGATAGCAATTCGTTTTGCTATCCTTTATTTTTTGTGATAAATGTAATATCTGAAAAAGACACAAAATGTTCTCGATACAAAATTTCTGGAAAAGAAGTTTCACTCGAACTGACAGTTCGTGCTATTGGGTTTAGTGTGGAGTTGTCACATCAAGTAATTTTGCTTTTTGCAAAATTGTATCTAGATAATTTTAACTTATGAGCTAACACGATTTTTAGAAAAAGTGAATAAACCCAAAATAGGTCCAATAGCTAACAGCGCAAAAATAACATTAGAATCTGTAATGCTTTTAAAGTTACTTATTAATTGAATGCTAACAATAGTAATGGCAAAACCAATACAATTAACAATGGTGAGCGCTGTTCCTTTATTTTCTGAAGCTACATTTTGAGCTACTAAAGTAGAAAATAATGGAGAATCTGCAACAACAACCATTCCCCAGAAGAGTAAAAAAGCTATAAACAGGTTTTCATTAGCTAGTTGAAACATCAACGGAGAAATAAGGCAACAGATACAAGATAAAAATAAGGCTAAATAAGCAATGCTCTTTGGGCCATATTTTTCAGATAAATAACCACCTATTACACAAGATATACTTCCAATTGCAATAATTATAAATGATAATAAAGGGATGTTAAAAGAAACATCAGCATGTAAATTCTCATAGATTTTTAAAAGAATGGGCACAAAAGTCCAAAAAGTATAGAGTTCCCACATGTGTCCGAAATAACCAAAAGCAGCTTTTCGAAACTTTACGTTTTTAAAAATGGAAAAACAGATGGTAATATCTAATTTTTTCCCAGCAGTTCTATAAGGTCCGTTAGGCACAAAAAGTAACATTAATAATCCGCCAAAAGCAGCTAAAATAGAGATGGATACTATAATTGTTTTCCATGTATAATCTTGCATTAAATCTTTAAGTAAATGCGGTAAAGCAGTACCTAAAACCAATGCACCAACTAAATAACCTAAAGATTTACCTAAGCCTTTGTTATAATAATCTGTAGCAATTTTCATCCCTACAGGATAAATTCCTGCTAAGAAAAACCCGGTTAAAAAACGCATTCCTATTAGTGTTAAAAAAGTTTGATTTTCAAAAATAAGTCTCAAGTTAAAAAACGCGCCTAAAATAGCACAGAAAAAAAACACTTTAGATGGCGAAAACCGATCTGCAATGGTAAACAAAGCAAATACCAACGTACCCATAATAAAGCCAAATTGCACTGCAGAGGTTAAATAGCCTAAAGCAATATCACTTAAGTTAAAACTAGTTACTAAATCTGTCATTACTCCATTGCTTGCAAACCATAAAGAGGTGCAACAAAACTGAGAAATAATGATTACTGGTAAAATATATTTTGATTTGCTCATATAAAAGCAAAAGTACAAAAAGCAGGTAATAATCAATTGAAAAATGTTTTGCTACTTCATTAGAATTTCTATCTTTGGTTCTGATGAAAAAAGTAAAAATCATAGAATGTCCGCGTGATGCGATGCAAGGAATAAAAAGCCATTTTATTTCTACAGAACAAAAAGCATTGTATATAAACTCTTTATTAAAAGTAGGGTTTGATACGATTGATTTTGGCAGCTTTGTTTCTCCAAAAGCAATTCCGCAAATGCGAGATACTGCCGCTGTTTTATCAAAATTAGATTTGTCTAGAACCCAAAGTAAACTGTTAGCCATAATAGCGAATGTAAGAGGAGCAGATGATGCCTCTCAGTTTGAAGAAATTGATTATTTAGGATATCCATTTTCAATTTCAGAAAACTTTCAAATGCGTAACACGCACAAAACAATAGCAGAATCTATAGAAACCCTAGATGCCATTTTAAATATTGCAGATAAAAGCAACAAGGAAGTGGTTGCCTATTTATCTATGGGCTTTGGAAATCCGTATGGAGATCCTTGGAATGTGGAAATAGTAGGTGAGTGGACAGAAAAATTATCTAAAATGGGTGTTAAAATTTTATCTCTTTCAGATACCGTGGGTAGTTCTACGCCAGAAGTAATAGATTATTTATTTTCGAATTTAATTTCTGCTTATCCAAAAATAGAATTTGGCGCACATTTACATACTACACCAGATAAATGGCACGAAAAAGTAGACGCAGCTTACAAAGCTGGTTGTAACCGTTTTGATGGTGCAATTAAAGGCTACGGTGGTTGCCCAATGGCAAAAGATGAATTGACGGGTAATATGCCAACAGAAAAATTATTGAGTTATTTTACAGCTCAAAAAGCAGATACTAATTTAAAACCAATGAGTTTTGAAAGTGCTTATAACAAAGCATTAGAGACTTTTATTTAAGATTTTATTTAAAGTTGAAGTGACTAAAATTTACATAATCTGAAAGGAGAAAAGTAAAAAATTTCAAGCTAAATCTGTTTTAACTTCTCATCATATCTTAAAAAAATTAAAAGCCTTATATCCGTTTTTAAAATTAACAGACGCATTACAAAGCTAACAACCCATATATAATGAAATTTATAAAATTACTTCCATTTTTTCTATCAATATTCGTAGTTATTTCTTGCTCTAAAGATGATGGTAAAATAAACTTTACTTTTCTACAATTAAATGATGTCTACGAAATTGCACCCATACAAGGTGGAGAATATGGCGGAATGGCAAGAGTAGAAACGGTACACAAAGAATTATTAAAAGAGAACCCAAATACCATGCTTTTTATGGCAGGCGATTTTTTAAATCCGTCTTTATTAGGTACCATAAAAGTAGACGGAGAAAGAGTAAGAGGAAAACAAATGGTAGAAGTAATGAATGCTATGAATTTCGATTTGGTAGCATTTGGTAATCATGAGTTTGATGTTTCTAAAAAAGACCTTCAGAAAAGATTAAACGAAAGCAATTTTCCTTGGATAACTGCCAACGTAAAACAAACAACAAGAGAAGCAGCAATTCCTTTTTATAAAGAAATAAACGGACAAAAAGAACATATAGGAGAAACTTTTATTAAAGAATTTTCTGATAAAGACGGTACCAAAATAAAAGTAGGCTTTATAAGTGTTTGTATACCTTCTAACCCAAAAGAGTTTGTAGAATACGGTAATATGTTTGTAAAAGCAAGAGCTTCTTATGCAGCTATAAAAGATTCTGTAGATGTAGTTTTTGGTTTAACACATGTTAAATTAACTAATGATAAAAGAATAGCAAAGTTAATACCTAATTTACCCTTAATTATGGGAGGTCATGAGCACACTAACTCTTATGACACTATAGGAAAGGTAATTATTGCTAAAGCAGATGCTAATGCAAAAACAATGTATGTACATCGAATTTCTTATGATAAAAAAACGAAGAAAACAGTAGTGATCTCAGAATTAAAAGAAATTAATTCAACAATAAAGTCGGATAAAAAAATAGCCGAAATTGTAAATAAATGGCAAACCATTTTAACATCAAAAATTAAAGAAATTATTAAGAACCCAGAAGCAGTTATTTTTGAAGCTAAAATACCTTTAGATGGTAGAGATACACCCATTAGAAGTACACAAACAAATTTAGGTCTAGTAATAACCAAAGCAATGTCTTTTGCGTTTAATGATGAAGTAGATTGTGCTTTGGTAAATGGAGGTTCTATAAGAATTGACGACCAATTAAGTGGTCATATAACTGCAGTAGATATTTTTAGAGTATTGCCCTATGGAGGCGAAGTTTTAAAAGTTAAAATAAAAGGAAGACTATTAAAACGTGTTTTAGATTATGGTGTTTTAGCTGTAGGCAACGGCGCTTATTTACAACGTTATAATGCAGAGAAAGTAGGTGAGAAGTGGATGATTAAAAGTGAAGAATTAAACGTAAATAAAACGTATACGGTTGCTTTTTCTGACTATTTATTAAAAGGGTTTGATATTCCTTTTTTATCAAAAGAAAATAAAGAAATACTTGCTGTATATACTCCCCAAAAAGAGGAATTAGCTTATGATATTAGAAAAGCTGTTGTTGCTTATTTTGAAAACTTATAAGTTGTTAACTGATTTTTAGGTATTTACTTGTTGTGTGTTGGTTTTATTTAAATTAAATCTAAATAAACTTTGTCAATGTAAAAATCAATTTTATATTTGCGGAAAATTATTTGTAATTAATCTAAATAAATGAAAAAAGTAATCCTATCGTTAGCAATTGTAGCAACATTAATATCTTGTAATAGTAATGATGATGAAAACCCAACAGTTTCACCATCAAGCTATAGTTTTTCTAGAAACGGAGAATCTACCGTAAGTTATGGTGGCCAAACGACAAGAATTAAAATGGGAGAAGAGTTGTTAGATGCTTTAAAAGTACCTACAGAAACAGTAACTTCTTTAAACAGTAAATTTGCCCATTCAGAAGGGAATTTAGATTTTTCTGAAGCAAGTTTAAATGAATCAAATAAAAGTATTAGAAGTAAAACGGCAGCGTCTACAGATTTTTATGCAGCAAACTCTACAGATGCTTCTACTATAAAAACACAATTTGATACTTGGATTTCTTTACAAGTAACCGAGGTTTTTCCTAATTGGAATGTAAATGCTTCTGCAGGTGTTGCAGGTCAAATTCAACAAGCAGGTGGTGGATCTTTAAGATATATTAATGCAAAAGGATTAGAGTATAACCAAGCAATTAATAAAGGTTTAATTGGAGCTTTAGTGGTAGATCAAATTTTAAATAATTATTTAAGTACTGCTGTTTTAGATGAAGCGTCTAATAGAACAGATAACGATAATGAAACTTTAGATGGAGATCATAACTACACCACCATGGAACATAAATGGGATGAAGCTTTTGGTTATTTATACGCTTTAGAGGCAGATGCTACTTCTCCCGTTTTAAATAACGACAGTTTCTTAAATGAATATTTAAGCAGAGTTAATGACGATGAAGATTTTGCAGGTATTGCAGCAGATATTTACAATGCTTTTACTTTAGGTAGGGCAGCAATTGTAAATAAAGATTATATAACTAGAGATCGTCAGGTAGCAATTTTAAAAGAAAAAATTTCTGAAGTTATTGCAGTAAGAGGTATTTACTATTTACAACAAGGTAAAGCTGTTTTAAGTGTAGATGAAGCAGCTGCTTTTCACGCATTATCAGAAGCAGTAGGTTTTATTTATAGCTTACAATTTACAAGACAACCAAACTCTACAGAACCATATTTATCAAAAACAGAAGTAGATACAATTTTAGAAACACTACAATCTGGTAATGGTTTTTGGGATGTTACAACTACAACTTTAGATGAGGTATCAGAAACTATAGCTTCTAAATTCAATTTTACAGTTTTACAGGCAGGTAGTTAATACCTTAATAGTTCTTTTTAAGAATAGTAAAAAGTATTTTTTTAAATGCTTTTTACTATTTTTGCTTTATATTTAGATTTAATAAAAATAAGATGATTAAAAATTTTTGTATCCTTTTTATATCCATAACTTTATTTGCTTCTTGTAATTCTTCTGATGAAGGAGAACCAAAAGTAAAAGATAGTTTTGATAGAAATGCAATGCTTGTAAATATTGCAGATAATATTATAGTTCCTGCTTATGATGATTTTAGCTCAAAAATGACCGCTTTAAAAACTGCAGGAGAAACATTTACTACAACTCCAAATCAAGTAAATTTAGACGCTTTAAGAACTTCTTGGTTAACAGCATACAAAACTTGGCAACATATAGAAATGTTTAATATTGGTAAAGCAGACGAGCTTCAATATTCTTTTCACATGAATATTTACCCTTTAACGGTTGCAGATGTAGAAACTAATATATCTAATGGAGTGTACGATTTAGATAGTGCTAATAATCATGATGCACAAGGTTTTCCTGCATTAGACTATTTATTGTATGGTGTCGCAGATTCTGATGCAACTATCTTAGCTAAATACACTACAGATACCAATAAAGACAATTATAAAAAATACATTACAGACGTTTTAAATAAAATGAATACACTTACTACAAGTGTCGTTTCAGATTTTAAAACACAAAGAGATAGTTTTGTTACAAGTACTTCTAATACCGTAAACAGTGCTGTAAACATGCTAATTAATGATTATATTTTTTACTACGAAAAAGGATTAAGAGCAAATAAAATAGGAATACCTGCAGGTATTTTTTCTGCAACACCTTTGCCTGAAAAAGTAGAAGGTTTTTATAAAAATAATGTTTCTAAAGAATTAGCTTTAGAAGCTTTAACTGCGGTTCAAGATTTATTTGAAGGGAAACATTTCAGTTCTTCAACTGTTGGTCCTAGTTTTCAACAATATTTAGAAGCTTTAAATGGTGGGAATATTGTTGCAGGTATAAAGACTCAATTTAGACTTGCAAATATAGAAATTAACAAATTAGACAATAGTTTTTCTACACAAATTAATACAGATAATTCTGCAATGACAATGGCGTATGATGAATTACAAAAAGTAGTTATTTTATTAAAGGTTGATATGTTACAGGCTTTTAATATAAGTGTAGATTATGTTGATGCAGATGGAGATTAATACATATTAATCTATTGAACGGATTTTTTCTCCTGGAAGGTTTTCTTTTATACCTTGTAGGTGTTTATAAAAGATGTTTACCAAGATAGAAATAATATACCTACAAGGTTTTTGAAACCTTGCAGGATAAGTACAGAACTTTTTCAGTTTTTTTTATTTTGATGAAATTTTTAAATTACAATTTTAAAGAACAAACAAATGAAGCTCCTTTAGCTGTTTTTCGTTTGTTTTTTGGTTTTATGATGTTTGCTAGTATTGTGCGTTTTTGGGCAAACGGTTGGATTGAAACATTGTATCTAGAACCAAAGTTTCATTTTACGTATTATGGATTCAGTTGGATAAAACCAATAGGTAATTACACGTATTTGCTGTTTATTATTTGTGGCTTATCTGCTCTTTTTGTAGCGTTTGGTTATAAATATAGATTGGCAATAATTACCTTTTTTCTATCCTTTACGTATATAGAATTCATGGATAAAACCACGTATTTAAACCATTATTATTTTATTACTGTTCTTAGTTTTGTACTTATTTTTTTACCTGCAAATGCTACTTTTTCTGTTGATAATTTAATCAACAAAAAGAAATATACAAACATACCAAAATGGACTATTGATATTATTAAAATCCTTTTAGGCGTTGTGTATTTTTATGCAGGTTTGGCAAAACTAAATTCAGATTGGATGTTTAGAGCAATGCCTCTAAAAATATGGTTGCCATCTAAATATGATTTTCCTTTAATTGGAAATACTTTTATGCAACAAGAGTGGTTTCATTTTGCCATGAGTTGGTCTGGTATGTTGTATGATTTAACCATTCCGTTTTTATTATTGTACAAAAGAACAAGAGTTTTTGCGTTTGTTTTAGTGGTTTTTTTCCATGTATTTACAAGGATTCTGTTCCCAATTGGTATGTTTCCTTTTGTGATGATTATTTCTACATTGATATTTTTTGATGCTGGTTTTCATCAGAAAATAATAGCTTTTATAAAAAGATATATCCTAAATGTCAGTTCGAATGATTTTGAGGAACGAAAAATTGTATCGAGAACTAATTTATCTCCTAGAGCGCAGTCGAGAGGTGTTGTTTTAAATCAAAACTATACGTTTTCAACTTTTAAAGGGAAAATGGTTTTACCAATTTTAGGCGTGTTTTTAATAATTCAATTACTAATGCCTTTTAGATCTTTATTGTATCCGGGAGAATTATTTTGGACAGAAGAAGGTTATCGTTTTTCTTGGCGAGTTATGTTAATGGAAAAAGCAGGAATGACAACCTTTAGAGTGTTAGATACAAAAACAGGCCGTTCTTTTATGGTGGATAATAAAGATTTTTTAACCACATTTCAAGAAAAACAAATGAGTTATCAACCTGATTTTATTTTAGAATACGTGCATTATTTGGGCGATCATTTTAAAAGTCAGGGACATAAAAATATTGCTATTTTTGCAGAAAGTTACGTCGCCTTAAACGGACGATTAAGTACAAGATTCATCAACCCAAAGGTAGATTTGTATCAACAAAAAGAAAGCTTTAAACACAAAGATTGGATTATTCCGTTTTCATCAAAAATAAAAATTAAAGGAATTTAAGTATATGAAATTTAGAATCATTTTTATCATTCTTACCTTATTACAAACGGCAATTTACAGTCAATATAAAGTATCTGGAACCGTAGTTTCTGATGGGAATAAAGCTTTAAAAAATGTAGAAATCTATAATGAATCTGGCGGATTATTAACACAAACAGACGCATTAGGAAAATTTTCTTTTTCGGTTGATAAAGAAACAGTTTCTCTTGTATTTTATACTGATAATTTTAGAGTAAATAGAACTGTTTTAAATTCTGATGCCTATAATGATGTGAAAATTGTTTTAAACTCGTTCTCAGAAGAATTATCAGAAATTGAAATAAAAGCCAGAAAACGTAAGGTCTTTGAGTTAAAAAGATTGAAAGATGTAGAAGGAACTTCTATTTTTGCAGGTAAAAAAACAGAAGTCGTTTTGGTGAATCAATCTGCGGCAGCTTTATCAACAAATAATGCGCGTCAGATTTTTAATCAAGTTGCAGGTTTAAATATTTATCAGAATGATGATGCCGGTTTGCAGTTAAATATTGGTGGTAGAGGTTTAGATCCTAACAGAACCGCTAATTTTAATACACGTCAGAATGGATATGATATTAGCGCAGATGTTTTAGGATATCCAGAAAGTTATTACACTCCAGCAAGTGAAGGGTTAGATGAAATACAAGTAATTCGTGGTGCAGCTTCTTTGCAATACGGAACGCAATTTGGTGGTTTGGTAAATTTTGTAACCAAGAAACCAACCGAAAACCAAGAAATTGTTTTTAGAAATACTGTTGGAAGTTACGGTTTGTACACCAACTTTACCAGTTTGAGTAACACACACGGAAAGTTTAGTTATTACACGTATGTAAATTATAAAAAAGGAGACGGATTTAGACCGAATTCAGAATTTGAATCTACCAATGTATTTGCACATTTAGGCTATAAAATTAACGATAAAAGTAAGTTGTCTGCAGAAGTTACCGTGTTAAAATATTTAGCACAACAAGCAGGTGGTTTAACAGATAGAATGTTTAATGAAGATCCTTTACAGAGTAATAGAGCGCGTAATTGGTTTCAGGTAAAATGGTTTTTATACAATCTAAAATGGGAACATGCTTTTTCTGATAAAACCAATTTTTCTTTTAATTTCTTTGGTTTAGATGCGTCTAGAGATGCCTTAGGATTTAGAACAAATAGAGTAAGTCAAGCAGATTCTGGAGATGAAAGAGACTTGATAAAAGGTACTTTCAAAAACTTTGGTTTTGAGTCGCGTTTGGTTAGTGATTATACCTTGTTTGATAAAAAATCTACTTTTTTGATTGGTACCAAGTTTTATAAAGCAAACAATACCAATATGCAAGGTCCTGGATCTGATGGTTCGGATGCCGATTTTAAGATGTATTTAGATGAATCTCCAGATTATCCGAGGCAATCGGATAGTAAATTCCCTAATTTGAATGTGTCTTTATTTGGTGAAAACATTATGTATATAAATGATAAACTATCAATTACACCAGGTTTTAGATTGGAGTATATCAATACAAAAAGAGATGAGATTGTTAAAGAGTTTAAGTTTGATGCTGCAGGAAATAAAATAGATGAAAGTATAGATGACGTGGAAGATTCTAACGAAAGAACATTTGCTTTATTAGGATTGGGAACAAGTTATAAACTGAATAATACCACGGAGTTTTACGGTAATATTTCTCAAAATTACCGTTCCGTAACTTTTTCTGATATTAGTACGGCAAATCCTGCTTTTGAAATTTCGCCAGATATTTCTGACGAAAATGGTTTTACAATTGATGCAGGTTTTCGTGGTAATTACAAAAACTTCTTTTCTTATGACGCCAATGTTTTTGGGTTGTTTTATAATGATAGAATTAATATTTATACAAGAGATGATGGTAAAGCAGAAAGAGCAAATATTGGTGATGCAAGAATTTTAGGAGTTGAAAGTTTGATAGATTTTAACCTAAAAAAACTGTTTACTAATAATTCTGATTATGTGTTAAATTACTTTATAAATTCTTCTTTTATAACATCAGAATACACAAAATCTGAAATTAATGGAGTAGAAGGGAACGAAGTAGAGTTTATACCAAAGATCAATATAAAAACAGGTGCACGTTTTGGGTACAAAGACTTTTTAGCAAGTATTCAATATTCTTATTTATCAAGTCAGTTTTCTGATGCTACAAATGCATCTGGAGGAAGTATTAGCGGAGTTACAGGAGAAATACCTGCCTATGATATTTTAGACTTTTCTGCTTCTTATAAATTTAAATTTATGAAGCTAGAAACGGGTGTAAATAATCTTTTAGACAATAGTTATTTTACACGTAGAGCAACGGGGTATCCTGGTCCGGGAATTATTCCATCGTCACCAAGAAATTATTATGTTACTTTAGAATTTAAGTTTTAAAAAGGCAACTTTTATTAAATTTATTGATATAAAAAAGAGGTTCTCTAAAAAGTGAGTTTTTGTCAATCTGAATTTATTTCAGATTCTTTTGAATTTTGATGTTCAGTAAATTAAAATACTGAAACAAGTTCCGCATGACAAGATTTATTACTTTTTAGAAAGCCTCTTTTTTTGTTGAATGATTTTAAATTGTTTTTTTCGAAGGATATTTATTTGGTATTAATCACCATCATTATCTGTTGGTAAAATATTTACAGATAAAGTACTCGCAGCATCTACAGAGAAATATTGCAATAAAGTAGCTAAAGAAGCATGTAATGTTGCTACACTTTTATCTCCATTAGAAATTGCAGTATATAAATCTCCATCAATAGCATCAATATTAGTAAAAACGGAGTTAAAGTTATTGTCTATTTCTGTAGATATTTCTGAAGAACCTGCTATTTCATCAACAATATTTGCAAAATTGACACTACTTGTTGCATATGCTTTCTGTACTTCTTCTAAAGAACTTTTAATTAATTTTAAAGAACTTCTACTTCTATAAGCTTCTAAAATACTTAAATCTGTATTAGGAGATTTCTCTAAGCCTGCAGGTTTACCAATTTTAGTAACTCTAATAATATCTATTATATTTATGAGTTGATTAAAAGCCAAACAACGTGCATTTTCTACGCAAGACAAACTTTTGTAACTCTTAAAAGTTTCCTTGTAGCCTTGTTCCCAAAAATCGATTAATTTATTTATCTGTCTTAAATTTTCTTGTGTAATTGATAACAAATAATCTACCCTAAAAGTATCTTCTTGCAATAATGTAAGGCTGTTTTTTACGCTTTCTTTATCAAAAAGTAAATATTCTATTCCTGCTAAACCTTTAGAAACGGTGCTACTATTTTCTATATAAGTGGTGTCAAAATTTGTTTTCTCAGCAATATTTTTTTCAATCAATGTTTCATTTACAGGAAAATTGTAAATGATAATATCAAAATAAAGCGATTTTACATCTACCACATTATAAACTCTAGTTTTAGAAAATGAACTTGCAGCATTTAACCATTGTTCTTGTAATAACGTAAAGTTTTCTTGCGTTGTATTTGTTTGAAAAGCTTCTGTTAATTCAATTTGTTTTGTAATTTCTGCTTTAAAATTATTTAAAGACGGAAGTATATTTGCATTATAATATTCTTCGTGAAAAAGATCTATTGCAGATGTTGAGTTGTCACTTTCTTTGCTACAAGACATTATTAAAAGGATTGTAGAAAGAAATAATAAAATATTTTTTTTCATAATTTTATAAAGAGTTTAAAAATTTAAGGACTTGTTCTCGTTTTTCTTTTGATAAATTTTTGAAGTTATTTTTAGCACTTTCAGCTTCGCCACCGTGCCACAATACAGCTTCTTCTATATTTCTAGCTCTACCATCGTGTAATAAAAAAGTATGATTGTTTACCGTTTCTATTAAACCTAAACCCCAAAGAGGTTGTGTTCTCCATTCGTTTCCGTTGGCTAAAAAATCGGCTCTATTGTCTGCAAGTTCATCACCCATATCATGTAACAAAAAATCTGAATAAGGTCTAATCGTTCTATTTTCTAATTGTGTTAATAAAGAATAATCATTACCAGTTGTAAAGTTGTTTACGTGGCAAGTAACACATGCCAAATCATTAAATAATTGTTTTCCTTCTAAAACATCAAGAGTTTTATAATCTCTTCTTTTAGGGACAGAAATAGCAGCTTGATACACCATTATTCTGCTCATTTGAGTATCGGTAACTTCTACCGTTTCACCAACATTATTTCCATTATTTAATTTGCTGCAATCTAAACCATTAGGGCAATTTTCATCAGGAAATAAAGACGTTGTTAATCCCATATCTCCACTAAAAGCGGCTGCTACTTGTTGTTCTAAAGAGGGTTGGTTGGCCTTCCATCCAAATTTACCAATGGTAGTTTTCTTTTCTTTAACATTCCAAACATAGTTTGCTTTACCAGAAATTCCATCACCATCTAAATCATTAATATCTTGGTTTTCCAAAATACTAGCTTCGCTTAAAGCATCTATAAAACCCAAACCAATTACTTGTGCCCCAACACGAGCAGATTGTTTTACATGCTGTAAACTACCATAATTTTCATTTACAATTGTGTAGGTTGGTTTTCTTAATTCATACGTTTCTCCGTCTGGATAGGTGCCTGTAATTGTTTGGAAACTTACATTAATAGTTCCTTCTTTAGTAATACCTAAATTAGAATTATCTTGTAATTGTCCGCCATAATTAGGGAAATCAATTGGTCCATTTATAGGATCATTACCAGCACTTAAACGGATTAAAAATCCTTGAGAACTTGCATTATTTTCTAATACTGGTTTTCCTCTTCCGTCATTAGAGTGACAAGAAGCACAAGCTCTCGCATTAAAAATAGGACCTAAACCATCTCTAGAAGTGGTGGTTGCAGGTGCAGAAACCCAACTTTGCTCAAACATAGCATTACCAATGCCAAAGAAAGCAGATTCTAAACCGATTAAACCAGGGATACTCGTTCCAAAAGCTTTTTCTGCTGTAAAAGCTTCTATAGATAATTCTGAAACTAAGTTTTCTTCACCTAATTCATACTCAATATTAATGTACTCTTCATCTGAAAGTCCATCAGAATTACAAGAAAAAAACATGAATATTAAAATACAATAAAAATATTTCATTTGCTTTTATTTATAAAATAGAGAAAACTGAAGCCCCTAAAGTCTTCAGTTTTATTAAAAAATTAATACGTTTTACTATAATTATCCACCAACTGTAATAGTAACCCCTAATGCATTAGCTGCATCAGAAATTGCATGACTTTGTTCTACTAAAGCTAAAGCCAAATCATTAGCAGGACCACCAGAAGTTAAATTTTCTTCGCTAATAATTTCATCAAAATTCTTACCTAAACCTAATAAAGTATTTAATTTAGAAATAGTGTCATCTGCTTTTGTTTCTAAAGTAGTTCCAAAAGCGTTGTTGTTTTGCTTTACTAATGTTATTAAAGAAGCACCAGAAATTATAGCACCACTTTCTGTGGTATAACTACCAATAATAATATTGTTTATACCGTGTACATTTGCCCACATATCTTGGTTTGTATTGTCAGAAAAACAAGAATGTTCATTTTCTTGACCTTCATCAATAGCTGCATAAATTCTTTCTTGCGCAACTTCTCCGTTAGAGATAAAACCAATTCCATTTAAGATGTTTTTTAGTGCAACTTCTTCGCTTAAAGCTTCAAAAGTTGTTCTGTAAGTTCCTCCAACTTTCCACGTATTGTTTAAATCATTTAAATCGTTTACCAATAAATCGGTAACAACTTGTAAATAAGTAGCTCTTCTGTCTGCAAAGTCTGCCGTTGTATAATCTGTAAAAGGTCTATCTCCAGAAACCGCATAATTATCTGTAGTTTGATTGATAGGATCGTAGTTTAAATCTTGTCCCCAAAGTAAAAACTCAATTGCGTGCCAACCAGTAGCAATATCATCTGCATCTATATCTTCATTTTTATTGATAAGATTATCGGCAGTTATAGTAAAAGAAGTATTTCCAATTAATCCGTTTTGAATATTTCCACCTATATTATCAGAAACATAATCAATAAAACCTTCATCTAAAGGCCATGCATTAATTCTTCCTTCTGTAGCTAAAAATCCTTCTGCAACCGTTAGTTTTTCATTATCAATAGGTCCGTTTGCTACTCTATACGCTTCTGTTTGTCCGTAAAAATCTCTTGCATGTAACCAAGATTTTCTGGCATCTGCTAAAGTTGTAATAGACGGATTTGCAATAAATTCATTAATTTTTGTTTGCATAACTACCGCTGTGTTATACGTGTCTGCATAATTTGCAGCAGCAATAGTTGTGTAGTTTGTTATAAAATCTGCATTTGTAAATTCTTTTGTTATCATTTCTTCTTCTGCGTCATTACTAGAGCAAGAAATAGTTAAAATACATGTAAATAAGAGTAATGTAAGCTTTGTAAAATTGAATTTCATTTGGTTAAGTTTATTTAGACTTGTTTTAAATAGGTTGTTTTTTTGGAGCAAATATACAATTCAATTGCAGTTACGCAAACCTTATTTAGAATAAATAAGAATAATTTTTTATGTGAATTAATTGTTATTATTATAGATACTAAGTTATTTTTAGTATAAAATTGAGATATTAATTGTAAATTTGCACGCAATTATACCTTAATTGCAACATGACAGCACACAACAACAAAATTTTAGGAGAAGGGTTAACATACGATGACGTTCTTTTAGTCCCAGCCTTTTCCGAAGTACTTCCAAGAGAAGTAAGTATTCAAACAAAATTTACAAGAAATATTACAATCAACGTTCCTATTGCATCAGCAGCAATGGATACCGTTACAGAATCTGCATTGGCTATTGCTATTGCAAGAGAAGGCGGTATTGGTGTTTTACATAAAAACATGACTATTGAGCAACAAGCCAAAGAAGTTAGAAAAGTAAAACGTGCAGAAAGCGGAATGATTATAGATCCGGTTACTTTGCCTTTAACTGCTGTAGTTTCTGAAGCGAAAGCAAACATGAAAGAACATGGTATTGGAGGAATTCCTATTGTTGATGACAACGGTATTTTAAAAGGAATTGTTACCAATAGAGATTTGCGTTTTGAGCATGATAGCCAAAGACCAATTGTAGATGTAATGACTAGCGAAAATCTAGTAACTGCAGCTGTTGGAACTTCTTTAAGCGATGCAGAAAAAATTCTTCAGAATTATAAAATAGAAAAGCTTTTAATTGTTGATGAAGATTACAAATTAAAAGGATTAATTACTTTTAGAGATATTACCAAAGTAACTCAAAAGCCAATTGCTAACAAAGATTCTTTTGGTAGATTAAGAGTTGCAGCTGCTTTAGGTGTTACTGCAGATGCAGTAGATAGAGCAGAAGCTTTAGTAAATGCAGGCGTAGATGCTGTAATTATAGATACCGCTCACGGACATACAAAAGGTGTGGTAACGGTTTTAAAAGCAGTAAAAGCTAAGTTTCCAGAATTAGATGTAGTTGTTGGTAATATAGCAACAGGTGCAGCAGCTAAATATTTAGTAGAAGCAGGAGCAGATGCCGTAAAAGTTGGTATTGGACCAGGTTCTATTTGTACTACCAGAATTGTTGCAGGAGTTGGTTTTCCTCAGTTTTCTGCAGTATTAGAAGTTGCCGCAGCTATTAAAGGAAGTGGCGTACCAGTAATTGCAGATGGTGGAATTCGTTATACAGGAGATATTCCTAAAGCATTGGCTGCCGGAGCAGATTCTGTAATGTTAGGTTCTTTATTAGCCGGTACAAAAGAGTCTCCAGGAGAAACTATTATTTACGAAGGAAGAAAATTTAAGTCTTATAGAGGTATGGGATCTGTAGAAGCGATGAAACAAGGTTCTAAAGATAGATATTTTCAAGATGTAGAAGATGATCTTAAAAAACTAGTTCCAGAAGGTATTGTAGGTCGTGTTCCTTATAAAGGAGAATTATCTGAAAGTATTCACCAATTTATTGGAGGTTTACGTGCAGGAATGGGATATTGTGGAGCAAAAGATATAGAAACATTAAAAGAAACAGGACGATTTGTAAGAATTACCGCAAGCGGAATTAATGAAAGTCACCCTCATGATGTTGTTATTACTAAAGAATCGCCTAATTATAGTAGAAGATAAACACATTTTAAGATATAAAAAAACCGAGTAAAATTAATTTTACTCGGTTTTTTTATTTTACAAAAGTAATAATCTAAGATTAATATTTTTTGAGTCTCTTAGCATAGCTCTTTTATATGTCTATAGAACAAGTAAAATCTTATTTTAAGTCAATTTTAGCATTGCTTTCTTCTAATAAGTGAATGTATTCATCTACTTTAAAAACTTTACTATGAAAACGAGATGTTCTATTTCTTCCTTCATTTTGTCTAGTAATACTTCTGGCAAAACGTCTTACTTCGTCTTTTGTTGTTAAGATAATACCTGGTACTGGAGTACTTTTTCCATCATCATCTTTTGCTACCATTGTAAAATAAGAAGAATTACAATGTTTTGTTTCTCCAGTTCTAATGTTTTCAGAATCTACACGTAAACCAACTACCATAGAGGTTCTACCAGTAAAATTAATAGAAGCTTTCATGGTAACCAACTCACCAACTTCAATAGGATTTAAAAAATCTACTTTATTTACAGAAGCTGTTACACAGTAATTTCCAGAATGTTTAGAAGCACAAGCAAAAGCAATTTGATCCATCAAATTTAAAATATAACCTCCATGAATTTTACCACTAAAATTAGAGTTGGATGGTTTCATTAACTCCATAATCTTTACTTGCGATTCTTTAATGTATTTAAATTGTTTAGTCATAATTTAGTTTTAAGCTTATAAGAATAGGCCTTCTATAACTTAAATATTATCGTTGCCTATTTTTGTTTCTAATAAAGCTAAAATATCATTTTATTTACGCTCTTAAATAAAAAAGAGTACTTATTATCTATTATTAGGTATTTATTAGTTTAATGAAGTAATTATTATGGATTCTTTATTATTAAAGGTGTAAAATTATATGATTACTTGTGGCGGTATTTTAATTTAAAAGAACTTTTAAAATACATTTTTTAGTGATTTTTGATAAATAATATTAAGAAAACAATTTTTGAAGTTAAAATATACTTCCATTTACAGAATTTTATATAAAAGTAGCACCTAAATTTTATGATATGTTAATATTAGAATAAATAATGTTTTAGAATAGCATAAAAAAAGTGCTATTTTATTTAAGAGTTGATAAAAAGGAACTGTAATTAATACAATTCGTATTTTTTATGCTCATTTTAAAGTAAATTTGTGCCACTTTTAAAAAGAAAAAATGAATTATATTCTATTTGATGGAGATGTTAGAAACGCTCTATTACCTTTTACATATACAAAACCAGTTGCAGACATTAGAATAGGAATATTAACCATTAGAGAAAAATGGGAAAAATATTTAGGTTTAACAACCACAACTATTACTCAGGAATATTTAGAAGAAAAATATCCGATGGTAGAAATGGAAGAAAATATTTTAATCAACGCCTCTTTTTGTCCGACTGAAAATTTGATTGAAAAAGTAAAAAATTTATCAAAAAATGAAGCTATTTTTAAAGGTGATGATGTCATTGCTTTTTTTACTTCAGATTCTCAAGAAGAAGTGAATTTTGATGAGTATACTCAAATTGAGTTTGATGAAGATTTAATACAAGTTAAAAACACGTGGGATATTTTTTCTTTAAATGAAAAAGCCATTCAACAAGATTTCGATTTAATTACAGAAGGAAGAGAATCGGAACCTATACCAGAAGGTACAAGGTATTTGAATAAAGAAAATATTTTTATAGAAGAAGGAGCAGAAATTACTTTTGCAACTTTAAACGCATCTACAGGGCCTATTTATATTGGTAAAGATGCTGTTGTTATGGAAAATTCTGCAATTAGAGGACCTTTTGCTATGTGTGAAAATGCCGTTGTAAAATTAGGGACAAAAATATTTGGAGCAACCACTTTAGGACCTTATTGTAAAGTAGGTGGTGAGATAAGTAATGCTGTTTTATTTGCATATTCAAGTAAAGGACACGATGGTTATCTTGGAAATTCGGTAATAGGAGAATGGTGTAATTTAGGTGCAGATACTAATAACTCTAATCTTAAAAATAACTATGCAGAAGTAAAATTATGGGATTATGAAACTGGTCGTTTTGCCAAAACAGGCTTACAGTTTTGTGGTTTAATGATGGGAGATCACTCTAAATGTGGTATTAACACTATGTTTAATACAGGTACGGTAGTTGGTGTAAGTGCTAATATTTTTGGTAGTGGATTTCCAAGGAATTTTATTCCGTCTTTTAGTTGGGGAGGCGCTTCTGGATTTACAGAATATAAAACCAATAAAGTTTTTGAAGTGGCAGAAGTGGTTATGAAGCGTAGAGATATGATTTTTGATGAAAAAGATCAAAAAATATTAGAACACGTTTTTGAAGAAACGAAAAAATATAGAAATTACTAAAAAAGTTTGCAGTTTTCAGTTGCAGTAGGCAGTTAGCTTGTAACTGAAAACTGAGACGAGTGCTGCCAACTAATTAATACTCACATAAACGCTCGTATCGTTATGAGCGAGTTTTAAAATTAAAGACAAAATTGTACCGGAGTCTTCACGAGCGGGACGCTCTCGCTAGCGAAAGCGGTTAGCTTCTTACTGGAAACTGAGACTGTGCACTGGCAACTGAACACTGCCAACTAAATCAATACGCATCCACATCCGTAATAAATCGGATAGGTCTAAAATCTTTAACAGCTTCAAAAGTATCTTTTATCTTTTGAAGTTGTTTTTTTGTTTGTGCTAAATTTTGTTTTGGCGGAATTTTAATGACAATATTCTTAATATATTGGTTTCTAACTCTAGAAACAGCTGGTGCAGTTGGGCCTAAAACGTTTTCACCAAAAGAACTAGACAATGCTTTAAAAAGCCAATTTACACCACTATCAACTTTGTTATAATCTTTGTGTTTTAGGGTGATTTTTATCAACCTATAATAAGGCGGATATTTATATTGCCAGCGTTCTTGCAATTGTTCTTTATACATTTCGGCATAACTTGTAGTAGATACTTGCTGCAATATTTTATGATGAGGGTTGTAGGTTTGTATGGCTACATTTCCTTGTTTTTTACTTCTTCCTGCTCTTCCAGAAACTTGCACCATCATATCATACGCGCGTTCATGTGCTCTAAAATCTGGAAAATTTAACATAGAATCTGCATTTATAATGCCAACTAATGTTACATTCTCAAAATCTAACCCTTTAGAAAGCATTTGCGTTCCCACTAAAACATCTATTTCTTTGGCTTCAAAAGCACCAATTATTTTTTGATACCCATATTTTCCACGAGTGGTATCTAAATCCATTCTTCCAATTTTAAAATCGGGAAATAAGGCTGTTAATTCTAATTCAATTTGCTCGGTTCCAAAACCTTTATTGTCTAAAGTGTTGCTACCACAAGCACCACAACTATTTGGCATGGATCTTTGATAGTTACAATAATGACAACGCAGTTCGTGTCTAAATTTATGATAGGTTAAACTGACATCACAATTTGGGCATTCTGGTGATACTCCACAAGTATTACATTCTACCACTGGTGAAAACCCACGTCTATTCTGAAACAAAATTACTTGTTCTTTTAAGTCTAAAGCTTCCTGAATTAGTTTTAGCAAACGATCAGAAAAATGACCAGTCATTTCCTTTTTTCGCTGCTTTTCCTTTACGTCTATTAATTCTATTTTTGGTAATTGTACATTTCCATGACGACGATTTAATGTAACTAAACCATATTTATTTTGTTGTGCATTAAAATAGGTTTCTATAGATGGAGTAGCAGAACCCAATAAGATTTTAGCATTATGAAGTTTTGCTAAAACAATAGCAGAATCTCGTGCATTGTATCTAGGTGAAGGCTCAAATTGTTTATAAGAAGTTTCGTGTTCTTCATCAACCACAATTAAACCTAAATTAGAAAAAGGTAAAAAGATAGATGAACGAGCCCCTAAAATAATGCGTGCTTTTGGTTTGTTTTCTAAAACATTATTCCAAACTTCTACACGTTCATTCATAGAATATTTAGAGTGAAAAACAGAAATTTGTTCTCCAAAATAAAACTGTAAACGTGTAATTATTTGCGTAGTTAATGCAATTTCTGGCAACAAGAATACTACTTGTTTACCTTGGTCTAATACTTCTTGAATTAACTTTGTATATACCTCCGTTTTACCAGAACTTGTAATTCCGTGTAAAAGTGTAACGTCTTTTTCTTTAAAGGTTTCCTTAATTTCTGAAAGTGCTTTTTCTTGAAATTCATTTAGCACTTTTAAATCATTGGTGTCTCCATTAAACTCAATTCTATCTGTTTGAATGTGGTAAAATTCAAAAATATTTTTATCAACCAAAGATTTTAAAATGGTAGCAGAAACAGTTGCTTTTTCTTCTAAATCTTTTGCTTTTATTGGTTTTTTAGAAGTAGATAATTGAAAATAACCTAAAACAGCTTCCCGTTGTTTTTTTGCTCTAGATAATTCTTCTAATAGTTTACCTAAAGAATCATCCGAAGAATAATCTGCATGTAAACGAACATATTTCACCAGTTTTGGTTTGTACTGTTCGTAAATTTCTTCTTTAATTATAATTGCTTCTTTTTTGATTAAAGAGTTTATTATAGGCATTACTTTTTGCTTTCCTAAAATAGCAATTACTTGATGAATGGTTAATTGAGATTGATGTTGTAAAGCTTCAAAAATTAAAAACTCATCATCTGCTAAAATAGCATCATCAGAAAAATCTTCATTTTTATTGATAATGGTTTCGCTTTCTAACAAAAAGGCAGAAGGCAAAGCAGCTCTATACACATCACCTAAAGAACATACATAATAATTAGAAATCCATTGCCAATGTTTTAATTGTAATTCATTTACCAAAGGAACTTCATCTAAAATCTGATGAATTTCTTTGGCTTCATACAAAACAGGCCTAGTTTTATGAATGTTTAAAACTAAAGCAGAATACATTTTAGATTTTCCAAAAGAAACTGCAACACGCATTCCTTTTTTTAGAAAATTAGCTTCATCTTCTGTAACAGAATACGTAAATGTTTTCTGGATAGGAATAGGTAGTATGACGTCTATGAAATGTGACAAATAGTTGTTTTTTAATTATTTGTTGTTATATTATTTTAAGAAATATAAAATTTTATTAAAAGATTTCTCTTCTTAAATAGAAATCAATTTTGTTAATCGACTTCAATAATATAAAAATTAACGATGGATTCAAAATTACATAAAATTAGAATTAAAATAGCGCTTTTTTTCTATTGAGATTTAAAAAGAGAGTACAAGAAATTAATCTTGAATTTATTTTTAAAAAGGTGTTTTTTCTCTAGAACAAATTACTATGCTGCCTAAAAAATATAAAATTTGTAGTAGCTAAATGTTTTTTATTGCTTTTGATGGTTATTTTCTTTATTAAATTTAGTATTGGGTAGAATACATTTAATTATTTTATGAAAAAACAGGTGTTATAATAACTAATAACGCAAATTAAAGACGTTATATATATAAGAAAACAATATTCTTTTAGAATTATTAGAACATATCTTATTGGTTAAAAAACTTTTAAATTTTAATAAAAATATTAATTAGGTAGATTACTTTTACTTAATGAATTTTGCTTACAAAAAAATATATAAAATTGCATTTTGGGCAAGTGTTTTAGGACTGTTTGCCTTTATATTTCATTTTGGTTTTGATCAAAGTATATTAGTACAACAAATTATAGATGGGTTCTATTTTGTTGTAATTGCTTTAGGTTTAATGGCTACTTTTGTAAGATATTTTGCGAGTCCGCATCTCTTAAAAAGAAATGTAGCAGTATTTGATTTACTTTCTGTGGTGTATTCGTTAGGCATCTTTTATATGTATTTATTTGTAGGAGAAGCTTTTCAAACAGATTTAGTTTTAGAAAATCCGTTGTGGCTTGTTTTAGCTGTTATTTTATCATTTATTAGAGAATTTTCTGAACTGAAATTAAATTTGAAAAGAATTTACTTGAATCCTGCTCAGTTATTTATTTTAAGTTTTTTAATCATTATTTTTTTAGGTAGTTTATTGTTAATGTTGCCAAAAGCAACACACAGTGGTTTGTCTTTTATAAATGCTTTATTTACGTCTGCAAGTGCTGTTTGTGTTACCGGTTTATCTGTGGTAGATACAGGAACTTATTTTACAGTATTTGGTCAATCTATTATCCTTGTTCTTATTCAAATTGGTGGTTTAGGTATTTTAACTTTTGCCAGTTATTTTAGTTATTTTTTTAAAGGAGGTAGTACTTATGAAAATCAACTAACTTTAAGTGAAATGACAAACTCACAAAGAATTGGTGGAGTTTTTAATACCTTAAAAAATATTATTGTAATTACTGCAACGGTAGAGTTAAGTGCAGCTTTGCTTATTTATATTTCTTTAGGAGATCAATTAATTACCAATTTTGCAGACAAATCATTTTTCTCCATTTTTCATGCTATTTCTGCTTTTTGTAACGCTGGTTTTTCTACATTAAGTAATAGTATTTACCAAGTTGGTTTTCGTTTTAATTACCCGCTACAACTGGTTATTATTGCTACTTTTTTTTTAGGTAGTTTAGGGTTTCCTATTGTTGTAAATCTTTTAAATTATTTAAAACACGTAATTTTAAATTTTTTTAAATTTCAATCTTACAGAAAAAGGTATAAACCTTGGATTTTAAAAATTAATAGCCGCATTAACTTAATAACCACTTTATCACTTACCTCTATTGCATTTATACTTTTCTTTATTATAGAATACCACAATACTTTAGAAGAACACTCTCTTTTTGGAAAAATGGTAAATGCTTTATTTATTGCTACAACACCAAGAACGGCAGGCTTTAACTCTGTAGACCTAAATGCTTTGGCATCACCTACCATAATGATTACTTTTTTATTAATGTGGATTGGGGCTTCTCCTGCATCCACCGGAGGTGGAATTAAAACCAGTACTTTTGCCATTGCAATTTTAAATATATTAAGTCTTGCAAAAGGTAAAAATAGAATAGAAGTATATCGAAGAGAAATTGCCGATATTTCGGTAAAAAGAGCATTTGCCACTATAGCACTTTCATTAATTATAATAGGTTTGGGAGTTATGCTTATTACCATATTTAACCCCGAATTAAAATTATTAAACATCGCTTTCGAAAGTTTTTCTGCATATAGTACCGTAGGGTTAAGTTTAGGTATTACAGCAAGTCTGGGTACGGCAAGTAAAATAGTTGTAATTGCTATTATGTTTATTGGAAGAGTAAGTATGCTTTCTATAATGGTAGCGGTTTTCAAAAAAATTAAACATAAAAATTATCGCTATCCAAGCGAAGAAATAACAATAAACTAAAATTATGAAGTATATTATTGTAGGACTAGGAAATTTTGGAGGGCCTTTAGCTGAGAAATTAACAACGCAAGGAAATGAAGTTATAGGAATAGACAGTAATATGGCAAAAGTAGAAATGTATAAAGAAAGAATTTCACATACTATTTGTATGGATTCTACAGATGAATCTACTGTTTCTGGGCTCCCTTTAAGTGATACAGATATTGTTATTATTGCCTTTGGCCAAGACCAAGGTGCCAATGTAATGACAACCGCTTTGTTTAAAAATTTGCAAGTAAAACGCTTAATTAGTAGAGCAATTAATCCTTTACACGAAAAAGTTTTAAATGCCATTGGTATTGAAGAAATTGTGCATCCGGAAGAAGAATCTGCAGAACGATGGGCAAAAAAATTATGTTTAACAAACGTGGTAGATTCTTTTGAGTTAAGTGCAGATTTTAGTATTATAGAAGTAAATATTCCTACAAGATACATTGGTAGCAGTATTAAAGAAATTCAGTTGCGTAGAAAGTATAATATCTTAGCCTTAACTACCATTAAAAAAACAAAAGTAAAAACAGTTGTAGGAAGATCTAGAAATGAAGAACAAGTACAAGGTGTTATTGCACCAGATACTGTTCTTGATGAAAATGATATTTTAGTAATTTATGGTGCGAATAAAGATTTAAGAAACTTTACAAACCAATAATAAACCTCAGTAATATTTATTAAAATTTTTAAAATGAAAACAAACGTTATTTACATTAAAAACATGGTTTGCCCACGTTGTATTGACGTGGTAAAAGAAATTTGTGAAGATTTAAAAATATCTGTTAAGGATATTCAATTAGGTAAATTAGAAAGTAATTTAGAAATAAATAATACGCTAAAATTATTGTTGAGTGCACGTTTAAAGGAAAGAGGTTTTGAACTTTTAGAAGATAAAAGTCAAAAAATGATTACTCAGATAAAAGCGTTAATTGTAGCTCAAATTCATCATTCTAAAGAACCTTTAACCATTAATTTTTCTGATTATATTGCTGATAAATTACAACATGAATATGCTTCTCTTAGCAGACTTTTTTCTTCTGTAGAAGGAATTACTATTGAGAAATTTATTTTAAAGCAAAAAATAGAACACGTAAAAGAACTTCTTTTTTACAAAGAATATACGTTATCGGAAATTGCCTTTCAAATGAATTATAGCAGTGTGGCACACCTTTCTGCTCAGTTTAAAAAAGAAACAGGCATGTCTCCTTCTCAGTTTAAAAAGATGAAAGACCCCAATCATCAACCGTTAGATAGTCTTTAAAGTTAAAAATCATTATGGCATAATTATACAAATGATAGTAGGAATTGTGTAACCTTTTATGCAAACAGTAACTGTATTTTTGTGATACAATAAATTGATGATAGCATGAAAGAACAATATAAAGTAGCTGGAATGACTTGTGCGTCGTGTGCAATTAGTATAGAATCTTATTTAAAACCACAGAAAGGGATTTTGGAAGTTGCTGTAAATTACCCAAATCAATCGGTAACCATAAAGTACGATGAAAATACTATTTCACTTGAAACAATTTCTAAAAAAGTAAAGGAAATAGGTTTTAAACTAATTACAGGAAATAGGAAAGACACTAAAAAGGAGTTTGAAATATTAGAGAAAAAAAGATTGATTTCCCTTAAAAGGAAGTTGATTTTCGCTGCTATATTTTCTGTACCTATTTTTATCATGTCTATGTTTCTTATGGGAAAAATACCTTATGAAAACTGGATTATGATGCTACTTGCACTGCCTGTTTTATTTTATAGTGGATCAGAATTTTATACGATTGCTTGGAAAAGGTTAAAGAAGTTTTCCACAAATATGGATACACTTGTGGCATTAAGTACCGGAATTGCATTTTTATTCAGTGTTTTTAATACCATAAATCCGCAATATTTTTTAAGTAAAGGACTTGTGCCGCATGTGTATTTCGAATCGGCAGTAATTATTATAACCTTAATTCTATTAGGACGTTTTTTTGAAGAAAAAGCAAAAAGTAAAACATCTTCAGCCATTAAGAAATTAATGGGTTTACAACCTAAAAAAGTAACAGCTATTAGAAATGGAGAAGAAAAAGTAATTACGTATGATGAAATTTTAAAAGGAGAACTGATCATTTTAAAACCAGGAGATAAAATTCCTGTAGATGGAAAAGTAAAAAAAGGAATCTCTTTTATTGATGAAAGCATGATTTCTGGAGAACCGATTCCTGTTGAAAAAATAAAAGGAAGTAAAGTGTTTGCTGGTACCATTAATCAAAAAGGATCTTTAAGAATTATTGCCAATAAAATTGGTGATGAAACTTTGCTTTCTCAAATAATTAAATTAGTAGAAGAAGCGCAATCTAGCAAACCAACCATTCAAAAAATGGCAGATAAAATTGCAGGAATTTTTGTTCCGGTTGTAATTAGTTTGGCTTTAATTACTGCTGTTTTATGGTATTTATTAGGTCCAGAACCATCATTAACGTACGCATTACTAACGCCAATTACGGTTCTAATAATTGCTTGTCCGTGTGCGCTAGGTTTGGCAACGCCAACAGCTTTAATGGTAGGAATAGGAAAAGGAGCACAGCAAGGAATTTTAATTAAAGACGCACAAGCGCTAGAAACAGCATATAAAATTGATACTTTAATTTTAGATAAAACAGGTACTATAACAGAAGGGAAACCAAAAGTAACCGATTTAATTTGGGATAAAAACACTTCATCCACCGAATTACAAAAAGTAGTTTTGGCGATAGAAACACAGTCAGAACATCCTATTGCAGAAGCAATTGTAGCTTATTTAAAAGAGTTAGATACTAAAAGTGTTGCTATCGATTCTTTCTTAAGTATCACTGGTTTAGGCGCAGAAGCAAAATTTAATGAAGAACTCTATTACATAGGTAATGAAAGTTTAATGCTTCAAAAGGATATTACAATTCCGATTGATTTAAACACAAAAGCAAACGAATTAAAAATAGAAGCTAAAACGGTCGTTTATGTAGCGCATCAAAATAATGTTGTGGGTATTATTGCAGTGGCCGATAAAGTAAAAGAAACAACACTTGCAGCCATTCAAAAATTACAGCAAATGGGTATCGATATATACATGCTTACGGGTGATAATGAACAAACGGCAAAAGCTATTTCCAACAAAGTTGGGATAAAAAACTATAAAGCCAATGTAATGCCAGCAGACAAAGGTGCTTTTGTTAAAGAACTACAAGCACAGGGAAAAATTGTAGCAATGGCGGGAGACGGTATAAACGATTCTCATGCTTTGGCACAAGCTAATGTTGGTATTGCCATGGGAAGCGGAACAGATATTGCTATGGAAAGTGCTGGAATTACCTTAATGCATTCCGATTTAAAACAGATTTCTAAAGCCATTTTATTGTCTAAAGAAACGATGAAAACTATAAAACAGAACTTATTCTGGGCATTTATTTATAATATTATTGCAATACCAATTGCTGCAGGAGCGTTATATCCTATCAATGGTTTTTTATTAAACCCAATGATTGCGGGTGCAGCCATGTCTATGAGTTCTATTTCTGTACTCTCTAACAGTTTAAGATTAAAAAATAAAAAATTAAATTAAAAATAAAAATTATGACAACCGTAAAATACAAAACAAATATTCATTGTGGTAGCTGCATTAAATCTGTAACACCTGTGCTAAACGATTTAGATAACTTAGATTTTTGGAAAGTAGATTTAGAGCATGATGATAAAGTTTTAGAAGTAAAATTAGATGATGAAGATAAAGAGAGTGTTTTAAAAGCTGTTAAAAGTGCTGGTTTTGAAATTGAAGAAATTCAATAAATAAGTAGTTTGCACAAACATCTTTATTATAATTTACATATTATAAAGCTCAAAACACTAATTTATGGTGTTTTGAGCTTTACTTTTTTTAGTATTAAATTTCAAGCTGAAGGAAATTGTAAATAACAATATCTCTTATAAAAATAGGTGTGTTTTTATAAGAGTTACAGAAAGGTATAATAGTAAGATATCTATTGTAATACTGGAGAAGTAATTCATTTACCAAAGAAAATAAGCTGATTTAAAGTCTGAGAAATTTCTTTAGATTGATTCAAAAAGGTTTTATGTAATAGATATTAAAAACCAAGACGGGATGCGTAATTTTTGATAGGTATGAGTTTGATGCTTTTTTTATGACTCTAAAGGAGGTGAGTGATTAAATACAGATAATGAGGGGGTATAATAAATTAAATATTAGTTATTAAAAAAATTAAACCTCTAAAAATTGAATTGAATTTCAGTTTTAGAGGTTTTTATTTAGATTGTATTATAAAATTTAATTTTTTTCAAGTCCATATTCACCGGATATAGAACGGATAATTCTATCATTAGAACGCAGTCTCATTGATAGTAATGCTATATCCATTACAACATCATTATTAGAGTACTTAAATATTTTTTCTTGTGCACTTTTAGAGCGCTTATAGTTTGCTGAAAATCTATTTTTCCATTCAGTTTCATATTCACTTAAAAAATTGATATTTTGTTCTTGTAAAGATTTATGTATAGCCTTGCTTGCCATTATAGCCGCTTCAAAAATAAACTTGTAACCTTCTCCAACAATAGGGTTTACTTGAGAAACACTATCACCTACACAAACTAAGTTATTAATTACAAATTTTTCTAAGACGGGGGTAATTGGTACGCTAGCACCTTCTACTTTGTCATTATCTTTTCTAACTAATTTTTTAATTAATGGTAAGTTTAAAACCTCATTTAACCTAGGTTTTAAATTTTTTATAATGGCTTCATTGTAGGTTCCAAAACCAATAATTGCTCTTTTATTTTTTAATGGAAAAATCCACCCATAACCACCTTGATAATCTTTACCACTTAAAAGATACATTTTATTTGATTCTCCTAAATACTCAACATTATATTCAACTCCAGTTGCTAGTTTTCCTTTCTTTTGTCTTAATCCTATTTTTTTACTAATAATTCCATTTGTACCAGATGCGTCCACAATAATTTTTCCAAAATATTGGTTTTCATTTTTATCTGTAACACAGGTAAATAGCCCCGCATCATCTTTTAAAACATCTTTAATATGAACTTCAGTTTTTATGGTTACGTAGTTTGTGTCTAAAGAATTAATAAGTTCTTCATGCAGTTTCTTTTTGTCTAAAACATACATATTAATGTTTTTAATTTCTCTTTTTACCCTTTTAGATTGAAAAACGAGTGTATCTATTTGTTGTGCTACAACTTCTGTAGATAAATTGAAATCTTCTAAATTTATAAAACTACCAAGTGTGTTAAAAGAAAACTCTAATAAATTATCTTTTCTATCTAAAATAAGTGTTTTTTGTTTAAAATTACCAAGCTCTCTAGCTAACATTAAACCAGCAGTACCACCACCAACAATAACTACATCAAAATTATTCATAGACTTTTAAATATTGGTGTAAAATAATTCTATTTTAATTATAATAAAAATAAAATAGATAAAATAAAGATTTTAATATATGAGTTTTATAGAGTGCTAGTTTGTTTATAGTTAGTAGTTTAAATGAGTTCTTAGATACTAGTTATTTTTTAATGTAACGTTAGTTTTTGTTCTTATGGAAGAAGGAGAGGTTAAGTATTAAAATTAGATTATAGAACCGTTTTAAAAAGTGATTTTACTTTTTTTTAAGGTTTAATAATAAATAGAATTTATATGAGTCTTTTGTTTTTAAATAAAGTGAACAAACAAGTTTAGCCCTGATTGAAACGACATCCTTTTTTTTAGGGACGAAAAAAAAGATATAGTGGAAAGCAGGAAATAGCTTCTAAAAAAGAATTTTAAATTACTTCCAATTAATTTTAATAAATCGGTTGTTTTTTACAAATTCTGTCGGTATTTTATTTAAAACCTCTAATCGAATAGCGTCTATTAAATGGTCTTTTGCTAAAGAATGATGTATTGCTATACTAACTTCTCTTATAGGTTTTGGATCTTCGAAATTAATATGACAACCAATGTCGTTTTTATTAATCGCCATTTCGGGTACTAAGGTAAATCCGCCATAATTATCTACCATCTTTTTTAAAGCTTCTATAGAACCACTTTGAAATTGAATACTTTTTGGGTTTGTGTTTTTAGAGCAAATCTTTAAAACCTGATTTCTAAAACAATGTCCGCTTTTTAACAGCCAAATATTATCTAAATTTTCTATTTCTTTTGCAGAAACTACTTTTTTATCTTCCGGAAACTGTCCTTTTTGTCCGTAAAACACAAATGGTTCGTTGTATAATTTTATTTCTCTTATAAAAGATTCGTTAAGCGGAGTTACTAAAATACCAATGTGAATTTCTTTATTTTTTAATGCAGCAATAATGTTTTCTGTCTGCATTTCTTCGATAATTAATGTGGTGTTTGGGTATTTTTCTGAAAATGAACCAGAAATTAATGGAATTAAATAGGGAGAAACAGTGGGGATAATTCCTATTTTATAAACACCGTTCATACTATCTAATTCGGTATTTACCATGTTTTTTAACTCGCTAACTTCCCTTAATATTACTTTAATTTTATTAATAAATACTTCGCCCAAATTTGTGGGTTTAAATGGAGATTTACTTTTATCGAAGATAGAAAAACCAATTTCGTCTTCTAACTTTTTAACTTGAATTGTAATTGTTGGTTGGGTAACAAAACATTTTTCGGCAGCTTTTACAAAATGCCTATAGGTGTCTAGGGCAATTACATATTCTAATTGTTGGAGGGTCATGTTATATTGATTTTAGCAATACAAGGATATAAACTATTAATTTGATTTATGAGAGGGCCTGATTGATATTTGTACTTTAATTATAAATAAAATCAATTACAAATGAAAACACGATTAATAACATTTATCGCTTTATCTGTAGCCCTTTTTGGATTTGCACAAAACAATAGCGGCAAAAACACAATTACAACAAATGGAGGAGTTCCTGTTGGTGACAATCAAAATTCTAAAACGGTAGGCGAGTACGGACCTGTTTTATTAGAAGATATTCATTTAATAGAAAAGTTAGCGGCTTTTGATAGAGAAAGAACTCCAGAAAGGGTAGTGCACCCAAGAGGAGCAGGAGCGTCTGGTTACTTTGAAGCAACAAAAGATATGTCTGATTACACTAGAGCTGTATTATTTGCAGAAGCAGGGAAAAAGACGGATTTAGCCGTTCGTTTTTCTACCGTAATTCACGGAAAAGGTTCTCCAGAAACAGCAAGAGATCCTAGAGGTTTTGCTGTAAAATTTTATACAGAACAAGGTAATTATGATATTGTTGGTAACAATTTACCTGTCTTTTTTATTAGAGATGCTATTAAATTTCCAGATATGGTGCACTCTTTAAAACCTTCTCCAGTAACGAATAAGCAAGATCCTAATCGTTTTTTCGATTTCTTTTCTCATCAACCAGAATCTACACATCTAATTACGAGATTGTATACAGATTTAGGAACTCCAAAAGGCTACCAATATATGAATGGAAGTAGTGTACATGGTTATAAATGGATTAATAAAGCCGGTAAAGTAACCTATGTAAAGTATTCTTGGGTTTCTAAACAAGGAGAAAAAAACTTAACAGCAGAAGAAGCAACGATACAACAAGGTAAAGATTGGCAACATGCAACGGTAAGTTTACGTAAAGATATTGCTGATAAAAATTATCCTCAATGGGATTTATATGTGCAATTGATAAAGCCAGAAGATATGCATTCTTTTAATTTTTGGCCTTTAGATGCTACCAAAGATTGGCCAGCAGATAAGATAGAAAAGATTAAGATTGGTACCATGACTTTAAACGAAAACCCAGTAAATTATTTTGAACAAGTAGAGAGTATTGCTTTTTCTCCGGGTGCTTTAATACCAGGTGTAGAACCTTCTGAAGATAAACTTTTACAAGGAAGATTGTTTTCTTATTTTGATACGCAAAGACATAGATTAGGACCTAATTTTCAGCAATTAGAAATTAATAAGCCTTTAAAAAATCCTAATAATTATAATTCTGATGGTTGGTTAAGTGCCGGAAACAAAAGGTTTGAAAACCCAGATGTAAATTACCAACCAAGTAGTAGATCTTCTTTAGTTGAAGACCCACAATATAAACAAGTGGAAACTACACTAACAAACGTAACAATTACACAAAAAGAGATTTCTAAAACAAATGATTTTGCACAAGTAGGAGATTTTTATAGATCGCTTTCTAAGCAACAACAAGATAATTTAATTAAAAATTTAAAAGGAGATTTAGGTCAGGTTACTGATAAAAAGATTCAAATGAAAATGATTACTTATTTCTATAAAGCAGATAAAGAGTATGGAATGAGAGTAGCAAAGTCTCTTGGTTTTTCTGCAAAAGATTTTATGAACCACTAAGTAAATAACAAAACAAATTACAAAGAGGAAGTTTAAGCTTCCTCTTTTTTAAATTATATATATTATGAAAAAAATTACATTTATTTTAATTCTAATTTTATCATCTACTATTTCTGCTCAGTCTATTTTTGATGCTTCTAGAAATGGTAATTTAGATAAAATTAATGCTCTTTATACTTTAGACAATAATGTTATAAACACAGCAGATACTAAAGGTTTTACTCCTTTAATTTTATCGGCTTATAATAACCAACTAAAAGTTGTTGCTTTTTTATTAGAAAAAGGAGTTGCCGTAGAAGCTAAAGATGCATCTGGTAACACAGCTTTAATGGGCGTTTGTTTTAAAGGATCTATTTCTATTGTTAAAATATTGATAGAAAATGGAGCAGAAGTTAATGCACAAAATTATAACGGAGCAACTGCTTTAATTTATGCAAGTACTTTTGGTCATACAGAAATTGTAAAATATTTATTGGCTAATAATGCTGATAAAAATTTAACAGATAATAGAGGAAATACTGCTTTAAAACATGCGGTTATGCAAGGAAATACCGCTGTGATAGCACTTTTAAATAAGTAATTAAATATTTTAGCTTTTAATAAAATGAATAAACAAGCTTAGTCCTTATTGAAACGACATCCTTTTTTAATAGAGAAAACTGCTTTTAGCAGAAATCTCTATTGAAAAAGATATTGTTTTTTTGACTTTGCTTAAGATAAATTATAAGCAGTAAACAGCTTTTAAAAGAATATTTAATATAAGGCATATTCAATTTCTTCTTCCTCTACAATTACTGGAAATAATTTTTCTGCCTCCGCTAAATCTTCAATATTATCTACTTCATACCAAGGTTTTTTATCGAAAGAAACGGCTTCTAATTGTAATTTTTGTTCATCTACCAAATCAGAAAAAACAGTTTCATAATAAGAATTTACACTTCCTTCTTCAATATATTGATTTAGTTTTTTACTAACTTCTTGCCAAGAATCTAATGAGAAACTATAAATATTTACCGTTTTATAACGTGTTTCTGAATATGCTTCTGTAGTGCCTGCTTGAAACTGAATTACCTTATTTTGGTTGTTAATCGTTACTGTGGTTCCGTTAAGCCAAGGTTGCATTTTTGCTACAGCCATTCTATCTGGATACACCATATTGGTTAGTAAGGATGTTTCTAAAACCAAGTCGCTTTCTATTAAAACAAACGGTTCTTTAATGCTATTACGCGCCATCCAAAGTGAGTAAATATTGTTGGTGGTTTTGTATAACGGACTGTGTACATACTCAATATTTAAACCTTCTTTTTGATTACCTAAAAAGTCTACAATACATTCTTGTTTGTAACCTGTTACAATGATAAGACGTGTAAAACCTTGTGCTGTTAAATTGGTAACCAAACGCGCCAACATCGATTTTTCATTGACTAAGGTTAAGCATTTTGGAGCGTCTTTAGTGATAGGAAAAAGGCGACTTCCGGTTCCGGCAGCAAGTAATAAAGCTGTAGTAATTCTATTATTGTTGGTGTTCTTTTCAGAAGTATTCGTCATGTAATATTAATTAGGGGATACTATCAAAAAAAAACATAAAAGCATTTTTAAAAGCTTTTATGTTTACTAAATTGAATGATTTAATATTTTGTTTATAGATAATTTAAAGAACATTTATAAAGTCTATTAATGTAATAATTGACTTGTATAATTGTTTATTAAAAATCCTTTTTTGGCAAATTTACTATCCTAAGTTGAATGGTACTATTTATTTTTAACAATTTATTAAATAAAAAAATCATTCTCTAAAAGGCGTAAAAAAACCTCTAATTACCGATTTGATATCAGTAAAATAGAGGTTTTATTAGTTTATGAAATAGTTATTTATACTAATTTCTTTGCATTTTTAACTTTTTGCTTTGTAAGTGCAATTTCTATTACTTCTTTCATTTCTGTAACATAATGGAAAGTCATACCTTTTAAGTAGCTTTCTTTTATTTCTAAAATATCTTTTTCGTTTTCTTTACACAGAATAATTTCTTTAATATTGGCTCTTTTAGCAGCTAATATTTTTTCTTTAATTCCGCCAACTGGTAATACTTTTCCACGTAACGTAATTTCGCCAGTCATGGCTAATTTGTTTTTAATTTTACGTTGTGTAAAAGAAGAAACTAAAGAAGTTAACATGGTAATACCTGCACTTGGTCCGTCTTTTGGCGTTGCGCCTTCTGGTACGTGAATGTGTACATTATATTTTTCTAGAATTTCTTGTTTAATACCAAATTCTTCTGCATTCGATTTTATGTATTGCAAAGCAATCGTTGCAGATTCTTTCATCACATTTCCTAAATTACCTGTAATAGAAAGATTTCCTTTTCCTTTAGATAAAATAGATTCTATAAATAAAATATCTCCACCAACGCTTGTCCAAGCTAATCCAGTAACTACACCAGCAACTTCATTATTCTCGAATTTATCTCTAAACCTTGGAGTTCCTAAGATTTTTTCTATTTTTTCTGAAGAAATAGCAATGTCATATTCCTCTTCTAAAGCGATAGATTTTGCAGCAAAACGAACCACTTTTGCAATTTTCTTTTCTAAACCACGTACTCCAGACTCTCTTGTATAACCTTCTACAATTTGCTCTAATTGTTTTTTACCTAACTTTAAATGTGCAGTTGCTAAACCATGCTCTTTTAATTGTTTTGGTAATAAATGTCTTTTAGCAATTTCTATTTTTTCTTCAATTGTATAACCAGTAACATTTATAATTTCCATTCTATCGCGCAAAGCCCAAGGAATTTGACCTAAGTTGTTTGCAGTAGCAATAAAAAGTATTTTAGATAAATCGTAACCAACCTCTAAATAATTATCGTAGAAAGATTCGTTTTGTTCCGGATCTAAAACCTCTAACATTGCAGAAGAAGGATCTCCTTGATGACTGTTACTTAGTTTATCAATTTCATCTAAAACAAAAACAGGATTCGAAGTTCCAGCTTTTTTTAAGTTCTGAATTAAACGTCCTGGCATAGCACCAATATAAGTTTTTCTATGTCCTCTAATTTCTGCTTCATCACGCAAACCACCTAAAGACATACGTATATATTTACGTCCTAATGCTTCTGCTACAGATTTCCCTAAAGAAGTTTTACCAACTCCCGGAGGTCCGTATAAACAGATAATTGGCGATTTCATATCTCCTCTTAACTTTAAAACGGCTAAGTGTTCTATAATTCTTTCTTTTACTTCTTCTAAACCAAAATGATCTCTATCTAAAACCTTAGTAGCAAATTTTAAGTCGAATTTATCTTTTGAGTAAATTCCCCAAGGTAACTCTAGCAACAATTCTAAATAGCTTCTCTGAACACCATATTCAGCAGCTTGCGGATTCATTCTTTTTAATCGATTTAACTCTTTTTCAAAAGTTTCACCAACTTCTTTGCTCCATTTTTTAGTTTTAGCCTGCTTGCGCATTTCTTCTAACTCTTCGTCATTAGAAACACCACCTAATTCATCCTGAATGGTTTTTAATTGCTGATTTAAATAATATTCACGTTGTTGTTGGTCTAAATCTTCGCGAGTTTTAGACTGAATATCATTACGTAATTTTAATTTCTGAAGCTCTTTGTTTAGGTTTTTCAACGCTAATAAAGCACGTTCTTTTAGATTGTCTTTTTCTAAAATGACTTGTTTCTGAGCTACTGATAAATCCATATTAGATGAAATAAAATTCACCAAAAACGAATCTGATTTTATATTTTTAATAGCAAAAGAAGCTTCACTAGGTAACATTGGGTTTTCCTTAATTACCTCTAAAGCTTGTTCTTTAATAGACTCTATAATTGCTTCAAATTCTTTTTCGTCATCTACACTTCTGTCTTCTAACGCTTCTTTTACCGTTGCTTTTAAATACGGTTTGTCTTGAATTATTGCATCGATCTCGAAACGTTTTTTACCTTGAATGATAACGGTTGTGTTACCATCGGGCATTTTTAAAACACGTAAAATTTGCGCAACAACACCAGTTGTATGAATGTCTTTTAAAGTAGGTTCTTCTTCGTCTTCATTTCTTTGCGCAACCACTCCAATTACTTTATCGCCTTTGTTAGCGTCTTTTATTAATTGAATAGAAGCATCTCTACCTGCTGTAATTGGTATTACAACACCAGGAAACAATACGGTGTTTCTTAAAGGTAAAATGGATAAAACTTCTGGAACGCTTTCCTTATTAATAATTTCCTCATCTTCTGGAGTCATTAACGGAATTAATTCAGAATCTTCATTCAACATACTATGTAGCGACATATTGTCTAAATGCATTATTTTTGGTTTGCTCATCTGTTATATCTCTGTCATACTGACATTGATTCTTAAAAAGTTTAAGATCAATATCAATTCGTTGTTTTTAGTTTATTGATAATCAAGAAGGTAATAATATTTTTTCTTAATCTCTAATATATAAAAACAATTGTTATGCCAAGGTTAAAATAGTTTAGATTCCTTTTAAAGTATTTAACTTATTATAATTTTAGTAAATTTGATTGAATAAAATAATTAATTTCCAATTTTGAAAGATACAAGTCATCATGATGAACGTATTGCAAATATGAATTTTTTTTCTGTGTATCCTCATTATGTAACAAAAGTGGAAAAAAAGGGAAGAAGTATCGCTGAATTACACGAAGTAATTGAATGGTTAACTGGTTATAATGAAAAAGAGTTAAAAGAACTGATAGTTACTGAAGTTACCTTTGAAACTTTTTTTAAAAATGCAACATTACATCCAAATGTACATTTGATAAAGGGTGTGATTTGTGGCTATAGAGTAGAGGAGATAGAGAATTCTTTAACACAGCAAGTTCGTTATTTAGATAAATTAGTTGATGAGTTAGCGAAGGGGAAAAAGATGGAAAAGATACTAAGGCAAGCGCCTAAAAAATAGTATAAAGTGTAGTCACAATTTTGCCTTTTCCGTCTTCTAAGGTATAAGACAATAATTCTTTTTCTTCTTTAACCTTCATATTAAAAGGTGTCGCTAATAAGTCAATTCCGCTTTTCTTTTTAATTCGGATTCCCTGTCCAGAAATAATATCTTTATTAGGAATAAAATCATCACAAGGAAGATGTTCTGTAAGAATAACATATTTATAATTTGTTAATTTCTCTACAACACTTAGTACTTCTGCATTAGATAAATGTTGCAAAACTTGCCTTAAAATAATACAATCTCCTATTGGTAAATTATCCGTAGCAATATCTAAACATTCAAATTTTAAATTATCTGCTTTAAAGTTTTCTTTATTGTGTTTTATCAATTCTAAGACAATATCTATAGCCGTATATTTTTGAGTAAGTTTTACAAATTTTTTACCAATATTAAAATCTCCACATCCTAAATCTAAAACAGTAATTTGGCTTTTAAAAGAAGTTAAAAAAGAACTAATAGTTTTTATATAAGGTGCTATTATTTCTGGTTGATGAGAGCCCGAACCAGAATAAAACTCAGCGTTGTTGCTTCCCCAAAGATTCATTTCGTAAACTTGTTCCATTGCCTTTTTTGTTGGCCAAGGTTTCTTTGTTTTTTTATCCATAGAAATTTAAAGTAAAACACGCACAATTATTAGGGTTCAAATGTAACAACAAATACTTAAAAATGGATCTCACATAAAAAAAGAGTATTTTTATTTTTGCAAACTGTCACAAATTAAAAAGAATGTAGTCTCTAGGATACAAACGTTTTATTGGAAACTAATCAACCACATATAACCAACCTTATAAAACGCTGCAAAAAGTCGGATAAAAACGCGCAATTAGATTTGTATAAAGCATATTACCATGCAATGTACAATACTGCTTATCGCATTTTAAAAGACAGTTTTGAGGCGGAAGATATTATGCAAGAAGCGTTTTTAACGGTTTTTACAAAGATGGACAGTTATAAGGGGGAAGTTACTTTTGGTGCTTGGTTAAAGAGAATTGTAATTAATAAAAGTTTAACGCAGTTAAAGAAAAACAACCGATATGAAGAAGTAAAGATGGAAGTTGTTTCTATAGATGAAGTAGATGAAGAAGAGATTGACTATACCGGTTTAAAAGCAAAAAACGTTTTGACTTGTTTACAAAGTTTAAAAGAAAATTACAGATTGGTATTAACTTTGCATTTAATAGAAGGATATGATTATGAAGAAATTTCACAGATTTTAGATTATTCAAATGAAAATGTAAGAACCACTGTTTCTAGAGCAAAAAAGAAATTAAAGCAAGTATTGCTTGCAGAAAATAGTAAAGCACAAGGGTATGGAAGATAAATTAAATCATTTTTTTTCTGAAAAGGATTTCGATTTTCAGGAACCACATGCGGGTCATTTAGACCGTTTTGAACGAAAACTAAATCATTTAAGTAGAAAAAATAAAACTTCTTGGACGTGGATGTCTGTAGCAGCTTCTATAGTTTTAGTTGTTGGTTTTTGGTTGGGGTCTAGTCATCAAAAAAGACAATTAGATTTGGCAGATGTTTCTCCTAAGATGGAAGAAGTACAGACTTATTTTGTATCAACAATTTATCAAGAATTAAAAACTTTAGAAAAAAATAGAAGTTTAGATACAGAAAAAATTATAGAGAATGCTTTAGAGGAGTTGGAGGAGTTGGAAGATGTATATGCTACTTTTGTGAAGGAATTGAATAAAAATGGTAAGCAAATAAAAGTTATTAGTGCTATGATTAAAAATTATCAGCAACGTTTATCTGTATTAGAAAATACCCTAAAACAGATAGAGCAAGTTAAAAATCTTAATTTAGAAAAGAATGAAACCTATCTATAAAATTACATTATTATTTCTTTTAATTCCCTTATTAACGTCTGCTAATATTGATAAAAAGAAACATGAAAAAAATAAGGTTATTACTAAATTTTTTAATGTAAATACAGATGCTAAGCTAATTATAACCAATAAGTACGGAAATTTAAACATTACTACTTGGGATAAAAATAGGGTAGAAATTGAAGTAACGATTACTATACAAGGTGATGACTTAGATGATGTTAACGAAAAACTTTCTACGATAGATGTTGCTTTTAATTCAAATTCTTCTTTAGTAGAAGCGAGAACAATTATTGACAACCAAAAAAGTGCTTGGTCTTGGTGGGGGAAAAGTAAAAAAATTAATTATAAAATTAATTATGTTGTTAAAATGCCAAGGTCTAACTCCGTAAATTTAAATAATGTGTATGGTGATATTTACCTAGATATTTTAGATGGAAGCGCAGCTATTAATTGCAATTATGGCAAGGTTTCTATTGGAAATTTATCAGCAGTAAATAATAATATTAACTTAGAGTATTGCACAACTTCAAATATTAATTATATGAAAGAAGGGGTTGTGAAAAGTGATTATTCTAAACTAAATATAGGAACATCAGAAAATATAAAAATAAACGCAAAGTATTCTACTGTAAAAATAGAAAATGCTGTAAATGTAGCTTTTAATTGCGATTACGGTTCTATGTATATTGAGGAGGCAGAAGAAATAAAAGGAAATTCAGATTATTTAAGTATGCAATTTGGTACTGTAAAGAAAAATTTATTTATAGAAACAGATTATGGATCTTTAACCGTTAAAAACTTAGTAAAAGGTTTCCAAAACGTGGTGGTAAATGCAGAATATGCAGGTGTAAATATTGGTGTAGATTCAGATGCAGTTTTCGAATTTGAAATAGATTTACAATATGCAGATTTTAATAGAAATGAGAATAATATAGTGTTTTCTAAAAATATTTCTAAGTCAACAGATAAATATTACGAGGGTAAATTTGGAATTGGAAAAAGTAACTCTAAACTTAAAGTTAAATCTCAGTACGGAGGGGTTACTATTAAATAGATTTCTAATAAAAAAAATAAAATAAAAACAACGATTATGAACAAGAAAATATTTTTAACAAGCTTAATTTTAACGGTCAGTTTTACTATAAATGCACAAAATTGGTTTGGAAGCAGTAAACAAATAAAAGGAAATGGAAATTTGATTACGCTAACGAAAACTACAGAAACGTATAAAAGTATTTCTATAGGTGGATCTTTTGATGTAATTCTTGTTAAAGGGAAAGAAGGTAAAATAACCTTAGAGGGAGAAGAAAATATACTTCCCTTTATAGAAACTGAAGTTTCTGACGGCACTTTAAAAGTAAAGTTTAAGAACAATACAAATATTAGTACCACTAAAAAACTAACAGTAACAGTGCCTTATATAGATATTGAAAGTGTTGCTTTGGGCGGTTCTGGAAACATTTTAAGTGAAAGTTTAATTAAGGCAAACAATTTTAGTATTAGTTTAGGTGGTTCTGGAAACATAACTTTAAAAGTTGATGCGAACAATATTAAAGCTGCTATTGGTGGTTCTGGAAATATGAACTTAGAAGGTAGTTGTAACGAGTTTACTTGTTCTATTGCTGGTTCTGGAGACATTAGTGCGTACGGTTTACAAACGGATGAGGTTTATGTAAATGTTGCTGGTTCGGGTAGTGTAAAAACGAGCGTAAGTTCTAAAATTGAAGCAAAATTAGTAGGTTCTGGTAATGTTTATTACAAAGGAAACCCTGCAAAAGTTAATAGTAAATCGGTTGGTTCTGGAAGTGTGGTTGATAAAAATTAAATTACCACCAAACTAAAAATATTTTAATAAGCTCGCCATTTTGTTTTTTCAACCAGCAAAGTGGTGAGAATTTTCTTTGCAAATATTCTTCGGCAACAAGGCTAAAACCTTCAAAATTTAACCAAGCAACATTTTTATGAGGAATAGAAATCCAATCTTTTTTATTTGGGATAAAGAACTTACAATCTTTAAATTGTTCTAACTCGTTTTTGTTGATGTAAAAACCAGCAATACAAGTTTGATTTAATGTTGATAACTCAAGATTTTTATCAGAAAAAGGAATAAATAATTGTCCTTTAAAATAAACTTCTTGTTCTATTTCTGAAGCTTTTAAATTAATGGTTTTTAAATACGATATACATTCATTAGAGTAGAGAAGAGGCAGTTGTTTGTCTTTTAGTTTATCTAATTTTTCTACTAAAGAATCTTTTCTATTCGGGCCAATAAAATGTTCTACTTCTGTTTTTCCTACAGAAGAATCATACAAATAAAACTTATAAATAACTTCTAAATGAATTGGTTTTTCATTCCTTAACAAGATGCAATCTAACTCACCTAATGTGATTTTTTCTTTCTGAATTTGAATGTTCTCACAAATAATAGAAATCGATTTTTCTTGTGCTAATTGATAAGAAACAAAACGTTCTATATATTTACCTAAACGTAGTTTTTCATTGATGTCTATATCAATTTTTGTTGATTTCAATTCAATTTTAAATTGATGTAAGCCACAAACAGTATTGCCTTTCCACAAACAATGTGTTTGTAAAAATCCTTCATACCTTTTCTGAATATCTTTTGTTTTTTGATGCATATATAAGACACAAATTTAAATTAATTTAATGCTAAGCAGACAAATAAAAGTACGATTTTATAAATAATGTAATTTATAAAGCTGATTTTAAAATAGTATTCTCAACAAAAACGATATTGCTAAACTTTTAATTTTGTGTCTTTGCGAGAAAAAAAACATCTCTGTGAATATTCGTAAAATCCGTATCAATAATATCTAAAAACTTCGTAAGTTTAACCTCTAAAAATTTCACCAAAATGCAATTCGAAAAATCTAGCTTTCAGTTTTTAAAAGATTTACAAGAAAATAATAATAGAGAGTGGTTTACAGAGCATAAACCTACTTTTGTAAAGCATCAAAAAAATCTAAAAGAATTATTTTTAGCAATGCAAATGGATTTAGAAAAGCATGATGAAATAGATAAAATGAAAATTTATCGTATTTATAGAGATGTTCGTTTTTCTAAAGATAAAACACCTTACAATCCCAGATTTGCTGTTTCTTTTTCCAGATTAGGAAAACAATTACGCGGAGGCTATTTCTTGCAAATAAAACCTGGAGGGACATTTTTGGGTGGAGGATTTTGGCAACCAGAAAAAGATGATTTATTCAGATTAAGAAAAGAAATTGAACAAGATTCATTTGAATTTAGAGAAATTTTAGAGCATAAAGACTTTGTAAGATACTTTGAAGGAAAATTTGGCGGAGATGAATTAAAATCTGCACCAAGAGGTTTTGACAAAGAACATAAAGACATCGATTTATTGCGTAAAAAAGGATTTGTAGCAACTCGAAATTTTACAGATGCAGAAGTTTTAGCACCTAACTTTTTAGAAGAATTGGATAAAAGTTTTAAAGCTTTACGTCCGTTTTTTAATTTGTTTAGTGATGTTTTAACGACGAACTTAAATGGAGAGACTATTGTTTAAGAGTTGAGTTTTGGCGAGTTATTTCGCAGAGATTCACAGAGAAAATACAGAGATTCACAGAGGTTTTTAAATTTGTTTTAAAGACGATTGTCATTTCGAAATGAGCCTTTTTAGGCGATTGAGAAATCTTGAATATTCTAAAATGAAGTTTCCTTTTACTGAGTCAGTTGTAAATACATTGAAAACATAATTGGGTTCTTTCGCAGAGATTCACAGAGAACATAAAGAGATTCATGGAGGTTTTTAATTTCGTTTTAAAGACAATTGTCATTTCGAAATGAGCCTTTTTAGGCGATTGAGAAATCTTGAATATTCTAAAATGAAGTTTCCTTTTACTGAGTTAGTTGTAAAAACATTGAAAACATAATTGGGTTCTTTCGCTGAGATTCACATAGAACATACAGAGATTCACGGAGGTTTTTAAATTTGTTTTAAAGACGATTGTCATTTCGAAATGAGCCTTTTTAGGCGATTGAGAAATCTCGAATATTCTATAATGAAGTTTCTTTTTACTGAGTCAGTTGTAAATACATTGAAAACATAATTGGGTTCTTTCGCAGAGATTCACAGAGAACATACAGAGATTCACGGAGGTTTTTAATTTCGTTTTAAAGACAATTGTCATTTCGAAATGAGCCTTTTTAGGCGATTGAGAAATCTTGAATATTCTAAAATGAAGTTTCCTTTTACTGAGTCAGTTGTAAAAACATTGAAAACATAATTGGGTTCTTTCGCAGAGATTCACGGAGGTTTTTAAATTTGTTTTAAAGACGATTGTCATTTCGAAATGCGCCTTTTTAGGCGATTGAGAAATCTTGAATATTCTAAAATGAAGTTTCCTTTTACTGAGTAAGTTGTAAATACATTGAAAACATAATTGGGTTATTTCGCAGAGATTCACAGAGAGCATAAAGAGATTCATGGAGGTTTTTAATTTCGCTTTAAAGACGATTGTCATTTCGAAATGAGCCTTTTTAGGCGATTGAGAAATCTCCTAGCTTCTAAAATTGAGCTTCTTCTTCCTGCTTCATTCGGAATAATATAAAAATTTTAGTGCTTCAAATTCTTATCAACCTCACGTTTTAAAACGATAATTGTAATTATGGTCGATAAAACATCTGCAATAGGGAAAGACCACCAAATACCACTAATTCCATAATATTTAGGCAAAAAATAAGCTAACGGAATTAAGAAAATCCCTTGTTTTAAAAGGGTTAAAAATAAAGCCGGTAATGCTTTTCCTGCTGCCTGAAAATAGGCAGAACCAACTAACTGCATGGTAATTACTGGAGTTGCTAAAAAGACTATTAACATTGCATTTGGCGTTTCAGCTAATAAAGTAGTATCAGTTGTAAAAATACCAATTACTTCTTCTTTAAAAAATAAAATGGCTATAAAAATGATGGTTCCTAAAACAGAACCATATAAAAGAGCTTTTTTAATAGTTTCTTTAACTCTTTCATTTTTATTTGCACCAATATTATAACCAGCAACAGGTAAAAAACCTTGAGAAACCCCCATAACAGGTGAGAGTGAAAACATCATTACTCGGTTAATAATTCCGTAAACGGCAATAGATATTTCTCCGCCATATTTAAAAAGAGAGTAATTTAAAACAATCATTAAGATACTTATTGCACCTTGTCTTACAATAGAAACGCCTCCTAATTCTACAATTTCTCTAACAATATTAAAATCTAATTTAAAGTTTTTAGGAATAATTTTTAATTCACTTTTAGAAGATAAAAAGAAATACAATATATAAGACCCAGAACTCATAAAAGAAATGGTAGTTGCTAAACCTGCTCCCCACATTCCCCAATTAAAAAATTTGATAAAAATAATATCTAAAATAACATTTAGTACAGCAGGAACCATCATTGCATACATGGCAAATTTAGGTTTTCCTTCTGCTCTAATGGTTGGGTTTCCCATCATTGCAAAAGCCAAAAAGGGAACTCCATATATAACAACACTAAAATATTCTGATGCTATGGGTAAAATATCGCCTTTGGCACCAAATAAATTTAGAAGGGGTACACTAAAAAAAAATCCAAGAATTACAAAAAGAATGGCTAAAATAACAGTTAATGAAACCTGATTACCAAAAGTTAAAAAGGCTTTTTTAGAATTTCCTGCTCCTAAAGCTCTAGATATAATGGAGCTTCCTCCAATACCTATTCCCATTCCTATAGAAGAAATTAGAAAAGCAATTGGCAAAACTACTGTAATAGCAGCAATTGCTAAAACACCAATCCATTGTCCCACAAAAATAGTATCGACAATCATATTTAAAGACATTACAAGAATTCCTATGGTAGCTGGAGCTGCTTGCTTAATTAATAGTGTACTAATTTTTTGAGTCCCTAAGTCGTTTGCTAATTCTGTCATAATATTTTACAAATATCGATATAAAGACTAAGTTCTCTATAAATCTACGCAGCAATAATTGTTATATATATCATAAAATTTTTATGTTTGCTAAAATTGATTAAAGTGGAAAACGTATTTACATTAACGATTACAGTTTCATCCGAAGATATTGACAATTTAGATCATGTAAATAATTTGGTCTATGTAAAATGGATGGATAAAATAGCAACAACACATTGGGCTCATTTAACCAAAAATCATCCACTACCACAGTATGTTTGGGTAGTAATGAGGCATGAAATTGATTATTTAAAACAAGCTAGTTTAGGAGATTTAATTACTGTAAAAACGTGGGTGGGAGAAACCAAAGGGATTACTTCTGTCCGTTTTATGGAGTTTTATAAAGAGAATACTATATTGGTGAAAGCCAAAACAATATGGGCAATGTTAGATTCTAAAACCTTTAAGCCTGCAAGAATTAGAGAAAATGTTTTAAAAGTATTACAACTTCCTAAATAAAAGTATCTTTGCACAAAATTAAGATACAAAATGTCAACTTTTTCTTCCTTAGGAATTACCAAAGATTATATACAAGCAATTAAAGAATTAGGGATTTCTACGCCTTCAGAAATTCAAGAGAAAGCAATTCCAATTTTATTGGATGCGCCTACAGATTTTATTGGTTTAGCACAAACAGGTACAGGTAAAACGGCTGCTTTTGGTTTGCCTATACTTCATCATATAGATGCGAGTTCAGACCATATACAAGCGTTAATTTTATCGCCAACCAGAGAGTTGGTACAACAAATAAAAAAGCAATTATTTAAGTTTACGAAGTTTAGTGAAGATAAAATATTTGTAGAAGCTGTTTTTGGTGGAGAAAAAATTGACAGACAAATGAATAATCTTAAGAGAACTACGCATATTGTTGTAGCTACTCCTGGTAGATTAATCGATTTAATAGAAAGAGGAAACATTGATATTAGCCATGTAAAAACAGTAGTTTTAGATGAAGCTGATGAAATGTTAAGCATGGGTTTTAAACAAGATTTAAATAGAATCTTAAAATTTACAACCGAATCTGATAGAAAAACTTGGTTATTTTCTGCAACAATGCCAGAAGAAATTAAGAGAATTGTAAAGACCTATATGGATGCTAATGCGCCAAGAGTAGAAATTAATAGAAGCTCTTTGGTAAATGCAAATATCCGTCATCATTTTGCTAAAACTACCTTAAAAGAAAAAGCGGCAGATATTGTAACTTTCTTAGAAAAGAGACAAGACCAAAGAGGTATTATCTTTTGTAGAACAAAAGCAGGTGCACAGAATTTAGCTGCATTTTTAATTGAAGAAGGTTTTTCTACGGCAGCTTTAGAAGGAGATATGCAACAAAAAGAACGCGACAAAGTAATGCGTGCTTTTAAGAAAGAGAATTTACAATATTTGGTTTCTACAGATGTTTCTGCACGTGGTATTGATGTTAGTGGTTTAGAATTTGTAATTCACCATCAATTACCAGAACAATTAGAATACTACACCCACAGAAGTGGAAGAACTGCAAGAGCAGGAAAAACAGGAGTTTCAATTGCTTTTATTTTACCTTCAGAAATCGTGAGAATTCATGAAATTCAGAAAGAGTTAAATATTAAGTTTTCTGAAGTTACCGTATAACAAAATCTAAATCGAAGTTTTTTAGTTGAAAAACTTCGGTTTTTTGATACTATTTTTCATAATTAAATTGATGTAAATGGAACTCATTTATGTTTTAGATATCTTAGGAACTTTTGCTTTTGCAATTAGTGGCGCTTTAGTAGCATCTGATAAAAAGTTAGATTTATTTGGTGTGCTAATTATTGCTTTTGTAACTGCAGTTGGTGGCGGAATGTTGCGTGATGTTTTAATGAATGCGCATCCGATAAATTGGATTGGTGATTTAAATTATCTCTATACTATTTTTACAGCCGTTATTTTTACATTTCTTTTTAAAAGTAAAATAATTTACTTAGGGAAAACAATGTTTTTGTTTGATACAATAGGGATTAGTGTTTTTACTTTGTTAGGTTTAAAAAAAGGATTATTGTTTGATTTACATCCTATTATTGCTTTAATAATGGGTATGCTTACTGCTGTTTTTGGAGGTGTTTTACGTGATGTCTTAACCAATAAAATACCTTTAATTTTTGAAAAAGAAATTTATGCTTCTGCTTGTTTAGTTGGTGGAATCGCTTATTTAATTTTAAGTCAATTTAATGTTCCTGAAAATGTAGTTTTTGTATTATCAGCATGTATTATAGTTATTATCAGGGTAGTTTCTGTTAAGTTTCAGTTAGAATTGCCTAAAATTAAAGAAGATCTATTTACAAAAAAGTAAGAGTTGAAACCATTAGAGTTTACAAATTTCGAAGATTTTAAAAAGATAAAGGGACAACAATTGCCTGTTGGAGATTGGTATACTATTACCCAGCAAATGATTGATGATTTTGCAAATGCTACTTTAGACAAACAATGGATTCATATTGATGAAAAAAGAGCAGAGAAGGAGAGTCCTTTTAAAGCTACCATTGCACATGGTTTTATGTCTGTAGCCATGATTTCTAAATTATTAGAGGCTTCTTTTTCGATAAAAAGTATTAAAATGGGCTTGAATTATGGCTTAAATAAAGTCCGTTTTCCTAATCCTGTTCCTGTAAATAGTCAATTAAGGATGATTACAGTTGTTAAGGAAATTAAAGAAATGCCCCATAACGGAATAAAAGTTACATTTTCTTGTACGATAGCAATTAAAGGACAAGAAAAACCAGCTTGTGTTGCAGAGTTTCTTGCCGCTTTTTTTCAATAAAAGGAAATAAATAAAAGGATTTTAAGTTAGAATTCCATCGTCTGCACATTTTTTAGAAAACCAAAATAGAAAAACAGCGAAAAGTGGAATTATGATTAGCATAGAATATTCCATAACGCCATACAGCTCTTTACCTTGGTTTATAAACCCGTTATAAGTTGTTTGTATTAATACCGCAATTAATCCGATTGAGAAAAATACTTTGGCTAATTTTTTTTTGAAGAATAATAAAATACAACCCAAAACAGATGAGAATACTGCAATTGCAAAAGCAGCCATTACCCAAGACGGTGTGTTGTAAATAAATTCTAGTTGTTCTTCTGTGTACATTAATTTAAAACGTTCCGTTTGATAAGCCTGGTTTAGATAACCATCTACACCCATAATGTTCCAAAGTAATCCAACAATTGCAATTATCCAAAAAGCTTTACTTGGTTTGTTTAGGTTATTTTTCATACATCTATTTTTATTGTTTATCAATTTACTAAATGTACAAAAAAAGCTTGTATCACTATGGATTTCAATAAGTTATTCTACAATAGAAATACCAGTTGCTTTAAATAAACTTGCTTTAGTTTTAAAGAAAGTATTTTCTAAATCAATAGCTTTTAGCTTGGCTTCAATTAATTTAACTTCACGATAATTGACCAAGAAAAGAGAGCTCTCTCCTAAGAAAAACTTACGATCTTCTGCTTTTAACAAGGTTCCATAATCCTTAACAATATCAGTTGTTAAACTATTTTGTAAAACATAAGAATCTAATTCTTGCTGAATAGCATTTACTTTATTTTTGATGGCAACTTTAGCTACTTCATTTTCAAATTTTTTGTCTTGAAGCTTAATTTTCGATAGTTTAAAATCTCCTCTTTCTTTTCTTAGAAATAAAGGGACTTTAAAATTAATTCCTGCTTTATAATTTTGAGTATTTAAAGAGTTTATTTGATTTCTGTTTTCTGTTAAAAAATTATATTGAACATCTAGTTTAGGTAGTAAGTTATTCAATTTCAAGTTTTTATCAATACGTAAACTCTTTATTTTGTATTCTAAAGATTTAATTTTAGGATGGTTAGTAATATCAAAATTAGCATTATTAAATAACGCAATATTAAAAGTAACATCTACATTATCTACTGTATGAATATCAGGAATAATAGTTTCTTTTAGTTCTACAGGTGTATTATCATTTAACCATAAAAAATTAGACAATTCTAAAGAAGATTTTACTAATTTTATTCTAGATTTTTCTAAATTTAGTTTTCTGGTTTTTAATGTAATAGATGCTTCGGTAGTATCTATCGCTGGTTTTTCTCCTTCTAAAAAAGCTATTTTTGTAGCTTTAAAACGGATTTCTGCATTTGTTAAAAATTCTTTATAAACACTATTTTGATGATATGTTTTAAGCCAATTAAAATAAGAAAGAGAAGCGTTGTATAAAATTTCATTTACCAAAATCTGTTGGTCTTCTTTTGCTTGGTTTAAAAAGAATTTAGCTTGTTTTAAAGAAGCCATTCTTGTATTTATTAAAAGACCTTTTAATAAAGAAACAGAAACTCCAGCACTATATAACCCATCTTCTGGAACCGTATTTTCTGGATTTAAGTAATAGCCATCATTGTTTTCAAAATTTGCTTTAAACTCAATTCCGTAATACGTTGGTATTTTAAAAGCGGCATTTAATTTATTATAATACTCTTTTTCTTTAAACTGTTTTTTATTAAAATCCACTTCAATTTTTGGGTCAAAAGCACCTCTTGCTTTTAGTAATTTAGCTTCGCTTTCATTGATAATAAGATGCGCTTGTTTTACAATAGGATGATAGTTTTTTACATAGCCTAAATACTCCGACAATGTCATAACAGAAGCTACTTTTTCTTGTGCAAAATACCCAGAAGTAAAAAATAGAAGAAATATTAAAATATATGTTTTCATAATAATGTGTCAAATAAACAAATTGATATTATTTTTTCTTTGTATCACTTTTTGCTCCTTTTGGTTGATAGTAGTTAGGAGGGAAGCTATTTAGTTGTCTCCATATTTCAAAATAAATAGGTACATCTTCTAACAACGCAATTGTTCTAGCGCCAGATCCCACTCTAATTGCTTCTGGCCAATCATTATCAGCAGTTTTATCTGGCGCTAATAAAACTCTATATTTACCATTAGTACTAATAAAATTTTCGATAGCAATAACCGTTGCACCATACGTACCGTAAGAAGCATTTGGCCATCCACTAAATACAATTGCTGGCCAACCATCAAACTGAATACGCATTTTTTCACCTATATGTAATAAGGGCAAATCAATTGGTCTTACAAAGGTTTCTACTGCTAAATCGTATTTTTCTGGCATAATACCAACAAGGTCTTCACCTTCTTTAAAAGTACCTCCAATTCCGCCTTTTAGCGCTTTGTTTATATAACCATTTTGTGGTGCCGTAATAAATAATAAGCTATTTCTAACACTATAATTACTTCTACTATTTTCTAATTTAGACACTTGTGCTTCAGCATCAAAACCACTTGATTGTGCTGTGTACATATCACTTTGTGATTTAGAAATTTTATCGGTATACGTTGCATTAATTCTAGATAACTCTAGTTTTGCATTTAAAACATTATTTCTACTTGCTAATAATTTATTTTCTTGTGAAATTAATTTGGCTTGTGTAGCTTGTAGTTTTATTCGTTTTTCCTCTACATCTATGACGGCTTTTAAACCTTCTTCTTGCAAAGTTTTTGTTCTATCGTATTGTGTTTCTGCAATGGTGCTATTTGTTTTGGCAGCTTCAAAATCGATACTATCACTTTTTACTTTTAATTTAGATTGTAAAAGTTTGTTTTTTGTTTGCTCAATTTTTAACACTTGTTCTTGTTTAAGCGCATTAACTTGTCTTTTTAATGCGGCTACTTTACCTTGGTATGATATAACTGAAGAGGATTTAGCATTAATTTGATCGCTAGTTCTTTCTATTAAGCGATTGTCGAAATAATCACTTTTAACTTCAGATATTCTTAAAATGGTATCTCCTTTTTTTACAAAATCTCCTTCTGTTACAAACCATTCTTCAATTCTTCCAGGAATTTGAGATTGAATTGTTTGTGGTCTTTGGTTTGGTGTTAAAGTGGTTACTAAACCTTGGCCCGTTATATTCTGTGTCCAAGGTAAAAAGAGCGCTATAAAACCTATAATAGCAAAGGCTAAAAGAAATTTATTAAAAGCCTTATAATATTCTTTAGTAAAAATATTCTTACCAGATTTAAACGCAGCTAAATCAAAGTTTTTATGTAATTGGTTGTTAGATATATTTAACATTGCTACTTAATTTATTGATTTAATTTCACCTTTTTCTAACGTAATTGTTTCGTTACATTGAGTTCTCCAGCTCTTTTTACTGCTCACTACAATTAAAGTCCAAGGTCTTTTAATATCTGTTAAATAATTAATGATACGGACTGTTTCTTCTAAATTAAATTGATCTAAAGGGTCTTCTAAAATCATTATTTTAGGTTGCTTTATAATAGCTCTCGCTAAAATTAATTTCTTTGCAATTGTGTAAGACATTTGTTTCCCTTCGGGATATAAAACAGTTTCTAATCCCTTGGGTTGCTCTTTTAAGAATTGTGTTAAACCAACAATTTCTAAAGCATCATATATAATATCATCTTTAATGTTTTTATCACCAAAAACTAAATTGTTTTTAATACTACCTTCAAATGGTGTTTCGTCTGATAACGATAAACCTAATTGAGAACGATAATGATTTAAATGTAGGCTACTTAGTGATAGATTATTGATATAAATATTACCTGCAACGGGTTCTATAACTCCAGAAATTAAACGTAATAAAGTAGACTTACCTGCGCCACTTTCTCCCATTACTAAAATTCTACTTTTAGGTTTTAAGGTAAATGAAATATTTTTAATAATATGTTTCTCTCTATTTTCTACACCAAAAGAAACATCCTCTAACTCTATTGTTAAACCTTCTTTAAATAAAGGTCTTTCTCCTTCTTGAGGTTCAAGCTCTTTATCTACAACTTGTCCTATTTTTTCTATGGATGTTAGCACATCGTAAAAAGATTCTAAACCTATAATTAGTTTTTCTACAGACTGAATAACCAAAAGGATAATGATTTCTGCAGCAACAAATTGCCCAATATTCATTTCTTGATTTAAAACTAAAGCACCACCAATTAGCAATAAACTAGCAGTTACTATTACCTTAAAACTTATCATTTGAATAAATTGTATCATCAATATTTTAAAATGATTTTCTCTTGCTTCTAAATATTGACTCACTAAATCATCGTTTTTCTGAAGAGCTAAACTAGTGTTTCCAGATAATTTAAAGCTCACTAGAGTTCTTGCAACTTCTTGTATCCAATGGGCTACTTTGTACTTTTTCTTAGATTCTATTAAACTAGTTTCTAGTCCTTTTTGAGCTGTAAATTTAAATACGATATATATTAAAAGTAACAATAGAATACCAAATACAATAAAAAAAGAATGGTAAAAAGATAACAAAATTAAGGCGAAAATAATTTGTAGAAGTGCTGTTGGTATATCAATTAATATTTTAGATAGTCCTTTCTGTATGGTTAATGTATCAAAAAAACGATTGGCTAATTCTGGTGGATAATCATTACGCAGTTCATTCATTTTTATTTTTGGAAAACGAAAACTGAGTTCAAAGGAAGCTCGTGTAAATATTCTTTGTTGAATGGTTTCTATAATTCTTAATTGCATTAATTGTAATGCTCCAGAAAAAAGAACACCAATGGTAACCATAATTACTAACACAATCCAAGAACTAGATATTTGTGCACCTTGTATTAAATTGATAATTGCCTGAATACCTAAGGGTAGAGATAAAGCTACAATTCCGCCAAAAATAGCATAGTAAAATATTTGGAAGATGTCTTTTCTTTCTAGTTTTAATAAACCAATAAACCTTTTCCAAGGAGTTAATTGTTTTTGTTCCATAATTATTTAATTGTATTTTTTACGAGTTCAGTAAAAAACTGTGTTGAATTTTTATCTTTATTACAGTTTGTAATAGAAGGGAAATGTTCTTTTAAGTAATGTTGATGTAAACTGCCTTCTATTAGTGTACTCGCTAAGCTTAAAGAGTATGGGTAGTTTGTGTTTACAGCTAAAATAATATCACTAATTCTAGTAATTATTCTTTTATAAGTTTCATAATATCCTTCTTTGTTTTTTGCATCTACTTCTTTAGGAAGTAAGTGTTTAGAGTTTTCGCTAACAATAATTTTATATAATATTTTTTCATTGATGTGCGGTAAATTTCCATCTTCTTCTACAACTCTAGTTACAATAAAAATGGCTTTTTCTAGCTTTTCTAAAGGATTAGTAATGCTAAAGGTTTCTAAAACTAATTGATATTCTAACCATGCCCAGTACCAAGATGATAAGTATAAAAGCAACTTATGCTTACTTTCAAAATACCTGTAAATAGAACTCTCATTAGAACCAATTTTAGTTCCTAGTTTTTTAAAAGTATAAGCTTCAAAACCAATTTCATGAATCAGTAAAATACTATGTTCTATAATTTTTTTCCCTAAAACAGAAGTTTCGGGATCTTTTATAAAAATTTTATCTGATACAGAAATTTTTAAAACAGATAATAAGTTTTTCATAATTTATTATTTAAAGTGCAAATATAATAGTATTACTATTATAAAAGTATGGTTTACTATTTTTTATTTAATTTTTAACAAAAGGTTACTTAAAAAGACTGCATAAAAAAACCTTCCGTAAAAACGGAAGGCTAACATCAACATTAAATATTCAACTAAAAAAGTTGAAATATTTTTTAATTCTTATATAAGTATACTGCAGAAGCTGCAGTTAAACTTGCATTATATATAGGAGTTAAGTTTCCTCCATTAGTAAAATTATTAAAAGCTAGAATTCTTCCACCACCATTTCCTGCTTCCGCAATAAAAACAGTTTTAGTGTCACCATCATAAGCTACATCTACTGGGTTGCCCATTAAGGTATTAGAACCTGCAACTCTTGTTTGTTCAGTTAAAGCTAAAATATTTCCATTAGTAGTAGCGCTAAATTTACTTGTAAAGTTTTCTATTACTTGAAAACCACCATCATCTTGCCCGTTAGAAGCTTCACCAATATCTGTTAAAATCATAGTATCTGTATCCATATCATACGTTAAGCCGTGTGTTCTTACAATACCTTCTACTGCTATTTGTTTTGTAGCGCTTAATGAGGTGGTAGATGTGTTATTTAAAAAATTAGAAAAAACAGCTAACTCATTTGTTGTATCTACAATAGCATACAAGTCGTTACCAATAAAGGTTATTCCCCAAAGTTTAAAATTTGTTGTAATTGTATTTCTTAAATTAAATTGATTTCCACTTTTAGTGTAGATAAATAATTTTCCGTCCTTAGTTTCTGTATTTCCATCTGCATCGGCATTGTCTGCTACTACATAAAAATTACCGTTTACGGCCAATTCTCTAGGACTTTTCATATCTAGACTTCCAACAACACTTGCGGTTACACTTGCAGTTACATTTGCAGAAACATCAGATGGAACTAATGATGCACCTGCATAACCTTCTATGCCAAAAGTAGTTCTAGATGCTTGTATAACTAAATCTTCTTCACTATTATAATAGATACCATCTGCAGCGCTAGTGGTTGTGTTTAATGTAGATTTAGTAACAGCTTTTGTATTGTTTACGTTGTAAATATTTACATTTCCGTCAGAATTGTTAGAGGTAAATAATAATTTAGTTTGTACTTGAGCTGTAATATTATTCTCGTTATCAGAGCAAGATGTTAAACCTAGGGCTGTTGCACATACTAATGTAAAAATTTTAATTGTCTTCATAATTTAATATTTTTTTAGTTATCAAAAATATATACGTAATAGTTTTAGAGTTGGTTTTTTTAAATGCATTTTTTTATAATATTTTAAGGATTAATAAAATAAATGGTCATAAACCTATAACTATTTTGAAAACTTTTAAATTTATCGTATCTTTGCAGACATAAGAAAAAATACACTCCTCTAAATACACTAGTTAGCGTTAGTTTGATTTCGAATTTCCAGTTAGGTATTTTATCTTTTCAGAAATATTAATTTAAAAAACTCTTATATTTTTAATGGCAAAATCGCAGCAAACCTTTAGTAAAAGTGAAAAAGAAAAAAAACGTTTAAAAAAACGTTTAGATAAGCAAAAGAAAATGGACGCTAGAAAAGCGGACAAAGATGAAAATGGATCAACAGGTATCCAATTTGCTTATGTGGATCATAATGGAAATTTAACAGATACTCCACCAGATCCAGAATTAAAAGTAGAATATGAATTGGAAGATATTCAGATTTCTGTAACCAAAAAAGAAGATTTACCAGAAGAAGATCCTGTTAGAAAAGGAAAAGTTTCTTTCTTTGATTCTTCTAAAGGTTTTGGTTTTATTATAGACTTAGAAAATAACGAAAAATATTTTACACACGTAAGTGGTTTAATAGATGAAATTGCAGAAAACGATAAAGTTTCTTTCGAATTAGAAAGAGGAATGCGTGGTATGAATGCAGTAAAAGTTAAGAAAGTTTAATACTTTACACAGATACTTTATAAAAAAAATCCTTCTTTTAAGAAGGATTTTTTTTTTACTTCTTACTATAAAGTATATTAATATTTACATCTTTTTCATCTCACACATTAAAAAATAATGTAAACTTTTATGCAGAAAATTTAAAGACTACTCCTCAAAACTTAAATGCAAACTGTAGAAAAGAGTATGATAAATCTGCTTCAGATATTATTTCAGAACATATAATTAAAGAAGTTAAAAGAAGATTGTTATATACTAATGGCGCAATAAGTGATATTGCTTATAGTTTAGACTTTAAAGATTCTTCTCACTTTACTAAATATTTTAAACGATATACAGGGGAAACCCATAAGGAGTTAAAATTAATATGAAGGCTATATAGACCGTGAAATTTTCAAATAGACCATTTTAATAACAAGAAGCTAAAGTACTTTTGCTAGATATTATTAAGGACGCTGTTTAAGAGGTGTTTTTTTTTGTGATGTAACAAAACAAATCAATTAAACCTTTTATACTTATTTAGTCTAACCACTTAATATAGTTTAACCAACATATAACTTACATAAAAACTTATTTCAATGAAATTTAAAAAATGTGCATTTTTATTACTCACGCTTATTATAAGTCAATTTGCAACCGCTCAATTAACTGGTAAAATTATTGAAGCAGATGAAAGTTATCCGCTAGAATATGCAACTGTAGCTTTGTATAAAACAAATAATAAAACATTGGTTACTGGTGTTGTTACTAATTTTGATGGTTTATTTTCTGTAGCAGATGTAAAACCTGGTAACTATTATTTAGAAGCTTCTTTTATAGGATATCAAATAAAGACGATTAAGTCAATTGTTATCAATAAAAAAGGGGAAAGAAAAGATTTAGGAACTATAAAATTAGTTTTAGGTGCTGGAAATCAGTTGAATGAAGTTGTTATAAAGTCAGAAAGAGGTACGGTTGTACATAAAATAGACCGACAAGTTTTTGATACAAAAAAATACCAAAGTACCGTTGGTGGAAATGCAGTAGATGTGGTTAAAAACTTACCGTCTATAACTGTAGATGGTTTAGGAGATATTAGTGTAAGAGGTAGTAAAGGGTTTACTGTTTTAATAAACGGAAAACCAACACAAGGAGATGCAAGTGCTATTTTAGCACAATTACCTGCTAATGCTTTAGAGAGTGTTGAGTTAATTACAGCGCCTTCTGCAAAATATGATCCGGAAGGAAAAGGAGGTATCTTAAATATTATCACTAAAAAAGGTGCCGTTAACGGAACTTTTGCACAGATTAATGTTCGTGGCGGATTTCCTTCAATAGAAGAATACGATACTAAAGTTCCTGCGGGAAGATATGGAATAGATGCAACTGTTAATAAAAGAACAGATAATTGGAATATTTCTGTAGGTGCTAGTTACCAAAGAAATGATAAAACGGGTAGAAGAGAAGGAGAAATGTTTATTGTGAATACTCCAGAAAATAAAACAACTTTTTTACCTTCGGATGGTGAACGTAGTTTTGATGAGGTTACTTATAACGGACGTTTTAACGTAGATTATACACCAAATGAAAAAGACACATATTCAGTTGGTCTTTTTGCAGGAAAACGAACTAAAGAACGTTTAGCAGATATTGTATATTTTGATAATCATGCAGTATCTCCAATAGGTACAGATAATCGTCAATATACTTTTAGCTATTACAACCACAACTTAAGAATTAGAAAAGGAGATTTTGCTTTAGGTAGTTTTGATTATGCACATAAATTTGATAATACTTCAAAATTATCTGCTTCTATCTTATATGAATATACTTTTTTAGGAGGACCAACAGAAAATGACAATTTAGGAAACCCTGATAATGCAATTGTTTATCAACAAGAATATAATACCAACGATAATCCTTTATACGGAACTCGTTTTAACTTAGATTATCAATGGAAACCTTTTTCTTTTGGTACTTTAGAAACAGGATATCAATATAGAGATTTAGACCACACAGGTAAGTTTGTGTATGAAAGAGATGGAAACCTTGTGCCAGAGTTTTCTAGTGATGTAAGCCTAAAAAGAACCATTCATTCTGGTTATGCGCAATTAACAGGTTCTAAAAGTAAGTGGGATTATGCAGCCGGAGTTCGTTTAGAATCTATGGATAGAGTGTATAAAGAGGCTTTAAGAAGTGAAACAACCGAAAATGTATATAATTACGATTTTGTAAAGTTATTTCCATCAGCATCTTTACAATATAAGATTAATGATAAAACAAATATAAAAACAGCGTATAGTAAAAGAGTAGAAAGAACGACTACTTTTAAAATGAATAGTTTTGCAGAGCGTGAGCATTCAGAAGTTTTTGAACAAGGAGATAACACGTTATTACCAGAATTTATAGATTTAGTAGAATTAGGAATTACTAAAAAATTAAAAAAAGGAAATTCTGTGTATGCAACGGCTTATTATAGACATGTAGATAATGTTATTAATCGTGTAAATACGTTGGCTTACGAGCAAAGAGGAGCAATAATAGATAGTGTAATTAATAGAGTGTTTTCTAACGTAGGTAAAAGTAATGCAATTGGTTTAGAGATTGGGGCAACTATTAAACCAACAGAAAATTGGACCAACTCGTTTGGTGCAAATGTGTATAATTATGCAATTGATGGTATTTTAAATTTTAAACACAGAGACGGAATTGATAGACAATATGCTATAAATTCTAAATCTACCATTTATTCTTTTAACTTAAACTCTACTTATAATTTCTGGGAAAATGCGTCTGTACAGTTTACCTTTAATTATTTGTCTGATAGAAATACAGCAATGGGAGAAGATTCTCGTTTTTACTCTCCGAACTTAACCTTTAGAAAAAGTTTTATGGACGATCGATTAACGGCTACTTTACAATGGCAAAATATAGATATGGGTTTGTTAAGCACTAATGAACAGCGTATAACGACATCTGGAAGTAACTTTTTTACAAGTACAAACTATAAGTATGAAGTAGATATGGTTTCTTTAAACCTATCTTATACCTTTAATGCAGTCAAAAATAAATCGAAATTTATTGATAGTGAATTTGGTAAGAAAGAGTTTTAAAGCATAGATTATATATATTCAGCCCCTTCAGGTTTTTAAAACCTGAAGGGGCTTTTTTTTTTTGATAGCATATTTAAAGAAGTACTTATCATTTAGTTTTTTCTATTTCATCATAAAAAAGACCTTTCAATTTTTAAGTTGAAAGGTCTTTTTAATGTCTTGTTTCTAAAAGCAAAGCTACCTAATAATCTTAGCTATTATAAAACTCCATACTTTCAATAATCAATTCTTCAGGAACTTTACAGTCAATTTTATAATCTTGATAATCGTTTAGTAAGACAAAATTTACTTGTCCGTTTACGTTTTTCTTATCATGTTTTAGTAATTCCATAATGTCCGAAAAGTCTTCTTTTAAAAGATTTTTTTTAGTATAGATTGATAAAACAACTTCTTTTACTTCGTTTACTTTTTCGGTTGGGAAACCTAATAATTTAGCAGACATAAAACACTCACAAACCATTCCAATAGCAATTGCTTCTCCATGGGTAAGGTTCTCTTTGTCTTCAGATTCTAGGTAAAAAGATTCAATTGCATGCCCTAATGTGTGACCGAAATTTAAAATTTTACGTAAGCTTTGTTCTTTAGGATCTTGTAAAACAACTTCGTTTTTTATCTCTATAGATCTATATATTAAAGCATTAATATTCAGGCCTTTGTTGTTTTTTATTTCATTAAATAGTTTAAGGTCGTAGGTAATACCATATTTAAGTATTTCTGCAGTACCAGATTTAATTTCTCTCTCTGTAACAGTCGTTAAATAATCGGTATCTACAAGTACCATTTCAGGGTTTGCAAACAATCCAATTTGGTTTTTTAGTACACCTAAATCAACGCCAGTTTTTCCTCCAACAGAAGCATCAACCATAGATAATAGAGTCGTCGGAATATTTACAAAGTCAATTCCACGCTTAAAACAAGAAGCTACAAAACCACCTAAATCAGTAATAACGCCACCACCTAAAGTAATTACTAAACTTTTTCTGTCACCACCTAATTCGGTAATAGCATTCCAAACGCCAATACAAGTTTCTAGATTTTTATTAATTTCTCCAGACTCAATTTCTATAACTTCAATACGTTTGTCTGTTTCTAGATTGGGTATAAATTTAGGATAACAATGTTCCATTGTATTCTCATCAACCAAAATAAAGAGCGTAGAATAGTTATTAGTTGCAATTAAATTAGAAAGCTCTTTGTAGGCTTTGTCTTGAAAATGAACTGGGTATGTTATTGATTTAATAGATTTCATAGATAAATTATTAAGTGTGCAAATTAAAAATAAATTATTCAATTATTACCATTCTATAACTATATTTGTTTCTACTAAAACGATATAGTATGAAACTTTTTGACAATACCAAAGTTGCATTTTCTTTAAAAACAGATTCTCAATTAGAACGCGCTTATTTTTTGTTTAGAATGATACAAAATGAACCAATGGTAAGAATTGGCTCTGCTGTAACTAATTTTGCTTTAAAAGTACATTTGCCTGTAGAAGGATTAATTCGTTCTACTGTTTTCGATCATTTTTGTGGAGGTGTAACAGAAGATGATTGTATGCCAATTATAGATAATATGTATAATAATGGAAATGTACATAGTGTTTTAGATTATTCTGTAGAAGGGCAAGATAAAGAGGTAAGTTTTGATGGCGCTTTAGAAAAAATATTAAAAATTCTTAATTTTTGTGAAGAAAAACAATCGATACCTTATGCTGTTTTTAAACCATCAGGTTTTGGACGCTTTGGGTTGTTTCAAAAATTATCCGAAGAAAAAGAGTTAACCACAGAAGAGCAAGCGGAATGGGGCAGAGTAGTAGGCCGTTTTCATAAAGTTTGTAAAGTAGCTATTCAAAAAGATGTTCCGTTATTAATTGATGCAGAAGAAAGTTGGATGCAAAAATCTGCAGACGAATTGATTGAGGAATTAATGGAGACTTATAATAAAGAAAAAGCCATTGTTTTTAATACATTACAAATGTATAAACACGATAGAATGGACTATCTAAAAACTCTACATACCAAAGCAAAAGACAAAGGGTTTTATATTGGTATGAAAGTAGTGAGAGGTGCATATATGGAAAAAGAAAGAGAAAGAGCCGAAGAAAAAGGCTATCCATCACCAATTTGCAAAGACAAACAAGCTACAGATATTAATTATGATGCTGCTATAAATTACATGATAGAACAACCTAAAATGGCTTTATTTGCAGGTACTCATAATGAAGATAGTTCTTATTTGTTAATGGATTTAGCAAAAAAACACAACATAAAAGAAAATGATAATCGCTTATGGTTTGGGCAATTATTTGGTATGAGCGATCATATTAGTTATAACTTAGCCAACCAAGGTTACAATGTTGCAAAGTACTTACCATTTGGACCTGTTAGAGACGTAATGCCTTACTTAATAAGAAGAGCAGAAGAGAATACATCGGTTTCAGGACAAACAAGTAGAGAGTTAAATCTCTTAAAAACAGAAAGAAAGAGAAGAAAATTATAATGACAAGTTTAGAAGAAATAAAAGCGCTGCTTTATAGAAATAAGTTACGTCTTGCACAAGAATTAAGACAAAGTAAAGAAGCTGTTTATCTTATAAAGAAAGCAACACATTCTAATTTAACAGAAGAAGAAAAGGGAAAGATTAGAATACAATTGTTAGATATTTGTAAGTCTATACCTGCTTTAGCTGTATTCTTGCTTCCGGGAGGCGCATTGTTATTACCACTTTTAATAAAATTAATTCCAGATATTTTACCATCGGCTTTTAAAGATGATTTACCTGGTGACAAAAAATAGGTCTTAAAATTATTTTAAAATTTAAGTCCTTAAAACTTTATTTATCAAAAAATAATACAATACATTTGTAGAGTAAACTTTAGGAGTAGCTATTAAATTAGTTTGAGAAAAATCCTTAGAACCTGATTTGGTTAATACCAACGTAGGAAAAAGTTGCTTAGATTTAGTTATACAAAAACTACCTCTCTACGGTTTACAGTAAATATTTAAAAAATATGATTACTATAAAAGTAAACCAAGATAAATATCAATTTTCAGAAATTTTAGCGGTTGAACAATTAATTCGTTTTTTAGAAATAAAAACGAACGGAATTGCGATTGCTATAAACGGCAGTGTCGTTAAAAAAAGCGATTGGTCTTTACGGTTACTTCAAAATAGTGATGAAGTTTTAATTATTAAATCCACCCAAGGAGGTTAATAATTAGACATTTAAAAAATAAACTATTTAATTGATCTAACTATAATTTATGAAGAGCAAAGACACCGCACCAAAGCAAGACGGAATTACAAGACATCCGTTTCCTAATTCAACAAAAGTGTATGTATCAGGTAAAATTCACCCACAGATTAAAGTGGCAATGCGAGAAATTGCATTAAGTGATACTACAGATTCATTAACAAAAAAGAAAACACCAAACGAACCTGTAACGGTGTATGATACCTCTGGACCTTATACAGACCCAAACAAAGAAATTAATATTCATGCCGGGATAGAAAGAATTCGTGAACAATGGATTTTAGACCGAAAAAACGTAGAACAATTAGATGGCTTTTCTTCGGAATATTGCAACGAGCGTTTAAACGACAAAAGTTTAGATCACATGCGTTTTGCCTTACTAAAGAAGCCATTGCGTGCTAAAAAAGGAGAAAACGTAACCCAATTACACTACGCTAAAAAAGGAATCATTACGCCAGAAATGGAATACATCGCTATTCGAGAAAACCAACGAATCGATGAAATGACAGAGATTAGAAAACAGCACAAAGGCGAACACTTTGGCGCTTCTATTCCAGATAAAATTACACCAGAATTTGTACGTAGTGAAGTAGCAAGAGGACGTGCTGTAATTCCGTCTAACATCAATCACCCAGAAGCAGAACCTATGATTTTAGGTAGAAATTTCTTAGTGAAAATTAACGCAAATATTGGTAATTCTGCCGTAACATCTTCTATAGAAGAAGAAGTAGAAAAAGCCGTTTGGGCGTGTCGTTGGGGCGCAGATAATATTATGGATTTATCTACCGGAGAAAACATTCATGAAACGCGCGAGTGGATTGTTCGTAATTCTCCTGTGCCAATTGGTACCGTGCCAATTTACCAAGCTTTAGAAAAAGTAAACGGAGTTGCAGAAGATTTAACGTGGGAGATTTTCCGTGATACATTAATTGAGCAAGCAGAACAAGGTGTCGATTATTTTACCATTCACGCAGGTGTTTTGTTACGTTACGTACCAATGACCGCAAAACGTGTTACCGGAATCGTTTCTCGTGGAGGATCTATCATGGCAAAATGGTGTTTAGCGCATCATAAAGAAAGTTTTTTATACACACATTTCGAAGATATTTGTGAAATTTTAAAACAATATGATGTTGCTTTTTCTTTAGGAGATGGTTTACGTCCGGGTTCTGTGGCAGATGCGAATGACGAAGCACAATTTGCCGAGTTAGAAACTTTGGGAGAGTTAACTCAGATTGCTCGTAAGCACGAAGTTCAGTGTTTTATAGAAGGACCAGGTCACGTGCCAATGCACATGATTAAAGAAAATATGGAAAAGCAAATTGATGTTTGCGACGAAGCTCCTTTTTATACTTTAGGCCCTTTAACTACAGATATTGCACCAGGATACGATCATATTACATCTGGTATCGGAGCTGCTATGATTGGTTGGTTTGGTTGCGCTATGTTGTGTTATGTAACGCCAAAAGAGCACTTAGGTTTGCCTAATAAAGAAGACGTTCGTGTTGGTGTGGTTACTTATAAATTAGCAGCTCATGCTGCCGATTTAGCAAAAGGGCATCCAGGTTCTCAGCACCGAGATAACGCCTTAAGTATGGCGCGTTTTGAATTCCGTTGGAATGATCAATTCAATTTAGGACTCGATCCTGAGCGTGCTTTAGAGTATCACGATGAGACTTTACCTGCCGATGGAGCAAAAGTGGCACATTTCTGTTCTATGTGCGGACCGAAATTTTGTTCTATGAAAATTTCTCAAGAAGTGAGAGACTTTGCAGCCGAAAATGACATTGTAGACAACGAGGTAATTGCAAAAGGTTTCAAAGAAAAATCGAAAGAATTTAAAGAAAAAGGATCTGAAGTGTATTTGTAAAATAATTAGGAAGTTCCCACGCTAAAAAAAAGCGTGGGCGGGCTTTCCGTTATATCTTTTGCAAAAAAGCAAAAGGATGCCACTGCAATCCCTAACTCAAAACCTAGCAACCGTAATTACAAGAAGGTGAAAGTTATCGTCATTACAAGGAGGTACAACGAAGTAATCTTATCTTTTAATATCAAAAACTAAAACCACTATGATAATTCTTATTGCACCAGAAAAAGATATTCCAAACGAAATTGAAATACTAAACCAATTATTTGAAGAAGGTTTAATGTATTATCATTTTAGAAAACCAGCTAAAAATTACGAAGAACACGTTGCATATTTGAATCAGATAGATACCGAATTTCACAACAGAATTGTAGTGCATTATCATCATGAATTGATTAACGAGTTCAACTTAAAAGGAATTCATTTTCAAGAACAAAAAAGAATAGATTGTATCGATAATCCGAGTGAATATTTTAAAAACTTAAACATGTATGGTAAAACAATTAGCTCTTCTTTTCATGAACCAAAAGTTTTAAAAGATTGTTATTTCGAATTCGATTACCATTTATTAAGTCCTGTTTTTTCTTCCATTTCTAAAGAAGGATATGAAGGCAGAGGTTTTGATGTAAACCATATTAATAAAAAAGTTGTTGGTATGGGCGGAATCAATGCAGAAACCATCCAAGAAACGTTGCAATTAGGTTTTAAAGGAATTGGAGTTTTAGGCGGCATTTGGAATGCTGAAAAACCGGTTGAGAGTTTTAAAAGTATTAAACATGCTTATCAAGTATGTTTTATAAATTAATGTCTTTTGCTTGTCAGTTCGAGCGCAGTCGAGAACTATCTAAATTAAAAGTCATTTAGATGGAAGAATTAGGAAAGTGCATTAAGTATAGATTGCCACGTCCTTCGTCCTCGCAATGACAGTTGAAATAAGTAGAATCTTTGTTTTATGATTAAAATTTATTGAGAACAAATAAGTCTGTTACGCATATTAATTAACCACAAAAATGAGAACTCCTGTCAGTTCGAGTGTTTTTATAAAGTGGTAACGGAATAAAAATGTATCGAGAACATGTTTTAAGGTATTAAGTTGTTTTGCGTTAAGGATTGAGCGGTTTGTCTGAGCTCTTTTTGTGAATTTTTCTTTCACAAAAAAGCGAGTAGCGAAAGCCTGACCTATAAGGGAACGCCATAATTAAAGGTATAAAAGAGGAGATTATTTAACTCATATTTTAAACACAATAAAGAGAACACCTGTCAGTTCGAGTGTTTTAATGAAGTGATAAGGGAATAAAAATGTATCGAGAATACATTTAGAAGGAATAATTTTTTTACGCATATTAATTAACCACAAAAATGAGAACTCCTGTCAGTTCGAGTGTTTTTATGAAGTGGTAACGAAATAAAAATGTATCGAGAACACGTTTGCAAAACACAAATCTGTTTTCAAAAAGAAGAAAGAAACTAAAAGAAAGAAATAAAAAATTGAGTCAAAAAAACTACATATTAACCATTGCAGGTTTAGACCCATCAAGTGGCGCAGGAATTACCTCGGATATTAAAACATTTGAAGCGCATAATCTATATGGATTATCGGTTTGTACAGCAGTTACGGTTCAGAATGATATTGAATTTACAGATTGTATTTGGATCAAGAAAAAAGTAATATTAAGTCAGGTACAACATCTTTTTAAACGCTTTTCTATTCCTGTTGTAAAAATTGGAATTATTCAATCTTGGAAAACGCTGTTAGAAGTAATTCTGACTTTAAAAAAATTAAATCCGAAGATTAAAATTGTCTTAGATCCTATTTTAAAAGCAAGCACAGGTTTTACATTTCATACCCTAAAAGATTTAGAAACCTTTGAAAAAGTATTACAAAATTGCAGTTTTATAACACCAAATTATGATGAGATAAAAGCGTTGTTTCCTGATAAAAGCATAGAACAAACCATAGAATTTATCGCCGAAAGAACAAATATCTACCTAAAAGGTGGACATAGAACAGATAAAAAAGGTTGGGACGAAGTGTATTACAGTAAAATAGTAAAACTGAATATTCCGCCAATAACTACGAAACCGATTTTTGAAAAACATGGAAGTGGTTGTGTTTTATCATCCGCTTTAGCAGCAAATTTATTAAAAGAGATTCCTTTGGAAGATGCTTGTAGAAATACAAAATTCTACACGGAACAGTTTTTAAGTTCTAACGAATCTTTATTAGGAACACATAATTATCAAAACGAATGATTAGTAAATTACAATATATATCACAAGGTGAAACGCCTGAAGTTCATTTAGAAAACATACAAAAAGTGTGTGTTGCTGGAGCAGATTGGGTGCAGTTGCGATTAAAAAATTGTGATGCTGAAACAATTCTAGAAACGGCTAAAAAAGCAAGAGAAATAACAAATAGTTTTAAAGTAAAATTAATTATAAACGATCATTACAAAATTGCAAAAGAAGTAAAAGCAGACGGAGTGCATTTAGGTAAAAGTGATGAATGTCCGTTAGTAGTTCGTGCCTATTTAGGGGCGTCTTTTATAATTGGAGGGACTGCAAACACTACTGAAGATTGTTCCAGTTTATTAGATAAAAAAGTAAATTATATTGGTTTAGGCCCTTATCAATTTACCAAAACAAAACAGAATTTAAGTCCGGTTTTGGGTGTTCTAGGTTACAAAAAAATACTCGAAGAATTACAAACTGAAACTCCAATTATTGCAATAGGCGGAATCACTTTAAAAGATGTTCCTGCAATAATAAATACAGGAATTTATGGAATTGCAATTTCTAGCGAAATAACAAAAGAAGTTAGCAGTATTGCTGAATTTCAAGAAATATTAAATTGAGAAAGAGAGATATCAACTAGAGTAGGGTTTATAGGTTAGGAATTTTATAAAATGAACTAAGTTTAAACTTTGCTCGACGTGATATCAAATCAAAAAAAAATATAAAATGAGTCAAAAATTAAAAATAGCAGACAAAGAATTTACTTCCCGCTTATTTACGGGAACAGGGAAGTTTAGTTCATCTCAGTTAATGAAAGAAGCATTATTGGCTTCCGAAAGTGAGTTGATTACCGTTGCTTTAAAAAGGGTAGATGTTGCAAATGAAGAGGATGATATTTTATCTCATTTGAATCATAATCGTATTAATTTGTTGCCAAATACTTCTGGAGTTAGAACTGCTAAAGAAGCTGTTTTTGCAGCCGAATTATCTAGAGAAGCTTTAGAAACCAATTGGGTGAAATTAGAGATTCATCCAGATCCAAGATATTTATTACCAGATCCTATAGAAACCTTAAAAGCAGCAGAAGAATTGGTGAAATTAGGTTTTGTGGTAATGCCATATATTCATGCAGATCCTGTTTTATGTAAGCGTTTAGAAGATGTTGGGGTGCAATGTGTAATGCCTTTAGGTGCGCCAATTGGAAGTAACAAAGGTTTAAAAACGGTCGATTTTTTAGAAATTATTATAGAGCAATCTAACGTACCAGTAATTGTAGATGCAGGTATTGGCGCACCGTCTCACGCAGCGTATGCGATGGAATTAGGCGCAGATGCTGTTTTGGTAAATACAGCGATTGCAGTTTCTCAAAACCCTGTTGTTATGGCAAAAGCATTTAAAATGGCTGTGGAAGCTGGTAGAATGGCTTATGAAGCAAAGTTAGCTCCGAGAAGCGAAATGGCCATAGCAAGTAGTCCGTTAACGAGTTTTTTAAGTTAAAGTATGAGTCATTATTTTAAATTATTTTTTTTGTTATAAAATTAAAAAGAATGAAACAATTTGTAATTTATAAATTAAAAGAAGGAGAAAGCAGAGATGATTTAACTGTATTAGATGATTTTTTTTACCCTTGGGAAAAAGAAACTTCACCTAAAACATTATTTAGTGCTTTTTATGATGATGCATATATAAATTTTAGATTTGAAGCATTTGGGCCCAAGCCTAAAGTGTTTGTAGCAACTGATAACAAGTTAGAGGTAACAAAATCTGAAAGGGTAGAAATTTTTTTTAGAAAAAATAAAGAAATGACACCTTATTATTGTTTAGAAATGGATCCGAATGGACGAGTTTTAGATTATGAAGCAAATACATACCGCAAGTTTAATCGTAAATGGATGTGGCCAACATCATTATGTATTAAAACTGTAATAAAAGAAGATCGTTATATATTAGAAGGTAAGTTAAGTTTGTCTTTTTTGAAGGAAAAGGAAATACTTAAAGAGAATCAATTAGAAATTGGTCTTTATAGAGGGCACTGTGTTGAGTTAGTAAATGACATAGCTACAATTAAGTGGATAAGTTGGGTGGATCCAAAAACAGAAAAACCAGATTTTCATGTAGCAGAATCTTTTGGAGTCTTAAAACTAGAATAATACAAGAAGTAGTATTTTAAATTCAGTAAATTATTTTTACTAAATAAGAGTAAAATAGTTTTAAAACTTATAGAATCATTAATTGTATAAATTACAAAGGTAAAATGGATAACACGTTTATAAATATATTTAATACCTATAATTGGGATTTTAGCCTAAAAAGTATTTTCGACAAAACAACTGTTGAGGTACAACAAGCGTTGGCAAAAGATAAGCTAGATTTAGAAGATTTTAAAGCCTTAATTTCTCCTTCTGCAAAACCGTTTTTAGAAGAAATGGCGTATAAGAGTCAATTATTGACCAAAAAACGTTTCGGAAATACCATGCAAATGTATGTGCCAATGTATTTGAGTAACGAATGTCAGAATATTTGTACGTATTGTGGTTTTAGTATGACGAATAAAATTCCGAGACGGACGCTAACAGATGCAGAAATTTTAAAGGAAGTCGCTTTTTTAAAAGAGAAAGGCTACGATCATATTTTGTTGGTAACCGGAGAAGCAAATAAAACGGTTGGAGTAGAATATATAAGGAACGCGATTCAATTAATCCGTTCTCAGTTTTCTAATATTACTATAGAAGTACAGCCTTTAGACCAAGATGAATATGAATTATTGGTAGAAAATGGCTTGTATGCAGTTTTAGTGTATCAAGAAACATATCATAGAGATGAGTATAAAAAACATCATCCGAAGGGAAAAAAATCTAATTTCGATTATCGATTAGATACACCAGACCGATTAGGGAAAGCAGGAGTTCATAAAATTGGTTTGGGGGCTTTATTCGGCTTAGAAGATTGGCGTGCCGATAGTTTTTTTACCGCTTTACATTTAAAATATTTACAGAAAACGTATTGGAAAACAAAATACTCGATTTCTTTTCCAAGATTGCGTCCGCATTCTGGTGGTTTAGAGCCAAAAGTAGAGATGACAGATTCGGATTTAGTACAGCTTATATGTGCGTTTCGTTTGTTTGATGAAGATATAGAATTATCAATGTCTACCAGAGAAAGTGAAGTTTTTAGAAATCACATTGTCAATTTAGGAATTACGTCTATTAGTGCCGAATCGAAGACAAATCCTGGAGGTTATACCGTAGAGCCACAATCTTTAGAACAATTTGAAATCTCTGATGAAAGAAGTACTGCTGAGGTGGTACAAATGCTAAAAAATCAAGATTTAGAAGTGGTTTGGAAAGATTGGGAACATTTTAATTAATCAATTATCAATTATCTGTGATCAATTATCATTTAATAATTACGGGTTTCAAATTATGAAGTTCACGTTTTAACTTAGTTTTATCATGCTAACATCAGAAGAAAAAAAACAATACAATCGTCATTTAATTCTAGATAAAATAGGAGAAGAAGGTCAGTTGAAACTTAAAAAGGCCAAAGTTTTGGTTATTGGAGCTGGCGGATTAGGTTGCCCTGTTTTACAGTATTTAACAGCAGCAGGAGTTGGAACGATTGGTATTATTGATGACGATGTGGTAGATCAAAGTAATTTACAACGTCAGATTTTATATACGATAGATGATATTGGTCTGTCTAAATCTAAAATTGCAGCAAAACGATTGTCAAGATTGAATCCGTTTGTGAATTTTGATGTTTATAATGAAAAATTAACCCAAGAAAATGCCCTTTTATTATTCAATAATTATGATATTATTGTAGATGGAAGCGATAATTTTTCTACTCGTTATTTAGTAAATGATGCGGCTGTAATTACAAAGAAACCTTTAGTTTATGGATCTATATTTAAATTCGAAGGTCAGGTTAGTGTTTTTAATTATCTAGGAAGCGGTACGTATAGATGTTTGTATCCAACGCCACCAAAACCAGATGAATCTCCAAATTGTTCAGAAATTGGTGTTTTAGGTGTGCTACCCGGAATTATAGGAAGTTTACAAGCCAATGAGACGATCAAAATTATTTGTGGAATAGGAGTGGTGCTTGCCAATAAATTATTGATGTATGATTCTTTACAAATGAATCAAATAGTCTTAACATATGAAAAAGACACTACTTTAGAAATTACTGTTTTAGAAACCGATTATGATTTTTTCTGCGGTATTATATCCAAAGAAGAAATTACTTTAGAAGAACTTAATAAAAATAAAGAAAAATATAATTTATTAGATGTTCGTCAAAATAATGAAAGAGAAGCGTACCATATTGGTGGACAACACATCCCTTTGGGCGAATTATTAGAACGTATTGATGAGGTGAATCAAAATAAAGATTTGGTTGTTTATTGTAAGTCTGGTATGCGAAGTAGTACAGCAATTATTACATTGTTAAGCAACAATTTTAAATCTAGAGTTTTAAATTTAAAAGGTGGTTGTTTTTAATTTATAACATAAAAAGTACATTTTTATATAAAATTAAGGTTTAGATAGTTAAACTTTTTTAGAATGAATAGATTCTTTAATCAAAAATCACTACTTTTGCACGAAATTTAAGAACATATTAATGCAGCCAATTAGAAATATTGCTATTATAGCCCATGTCGATCACGGAAAGACAACGTTAGTAGATAAAATTATAGATCAAGCTAAAATCTTAGACGATCGTAAAGAACGTACAGATTTATTGTTAGATAATAACGATTTAGAGCGTGAAAGAGGAATTACGATTCTTTCTAAAAACGTATCTGTTCAATATAAAGACACAAAAATTAACGTAATTGATACTCCTGGTCACGCCGATTTTGGTGGAGAAGTAGAGCGTGTATTAAAAATGGCTGATGGTGTTTTATTATTAGTTGATGCATTTGAAGGTCCTATGCCACAAACTCGTTTTGTATTAGGAAAAGCCTTAGCATTAGGATTAACTCCTATTGTTGTTGTAAATAAAGTTGATAAAGAAAACTGTACTCCTGACATCGTTCATGAAAAAGTTTTTGATTTAATGTTTGCTTTAGAAGCTACAGAAGAGCAATTAGACTTTACTACAATTTATGGTTCTGCAAAGAACAACTGGATGTCTACAGATTGGCAAAACCAAACTACTGATATCGTTCCTTTATTAGATGCTGTTTTAGAATCTATACCAGCAACTAAATATAACGAAGGTACGCCACAAATGCAAATTACTTCTTTAGATTTTTCTAAATTTACAGGAAGAATTGCTATTGGACGTGTTTTTAGAGGAGACTTAGAAGTAGGTAAAGAATACAGTTTATGTAAAGCTGATGGTACTACTAAAAAAGTAAAAATTAAAGAATTACACGTATTCGAAGGAATGGGTAAAGTTCAAGTAGAAAAAGTACCTTGTGGAGATATCTGTGCAATTACTGGTATTGACGGATTTGAAATTGGTGATACAATTGCAGATTTAGAAGAGCCAGAAGCATTACCAAGAACAGAAATTGACCAACCTACAATGAGTATGTTGTTTACAATTAACAACTCTCCTTTCTTTGGTAAAGAAGGTAAATTTGTAACATCTCGTCACATTAGAGATCGTCTGTTTAAAGAATTAGAAAAAAACTTAGCATTAAAAGTTGAAACTACTGATAGTGAAGATAAATTTAACGTTTTTGGACGTGGAGTTTTACACTTATCTGTTTTAATTGAAACAATGCGTAGAGAAGGATATGAATTACAAGTGGGAAGACCACAAGTAATTATTAAAATGATTGATGGTAAGAAACATGAGCCAATGGAAACATTGTCTATTGATGTACCAGAAGAAATGGCTTCTAAAGCAATTAACTTAGTATCTCTTAGAAAAGGAGATATGTTAATTATGGAACCAAAAGGAGATTTACAACACTTAGAATTTTCTATTCCTTCTAGAGGATTAATTGGTTTGAGAAACAAAATTTTAACTGCAACTGGTGGTACAGCAATTATTAACCACAGATTTAGTGAATATGGTCCTTATAAAGGAGACTTTACTGAAGAAGTAAAAGGAGCAATTGTTTCTTCTGCTGCTGGTAAAGCAACTGCATATGCATTAAACCGTTTACAAGATAGAGGAGTTTTCTTTATCGATGTAAACCAAGAAATTTATGTTGGTCAAGTAATTGGAGAGAACAGTAAGTCTGATGAAATGGCTGTTAACTTAATTAAAGGAAAGCAATTAACAAACATGCGTAAATCTGGTACAGATGAAGCTATGAAAATTGCACCTAAAGTAGATTTTTCTTTAGAGGAAAACATGGAATACATTAAAGCAGATGAGTACTTAGAAGTAACTCCAGAAAGCTTACGTATGCGTAAAATTGTTTTTAAAGGATAATATTAAAAATTATTTTCATTTCTGTTTAGGCAGAAATCTATATAAAATTAAAAAGCTCAAGTTTTAAACTTGAGCTTTTTTTATGGACTTTAGTTTTATAAATAAAATTAGTTAAAGAAAGTAGTTCTAAAATGATTTCTAAGTCTTTTAATTTTTTGTAGTTTGCCTATCTTTAAAATAATACAATGTTATATATAATTGCTATCGCAATACTTCTTTTTGTTTTATACGTTAGTTTAAAGACTAAGAAAAAAACAACCATAAAATCATTAGACAAAGTTGTCGTTCCAGAACATTGGCATCCACTATTAATAGACAATGTTCTTTTTTATAAAAAGTTAAATGTTGATGAGCAGCAATTGTTTCGCTATAAAATGGTTGCTTTTTTAAATGAAACAAATATTGAAGCAGTTCATTTTAATTTAGAAGAGTTAGATACTTTATTGATTGCTGCGAGTGCTGTAATTCCGGTTTTTAGATTTTCAAATTGGAAGTACACCAACTTATCTACCGTATTAATTTATCCAGATTATTTTGATGATGATTTGCAATTTGATTCTCAAATAGAAGGAAGAACTATTGGGGGTTTGGTTGGCACAGGAAGGTTTGAAAATCAGATGATATTATCTAGAAAAGCATTACATCTTGGTTTTAGCAACAAAACCGATAAAGGGAATACTGCAATTCACGAGTTTATTCATCTTTTAGATAAAGCAGACGGCGTTATAGATGGTATTCCTGCTGTCTTATTAGACAAGCAATATATTATTCCTTATTTACAATTAGTGCATAAAGAAATGGAGGCTATTAATAATGATCACTCAGATATTAGAAGTTATGGTGGAACCTCTGAAATTGAATTTCTAGCGGTTGCCGGAGAGTATTTCTTTGAAAGACCAAAACTGTTTCAAAGAAAACATCCTGAATTGTATAAAATGCTAGAAGCTTGTTTTATTAAGTAAAGAAAGTATCTAGCAACTGTTTTTACATTGTTCTTTATCGCCTTAAAAACTAAGAGAAGAATCCCTCAAATAAAATGGATTAAAAAAGGGTTTAACAATTTGTTATTTATATTTTTGCAGCATGAGTGAATTTAAAGTTTTATTTGAAACATTACAACGTAGCCTAACCAATGATGAGTTTGTAAAACTAACATTAAGCAAACCGATGCGTAAAAGTGAAGGGTTGTTAAATGTATATGTGCGTTTATTTAAGGTTGATGGTGAAGATGTTTTTGAATTAAAATACCGTCATGCAGAAGAAAATGAGTTTCTACAATTTTCTTTAGAAGGTGTAATGACTGAAGTAGAAAAACTACTTATGGAAACTTTTAGAGCCGCTACTTTATTTACATTAAGCGAAGATTTAATTGTAATGGTTTCTAAAAAGAAATTGGTTTCTTACAGAGACAATGCTCCAAGTTTTAAAAATAAACTTCCAGAAATTCCAATGCAATCTTAATTTATAGAAATTTTTAAAACTGAATATATCTAGTCTTAAATTTAGAAATAGAATAGTTTTAAAAAAATAAGTTTTACCGATTAAAAGTAGAAAATGTATCCAAAAGTTTGAGGTTTAATAATAAAAGATAAAATTTTATATATTGTTTTTTGCTTCAATAAAAAATCTATCACTTTTAGATTTTACTTTATGTATCATTTTACCAATAAATTAGGATAAAAGTCTTCATTTGTTATTTTTATCTACACTTTTTTATTATTAAAGCAATATTAAAATGTTGAGTTAAAGTATTTATTACCATGTTAATAGTATTAAAACTTAAAGTTAAAAAAACCTTATTGATAGTACTATAGTCTACCTTTGTATTAAAATTGTTACATAGAAACGTGTAACTGAACTAAGAATTATACCACATAGAATTATGAATGCAATATTTACAGATGCTAGTTTTCAGAACATGACAAACGTAGCAAACAAATACGGAGTAAGTACAAATGCTGTTACAGATTTAACGTATTGTCTTATGGGGAGTAATGGTTCTATGGCGCAGTTTAATATTGCCGAATTAGGTGGTGGTGGCCAGTGGATGCAAGGTGGTATGACCATGGTTGGGGATATGTTTAACAATAACCTTAAATATTTGGTAGACGGACTTTGTGTAGATTTATCTAATTTAATTCACCAAGGAGCAATACAATACAAGCCTTTACCGAAAACGGCGAATTCACAAGGAGGTTTTTCTGGAAACTGGTGGGGAGATTTAGGTTTTCCAAATTCTACTGGAAGTCAAAATGATACTAGCTATGCTATTTTTAATAACATACATCGTTTGGCAATTCAGCAAAATGGAAAAGTCACCATTTTTGATACGTTAGATCATAATATTGGTGGAGTAGGGCAACAACAAGGTGGTAATTATTCGGTTTCTTTTACCAGCCAATATGGTAATGTAAATTTAAATTCTTTACCTATTATTTCTGGTGAAAATAAGCAACAACAACCAGAAGTTTTTCATAATAATGACCTACAAAATAATGTTGTAGAAACTTCAGTAGCACCTATTATGGAAGCTCCAGTGCAGCCAGTTAATAATAATAACTTCAACAATAATAACAATAGTGCTTTTGAAGAAGATATTTTTGGTAAAATTGAAAAATTAGCAGGCTTAAAAGACAAAGGGATTCTTTCTGTTGAAGAATTTGAAAATAAAAAAATAGATTTATTAAGCAGATTGTAACGTTTACTTCGTTTTTATTAAAACGATTCCATCTTATAAATTAAAAGCTCAAGTGTTAAACTTGAGCTTTTTTTGTAGGTAATTTATTTTTTTTACTGTCATTCCGAGCGAGTTTACGGCGAGGAATCTTTGTGTTTTCTATATGATTTTAACAGCACTAACACCATTACTTTTCTTTGTAATCTGAATTTGAGTAGGTATGCGCTCTTTTAAGTTTTCTACGTGAGATATAATTCCGATCATTTTACCCTGAGATTGTAAGGTTTCTAAGGTAGAAATTACGGTTTCTAAGGTATTACTATCTAAAGTACCAAAACCTTCATCAATAAAAAGAGAATCTATTTTTACATTTTTACTGGCTAAATCAGACAATCCTAGGGCCAATGCCAAACTAATGATAAATTTTTCACCTCCACTAGAAGTATCGACCAATCTTGCTTGATCTGTTTGATAATGGTCTATCAAATTAAAATTAAGCTCTTCTTTTGGCTTGTATGATTCTTCCATTTTTAAAGAATACCGCTTATTTAATTGATACAAATGCACATTAGCAAGATCTAACAAATGTTTTAACGTTAATCGTTGTACATACACGTTAAAAGCATCTTTAGAATTTCCAATAATTTTAAAGAGCTCTTTCCAAACTTTACAAATATCTGCCTGTGCATCAATCTTTTTATAGACTTCTTTATTTCGATCTCTAATTTCTTTATCTTTTCTAAGAGCTTCAGATATTTTGCCTCTTTCAGTAATAAAACCATCTTTTTTTGATTTTAAATTTTCTAAAGTAAGTTTGCTTTCTACTTCAGAAGTTTCAAAATTCTTAGTTTTATGTAAAGCTTCTTTTGCTTTAAAATTTGCTTCTTTTAGTGTTTTTATCTTAAGCTGATTTTCTTTAATTCGTTCTTTATTCGTTGTAAATTTCAACTTGTCTTCTGTAGCTAATAAAGCACTTTCAACAGTTTCTTTTGATGTAAAACCACTACCAACTAATTGTAAATTAAGTGAAGTTTTAAATGTATCTAATTTGTTTTTTAGCTCTTTTTGATTGGCAATATTATCAACTTTTAAAGTATCTAATCTATTTTTAGAGTCTAGTAATTTTTGCAAACTAATGTTGCTCAACTTTGTTTTTTCAACTGTTTTGTTTTTTAACTCTTGTAAACTATTTCTTTTGCTTTCTATGGTAATATCAATAGGTAAAATAGCAGTTCGTTGAGTTTTTAATTGCGCATATTTTAGGTTTGAATCACTAATGATTTTTAGAGTTTCAGTTTCTGTCTTAGAATAGGTTTCTAATTGTTTTTTATGATTTTCTAACCTTGTGTCAATTACTTTTGTTTCTGCTCTTAAAGCATCTAAATTCTTTTGTTTTTTATAATACTGAGTAATTATGGCTTCAATCTCATTTATAAATGCGTTTGTATTTTCTGGTAGTGGCAGCTCATATTTATACTTAGAAAGTTTAGTTTTTAAATCTGTTTCTAAACTTTTACAAATTTCAGATACATTATCTATCGTTTTTTGACTCTGTTCAATATCAACTTTTGCATTTTTATTTTTTTCCTGAAGCGTTGCAATTGTTGTTTTTAGTGATTGAAGCTCTTGTTTCTCGCCTTCAATATTTTTTGATAATTTATTTTTATCAACTTGTAATTGTTGTGCTATGGCTAAATTTTTATTTAAGTCTTTTATTTGTGTTATAAGTAAATTTAACTCGATATCAATTTTAGTACTATTGCTTAATTCACAAGAAATATTTAATTGTTTTGCATTTGTTTCAATAGCATTTAACTCAGAGGTAAGTGTGTTAATTTGCTTTGTTAAACTATCAATACTTGTGTTTAATTGGACTTCATTTTTATCTAAAGTAGCTTTAGAGTTGTTGAGTAGTTGTAGTTTATCTTTTCTATTGTTAAGTTCTAATTCAGATTTAGAGATATTAATTTCCGTTATATGTTCCGTAAACGGATGCTCTTTAGAACCACATAATCCACAAGGCTCTCCAGCAATTAAATATTGACGATCAGTTTCATATTTAGCAACACTTCTTTCTAAATCTAAAATTTTGGAAGCATCTATAACCGCTTTTTCTTGAATTTCAATATCCTTTTTTAAGCTTGTTATTTGTTTATTAATTCCTTCTAAATCTAAGGTGTAAGATTTATTGTTTTCTACTAAAGTAGTTTTGGTTTCTTTAGCCTTTTTATGTTGTTCTGCAAGTGTTTTAAACTGTTTCCAATTAGATTCAGAAACAAGAAATTTGTCTTTTTTTGCTAATAAATCAGATAAATTATTTTTATCTATTGCAGTACTTATAGTGGTTATTTCTTGATCTATTTTGGTAACATCAGTAATTTTTTTTAAGAGCAGTTCATTATTTATTTTTAAACTTTCTGTAGTTTTAGCAATTGCTTTATTCTTTTCAATTACAGACAAAATACTTGCGTTTAGTATTTCTTTATGTCCTTTTAAGGTTGTTAAACCAGTTGTCCAGTCTGAGATTTCTAAATCAACTTCTTTTAAAAATTTATTTTCAGCAACAAAAGATTCATCAACTTTTATAGTTGTTTGTATAGAGTTTAACTCTTTCGTCAGTTTTTGCTGATCTACTTTTAAAGCATCCATCTGTTGCTTTAATTGTGCTAACTGTTCGTTTGATTTCTGTTGAGTTGCAACTTCACTTTTTATCTCTCCATCTAAAGTTGTAACAGCATCGAATTTTGGCAACCAAGAAGAAAACTCTTTCTCAGAAGCTTCTACTTCAAGAGCTTCTTTTTTTGTAATTGCTTCTAAATTTTCAATCTGAGGTTTCAGTGTAATTATTTCCTTTTCAATCTTTTTTAATAGCTCTACCTTTTCATTAATTTCTTTTTCGGTTCTATTAAAATTCTGGATGATTTCTTTAAACGGTTCTGCTTTTTCGTTTAAAGCTAATAAATCTAATTCTGGTTTATGTTTCTCTATAAAAGTGTCTAAAGTTTTAGTGTTTTGATCTAATACTTCAGAAGCTGCAACTAATTCTTTATACTGAAGATACCAATCTGTTATAACTAGCGTAGATTTTATTTCCTTTTCAGTTTTAAGAATATCGGTATCTAAAATTTTATCATGTTGCTTTAATTTCGCTTTAGCATCTTCTGTTAAAACATCATCTGCATTAATTTTTGCCTCAATTTCTCTTAATTTTTTTTCCTCCTCAGATTTTCTATCTAAAATTCCTTGACCGATTTTTTTATAAATCTGTTCTCCAGTAATTTGTTCTAATAACTTTCCTTTTTCTGGACCTTTAGCTGTTAAAAACGAAGCAAATTCTCCTTGTGCTAACATTACAGACCTTAAAAACTGATTATAGTCTAATTGAGTAACATTAACAATTTCGATAATTAAATTCCGCTTTTGAGTTGCTAAAATGGCATCTGTAGTTAAGTTTTTTAAACTGACTTCCTCTTTAGGGTTTTTATATGCTTTTCCATTTTTATCAGCAATTCTAATTCCCCAAAATGCCTCGTAAATGTTATTGTCGTTTTCAAAGGTAACCCTACTAAAAGCATCGTGTGCACTATGGCTCACTACGTCTAATAATGTACCCTTTGAGCCGCTAAAACGAGGAACATTATGATATAATGCAATAGTTATAGCATCTAAAATAGTTGTTTTACCAGCACCTGTAGAGCCTGTAATTGCATACAAACCCACATCTTTAAATTGTTCATTTTCAAAATCGATAACAATAGGAGTATCCGATTTTAAGGAGTTTATATTTTGTAATTCTATCTTTAAAATTTTCATAGGAAAGCAGCCTTATTGGTTTTTAACGGATTGTAAAACTTCATTAAAAGCATCCCAAACTTCGGGGCTTTTTTCTAAATCGTATTCCATTTCTTTACACTTTAGTTTAAAAACCTCCGTAGGCAATAATTCTTTGATTGATTTTGTGTTTTCTAATAACTCTTCTATTCCTTTAACTTTTCGCTGGTTTTTTAACCCAATTTTTAAGATTTCAAAAGGGTATTTTTCTGCTTCCTTTTTTAAATCGTCTGTATTTACAGTGTTATCTTCCTTTAGCTCAATTTCTACCCAAGGCGTTAAATTGTAGGTATTAGAAGTAATTGTAGTAAAAGCATTCATACATTCTTGCAATGTTCCTGTAAGCTTGTAAAATGTTCTAAATTTAGGAATTACCTCATCTTTGATATCACAAATTTTATTGTTTTCTACGGATAAAATAATTATTTTTTTATCGTAATTAATTTCACTAAAACTTAAAATATTTGGTGATCCAGAATAACGAATTTTGTCATTTCCTCCAATAATTTGAACTCTGTGCAGATGTCCTAATGCCACATAATCGAAATAGGTAGGGAAATCTTCGGCGCCAATATGTCCTAAAGTTCCCACATAGATATTTTGCTCACTATCAGAAATAGTTCCTCCAGTTGCAAATAAATGCCCCATAGCAATAACAGGTACATTGCCTGTGTTTATAAGCTTACATTGGTCTGCGGCAGTTGCATAATGGTTAATTAATGCCGTTTTGTATTTATCTGTTAATTCATCAAAAGTTTCACCTGCAACCGCACGTCTAATATCTCCATCTCGCAAATAAGGAACGGCCGCAATAATTACTTTCTCATTGTTTATTTCAATTTCAAAAACCTCATCTTCTATATTTTCGGTTGCTTTACCAACTACTTTTATAGACAAAGCATCTAAAATATGTTTTGGCGCATTTAAAGTTCCAGGAGAATCATGATTTCCGCCAGTTATAATAATAGATTTACAAGTGGTTCCGTTTAGTTTTACTAAAAAACTGTAATACATTTCTAAACTTTGATTAGACGGAGAACCGGTGTCAAAAATATCACCAGAAATTAAAAGGATATCAATCTTTTGGTCAATAATGTAGGTTTCAATCCAGCTTAAAAATAAAGATTGTTCTTCTAGTTGAGATTGTTCGTGTAATCTATGTCCTAAATGCCAATCGGCAGTGTGCAGTATTTTCATTTTCTTTTCAAATTTTTAACGGGTGAATCTTGAAAAAGTAGAATTAAATCGGTTTTAAAATCGAAAATAAAGGTTTGTGTAATAAAAGATTCATTTAAAAGCTAAATTAACTTTTTTGAGTTATATAAGGAGCAATCAAAAAGACCTTTTTGTGATTTTTCTAAATATGAATTTAGAAAATAGGAGGTGAGTAATTTATTATTATATTTTTTTGAAATTTTTTATAGATTATAAATTTAATCATACAGAAGTTATATCTATAGATTCTTTAATATAACCTTTTAGCTACTATTTTCTCTAGTTCTTGCTGTTTAAAATCAAACCAATCTTGCCTAAAAATAGAATGGTCTATTTGATGTTTAAAATTCTGAAACGGTTTTCCTCTCTGTAAAACAGTTTGCAATTCCTCTTTAAAATTTAGGTCGGTTAACGCTGCTACAAAGCTTTCCATTATTTTAAAGGATTCGAAACTTTCTAAGGGTTTAATTTTTATGAAGTCTGTTTTTTGCACACGTACCTTTTCTAGAGATTCGCTAAAAGCCTCTTTAAATTCATCTTCATCAAATACTTGTGAAGAATCTGGAATTGCTATAATTTCATTTGTTTTCAAATTATAATAGCAATCACTGCCACAATCTATTTCTTGTGCAATTTCTTTAATTATTTGTTGTTTTTTATTATCCATAAAAGCAACCGTGTTTATCTTCTTTTATAATTTCTATAATTTTACCTAAATGTGTAGATTCAGAAAAAGGTTCATAAAGTTCCCATTTTCCGCTTGCTCGCATCCAATATAGTTTCCATATTTTTTTAGTCTTATAAAACCTAATTCTAGCAAATTCTATTTTTTGCATTTGATTTGGATTTTGCCAATCTGGTCTTATTTCAAATAAGCAGACAACATTTGCTTTATAAAGATAACCAATATCTATTTGGTTTCTAATTTCTAAATCTTCCGGACGTAATGAAGCTACATATTTTTTTATAGTAGCTTCATTAATGTCTATAATTTTTGTTTGCATTTAGTAATGTTTTTCTCCAAATTATTTTTCAAGATAATATTAATACTAGATTTTTTTTCTAATATAAATTCTCTTTACTATATATTATTTATGGCTGGTTTGTATTCGTTAATATACTCCACGAACATGTTGGTGAATATTTTTTGTGTAAAATTCCTCTAATTTGTTCATTAATTCTGTTGGAAGTGGTGTTGAATCACTTGCTTTAGTATTTTTAGAAATATGTTTAGGTGAGCTTGCTCCAGGGATTATGGTTGATATTTCTTCATGATTTAAAATCCAGCGAAGCGCCATTTCTCCTATAGTCATGTTTTCTGGACAAAATGCTTTTAATTCATCAGTTAATTTAACACCAACATCAAATGGAAGTCCTGCAAAAGTTTCCCCCACATTAAATGCATCTCCGTTTCTATTAAAATTTCTATGATCGTTTTCTAAAAACTTGGTTTCTTGTGTAAATTTACCAGTAAGTAAGCCGCTTGCTAGTGGTAAACGAACAATAATTCCTACCCCTTTTTTCTTGGCTTGTGGTAATAAATTATGAGTTAATTTTTGTCTAAATATATTATAAATTACTTGTAGTGATTGTAGTTTATCTTGTTCGAGACATATTAAACCTTCCTCTACACTTTCTACACTCGCTCCAAAATGAACTATTTTTCCTTCTTTTTTTAAGGATCTTAACCAATCAAAAATTTCTCCTTTTTTTAGTTCAACAGTTGGTATACAGTGTAATTGTAATAAATCAATAGCGTCTACATTTAAGCGTTTTAAAGAGGCTTCTACACTGTCTCTTAATGCTTGTTCGCTATAATTATTAGGGAATACATTAGCTGCTCGTCCAAATTTTGTAGCAACTTTAATATTAGCTTTAGAGTTTTTTAAAAACTCTCCTATTAACTTTTCACTTCTTCCATCTCCATAAACATCTGCCGTATCAAAAAATGTAACACCATTATCAACAGCTTCATTAAGTATTTTAAAAGCGTTATTCTTATCGATTTCATTGCCCCAATTAGCTCCAATTTGCCAACAACCTAAACCAACTTCACTAACCTCAAAACCGTTATTTCCTAATGTTCTATTTTTCATTTTATATTTTCTTTACTATTTTATAAATATATACTCAATTACTTCTTTTAGTTTAAAATTTTCTAAGTAAAAATAAGAGCGTGTTTTTTTAGATAAAAATACAAATTTAATGAGATTTAGAAGTATAATTTATGAACAGTAATTAGTTACTTATCAACCTAAAAAAACACTCCAATTTTTTATCCGACTTTAGGAGAAATCTTATAAGAGAGAAAACATAAAAGACTTATTCTTATGAGATTTTTTCTTCTAGTAGAAATGACAAGCAGTGCATAAAGTGCTGTGTAAGATTTAAAAAACACTCCGACTTTTCATCCGACTTTAGGAGAAATTGACAAAAAAATAAAAATGAAACGCTGTTTCTTTATAAAATTCATCTTCTTGACAGAAAAGTCAAAGGGCTAGAAAGAACAAACCTGTCAGAAAAAAAACATAATTTAGAACAAATACTGACAAAGTTGCTGTTTTAAAAATACGTGTTCATTTTGTCTTGTAAAAAAGAGAAAACGTTCTTAACTCCTGCTATTATAGTGATAGCGAATTATTTGTTCTTTTTAAATCGTGTGTTTTTTACTAAAGCAACTCTTTTTATTTAGTTTTGGCTTGGTTATGGCAGATACTTTTTTGTAAGTTTAAACTAAAATAGTTTTTGTGTAAGAATTATGCAACGCCTATTTTTTCAAATTAATTATAGTATGAGTCAAGTAAAAGCGAATAATACAGTAAAAGTACATTATACAGGTAAATTAGCAGACGGACAAGTTTTTGATACCTCTGAAGGAAAAGAGCCTATAGAATTTGTTTTAGGACAAGGAAGATTAATTCCTGGTTTTGAACAAGGTTTAATTGACATGAAATTGAATGAAAAGAAAACCATTTCTATTGCTAAAGAAGAAGCTTATGGTGAAGTAAATGAGCAATTAATTCAAGAAATTGAAAGAGCAAATCTTCCACAAGATATGGAGCCAAAAGTTGGTATGGGATTGGTTTCTAAGTCTCCAGAAGGACAAGAAATGAATTTAATGATTATAGAGGTAAAAGAAGAAAGTGTTGTTATAGATGGTAACCATCCTTTAGCAGGTAGAGATCTTGTTTTTGACCTTGAAGTAGTAGGAATTAAAGAAACTGAAGTTACAGAATAATGTAATTTTTTTCAATATTTTAAAATAGCCTTTGTTCATTTAACAAAGGCTGTTTTTGTATATAAAAGAATAATCTTTTAAAATAAAAAATGAAAAAACCCCAGACGAATCTGAGGTTTTATTAAAAAAGTGAATGTGGTTTCTTACTTAAAAGAAGCCCATTGGTTTCTTGTCATAAGAGATTAACATGTTTTTTACAACACGGTAGTGATCTAAAGCCATTTTGTGATTTTCACGTCCGAAACCAGATTCTTTAACACCACCAAAAGGAGCGTGTGCAGGGTAGGTGTTGTATTGGTTTACCCAAACTCTACCTGCTTGTATAGCTCGTGGTACTTGGTATAATTCGTGGGCGTCTCTAGACCAAACACCAGCACCTAATCCGTAAGGAGTGTCGTTTGCAATAGCAATAGCTTCTTCTGTTGTTTTAAAAGTTGTTAAGGCTACAACAGGCCCAAAAATTTCTTCTTGGAACACTCTCATTTTGTTATCACCTTTTAAAACAGTTGGTTGTACGTAGTAACCTTCGGCTAATTCACCATCATAATTACCAGCTTCACCACCTGCTAAAACAGCAGCACCTTCTTCAATACCAATTTTAATATAGTTTAGTATTTTTTCGTATTGTGCTTTAGATACCTGAGAACCAATCATGGTTTCTGGATCTAATGGGTTTCCTGGTTTTACTAGTTTTAAACGCTCTTGCATTTTTTCTACAAAACGATCTGCAATATCTTCGTGTACTAAAATACGAGACGGAGATGTACAAATTTCACCTTGGTTTAAAGCAAACATTAATGCACCTTCTATAGCTTTGCTAAAGAACTCATCGTCTTGAGCTGCTACAGATGGAAAGAAAATGTTTGGAGATTTACCACCTAATTCCATCGTTACAGGAATAATGTTTTCTGCTGCATTGTGCAATACTGTACGTCCTGTTGCTGTAGAACCTGTAAAAGATAATTTTGCAATACGTTTAGAGGTTGCTAAAGCTGCACCTGCTTCATTACCAAAACCAGTTACAATGTTTAAAACACCTGCAGGTAAAATATCACCAATAAGTTCCATTAATATAATAACACTTGTAGGTGTTTGTTCTGCTGGTTTAACAACTGCTGTACAACCTGCCGCTAAAGCCGGCGCAATTTTCCAAGCTAACATTAACATTGGAAAGTTCCAAGGGATAATTTCCCCAACCACACCAACAGCTTCGTGTAAAACGATACTTACCGTGTCTTTATCGTGTTCAGAGATACTTCCTTCATCAGCACGAATAACACCTGCAAAATAACGGAAATGATCTATACAGTAAGGAATATCTGCTGCAAGAGATTCACGAATTGGTTTCCCGTTATCAATTGTTTCTAAAGTTGCTAAATACTCTAAGTTATCTTCCATAACCTGAGCCATCTTTAATAACGCATTACTACGTTCTGTTACAGACGTGTTACTCCATGCAGGGAAAGCTTCGTGTGCTGCATCTAAAGCAAGATTAATATCTTCTTCTGTAGAACGTGCTGCTTGTGTAAATACTTTTCCGTCTACTGGAGATCTGTTTTCGAAATATTGACCTTTAATTGGGTCAACGAATTTACCGCCAATAAAATTTCCGTATTTTTCTTTAAATACAGGCTTAGTTACATTTGCCATAATTATATGTTTTAAATTTATGTTTAATAATTTCTTACAAAACAGGTGTTTGTAAGTATGTAGCAAATGTATGTTGGTATCTAAAGGTTTTATTTATTGATTTGGTTCAATAGCTTATGAAAAAAGTTCAATGTTGTGTTTTGGGTGAAGTGAAAAAGTTGATATGAAGTTAATGTTTTAAAAATCAGATACTTGTGTTTGTTTTAATTAGTTTGAAACATCCGTTGGGCTTATTCCGAACTTATTTTTAAAAGCTATACTAAAGTTAGACAGGTTGTTATAGCCAATATCTAGGTAAATATCAGATGGTGTTAAGGTGCCTTTTTGTAGTAGTTTTTTTGCTTTTTGAAGTCGTTTGTCTTGAAACCATTTTCCAGGAGGTTCGTTATAAGCAGCTGTAAAATGACGTTTAAAAGTTGATAAGCTCATGTTACACAAAAAAGCAATTTCTTCTATTTTTAAATTAGAATCTACATTACTTTCTATGGTCTTTTTAAAAGGAGATATTTCTTTAGAGATTAAAGAATGTAAATAATACTCGAATTTAGTATCATATTTGTCTAATAAATACAGCATTATTTCATCAAACTTTAGAGAGAGTAGGGCAGTGCTATAGCTGTTTTTGTCAAATGTTTTAGAAGATAAAGAGCTGATAAAGGAAGCTATGTAATCGTCGTTTTCTATCACAAAATAAGCAGATTCTTCTTTATATGGTTTTACATTGTTGGTGTATTTACTTAAAAAATCAGTGAGTTTTTTTTCAGAAAAAAAGAAAAGTTTGCAGTAATAAATAGCTTCTGTGTCTAGTAATTCTGTCCAAAGCCAATTTCCTTTTTTTAATAATAAAGACTGTTCTTTATTTACAGCAATAGCAGTATCTGCAAAATGCACTTGCTTTTTACCAACTTGTAAAAAACTAAACATATTCATCCCTAAATTAACCTTGCTTTTAACAACGTCACTGGTCATTTTAAAATCGTACACAAATAAATCTAAACTCTCTTTAGTGTTATCTATGTATATCTCTGGGATGTTTTCAATTGCCATTCAGTCTTTGTTTTTGCGGGTGAAAGATTGTAAAATTAGTATTTTATTCTTGAAAGAAGTAATAAAACTAATCCAAATTACTTGGGTATTTGTTATAAATCAGTTTCTTCGTTGTCATCTTTGTTAAGCAAAGACTGTTTTTTTACAAAAGAAACCCCTTCAAGTTTCAAAAACCTGAAGGGGCTAAATAAATAGATATAATGTTATTAGAATGGGGCTTCTAATTATTTTTTAAACATCGCTTTTTGCAAGCCATTATTAAATTTAATATTGGTCCAATTTACATGAACCCATGGTGCATCTGTAACTTCTGCATCCCAATTAGAGGCTTTGTATGTACGTTGTGTTGGAATTAAGATACCGTCTATTTTTTCATATTTCAACTTCATTAATAAAGGATCTGATTTTGCAAAATCCATTACTGTAAATAAAAACTGATCTATCATTTGGGTTTCTTTATTTATGTATAGTTGATAAATGTCTTTTGGTTTGTTATTGCTACCATCAAAAGTTATTTTAACAATATCATAAGCAGTTCCTTCAATTGTTTGCGCTTTTACATATTGATATTCTACACTTGGGTCTAATAATTTTTGAATCATACAGAACCAATAAAAATTGGTAGGTCTGTTAAAAGCAACTCTTTTTAAGGCTACTGAATCTGTTATGTTTTCTCCATTATTTTTTAACCAATATTCGTTTCCATCATATCCTTGTTCTACTTTTCCTTTTAGCTCGGTTAATGTTCTTTCGTGCTTTACATATTCTCCATAAGAAAGTTCTCCATCAAAAATATATTTCTCTGTAGAAATATCTGTTTTTCCATCTGGCGTTTGGTAAGAATAGGTATAGACCACATCTTTTTTAGCAGCAAGCATTTGATAGTTTCCCGTTTTTTGTACGGTATTGTACACCAATTCGTGTCCTTTGTTTTTAAAGGTAATTGGAGTTGCTTTCTCTGTATTTGTATCTGATTTTACTGCTGAATTTGTTTTTTTGTTTCCACAAGAAAAAAAGAAGACACTAAAAGTGATTAAGATAATTTTGGTTGTATTCATTTGGTTTTATTTTAACTTGTTTAGGGCATCTAAAATAGCAGATGGTTCTGCTCTTTCTCTATAATCGGCATCTAAAAAAGCATACTGAATAATTCCGTTAGTATCAATAACGTAGGTAGCTGCTAAAGGTAACTCGTTGCTATTATCTCCGTTTACTTTACTTAAACCAAAGCCACTTTCATAAACTACTGCCACTTTTTCTATTAATTGAAATACAATTCCGTAATTTTTTGCAACGGTATTGCCAATATCACTTAAAACGTTAAAACCTAGTTTATTTTTTTCTGAAGTACTTAAAGAATTATCTGGCAGCTCAGGTGTTAAAGCCATAAGTGTTGCACCTGCTTTTTTAAATTCTGGTAATTTTTCTTGTAAATAGTGTAAAGTGATGTTGCAATAAGGACACCAACCACCTCTGTACCAAGTTAAAACTACAGGCCCGTTTTTTAAATCATCATATAAACTAACCGTTTGGTTCAACGCATTTTTTAGTGTAAAATTAGGGGCTTTATCACCCACGTTTAAAGCACTTTCTAAAATACCAGAAGTAGCTACAGCATCAATACCATCTGAATACAGTTGATTTTTTTCTTTACCATATTTAAGAGCACCCTCTTTACGTTTTACAGCTAACAATGCATCTAATTCGCCTTTATTTTTTGTTGATTCCATTTGAGTGATTTTTAAATTAATTAGTAGTAGATTTAAACTGTTTGCTGTTCTTTCATTAATTCTGTAAGTACTTGTTTAAAAGTAGCTACCGGTTGTGCACCAGTTACTGCACTTTTTCTATTAAAGACAATTGTTGGTACAGAATTAACACCTAAGCTTTTCCAGTAATCTTGTTTGGTTCTTACTTCTTTTCTAGCATTTTCATTATCTAGCTTTGCAATTCCTTCATCTGCATTTAAACCAACAGCTAATAAGGCTTGTTTTAAAATATCTCTTTTAGAAACATCTTTACGTTCACTAAAAAAGGCAGTTGTTAAACACATTTTTAATTCTGTTTGTTTTCCAAAATCTTTAGCATACTCTAATAAAACATGCGCATCAAAAGTGTTTACCATGCGCATTTCATCAAAATAATCGAAAGTAAAATCAAGCTCTTCCCCAGCTTCAGACATCATTAATTTAGAATCTTTTTGTTGTTCTGGGGTAGATCCATATTTTTCTGTAATATGTTCATCTAAATTTTGACCTTCAACAGGCATATTAGGGTTCAACTCAAATGGTTGCCATTCTATGTCTACTTGTTCTGTAAGACCAAGTTCTACAATTGCTTTTTCTAAACGTTTATATCCAATAGTACACCAAGGACACACAACATCTGATACGATATCTATTTTTAATTTTTCTTTCATTTTATGTTTATTTTAGACTCATTTAAAATCAATATTTAAGTAATTATTATTTACTTATACTATCAGTACTTAAAAAAGCATTTTCTTTTTTTTCGTCTTCAATAGTTTTATCTATTGTTAACATATTAAAAATCATTGAATTTACTATTCTACTTTTATTTAAATCGGGATTCTCTATTTTTGCTTTATGAAATACACCTAAGGTTTCTCTACTTTGTTTTGGATTGCTATTATTAATTAAAACAATCTTATATGTATGTTTGTTAAATGATGCTAGCTTGGTAATATACGGTTTCAGTATTGCTTCATCCCCTTTAAAAACAGGAATAAAGTTTTTAAGATACGTTTCTGAATCCTCTTTTTTATCACTCGCATATTTAAAATAATCTGCAATATATAATTCACTTTCTACTTCACTTGGTTGGTAACCTAGCATTAAAAAAGATTGATCTTCTGCATTATCTAAATGAAATGGAGTACTAACTTGTTGGTCAAAACGAACCAACCAATGATAGCTTAATTTTTTATTGAATCGCCTTGTTGTAAATGCAGATAATTCTTTTTTTAAAGAAACCATAATAGCTCTAAGTTGCAATGAGGTTCTATTTTTACCAAAGTCAAGGTACACAAAACCAGGCGCATCAGTATTTGTTCTAAATACATTTTCTACGCAATGTTCTGCTATTTCTTTTATGTTGACTTCCTTAATTTCCATGTTACCTTACATCGCTTTTTATAAAGATGTTACTTATAAGTTACTAGAATATCTGCTACTTTTTTTAAATTCGATGCTACAATTTCTGTTTCTGGAGCCAACGGAAATAATTGCTGACCAGGTCTTGCTACAAAAGCAGCTCTAAAACCAGCATTCATTGCTCCATATACATCCCAACCATGTGCTGCAATTAACATGCATTCTTCTGGTTTTGCATTCATTTTTGATGCTCCCCAAAGGTAAGTCTCTGTAAAAGGTTTAAACTTACCAGTTTCTTCTACACTTAACATTTCATCAAAATAATCTGTTAAGCCAGCATTTTTAAATTGATTTTTTAAACCTTCGGTAGAAGAATTTGTAAAGGCAACTAATTTGTAACCCGCTTGTTTTAATTGAAGCAATGCTTCTTTTACTTCTGGGTGAGGAGGTAGGTTTTGCAGCGCAGTAGTAGTTACTTTTCGTGCGTTTTCTTCAGATAATTTAATTCCATTATTTGCAGCAACCATTTGCAACGCAGCAGCTCCAATATGCCCAAAAGGTTTATAATCTCCACTAGCAGATGTTACTAAAGAATACTGTAACATCGTTGTAAACCATAAAGGCAATAATTCTTCTTTTCCGCCTAAAGCGGCACCAACCTGTTTTTTCATTTTGGTAAGATCTAAAAGAGTTTCATTTACATCAAAAAAAAGTACTTTCGGTTTTATGTTACGGTTGTTTTTCATCTTTAAAAAGTAATCAATTCACTAATTTGAAGTTCTCCTTTTACATTACTGTAGTTTTTTATGTCGGCAGCAAATACAGCTGCATGAGGGTCAAATGACTCTTTAAAAGAAGCAACATCATCAAATAATAAATGAGCGATTGCTACATAAGGAGCAGGTTCTCCAGGAACTCTACTTCCAACGCCTAAATCTAATTCTAAACCTTTTAAAGCACTACCAACGGCTTTAGAAATCATAGGTAAATGACTTGTTTTATAATATGCTACATCAAACTTTACATCTTTAGAGTTTGGGTACATTACAGATACTTTTATCATAATTATGTGTTTTTATAGGTGTTTTTTTATTCTGAAAGATTTGCTAAAACAATATTTTCTGAAAAGCTTTGGTAAGCACTTTCAAATTGTTTTGCCATTGCATCTGGAAATAAATGAAAGTCGCCAGATTTTAATGCTTTTACAATTCCTTCGGATATTTCTGTGGCAGATGCGCCTCCGTCAAAACCAGCAGCAGCACTCATATCTGTAGCAACAGGACCAGGATGTACACTTAAAACGAAAACGCCTTTTGCACCTAATTCGTTTCTTAAGCCTTGTGTTAAAGAGTAAGAAGCAGCTTTTGAAGCTGAATAGGTAGAAACCTGCTCGAAGTTTTTTAAAGAAGCAATAGAATTTAATTGTACTAAAGCGCCTTTTTTATCTTCTAATATTTTTGCAAAAGCATTGGCAACTCTTAATAAACCAAAAGCATTTACTTGCAACTGATTCATAAAATCGCTTTCTGCATCTTCACCAATTGTAGGGTAAGGGGTTCCTATACCTGCATTATTAACAACAATGTCTACATCATTTGCTTTTTGTGCCAATTCGTTAATAGAAGCTGTATTAGAAACATCCGCTTTTAGCGGAACTACTTTAGCTCCATATTTTTCTACTAATTCTTTTGTAGAGTTTACATCTCTTACGGCTAGATATACTTTTTTAGCACCATGATTTATAAAGGATTCTACAATTGCTTTTCCAATACCTCTGTTGGCACCAGTTACTAAAGCAATTTTATTTTCTATTGAAATACTCATGTATTGTAAAATTTAAAGTATTAAATATAAGATAAACCTTCCGTAAAAAAATACGAAAGGTTTATAGATGTTACTATGTAATTAAAAAATTACCTAATTATTTTTTTTCCCAAGCAAAAGCTTTAAAGGCAGCATCTACAGGTGTATTTGCAATATGGTTTGTGTAGTTACTAATTACTTTTTGAGACAAACCTAAAATAATTTCTAAAACTTGTTTCTCTTCGTAACCTGCTGCATAAAATGCATCTAAATCATCTTGAGTAACGTTACCACGATTACGAGTAATTGTTAAAGCCATTGTACGTAATGCTTCTAATTTTGCATCTTCTAAAGGAGTTTCGTTACGTAAAGCCTCTATAATTGCATCATCTACTTTCATCATTTTTGCAATTCCTGTGTGTGCAGGTACACAATAATGACATGAATGTTCTACGTTTATTGCTTGCCATACAACTGTTAACTCTTCATCGTTAAAAGAGGTATTTGTAAACAATTCATGTAATACTTGGTAAGCATCTAAAAGTTGAGGTGAAGCAGCTAAAACACCATGTAAACCAGGTATCATACCATATGCTTTTTGAGATTTTGCTAATAATGCTTTACTTTCTTCTGGTGCTGTTTCGCTGTTGTGAATTTTTAAAGTTGTCATAATTTTTGTTTTTATATTTATAATTTATGTTAAATTTAACTAAACAATCGTTTAGTTATCTGGTAAAAAAAAGTTTATATATTTATAAACGTCATTTCTATGTAATCTTCTATTTCTTTTGGAGTATTTACTCTAGTTGCTGCTGCTAAACCGTGTTTTGCTAATAATAAAAAGTTAGCTTGTTTTAGTACAGTAGCTTTATCTTTAGAGGTATCTTTTTGTAATTTTTCTATAAATAAATCCTTAAGATTTACCATAAAAGAATTCATTTGTTCTTTTATTAATGCGTCTTCACTTTCAGAAAACTCATTATAAGTATTAGTTACTAAACATCCTTTTTGAGCACTTCCTTTATGATCAATGTATACAGAATCGTAAAAGAATTGTTTAATATCTTCTACACCATTTTGTGCTTTCTTAAATTTCTCTAAAATTACATTAACCTTTACTTTATAACTTTTTAAGCTTTCTAAAAACAAGCCATGTTTGTTACCAAAACTAGCATATATAGAAAACTTATTAATACCCATTTCTTTTTCGAGCATTTGCATAGAAGTTGTCTGGTAGCCATTTCGCCAAAATAGGTTCATTGCTTTTTCAACTACTTCGTCTTCGTTATATTGTTTCTTTCTTGCCATTATTTCTAATTACAATGCAAAACTAAACAATCGTTTAGTAATAAAAAAACAATTTGATGTTTTCTTTTAAGTTTTATGATAATATTAAGAAATAGAGAGGTGTTTAGGTGTTAAAAATTCCTGCATTCTTAGTCTTTAAAAATAGCGCTAACAAATAAGGTGACTTTTGCTTTCTTGTATAAATTAGTACTTTTTTTGTAGGTTGAGTAATGCTTATCCATTTATAGGAATATAGATTAGACTATAAAAGCATCTTGAATTAGTGGTAAAAAATGTTATTTTTGCCAAATGAATGATTTTTTTGAGAAAATTAAAGAGTTGCAAGACGAAAGCATTAGATCTAAGCACGAGCAACTAGTTAATGGAGTTATTAATGCTATTAACGAAAAAATTGTTAAAAAAGGCGACAAACTTCCTTCTATAAATAAAATGGTAAGTGAAATTGGTTTTGCTAGAAAAACAATTGTAAAAGCTTACGAAGATTTAAAAAATAGAGGTATTGTAGAATCTAAAAACTTTAAAGGGTATTATGTAGCCAACGTAAATACTAAATCTCAATTAAAGGTTGCTTTGTTATTGTTTGCTTTTCAATCTTTTCATGAAGATTTTTACAATACATTTAGAAAATCTTTAGGTAAAAATTATCAAATAGATATTTTCTTTCATCATAATAATGCAGCTATTTTTAAAAATATATTAGAGACTATAAATGGGAAATATGGTATGTATGTAATTGCACCAATACCCAGTAAAGAATCTGCTGTTTTAATAGAACAATTTCCTTCTGAAAAGACATTAATTGTAGATAGATTTATTGACATGCCAAGCGAGTATTCTTACATTTCTCAAGAATTTGAACTTTCTACATATCATAAGTTAGAGGAGATGCATAGTAGGATTTTAAAGTATGATAAAGTAGTTCTTTTTTATAGAGATGATTCAGATTATCCGGTAGGAATAAAAAAAGGATTTAATAAGTTTATTAAAGATTATAATATAAAAGGATCTGTACAGAAGACTTATAAACAAGGAAGTATTAAGTTAAATACATTGTATTTTTTTATTAGTGATTCTAACCTATGGCAAGTGCTAAAAGATTGCAAAGATTTAAATTTTAAAGTTGGTAAAGACATTGGTATTTTAACCCATAATGATGCCGATTTTAAAGAAATTATTTTTGATGGAATTACAACTATTTCTGCAGATTTTAAACAGATGGCTCTAGAAGCAGCTAGTTTTGTAAAGCACAGAACTACGGTGCATAAAATTATTCCTTTTAATATAAAAAGAATAGATTCTCTATAGTTACTTGCTTATCTTTTAATTGATTATAATTTGTCTAATTCTTACCTAATAAGTAGTGTTCTTTTTTTAAATCCCGCGATAGCGGAAACCTAAAATACTTTTCTTCTAATGTTCTTTTGCCCAATCTGCATTGGGTAAAATTTATCTGTATACCTATTTTAAAATTTATTTACTTGTATACAGGAATACATTTTTCTAATTTTCTATAATTAGATTTAGCCTCGGCAATCCTTCCTTGTATTGTACTACCATTCATAAAAGTCATAATTTATGTTAATATAGTGTGTCTGTTATATTTAATATCAATAATATATTTAAAACCTTAAATTTTACGATAAACTCAGTTTATAAGCTAAAAACTTGCGTATAAGAAATTTATACATATATTTGCAAGTAGCATAGAGTATCACAGTTTGTGTTTTTTATGAAAAAGTAGCAGTAAAAAATCATAAAAACAATTGACTTTAACGCAAAATTGTGTTTTAACTAACATTAACTTAAATTTTAATTTTATGAATGAAAAATTATTAAAAAAACTATTCTACACAGCCATATTTCTAGTTGGTTTTGTAGTAAATGCTCAAACTTCTTCTGTAAGTGGAGTTGTTACAGACGGAGAAGGTCCGCTTCCTGGGGTTAATATTATAATTAAAGGAACAACATTAGGGATTACTTCTGATTTTGATGGAAATTTTACTTTAGATAAAGTAAGTAAAAAAGATGTGTTAGTATTTAGTTATTTAGGTTTTAAGGCAAAAGAAGTGATTTTTACAGGTCAGAAAACTTTAAACGTTGCTATGGAAGAAGATGCAGCTTCTTTAGACGAAGTTGTAATTGTTGGTTACGGTACTTCTAGTAAAAGAGAAGCAACAAGTGCGGTTTCTACTATTAAAGGAAAAGATATTGTTAATACAGTTGCGGGTAACCCAACAAATGCATTACAAGGTAAATTGTCTGGTATACAGGTAGAGGCACCAGGTGGGCAACCAGGAGGATCGCCAAACGTATTTATTAGAGGTGTTAACTCATTAAGTAATGCAAGTCCTTTATATATTGTAGATGGTTTATTTGTTACAAATATGGATTATGTAAACCCTGCAGATATAGAAGATATTTCTGTACTAAAGGATGCAGCAGCAGCAGCAATCTATGGTTCTAGAGCTGCAAATGGAGTTATATTGATTAAAACAAATCATGGTAGAAAGAATAGAGAATTAGAGGTTACTTTTTCTGCTAGAGTTGGTTTTGATACACCAAGTAAAAAATTAGATTTTATTAATGGAGAACAGTATACAGATTATTTAAACCAACGTTTTACAAATGAAGGTTCTGCAACGCAGGTTACTTACAATGGTGTAAATACAGATTGGCAAGAAGAGTCTTTAAAGTCTGGTATTGTAGAGGATTATGGTGTTTCTATTTCTGGTGGTGGAGAGAACTCTTCTTATTTTGGATCATTAAACTATTTTAACCAAGACGGAATTTTAATAGGTTCTGGTTTTAGAAGATTAAATGCAAGGTTTAATAGTCAACATCAATTTAATAAAGTAAAAATCACACATTCTTTAGGTTTAGCAGAAGGAAAATTACAAAACAATAACTGGTATGGTTTTGATGCAGTTACGGCACCAACAATTGCTTTAAAAAATGATAACTTAGATGGTGGTTTTGATGGACCAACAGAAGATATTCATGGTCCTGGTGGATTAAATCAATTTGGTTTGGCTTCATTAGAAGACAATTTAGAAACTACAAGAACTTTATTTACGAGTTTAAAATTAGATTATGAAATAAACGATAATTTTACTGCTTCTGTAAATTTTGGAGCAGATTATAGAACAAGACATAGCTACCAATTTACACCAACTTTTTTAATGACAAACCCTGTTGCAAGTGGTAACAGTATAGATCCTGTAAGAAATGTAAATGAGTTAAATGATTTAACAAATTTTAATAGAGATAATATAAATTTATCTTTTGAGCCTACAATAAATTATAACAAGACTTTTAATGATGTACATAAATTAGATGTTGTTTTAGGGCATACTCGTTTTGTAGAATCGCAAAGTAGTAATGGTTTGTATGGAGAAAATACGGGAGATAATTTAATTAGAGTTCCAGAAAAATTAAACACACTTACACAAGCTTTGGGTAATAATTCTAAAGCCGTATTGTTGTCTTATTTTGGTAGAGTAAATTATGGTTACGATGGTAAATATTTATTTTCTGCAACTGTAAGAAGAGATGCGTCTTCTAGATTTGGAAAGGCAAATAGAGTTGGTTATTTCCCTGCCTTTTCTGGAGCATGGAATTTAAGTAGTGAAGAATTTTGGAAATCGGAAACAATTAACTTCTTTAAATTAAGAGCTTCTTATGGAGAGTTAGGTTCTTACCCAGATGCAGCTTACCCAACACAAGGAGTATATGGTAATAGTTCTGCTACAAGTTTTGGTGGTGGTCTTGCAAATGGTTTAGCACAAACAGTTTTAGTTGATGAAAACTTAGTTTGGGAAACGACAAAAACATTTGATGTTGGTTTTGATATGTCTTTGTTTGATAGTAAAGTAAAGGTAACTGCAGATTACTATTCTAAAAACGTAGAAGATGCTATTGTACCAATTAATGTACCATCTACAGCAGGAGTTAGTCAGGCAGTTATTAGAAACGCAGGGTCTTTAGTAAACAATGGTTTCGAATTTGATGTAGCTTACAATAAATCTGAAGGAGATTTTACATACACAATTGGTACTAATTTTTCATTCAACCTTAAAAACCAAGCAAAAAACATTCCAGCAACAATTCAAGGACCTGCAATAGATGAAGATTTAAGAGTTGTTAATGAAACAAGAGAAAATGCACCAGTGGGCGCGTTTTATGGTTGGGTTGTAGAAGATAAAGTAGATCCATTAACAGGTAACTTTGTAAGAGTAGATACAAATGGAGATTCTATAGTTGATGAAAATGATATTACTCAAATAGGGGACCCTACACCAGATTTTACATACGGTCTTAACTTTAAAGCAAATTATAAAGAATTCGATTTTTCTTTAGCTTTTAATGGAGTACAAGGAAATGAAATTTACAATGTTGGTCGTTATTACAATATCTTATGGCAAGATGGTGGTAAATTATCGGAAGTTTTAAACGCTTGGACCCCAACAAACACAGATACTAATATTCCTGTAGCTACTGTAAATGATGCAGCGGGTAATAGAGCTCCTTCATCTTTCTTTGTAGAAGATGGTTCTTATTTTAGATTAAAAAACTTAGAAGTTGGTTATAATTTTAATACAGAATCTAATCCTGGTTTAGCTTGGGTAAAAGACTTAAGAGTTTCTTTTAATGTTCAAAATGTTTTTGTTTTAACAAAATATAGTGGTTATGATCCAGATGTAGCATCTGCTAACGGAGGGCGTTCTAATATCAATTCGGGAGTTCCTGGTGTAAGAAATTCAGTAAACCCACTTTTATCAAGAGGTTTAGATTTAAGAGCGTATCCAAATGCACGTACTTTTAGTGTTGGGTTAAAAGCAACTTTCTAATAAATAAAAAATAATAAAATGAAAAAACTAAATAAAACAAAATCATTTTTAAGTTTGGCTATAGTTGCAACAATTGTTTCTCTTATAGGTTGTTCTGAAGATATTTTGGATCAAAAAAACAATAATGCAATTTCTACAGGAAACTTTGGGGCAACCTTAGAACAGGTAGAATCTGCAGTAAACGGAGCTTTTCATCCAATAACGGGTACTTTTTTCTGGGGAAGAATAGCACATGCAGGTGCATTGTTACGTTCAGATGAGTTTAATATAATTCCGAATGGAGGTAACACAGTAATGTCTACTTTTCAGGGAGGACCAGGAAACGGACGATGGGCAACAGAGCCTTGGCAAGAATTGTACAAGTCTATTGCTAGGTGTAATAATATAATAATTAATACTCCAGATACATTTTCTAGTACAGATATTAATCCGTTATTAGGACAAGCATATTTTTTAAGAGCTTTCGATTATTGGTACTTAGTAAACCTTTATGGTAATGTGCCTTTAATTACAGATTTGCCAGATTTTGATAATCTATTAGTAGATCAAGCAGCTCCAGCAGATGTTTGGGCACAAATTATTGAAGATTTAAAAATGGCAGAAACAATGTTGCCAGCAACTTGGACAGGAGATAATACGGGTAGACCAACTTCTGGAGCAGCAACTGCTTTAAAAGGAAAAAGTTACCTATTTATGAAAGAATGGGAAAAAGCGCATACTACTTTAAGTACTTTGGTAGGTAAGTATAGTTTATTACCTGCTTCAGAATTTGGCGATAATTTTGGTGTAAATAATGAAAACAATGCAGAATCTGTTTTCGAGTTACAATTCTTAGGGCAATCTAACTTTGTTTGGGGTACAGATATTCCTCAAACTGGTACAATGGGTAATTATCATATTGATTATGCACCGCCATCTAAATCGCCAGATTTTGGTCACATTGTAAACCCTTGGTTAAAGAAATTATACGAAGACAATGGCGATACATTTAGAAGAAATGAAACTTTAGCGTATAATTATCCTGGAGCTACTGGTTACGGTGGTATTGCTTATGCTACAGATTTTGTAGATGATATTGCAGTAGCAAATGATAACAGTGTAGAACCTATATTTTCTAAAAAATATACAGGTATGGACTTAGGTACAAGAGGTGAAGTAGATTTTCTTGGGACTAATGTTGGTAACAACTGGAGAATAATTAGATATTCTGATGTATTATTAATGCTTGCAGAATCTTTAAATGAAGATGGTCAAACAGGTAATGCAATTATAAACCTTAACTTGGTAAGACAAAGACCTGGTTCTGGTTTAGCACTTACAACTGCAATTTCTCAAACAGATGTTAGACAAGCAATTATAGACGAAAGAGCTATGGAACTTGCAGGAGAAGGACACCGTTTCTTTGATTTGGTTCGTTGGGGGTTGGCAGAAGATTATTTAGGATCAACGTCTAAACACGTTACAAACGGATCGCAAACATATCACCCTAAATCTATAAGTGGCGGTACCTTTCAGTCAGGTAAAAATGAACTTGTTTGGATACCAATATCAGAAAGAGGAACAAACCCAAATTTGAATCAAAATTCTGGGTATTAAGATTTTTTTAAGTTGAATTATGTTAATTAAGTGATAAAAGCCAAGCTTTAAAACTTGGCTTTTATTTACTAAAAACCGTATTTATTTTGAAATTAAAACTACTTATTTCTAGCTTTATTTTACTGCTCTTTTTAGGATGTTCTTCCAAGAAAGAAAAGAAGACTTTTACGTATATAAATTCTTCGGAATCTAATATTACGTTTAAAAATACCATTACAGAAAATGATACCTTAAATGTTGTCAATTTTCAATATGTATATAATGGTGGAGGTGTAGGTATTGGAGATTTTAATAATGATGGTTTATCAGATGTTGTTTTTACAGGAAATCAAGTATCATCAAAAATATACTTAAATCAAAAAGATTTAAAGTTTAAAGATATTTCTAAAGCAGCTGGTTTTACAACAAATTCTTGGGTAACAGGTGTTGCTATTGTAGATATTAATGCAGATGGATGGGATGATATTTATTTAAGTGTTGCGGGTATAAATTGTAAGAATAATTGTAATAATCTTTTATTTGTTAATCAAAAATTAAACGAAAAAGGAATTCCAACTTTTAAAGAGCAAGCAGCAGCATATAATTTAAATGATGGTAATTACAGTCAGCAAGCTGTTTTTTTAGATTATGATTCAGACGGAGATTTAGATGTGTTTATAGCACATAATGGAAATGTAAAGTTTGATAAAAACTCTCCAGTTCCAAAACACTATATGCCTAAAAACTTAGCAGATTATTTATTAAGAAACGATAAAGTAGCAGGTGTAAATCACCCAGTTTTTACAAACGTTTCAGATACTTTAGGCATTACCTATAAAGGGTTTTCTTTAGGTGTAAACGTACAAGATCTTAACAATGATAATTTACCAGATATTTATGTTTCTAATGATTTTATTACAGAAGATTTAGTGTATTTAAATAATGGAATAGATGCAAAAACAAAAAAACATTTAGGTTTTAAAGAAGCAAATAAACAGTTTTTTAATCACCTTACATACAATGCAATGGGTGTGGATATTGCAGATATTAATAATGATGAATTACCAGATGTTATGGTGGTAGACATGTTACCACAAAGTTACCAAAGGCAAAAAAGTATGTTGGGTTCTATGAATTATGATAAATATTTAATTTCTAAAAGAAACAATTATACGCCACAATTTATGCACAATACCTTACAACTCCATAATGGTTTTGTAAATGATTCTATTTTAAAATCGAGTGAAATTGGTAATTACGCAGGTATTTCTTCTACAGATTGGAGTTGGGCGCCAATTTTAGCAGATTTTGATAATGATGGCGATAAAGACATGTATATTACAAACGGATATGCAAAAGACATTACAGATTTAGATTTTATCAATTATTCTAATCAGAGTACATTATTTGGTACAGAAGAATCTAAAAGCAAGAAATTATCAGCTTTATTAGCTAAAACACCAAGTGTTTCTATTCCTAATTATTTTTATCAAAACAATACAAGCTTAAAATTTACAGATGTTAGTACAGATTGGGTTTCCAAAGAAAATTCTTTATCAAACGGAGCAGCATACGCAGATTTTGATAATGATGGAGATTTAGATTTGGTTGTAAATAACTTAAATCAAGAAGCTTTTTTAATAAGAAATAATACCATAGAAAATTTTCCAAAAAGCAATTATTTAAAAATTGAGCTAAAAGGAAACAAAGAAAATAAAGACGCAATTGGTGCAAAAGTCACCCTTTGGTCTCACAATAAAGTACAACAGCAATATCAATCTAAAACAAGAGGTTATTTATCATCAGTTGAGTCAAAAATACATTTTGGGTTAAAAGATAGTTTGGTAGATTCTGTACAAGTGATTTGGCCAAGTAAAAAAGTTTCAAAAATTTACAACGTTAAATCAAATTCTATTTTAAAGGTTGATATTTCTTCAGGGAAAAATCAAGTGATAAAAGAAGAAAAGATAAATAACCTTTTTATAGCAAAACAAGAAGTGTTTTCTTTTAAACACAAAGAAAACCAGGGACACGATTTTGTTTCTCAACATTTACTAATGCGTCAATTCTCTAAGTTAGGCCCTTGTATTGCTGCTGCAAATGTAGATAATAATATAGGTGATGAATTATTTGTTGGTAGTAGCAAAGGACAAGCGTCTACCATTTGGAAACAAAACAAACAAGGTGTTTTTGAAATTCAGCAAGAGTTAGATTCAGATTTTGAAGATACAAATGCTGTTTTTGTTGATGTAGATAATGACAAGGATTTAGATTTATATGTTGCCAGTGGAGGATCTGAATTTTCTAAAGGATCTAAGTTTCTACAAGACAGAATTTATATTAATGATGGTAAAGGGCATTTTACAAGAAAAGAAAACGGATTACCAAATACACTAGAAATTAGCTCTTGTGTAAAACCTTTCGATTTTGATAAAGATGGAGATGTAGACTTTTTTGTTGGTAGTAGAATGATAAAGGGAAGCTATCCATTAGCACCTAAAAGTCAGTTGTTATTAAATGATAATGGTGTCTTTACTGATACAATTAATAAAGATCTACAAAGTTTAGGAATGATTACGGATGCCGTTTGGGCGGATATAAATAAAGATGGTTGGTTCGATTTAGTGGTGGTTGGAGATTGGATGCCCATTACTGTTTTTATCAATAAAAAAGGAAAATTAGAAAAATCTACTTCTAATTGGTTAAATACTTTAGATGAAAATATAGATACTTCTGGTTGGTGGAATACCATAAAATATGGTGATTTTGACAATGATGGAGATATCGATTTTATAGTAGGGAACCAAGGAGAAAATGGTTTTGTAAATCCGAAGAAAAACAAGCCTGTTTGCATCTACAAACAAGATTTTGACGGAAACGGAAGTGTAGATCCAATAATGGCGCAATACTTTACAGATACTAAAAGGAGTGAAGATTTATTGCCAGTGCATACCAGAGATGATGTAATGAAACAGCTTGTAAAATTAAAGGACACCTATGTTTCTTATAAAGATTTTTCAAATACCACCTTTAACCAATTATTAAATATAAAAGATCTTGAGAAAGAGACTTTAAAAGCGGCTATTTTTTCTAGTTGTTATATAGAAAATTTAGGTCAGAATTCTTTTAAAGTACACAAATTACCAGCTATTTGCCAAACAGCACCTATAAATGATATTTTGGCAAAAGATTTTAATAACGATGGTTTTTTAGATGCCTTGCTAGTAGGTAATGATAAAAATACTGAAACTATTTACGGACATTCAGATGCTTTAACGGGTGTCTTTTTAGAAGGAAGTAAAACAGGTTTTATTGCTAAGAAATCAAATGAATCTGGGTTTTATGTACCAGAACAATCAAATCATATTGTAGAAATACAGACTATAAATAAAGAGAAATTAATTATTGCAACACAGAACAACGAGAAAGCTAAAACGTTTAAAATCAATTTAGAACAATAAGATGATTAAAGAAAATTATACAATTTCAGAAAAGGACATTACAATAGTTGGAGGTTCAGAGAACTTTTCATCAAACTTAAAAGTAGTATCAAACGAAAATAATATTACCATTTTCGATATAAATATAACCGGAGAAAAAGCAGAGATACCAGCGCCCATTACTATAAAATGGAAAATACCAGCACATAATGTAAAAGGAGTGTGGAAACCAACCACCGATTTTGCAAAGAGAATTCAGGCAGATTGGGAATTAGACCACATGGAATCTCGTATTTCTATTGATGCGCCAATAATAAATCTTTTTGGTCATGATGATAGCAATCGGTTAACTTTTGCATGTTCTAACGCCATTAATAAGTTAGAGTTAAATGCAAGATATAGAGAAGAAGATGATTATTTCTATTGCTTTATCAACCTATTTACAGAAACAAATTATGAGGTAAAAGACTTTAATATTCAATTAAGAATAGATACTAGAAATGTTCATTTTTCAGAAACGCTTAAAGATGTTTCTAAATGGTGGGAATCTTTTGACAACTTACAACCAACCTCTGTACCAGAAAGTGCATTAGTGCCTTTGTATTCTACTTGGTATAATTTTCATCAAAATTTAGATGAAGACAAGTTAGAAGAAGAATGTAAACTTGCTTATGATTTAGGGTATAAAGCCATTATTGTAGATGACGGTTGGCAAACAAAAGATGATAATAGAGGTTATGATTATACAGGAGATTGGGAACCAGACAGACTAGATAAGACGAAAGAATTTGTAGCTAAAATTCATAAAATAGGAATGAAAGTTGGTTTTTGGTATTCGGTTCCTTTTTGCGGACATAAATCAAAAGCTTACAAACGTTTTAAGGGGAAATTCTTAACGGAAAACCATAGATGGGCACCCGTTTTTGATCCAAGATATCCAGATGTGAGAGCATATTTAATCAATATTTATAAATCTGCTTTAATAGAGTGGGATTTAGATGGTTTTAAACTTGATTTTATTGATGATTTTAAACATTATCCAGAGACAAAAGAGAAGACACCAGAAATGGATTATCATTCTATAAATGAAGCTGTAGATCGTTTGTTAACGGATGTTATTACAACTTTAAAGGCAATTAAGGCGGATGTTTTTATAGAGTTTAGACAAAAATACGTAGGTCCTGCAATGCGTAAATATGGTAATATGTTTAGAGCTTTCGATTGTCCTGGAGATGCTACGATGAACAGAATAAGAATTGCAGATATTAAAATGTTAGCAGGTAATACGGCTGTACATTCAGATATGATTACTTGGCATAAAGAAGAAACTGTAGAGGTTGCTGCTTTGCAATTGGTAAATACGTTGTTTGGTGTACCGCAAATTTCAATTTTATTAAAAGAAGCACCCCAAAGTCATTTAAGAATGATTAAATTCTACACCAATTATTGGAATGAAAATAAGGTGTTATTTACAGAAGGGAAGTTTACCCCTTTTAACCCTTTGTTAAACTATCCGCAGAAACAAATTATAAATGCTGATAAAATGATTTTGGGTATTTACGACAACTACGTTTCAGAAATAAATGAGCAAGTAGAAAACTTAGATATCTTAAATGCAAAATTGAGTGAAACAATTATTCTTAAATCAAAATTTGATTTAGGAGAATTTACAGCAACAATTTTTAATTGTGAAGGAGAAGTGGTAAAAACAACTGTTTTTAAATTAAATAAAGGAATTTCTAGTTTAGAAGCTCCTGCTTGTGGATTGATTCAATTAACTAAAAAAATATAAAAAAATGGATATACTTTCTATTGCTTCGTTTTTAGGTTTTACCTTATTGGTAGCCTTTATTGCTTGGTATGCAACTCGTAAAACAGACGAAAAATCTGCAGATGGTTATTATTTAGGCGGTAGAAGTTTAGGGGCAATAACCATTGCAGGCTCCTTATTATTAACCAATCTTTCGGCAGAACAAATTGTTGGTTTAAACGGACAATCTTTTGCGCAAGGAGTTTTAGTAATGGCGTGGGAAACCTTAGCAGCTATTTCTATGATTGTAACAGCCATTTATTTATTACCAAAATACATGCGCTCTGGTATAACAACAATTCCACAATTTGTACAGGAACGTTTTGATGGACAAACAAAATCAATTTTATCAATTCTGTTTTTGGTTGCTTTTGGTGTTGTATTGTTACCAACCATTTTATACTCTGGTTCTTTGGCTTTTAGTACCATGTTCGATTTACCAGAAACGTTGGGGATATCGCAAGCTAGCGTTATTTGGGTTTGTGTTTTATCTATTGGAATTATTGGTTCTATTTATGCCATTTTTGGAGGTTTAAAAGCGGTTGCAGTTTCCGATTTAGTAAACGCAATTGGGTTGTTAATAGGTGGACTTTTAATTCCTGTTTTTGGTTTAATGCTTATTGGTGATGGAAGTATTTCTGATGGATTTACAGAATTATGGACTCAGAACCCAGAGAAGTTTAATGCAAAAGGAGAGATTGATTCTTTTATTCCTTTTAGTACCATTTTTACAGGAATGATGATTGCGCAGATGTATTATTGGGGAACCAATCAATCTATTTTACAACGTGTTTTTGGCGCTAAAAGTTTAGCAGAAGGACAAAAAGGAATGATTTTAGCAGGTTTTGTAAAGTTTTTAATTCCAATTATTGTAGTACTTCCAGGTATTATTGCGTGGCATATTTTTGGTAGTGACTTGGCAAATCCAGATCAAGCATATCCTGCTTTGGTTAAAAAAGTATTGCCAGCAGCATTTTTAGGATTCTTTGCAGCCGTTTTATTTGGAGCCGTTTTAAGTTCATTTAATAGCTTGTTAAATAGTAGTTCTACATTATTTGGAGTCGATTTATACCGTCAATACTTTAATAAAAATGCTTCTGAATTAAAAATGGTAAAAGCTGGGAAATTCTTTGGTCTTTTATTAGCAATTATTTCTATGAGTATTGCACCCTTTATAGCAAATGCACCAGACGGATTATTCTCTTACATACAGGAATCTTTAGGAAGTTTAAGTGTGCCTATTTTGGCTGTTGTAGCGGTTGGTATGGCAACTAAAAAAGTACCAGCGTTGGCTGCAAAAATTGTATTAACTATTGGTGTATTAATGTATTTAATAAGTCAGTTTGTATTGAGTCCTCATTTTATAGATGCCGCTTTATCAGAAGCCGCCATAAATGGTATTACAAATGCAAAAGAGTTAAGTATTATTAAGGCAAAAGCCTATCCTCATTTCTTGCATATTATGGGAATTCTGTTTGTAATTAATGTTGCGTTTATGCTTATTATGGGAAAATTATACCCTAGTAAAAAAGTGTACACACCAAAAATTACAAAAGAAATAGATATTACTCCTTGGAAATATGCAAAAGTTATAGGCGTTGCAATTACAATTTTAGTATTAAGTACTTACTTAATTTTTTAGAAAATAACATAAGATTTTTATAATCATGGAAAAAAAATATATAGTTGCTTTCGATCAAGGAACAACAAGCACCAGAACCATCATTTTTGATCATCAAGGAGAAATAGTAGCAATTTCTCAGAAAGAATTAAAACAACATTATCCGCAATCTGGTTGGGTAGAGCATAATGCAGAAGATATTTATACCGATCAATTAGAAACTTTTTATAAAGTATTAGAAGATTCTAAAATTAATCCACAAGAAATTGTTTCAATTGGTATTACAAATCAAAGAGAAACTACGGTTGTCTGGGATCGTAAAACAGGTAAACCAATACATAATGCTATTGTTTGGTTAGACAAACGAACATCTGAAATTTGTGAAGATTTAAAGCACAAAGGACTTACAGATTACGTAAAAGAAAATACAGGTTTGGTTATTGATGCCTATTTTTCTGGAACAAAATTAAAATGGATTTTAGACAATGTTGACGGAGCAAGAGAAAAAGCAAATGCAGGCGAATTGTGTTTTGGTACCATAGATAGTTGGTTAATTTATAAATTTACCAATGGTGAGAAACATGTAACAGACCATACAAACGCTTCGAGAACGTTAATTTATAATATTAAGGAATTAAAATGGGATGAAACCCTTCTAAAAGCATTAGACATTCCTAAAAGTGTATTGCCAAGTGTACAACAATCGTCATCAGACTTTGGTTCGGTAACGTATAAAGATATTAAAATTCCTATTTACGGAGTTGCAGGAGACCAACAAGCATCGTTGTTTGGACAAGGAGGTTTTAAATCTGGTATCGCTAAAAACACGTACGGAACGGGTTGTTTTATGTTGTTAAATATAGGAAAAGAGCAAGTGGTTTCTCATAATGGCTTATTAACTACACTTACCTGTAGTTTAGAAAATGAGCCTGTAAATTATGCATTAGAAGGAAGCATTTTTGTAGGAGGTGCTTCTATACAATGGTTACGAGATAGCATGCAGCTTATTGAAAAAGCATCCGATACAGAAGAAATTTGTAAAAGTATTCCGCCTTTAAAAGACATTTATGTGGTTCCTGCTTTCGCAGGATTAGGAGCACCTTATTGGGATGCCAAAGCAAAAGGAAGTATTTATGGTATGACGTTAGATACGGGTAGAAAAGAAATTATAAAAGCAACAGTAGAGGCATTAGCATACCAAACAAAAGATGTGATTGATGCGATGATTCAAGATTCTGGTAAAGAAATGAGAACCTTAAAAGTAGATGGAGGCGCAAGTGACAACAATTACTTAATGCAATTTCAGTCCGATCTTTTAAATGTAGATGTAGACAGACCAAAAATGATAGAAGTTACCGCTTTTGGTGCTGCTTTATTGGCGGGTATTAAAGCTGGTTTTTGGGTAAAAGAAAATATTGAAGATTTAAGAAAAGTAGAAACTGTTTTTAAACCAGAGATGAAACCCAAACTAAGAAATAAAAAGTACAAAGGTTGGTTAAATGCAGTTGATAAAACAAAAACAACCAATACTAGTAAGGTTAAAAATAAGCCGCTTCGTTTTTCTGTTTTAGATAGAAGTAAACAGCTTAAAAAAATAACCTCTAAAAAGTTCGATATTATTGTAATTGGTGGAGGTGTAACAGGAGCAGGTATTGCTTTAGATGCATCTTCTAGAGGTTTAAGTGTTTGTGTAATAGAGAAGAATGATTTTGCTTCGGGTACCAGTAATAAATCAACAAAACTAATTCACGGAGGGTTAAGGTATTTAAAACAATTAGAAATTGGGTTGGTAAGAGAATCTGGTTCCGAAAGAGCAATTGTACATAAATTAGCACCTCATTTGGTTTTACCAGAAAAAATGCTGTTACCTTTAATTGAAGGAGGAACTTATGGTAAAATGATGACTTCTATTGGTTTAAAAGTTTATGATATGTTGGCCAATGTTGGTGGAGATGATAAACGTAGAATGCTAAACAAAGAAGATACTTTTAAGAAAGAACCTTTGTTAGATGATAGTACCGTTTTAGGAAGTGGTTTTTATGCAGAATACAGAACAGATGATGCAAGATTAACAATTGAGTTACTTAAAAAAGCATCAGAATTTGGAGCGACTGTTATTAATTATTGTGAAATGGAATCGATCATTTATGATAACAATAATAAAATTGAAAGCCTAAATTGTATCGATCATAACACGGGTAAGAAAATAAATTTAACGGCAAGAAATTATGTATCTGCTGCGGGCCCTTGGGTAGATAAAATTAGAAAGAAAGATAATTCTATCAATCATAAGTACTTACATTTAACCAAAGGTGTACATATTGTTTTTCCTAATAAAAAATTACCGGTACAACAATCTGTGTATTTTGATGTAGAAGATGGTAGAATGATTTTTGCAATTCCAAGAGGAAGATGTACTTATGTGGGTACTACAGATACCAATTATAACGGAGATTTAAATAGAGTAGTAGCAACAAAAGAAGATGTTGACTATTTAATAAAAGCAGCAAATAATACGTTTCCAACCGTAAATTTAACCATTGATGATGTAGAATCTAATTGGGCAGGTTTACGACCTTTAATTCATGAAGAGTCGAAAGATCCATCAGAATTATCTAGAAAAGATGAGATTTTTGTTTCAGACAGCGGTTTAATTTCTATTGCTGGTGGTAAGTTAACGGGCTATAGAAAAATGGCGCACAGAGTTATTGATGTCATTTTAAAAACGCTTCCAAAGAAAAGAAAAAAGAGATTAAAAAAAACAGATACAGAACATATTTCTTTGGTAACGCCAACGTTACATTCTTCTTATGAAGTAGAACTTTATCAAGAAGAAGTAGAAAATGATTTGCTAAAGAAAGGTGTTTCAGATCCGTATCATGCTTGGTATTTAACAACTACTTTTGGTAAAAAGGCAGATTTAATTGTTGCTAAAATGGATTTCTTTATAAACGGAACTCCATTAGAAAACTTAATTAGAGCAGAACTTTGGTATTGTATAAACTATGAAATGACCAATAGTTTAGCAGATTTCTTTGTACGAAGAACAGGAAGATTGTATTTTAACATACCAAGTATTGCTGTCTATTTTGATATTATTTTAAAAGATTTTATAAAATATTTAGACTGGGACGATAAAAGAATCCTTTTAGAGAAAGAGAAAATGGAATTGTTGTTAACGGATGCTACAACCTATTATTCAGAAGAGTTTAAATAATTTATTTATGAAAGGGAAAACATATTTATTAGTACTTATTACACTGCTACTACAAGCGTGTAAAAAGGAAGTGCTGCCAATAACCGTTACTGGCAATAATTATTTTGAGGTTGTCGATAAAATAACGGAAACAATGATTCATGATATTTTTTCGCCACCTGTTGCCAGCAGAATCTATGTATATCCAAATATTGCTGCTTATGAGGTTATTGCTCAAAAAGACAGTAATTATGTTTCCCTTTCAACAAAGATAAAATCATTAGCTGCAATTCCAAAACCAGGTAAAAATGTAAATACAAAAGTAGCTGCAATAGTGGCTTATGTTAATGTAAGTAAAGATCTTATTTTTAAAGATGATATTATTACAAAATACGCAGACAGCTTATTTACAGGTTGGAAGGACTTAAATAAAGAAGAATTTATAGCTTCAGAAAAATATGGATTGCAAGTAGCAAAGCATATTAAAGAATGGTCTGGTAAAGACAATTATAAAGAGACTAGAACATATCCTAAATTTGAGCTTTATTCTGATGATCCATCAAGATGGCAGCCAACTCCACCAGCTTATATGGACGGAATTGAGCCTCATTGGATGAAAATAAGACCAATGTTTTTAGATTCTGTCTCTCAGTTTAAACCAAAAAGACATCCTACATTTTCTATGGATGAAGGCAGTGCGTTTTATAAAGAAGTACAAGAAGTATATACAGTTACTAATAGAATTAGAAAAAACGGAGATACATCCGAAGAAGTAGAAATTGCAAGATTTTGGGATTGTAACCCGTATGTTACAACAAGCAAAGGGCATTTAATGATTGCTACAAAAAAGATTACTCCTGGTGCACATTGGATTGGAATTACAAAGATTGCTTGTAAAAAAAGTAATTTTAATTTTGAAGAATCTGTATCTGCAAACACAATAACATCAATAGGTATTTTTGATGCTTTTATAAGTTGTTGGGATGAAAAATATAGAAGTAATTTAATAAGACCAGAAACCCTTATAAATAAAACAATAGATAAAAATTGGACGCCTTTATTGCAAACGCCTCCGTTTCCAGAATATACAAGTGGTCATTCTGTAGTTTCAGGCGCATCAGCAACTATTTTAACGGCTATTTTTGGAGAAAATTTTAGTTTTTCAGATGATACAGAATTGCCTTTTGGATTGCCTATTAGAAATTTCAACTCTTTTAATGCTGCTGCAAAAGAAGCTGCTATTAGTAGGTTGTATGGAGGTATTCATTTTAGAGCAGCTATAGATAATGGAGTAGATCAAGGTATTAATATAGGAAGACATATTTTAAAAGCAATCCCCCATAAGCAAAAATATTAATCCTATTACCTTGGTCATATTTAATACATTCTTATTAAGTTCAAAATATTATTGAACTGAACAAGAATGCATTTTTTTATAAAGAAAAAGGAGTTTTTGGAATTGCATGAAAACCTAGAGACTTTACTACGCTTTCAATCTCTTTAATATTAACTAGTTCTGTTGTATGAACTGTAAATTCTTTAGGAAAGACTTCTGCATTAATAATTACATCTTTAATGCCGTCTAAAGATGATAGTTTGTCTTTAATTTTTTCTAAATCGTGATTTTCTTTTGCATTTGTTTCAAATACTTTTCCGTGATTTCCAGTAATCATATTTTTTGTTATTAAGCTCATATTTAATGATTTTAAATAATGAATAACTCTATTTTTTAAAGTTGAGGTAACTTCTAATTCATAGCTAAATTAGCACTTTCGAGTTAGAATCATAAAAATAAAATGCTAATGTTTTTATAATTTTAAGAAAGAATTAAAATCAGAACTACTAGACCAAAGAAGCCTCATTTATTTTACTATCTAGATTATCAAAATCATACAAGTTTTTATCTAAAAGATGAGAAGGAGATACATTTTGTAAAGCATTCATCATAATAGCATTTCTATTAGGAAACGCTGTTTCCCAATCCGTAATCATTTGTTTTACATTCTGGCGCTGTAAGTTTTCTTGCGAGCCACATAAATTACAAGGTATAATAGGAAAGTTCATAAAGTTGGCATATTCTTCAATATCACTTTCTTTACAAAAAGCAAGAGGTCTTAATACCACTAAGTCACCTGCATCATTTTTAAATTTAGGCGGCATGGTTTCCATTTTTCCAGCAAAAAAGAAGTTCAAGAAAAATGTTTCTAGAATATCATTTCTATGGTGTCCTAAAGCCAATTTATTACAGCCTAAATCTTTGGCGGCTTCATATAGCGTTCCTCTACGTAAACGTGAACATAAACTACAGGTAGTTTTACCTTCTGGAGTTTTGTCCATTACAATTTTATAAGTGTTTTTTTCTATAATTTTATAATCAACCCCTAAGTTATGTAAATAGGTAGGGAGTACTTCTACAGGAAAACCAGGTTGTTTTTGATCTAAATTTACGGCAACAATATTAAAAGAAATTGGCGCTACTTTCTGGAAATATAGTAACATATTTAGCATTGCATAACTATCTTTTCCTCCAGAAAGGCAAACCATTATTTTATCTCCTTCAGCAATCATAGTAAATTGCTGTATTGCTTCTGCAACAGCGCGCTGTAGTTTTTTTGTTACCTGTTTTATGTTTTCCATGGCTGCAAAAATAGTAGTTTGTTCTTAAAAGCTAAGAGAGATTTATAAATAAAAAAATATAAATTTTAAACAAATATTAATATTTTGATTAATATTTAATTTTAATAACTTTTTTTATATGTTTATTAGTGTAATTAAAAATAAAATTTTGATATTTGCATAGAAATAAACAAGACATGACTTTTATTCAAAACCATCATCATCATTTTTACAATTGCAGTCAAGCGATTTAAAAGTGTATTGAATAAAATCAAGATATTTATAAACCCGTTTGAGCGAATCAAACGGGTTTTTTTAATTTTAAACCGTATTTGCTCAGGCATCAAACAAAACAAAAATGAGTAATTTAAGAATTGCAGTACAGAAATCAGGAAGATTAAATGAAGATTCAATGAGTATCTTAAAAGATATCGGAATCTCAATAGACAACGGAAAAGATCAATTAAAAGCATCCGCAAGAAATTTTCCTGTAGAAGTTTTTTATCTTAGAAATGGAGATATTCCGCAGTATTTAAGAGATGGAGTTGTAGATGCTGCTATTATAGGCGAAAATGTTTTAATAGAAAAAGGAAACGATTTAGACTTTATAGAGCGTTTAGGTTTTTCTAAATGTAAAGTTTCTATAGCAGTGCCAAAAGAATCTAAAGCGAATTCATTAAAAGATTTAGACGGAAAAAGAATTGCTACATCTTATCCAGAAACGGTTAAAAAATATTTAAAAGAGTATAATATAGAGGCACAGTTGCACATTATTAACGGTTCTGTAGAAATTGCACCAAATATTGGTTTAGCAGACGGAATTTGTGATATCGTTTCTAGTGGAAGCACACTATTTAAAAACGGATTAAAAGAGATTGAAGTTCTTTTAAAATCGGAAGCAGTTTTAGCTGTTTCACCATTAATTTCAGATGAAAGAATGGCCATTTTAGAGAAAATTCAATTCAGAATTCAGTCTGTTTTAAAAGGTAGAGACTCTAAATACGTGTTGCTAAATGCACCTAACGATAAATTAGATGACATTTTAAATTTATTACCAGGTATGAGAAGTCCTACTGTTTTGCCATTGGCACAAAAAGGATGGAGTTCTGTACACACAGTAATTAGCAAGAATGAATTTTGGGAAATTATAGAGGAGTTAAAAGCTAATGGTGCAGAAGGTATTTTAGTTTGCCCTATCGAAAAAATGGTGCTTTAATTAGCCCGCTACTCCTGCAAGGTTTTCAGAACCTTGTAGGTGTTGATTTATTATTATTATTAGGGCGTTTTAACGGGCTTTACACTATATCTTTTTGTGAAAAACAAAAAGGATGCCGTTTCAATCCCTAACGCAAATTGCAAGTTTGCAAACATTCTGCAAGGTTTAAAAACTTTGTTCGTATAAATTAAAAAGTAAAATACCTACAAGGTTTTAGAAACCTTGCAGGAGAAATTTAAAACATGAATACAATTATAAACCCATCCAGAAAAGAGTGGTCTCAAATTTTAGAGAGACCTACAAAAACGGTTGATGATATAGAAGGAGTTGTAAATGAAGTTTTTGCTGATATCAAAGAAAACGGAGATGCAGCTGTAAAGAAATACACCGCAAAATTTGATGGTGTTTCTTTAGAAAATACAATTGTTTCGTTAGATGAAATAGAAGAAGCAATTTCATTAGTTTCTAATGAGTTAAAAGACGCTATTATTCTTGCAAAAGAAAATATAACCAAATTTCATACTGCTCAAAAAACAGAAAAAGTATTTGTAGAAACGGCAAACGGGGTTTCATGTTGGCAAGAAAAAAGACCAATTACTAAAGTTGGTTTGTATATTCCTGGAGGAACAGCACCTTTGTTTTCTACGGTTTTGATGTTGGCAATTCCTGCACAAATTGCAGGTTGTAAAGAAATAGTGTTATGTTCTCCTCCAAATAAAGAAGGTAAAATTCATCCGGCTATTTTGTATGCTGCAAATTTATGCGGAGTTACAAAAATTATAAAAGTTGGCGGAATTCAAGCTATTGCAGGATATACGTTTGGAACAGAAACCATTCCGCAAGTTTATAAAATATTTGGCCCAGGAAATCAGTATGTAACCGTTGCAAAGCAATTGTCTACAAAACATGGTGTTGCCATAGATATGCCTGCAGGTCCAAGTGAATTGTTAGTGGTTGCAGACGATTCTGCAAACGCAAGTTATGTGGCTTCAGATTTATTAAGTCAAGCAGAACATGGTGCTGATAGTCAAGTTATTTTGGTATCAACATCAAAAGAAATGATTGCTGAGGTTGCCAAAGAAATAGAAACTCAGTTAGCTAAATTAACGAGAGCAGAAATAGCTCAGAAAGCGATCAATAATTCGAAATCTATTTTTGTAGAGAATGATGAAATCGCTTTAGAGTTGATTAATCAGTATGGTCCAGAACACTTTATTGTTTGTACAAATAATAATGATTTTTATGTAGATAATATAGAAAATGCAGGTTCTGTTTTTATTGGTAATTACACACCAGAAAGTGCGGGAGATTATGCATCTGGAACCAACCATACATTACCAACAAACGGATTTTCTAAATCGTATTCTGGTGTAAACTTAGATAGTTTTACAAAAAGTATTACGTTTCAGAAAATATCTAAAGAAGGTATTAAAACAATAGGAAAATCTATTGAGTTAATGGCAGCAGCAGAAGGTTTAGATGCACATAAAAATGCAGTTTCAATTCGTTTAAAAGATTTAAAATAATTAGTAAGCTTGTCATTCTGAACTTGTTTCAGAATCTCAAAACATAAATAGTTAGATGCTGAAATAAATTAAGCATGACAAAAAATAAAATGAAAACAGACTTTAACATCAACAACTTAGTTAGAGAAAATATAAAATCTCTAAAGCCATATTCATCTGCAAGAGATGAGTATAAAGACGTTAATACAACAGAAATGATTTTCTTAGACGCTAATGAAAATCCTTTTGAAAACGGTGTAAATAGATATCCAGATCCGCAACAAAACAATGTAAAAGATTTATTGTCTGGTATAAAAGGAGTTTCTAAAGAAAACATTCTTTTAGGAAACGGAAGTGATGAGGTTTTAGATTTAATATTTAGAGCTTTTTGTGAGCCTAATAGAGACAATGTAATCACCTTGCCACCTACATACGGAATGTATTCTGTGTTGGCAAATATTAATGCCATCGAAAATAGAGAGGTATTATTAAATGATGATTTTCAGCCACAAGTTAGTAAGATTTTAAAAGAAGCAGATGTAAATAGTAAAGTTTTGTTTTTGTGTTCTCCAAACAACCCAACAGGAAATAGTTTTTCGGTAGCATCAGTGAAAGAATTATTAATGAAATTTAAAGGTTTGGTGGTTATTGATGAAGCCTATATAGATTTTTCTGAACATAAAAGTTGGTTAGAAAAGTTAGAAGAGTTTCCTAATTTAATAATTACACAAACATTATCTAAAGCTTTTGGTTTAGCCGGAATTCGTTTAGGAGTTTGTTATGCATCCAAAGAAATTATTAAAATTTTAAACAACATTAAGCCGCCTTATAACGTAAATGAATTAAGCCAGCAAAGAGCCGTTGTTAGATTGCAGAAAATGGATGAAGTTGAAAACGAAATTTCGCAGTTGATAAGTGAAAGAAAACGACTTAAAAAAGAGCTAGAAAAATGTGAAACTTATATTAAAAAAGTATATCCATCAGACGGTAATTTTTTGTTGTTAAAAGTAGATGATGCTAATAAACGTTACCAGCAATTAATAGAGTATGGCGTTGTAATTAGAAATAGAACAACACAACCTTTATGTGAAAATACTTTACGTATAAGTGTTGGAATTTGTGAAGAAAATCAAAGATTATTAAGAGCTTTAAAAGCGATAAAATAAATAAAACTGTTGGTTACTCGCCTTTAGCATTTCGCTAAACGCTAAAAGCCAAGAGCCAAAAGCTACAGTATGAAAAAAGTATTATTTATAGATAGAGACGGAACCTTAGTATTAGAGCCTCCAGTAGATTATCAATTAGATAGTTTAGAAAAATTAGAGTTTTATCCGAAGGTTTTTCGTTATATGGCAAGAATTGCCGAAGAATTAGATTTTGAGTTGGTTATGGTAACCAACCAAGATGGTTTGGGTACAGAATCTTTTCCGGAAGATACTTTTTGGCCAGCACAAAATAAAGTAATGTCTGCCTTTGAAAAAGAAGGTGTTGTTTTTACTGAAGTTCATATAGATAAAACGTTTCCGCATGAAAATGCTGAAACAAGAAAACCAAGAACAGGTTTGTTAACCAAGTATTTTTCTGAAGAATATGATTTGGCAAACTCTTTTGTTTTAGGTGATAGAATTACCGATATGGAATTGGCTAAAAACTTGGGAGCAAAAGGAATCTTTTTATCTGAAGACCCAGAATTAGGTGCAGATGAAGTAGAAACTTCTAAGCAAGAAATTTTAGATTGTATTGCTTTAACTTCTACAGATTGGAAATCTATTTACGAGTTTTTAAAATTAAAAGATAGAGTTTCTGAAATAACAAGAAATACCAATGAAACCAAGATTTACATCAAATTAAATTTAGATGGTTCTGGTAAAAATGATATTTCTACAGGTGTTAAGTTTTTCGATCATATGTTAGATCAAATTGGTCGTCATGGAGCAATGGATTTAACCGTAAAAGTTGATGGAGATTTAGAGGTAGATGAACACCACACCATAGAAGATACAATGATTGCTTTGGGAGAATTATTCAACAAAGCACTAGGAAATAAATTAGGTATTGAGCGTTACGGATTCTGTTTGCCAATGGACGATTGTTTGGCACAAGCAGCGGTAGATTTTGGCGGAAGACCTTGGTTGGTTTGGGAAGCTGATTTTAAACGTGAAATGATTGGTGATATGCCAACAGAAATGTTTTTACATTTGTTTAAATCGTTTACAGATGGCGCAAGATGTAACTTAAATATTAAGGCAGAAGGCGCAAACGAGCATCATAAAATTGAAGGGATTTTTAAAGCTTTTGCTAAAGCGATGAAAATGGCGGTTAAAAGAGATGCCAACAAAATGTTTTTACCATCAACAAAAGGTGTGTTATAAAATTGCTTTTAGCTGTTAGCCATTTGCTAATAGCCAAAAGCTAAAAGCTAAAGAATGAAATTAGTCATTATAGATTACGGAGCAGGAAACATAAAAAGTATTCAGTTTGCGTTTAAGAGATTAGGAATTGATGCTATTTTGTCAAATAATATTGATAAAATTAGAGCTGCTGATAAAATAATTTTTCCAGGAGTTGGTGAAGCTAGTTCTGCCATGAAAATGTTGCAAGAAAGTGGATTGGATAAAGTAATTCCGACTTTAACACAACCTGTTTTAGGAATTTGTTTAGGAATGCAATTAATGTGTAATTCATCTGAAGAAGGAAATACAAAAGGATTGGGTATTTTTGATGTGGCGATAAAGAAGTTTTCGAAAGCAGTAAAAGTTCCACAAATGGGTTGGAACGTTATTTATAATTTAAAATCTGATTTATTTACAGGAATTAAAGAGAAAGAATTTATGTATTTAGTGCATAGCTTTTACGCAGAAAATTGTGAAGAAGCAATTGCAACTACAGATTACGAATTTGAATATGCATCAGCATTAAAAAAAGATAACTTTTATGGAACACAGTTCCACCCAGAAAAAAGTGGTATAGCAGGAAGTAAGATTTTACAAAACTTCTTAAATTTATAAAATAGAATTAATATGGCAAGAAAATTAATAAGTTCGGGTTCTCCTTTTGAGGATGAAATGGGGTATTCTAGAGCAGTAGTAGAAGGAGATTGGGTTTTTGTATCAGGAACAACAGGTTTTAATTATGAAAATATGACAATTGCCGATGATGTTGTAAACCAAACTGAGCAGTGTTTTAAAAATATAAAAGCTGTTTTAGAGCAAGCAGGTTCTGGTTTAGATAAAATAGTACGTGTTACTTATATATTACCAACTGCGTCTGATTTTAATTCAATATTACCAGTTTTAAAAAAATATATGGGAGATGTAAAGCCAGCAGCTACCGTTTTTTCTGCAGCGTTAATTGATGAAAAAATGAAAATTGAAATTCAGGTTACTGCTTTGAATAAGTAATTACTTTGAGACCTGTCAGGTTTTTAAAACCTGACAGGTCTTATATAAGATAAAAAAAATATGAGAATTATTCCAGCCATAGATATTATTGACGGAAAATGTGTTCGTTTAACAAAAGGCGATTACAGCACCAAGAAAATTTATAATGAGAGTCCATTAGAGGTTGCCAAAGAATTTGAAGCTGCAGGAATCGAATATTTACATGTAGTAGATTTAGATGGTGCAAAAGCAAGTCAAATTATCAATCATAAAGTATTAGAGCAAATTGCTTCTAAAACCAATTTAAAGATTGATTTTGGTGGTGGTTTAAAGTCTGATAAAGATTTAGAAATTGCTTTTAATTCTGGAGCTAATCAAATTACTGGTGGAAGTATTGCTGTAAAAAATAATGAAATTTTTGAAAGCTGGATTGAAAAATATGGTTCAGAAAAAATTATTTTAGGTGCCGATTTTTATCCTGATACAACAGGAGGGAAGATTGCAACGAATGGTTGGCAAGAAGAAAGTTCTTTAGAATTGATACCTTTTATTGCTAATTATCAGCAAAAAGGTATTCAGTATATTATATGTACAGATATTTCTAAAGATGGTATGTTACAAGGACCAAGTTTTGATATTTATAATCAGATTTTATCCGAAGTAAAAAATGTAAAACTAATTGCTTCTGGAGGAATATCTGCTTTTGATGAATTGCCAAAATTAGCAGAAAATGGTTGTGAAGGTGTTATAATAGGAAAAGCGATTTATGAAAATAAAATTAGCTTAAAACAGTTGGAACAATTTATATTAAATAATTAAATGTCAGTTCGAGGGCAGTCGAAAATTATTAAAAACCTTTCGACTGCGCTCAAGGAGACATATTTTAAATAGCAATTAGCTTTTAGCAGTTCGCAATTCGCGAAAAGCCAAAAGCGAAAAGCCAAAAGTGAAAAAATGTTAACAAAAAGAATAATACCTTGCTTAGATATTAAAAACGGAAGAACTGTAAAAGGTGTTAATTTCGTAAATTTAATAGATGCAGGAGATCCTGTGGTTTTAGCAAAACAATATGCAGATTTAGGTGCAGACGAATTGGTTTTTTTAGATATTTCTGCAACTTTAGAAGGTAGAAAAACCATGATAGAAATGGTGCATCAAGTGGCAGAACAAGTAAATATTCCGTTTACAGTTGGTGGTGGAATTTCTTCTGTAGAAAATGTAAATGAGTTGTTAAAATGGGGAGCAGATAAGGTTTCTATCAATTCATCTGCAGTAAAAAGACCAGATTTAGTAAACGAATTAGCAGAAAAATTTGGAAGTCAGTGTGTAGTGGTTGCAATTGATGCAAAACAAATTGATGGAGAATGGATTGTCCATTTGGCTGGAGGAACAATACCTACAGAATTGAATTTATTTGAGTGGGCAAAAGAGGTTGAAAATCGTGGAGCAGGAGAAATTTTATTTACTTCTATGAATCATGATGGTACAAAAGCAGGTTTTGCAAATGAAGCTTTGGCGCATTTATCTGAGTTACTGAATATTCCAATTATAGCTTCTGGAGGAGCGGGAACTATTCAGCATTTTGTTGATACATTTAAAGAAGGGAAAGCAGATGCTGCTTTGGCTGCAAGTGTTTTTCATTTTGGAGAAATTCCTATTTTGGAGTTGAAAGAAGAATTGAAAAAACAAAATATACCAGTTAGAATATAAAAAATAAAGAATGTCATTCCGAAGAAAAAGGAATTTCATAATTGATAATAAACAAAAAGTTCTCGATATAATTTCGATAGAAAATTGAAATCACTTGAACTGGCAGAAATTAACGGAAATAAAAATGTCATTCCGAATGTTATTGAAATCAAAATATATTTTGATTGAAATTAAATAGAGAAGCTAATAAGGAGGAGTCTAAATCTCTGAAAAGGTTCATTTAGAAATGACAAGACAGTATAAAAATAATATTATGAATATCGATTTTAGTAAAAACAACGACGGCTTAGTACCCGCAATCATTCAAGATGCAACCACAAAAAATGTATTGATGTTGGGGTATATGAATGAAGAAGCATTTGCAAAAACACAAGAAACTAAATTAGTAACTTTTTTTTCTAGAACTAAAAATAGACTTTGGACCAAAGGAGAAGAAAGCGGAAATGTATTGAATTTAGTGGATATAAAACTAGATTGTGATAATGATACATTATTAGTTTCTGTAAATCCAAATGGACCAACCTGTCATAAAGGATCAGCTACTTGTTGGGGAGAAGAAAATAAACAAAACTATGGTTTCTTTTCTACGTTAGAAGATGTAATTGCAGAAAGAGTAGCTAATAAAGATACAGAGAAATCTTACGTTGCGAGTTTATTTGCAAAAGGAATTAATAAAGTTGCACAGAAAGTGGGTGAGGAGGCAGTGGAAACTGTTATTGAGGCAATGGATAATAACGACGAGTTGTTTTTGTATGAATCTGGAGATTTAATGTTTCATTATTTAATGTTGTTGCAAGCAAAAGGATTTACTTTAAAAGACATTGAAAAGGAATTAAAAGGAAGACGTAAATAAGTTTATCCATTTATCAAATTTAACGTGACCAAATAAATATCTTGTTTGGTCATTTTTGCTTTTAGCCATGCAAAGAAACTTATCATAAAAATATCTTCTTCTTCATTGTTAATCCAACTAAAAGAAGTTTCTACTTTATCTTTAAATTCAATTGTTGTAGCCACCTCTGGGTTTTTGTAATAGATTTCTACTAACTTTAAATAGGTAATTACTTTTTCTTGGTTTATTGCTGTTAGATTAGAGAAATAGTTTCTTTTAAAGCTTTTTAACCTAGAATCTACCAAATCTATATTACCCAAATCTATTAGTAATAAAATTTCAATTAAGTTTTTTTTAATAGTCCAAACAATTCCGGCTTTTTCAATATACCATTTATCTGTATGGTAAAATTTAGATACTATTTTCTGAGCTTTCTTTAAGGATTTATGCTGATAATAAAATACGATTAAAGAAAGAGAGAAGTCTAATTGAGCAACAATATCTGTGTTTTTTTTATCAATATAAGGTTCTATTAAAGCAATAGCTTGTTCTTGTTTATTTGTATAATTTAAGTTTAAAGCATGTAGCAAGTTGTACTTAGGAATAAAATCATTATAATATTTTTTCTTTTCCGCATTCATATAGAAGAGCATCAGTTTTAAATATTTTTGAGATTCATTAAACTTCTTGCTTCTAAAAAGTACATTCGCAATTAAATACAACACCTCTAAGTGATAATTGAGTTGTTTGTCTTTTGATGTATGATTTTGAATAACTTGATATGTTTCTATAATAAATTCTTCAATATGATAATAATCAAATTTTTGAGCAGAAGAAATGCTGGTGATTTGAATAATCTGATACAAGGATTTGAAGGATAAAGAATTGGAAATTGTGATGTTTTGTTCTTTTAAAGCAACATCTATCAATTTTTTAATGTCAATTTTAGATTTATTTTGATGGTAATTGGCTAATGAGGTTCTAATTTTAGCGTAGGCAATATTCAGATTGTCTTCTAAAATAAGTCGATTTTGGTTTTCTTTAAAATCTACAATTAATGTATCTAAATTTAAGTCCGAATTTAAATGAGCATATTGAATTTTAGTATGGTATACTTCATTTAAAAGTGCAAATAATTGGTATTCAGTTGCCGTTATAATAGTTTTATCTAAAATTTGATACCCCACTTTTAGTAGCCCTTTTTTGAGAAAATATCGTGCAGAAAGAATGTTTTTTATCAAAAGAATATCAATGGAATTTTCTTCTTTCATGCTTGTGTTTGCTGTAAAATCTATAAGAGATTGAAATAACCGTTTTCTAAGGGCATGTAAAGCTATTTTATTCTGTTTTCCGTACAATTTGTCAGAAATTTCTTTAGACGATAAGTTATCTTTTAACAAAAGCGTTACTAATTGACAGTTTTTAGCATCCTTTCTCTTATTCTTTTTATCAAGATAAGTAAGGAAATCTTGTTGTTGTTCCTTTGTAAAAGTACTTAATACTTCTTTTAAATTTATCATTATATCGTCAGTAAATGTCTTGTAAATATACTTAAATAATGTTTTATTATTAATTTTTGATGCTTTTTATCGTCAGTAATTATTAAAAATTGAATTCTCAGAACTTTAAAAGAGTTGCAAATTTGTATCATAATTATTAAACTAAATATTATGAATTATCAAACAACATCTTCAATTAATGAAGAAACTAAAAAAGAAAGTAAAAAGAAAAAAGTAAAGAATGAGTTAAACTCAAAACCAACGTCTGCTTATGTTGGGGCTTCTTGGGGAGCTTTAATGATTGGTTTGGTTTCTTACTGTATTGGTTTATGGAATGCCGCGATGGAATTGAATGAAAAAGGATTTTATTTTGCTATTCTTTTAATGGGTATTTACGCTGTAATTTCTCTACAAAAAGCGGTAAGGGATAAAGCAGAAGAGATTAAAGTAAGTGAAATGTATTACGGAATAAGTTGGGTTGTAGTTCTTGCAGCAATATTGTTATTAATTATAGGGCTTAGAAATGCTGATTTACTTTTAAGTGAAAAAGGGTTTTACGGAATTTCATTTCTGCTAAGTCTATTTGGGGCAATTACTGTACAGAAAAATACCAGAGATATAGATTTTATCAATAATAAATTAACATACGAGAAAAGTTAGTTTAGTAATGGTTTGAGATAACCAAAACCTCACAAGTTTATGCTTGTGAGGTTTAAATAGTTGTAGTAAGTTAAAATAAATGCAAAATAGGTTAATCAGTAATTTTATTTATAGCTATTCTATATTTACCTTTGAGTAATAAATTACTTCTTTTGAAAAAATCAAAAATATTAATAGTCTTAGCGTTTTTTACAATTTATATTGTTTGGGGTTCTACTTATTTATTTAATAAGATTGCAGTAACCGCTTTACCTCCTTTTTTTATGGCTTCAATCCGTTTTTTAGGTGCAGGAGTTTTAATTATGATGATTTCTAAAATATTGAAATTAGATCTTAGAATTACTAAAAAGCAATTGATTAACTGTTGTATCTCTGGCTTTTTTTTCTTGGTGTATGGAAACGGCGTTTTTGTTTGGGCACTTGTTTATTTAGATAGTGGTTTTGCAGCTTTGTTAGCATCTACACAGCCATTATTTGTATTAATATTATTACGATTAATAGATAGAAAACCGATGCAAAAACAATCTGTAATTGGTGTTGCTTTGGGTATTTTAGGAATGTATTTGTTGGTAAGTCAACAATCTATAACCGCTTCTGAGGGTAGTTTACTCGGTATATTTATGATTTTAACCTGTGTGTTAAGTTGGAGTTATGGAGGTGTGTTTGTTTCTAAAGCAGATTTACCTAAAAACTTCTTTATTACTACAGGATATCAAACCTTGTTTGCAGGCTTAGTTTTGTTAATTATGAGCTTCAGTTTTAATGAAACTATGATTTCACCTTTCAATTGGTCTCAAGAAGTACAATTATCTATGGTTATGTTAGTTGTTTTTGGAAGTATTATTGCATTTACAGCCTTTAATTATTTGCTGAAATTAGTATCTACAGAAAAAGTTGCTACTTCTGCTTATGTAAATCCTATTATAGCAATGCTTTTAGGATGGTATTTTTTAGATGAAAAATTTACTAATCAATCTATTCTAGCATCTATTGTTTTATTAACAGGTGTCTATTTTATTACTTCTAGAAAAAGGATTGCAAAGGTAGATGCAGAAGAAGTCATAAAACCATAAATATGTAAAAAATGAAAACTCTTTTTATTTCGTATTTCTAATTTAGTTATTGTCTTACCATTTTAAGAAGCTCTCTTGTTGTTTTAATCCTTTATTAGTCTTTTTTATTCATAGATTTATTAGACTAAGAAATTATAAAATGTTTTGTATCCTATTACGTATAACTCAAGTATCATAATAATTAAGATTCGTTTTTACATAGTTCTTTATATATTTTTACATAAATAAAAATCATTGCAAACAATTACAATTACATATCTCATTTTAGCTTTGTTACTGAGTCTTTCAGTAGCTTATTTTCAGTACTTTTTTAAAGAAAAAAATAAGGCTAAAATTAATGTTGTACTATTTTTTTTAAAAGCATTGAGTCTTTTTTTGTTACTTTCACTGCTGATAAACCCAATAATAAAAAAAACAGAACTAGAAAACACAAAGCCTGTTTTGTCTGTTTTAGTAGATGCCTCTAAATCTATTTCGTTTTTTAAGGAAACGAAGAACATAGCAACATTTTTATCTGAAATTAAAAAGGATAAAAGTATTAATGAGAAATTTGATATTAATAGCTTTAGTTTCGGAAGTGATATAAAGCCATTAGACTCACTTTCTTTTAAAGAGAATGAAACCAATGTGTCTAAAGCAATAACGGCTGCAAATGATTTGTATGAGGATAAAATTGCGCCGATAATCCTACTATCAGACGGAAACCAAACGATTGGTAATGATTATGAATTTATCAATTCTAAGCAAAAGATATATCCCATTGTTTTTGGTGATACGATTCAGTATCAAGATTTAAAAATAAGTCAGTTAAACGTTAATAAATATAGCTATATAAAAAATAAATTCCCGGTAGAAGTATTCTTGAATTATGAAGGAAAGGAAAATGTAACTTCTCAGTTTTCGATTTATAAAGATGGAAAAACTGTTTTTACTAAAAAAATACAATTCTCAGCAACGAATAATGTTCAAACAATTTCAACAAATATAACTTCAAGTAAAGAAGGTCTTCAATATTACACAGCATCAATTAATAAGATAGAAGGAGAGAAAAACACAAAGAATAATAGCAAAAGTTTCTCTGTAGAAGTAATCGATGAACAAACAAAAGTATTGATTTTAACTTCAGTTTTACATCCGGATTTAGGTGTTTTAAAAAAATCAATAGAAAGTAATAAACAACGTTCAGTAGATGTTTTTTTAATTGATGAATTTAAACTCAATATCAATGATTATCAGTTAGTTATTTTTAATCAACCGAACAATAAGTTTAATAAGGTTTTAAATGAGGTTAAATCGAATAATAGCAACTGTTTTTTAATCTCTGGAGTAAATACAGATTGGAATTTTATCAACAAACAACAATTAGGATTCAAGAAAAATGCGCTGAATCAAACAGAAAATTATGGTGCCTCTTTTAGTGATTCTTTTTTAACTTTTTCTCAAAAAGATATTGGTTTTAATCAATTTCCGCCGCTTAAAGATCAATTTGGAGAAGTTGACATTTCTAAAGAACATCAAATATTATTGTATCAAAATATAAATGGATTAGAAACCAAGCAACCTTTATTGATAACTTTAGAAGATAATAATCAGAAATCTAGTGTTTTGTTTGGAGAGGGGTTATGGAAATGGAGAGCGGCTAGTTTTTTAAACTCAAATTCCTTTCAAGATTTTGATGCTTTTATTGGGAATTTAGTTCAGTATTTAGCATCAAATAAGAAACGAAATCGCTTAGAGGTAAATGCAGAAAGTTTGTATCCTGCCAATTCGGTTATTAAAATATCCGCATTTTATACAGACAAAAATTATCTGTTTGATGCTAGAGCTACATTAGAGATAACCGTTACTAATATGGCAACAAAAGAGGTTGTAAGAAATCCATTTTCATTAATAAATAACGCTTATCAAACGGAAATTGAAAACCTCATTGCTGGAGATTATAATTATAAAGTTTCTGTAAACGGACAAAATATACATGCCTACGGTAAGTTTAAAATTACAGATTACCAAATAGAAGAACAGTTTACCAATGCAAACGCTAAAAAACTTCAAAAACTGGCAAATAATACAGCAGGAAAGCTTTATTTTAAAGATGAAGTAAACAAATTAAAGAAGGCCCTTTTAGCTGATAAATCTTATTATACAACACAAAAATCAATAATTAAAGAAGAAAATTTAATAGACTGGAAATGGGTTTTATTTATTGTTATAAGCTTGTTATCTATAGAATGGTTTATTAGAAAATATTACGGTAAAATTTAAAAATAAAAATAGAATTAAATATGAGATTTCACACAAGAAAATGGGTAAAACCAGAGGATTTGAACCCAAACGGAACTTTGTTTGGAGGTAGATTATTACAATTTATTGATGAAGAAGTAGCTATTTATGCAATTATTCAATTAGAACACACAAAAACGGTTACAAAATATATGTCTGAAATAGATTTTGTAAGCTCTGCAAGACAAGGAGATATTATAGAAATAGGTATTGATGTTTTAAAGTTTGGAAATTCTTCTCTTACTTTAACGTGCAGTGTTAGAAATAAATTAACAAGAAAAACCATTATTGAGGTAGAGAAAATTGTTATGGTTTGTTTAGATGAAAATGGGAACCCTAAAAAGCATGGAAAAACGGAGATTGAATACGTAAGAGATCGATTAGTAGATTAGATTTAAGATTCATTTTTTATCTTAACAAATGTTAATTGTTAACCATCTTTAAGCGAATATATAGTTTATATATATTGTGTTTCACAAAGTTAAATTGTAAATTTGTAGTTAATCAAAATTTATAAGTATGGCGAATAATCAAGTAGATCTAAAGTTTCCTAAGGGAGGTGTTTTTTTTATCATTTTAGCGGTAGTATTAATCATTTTATTTTCTAAATCTACAGTAACTATTGGGCCTGGAGAAGGAGGTGTTGTTTTTGAAGCTTTAGGAGATGGTATTAATACAGATAAAACCTACGGAGAGGGTTTTCAGATTGTTGCACCTTGGAATCGTATGATTGTAAGAAAGGTTCGTCAGCAGTCTATATCTACTGAAATGAATGTACTTTCTGTAAATGGATTAGAGGTTAAGGTAAACGGTACAATTTGGTATGAGCCTGAATTCTCTAATTTAGGAATGTTGATAAAAACAAAAGGAGAAGAATATGAACGTGAGTTGCTAGATCCAGCAATTAATGCGGCAGCAAGAAGTGTTGTTGGGCGTTACACTCCAGAGCAATTATATTCTAGTAAAAGAGATGTAATTGAACAAGAAATTTTAGATGAAATTAAAATAGTTTTAAAAGAGCAATTTTTACTTGTAAAAAGAGTTTTGGTAGAAGATGTAAAATTACCAACTACTATTAGAACTGCAATTGAAACGAAGTTAAAGCAAGAGCAAGAATCTTTAGAATATGAATTTAGATTAGCAAAAGCGAAGAAAGAAGCAGAGAGACAAAAAATTGATGCAGAAGGTAAAGCAGTTGCAAATAAAATTTTAAGTGCATCTTTAACTGATAAAATTTTACAAGAAAAAGGAATCGGTGCTACTTTAGAGTTGGCTAAATCACCAAACAGTAAAGTGATTGTTATTGGTTCTGGTAAAGATGGTTTACCTATTATTTTAGGAAATCAGTAAAAAGATAATTTCCGCTAACTCGGGAGGTAAAATTAATAAGAGAAATTTTTTCTCAATGAAAATCCAGCGAAATCTGGATTTTTTTTGTGCCTATTTTTAGAAATTTATAGTTCTGTTAAGGTAGTTTTAGGTTATATCTAAAGTATCTTTTGCTATCTTATAAACGCAGGTAATTGTGTAAAGCTATTGTTTATTTTACAATGGTTATTGGTTTTACCTAGCTCTATGTTTTTTTAGTTCTGGCTATAATCAAAAATAAGTTAATACGTATTGTAAAATTCATTTGAAATTACAGAGAAGAGTTATAAAGGCTATAAAAGAAATTTAAAAGGTGTTTTTAAAGAGGTTAAAAAAGTGTGATATAAAGTAAGAATGTCATTGTATTATAGTTTGTTTTTAGTAGTTGATTAGAGTTGGAAGCAATATTGTTTTTGGCTCTTTCTAGCTTTAGCAACTTGTGTTTAATTAATAGTATCTAGCACAAAATTTAACTTCTAAGCTTTGTGTTTTCTAATTATCTTGCAAGTTATTTTTAAGAAAGGTAGGGATTTAAGAAAATATGTTTAAATAAATTAATTGAAGAATAGAAGTTTAGAAAAGATTTTATAAATAAAAAACCTTGAGGGTTTAGCCTCAAGGTTATAATAATATTATTGTTTTTAGGTATAAGAAATTAATTCTTTACGGGAATTTTATCACGTTCAATTTTACCATTTTTAATTGCTTTGTAGTTTTCATAACAATCCAATACAGCTTCAATCATCTGTAAATCAGAAGCTTTTTTAATAAAATATTCAGAGTAGTTACAGTCCGTAAGTAGTTCTGTAAGTTCTTGCCTGTCCATTTGCAAATACTCCATCATTACTTCTCTATCAAACTTACCAGCCAGCATTTTACGTAAATCATCCTCTTTTTTAAGTTTCTGTAATTTTTTTAATTGTTTCGGTTTGCTTCCAAAGAGATTGTATAAATAATCTACAGGTTGAAATAATGCTGCAATTGGTGATGAGAAGTCTTTTCCTTTAGGTTTACCAACTTCGTAGGTTTGTGGAAGACCATTAATTTTAATTCTTGTAAATCGATCTTTAGGTACTAGTTTTACATCAATTTCTAAAACCCCTATTAATTGGGTAGATTTTATAACAACTTCTCTAATTTCTTCTGGTTTTTCATACAAAGCAATTAGCAACTCGTTACCTTTTAATAAATCGTTTGTAATTTTTAATTTTATCGATTCATACCCTAAGTAAGAAACTAAAATAGTGTCATTAGCTTTTGTAGGAATTTCAAAAAAACCTCTATCATCTGTAATTGTACCTACTACGGTATTAAGATTTAGGATGTGAGATGCGCTTAAAGCTTTTTTAGTTTCGGCATGAATAATTTGACCTTTTAAGGTTTTAATACGAAGGGTATCGTTCTGAGAGAATGTGCTTAAGGAAGCTAATAAGCACAAAAAATATAGTAGTCTTTGCATATTGCAATAATAGGAATAATTGCTTTTAGAAAGGTTAATTTTTTGCAAAACCCTGCTGTTTTTTTACTGTTGATTTAATATAAAAGTGATTTGTTACTAATTAATACATAAAATAAGCAAATTAAGAAGAAAATGCAATAACTTATAGATTTGTGTTTTGGTAAATAATTGATAGACCGCGAAAGGAGATTTTAGACAATGAAAAGAATGAATTTTAAGACACTATAATCGATTCGTATCTATTTTCTTTGTTAGTTTGTACTTTTAAATAGTAGGTACAAGTAATGGTTATGTTGATTGTTAATCAAAAAAATAAGCTCTTTATTTAAAAAGAGCTTATTTTTTATTTAATATATGTTTATTTCTATTTATCTATAACGTCTTTTTAAATTCCAAAGAGTTGAATTTGTGTTACTTAAATTTTGTGTTGGTCCTACAACTTTACTTTTTACTTTTTGATTACTTGTTTTCATAATTGCTTTATTTGCGGGTGCAAAATTACAAAGGTTATAATCTTATAAAAACATTAGAATTAATGAATATGTATGGTATGTTAACTTTAAGTTAAATAATTGAAAGTTTTAGGGTAATCTACTGTTTTTTAGTGAAATAAATTGCTGTTTTACTGTTTTCAATTGCTTTAGAGATTCATTAATTCTGTGTATAATTTCTGTACAGGTAAACCTACAACGTTAAAATAACTACCTTCTAAATTGTCTATAGCTATAAAACCAATCCATTCTTGTATGCCATACGCACCAGCTTTGTCATAAGGTTTGTAGTTTTTAATATAATAATTTATTTCGTCGTCAGACAGCTCTTTAAAAGAAACTACAGTAATGTCGTTTATAATTTTTTGAAAACGTTTACTCTTTATACTTATAGAGGTAATTACTTGGTGTTTTTTACCAGATAATGCTCTTAACATAGCAAATGCATCTGCTTCATCTTTTGGTTTCCCTAATGCTATACCTTCTAACCAAACAATAGTGTCTGAAGTAATTAATATGTCTTTTTCTGATAAATTTAAAAAAGCTTTCGATTTTAAATCGGCTAAAAAATCTGTAATGGCTGTTGCTTTTAATTCAGGCGGATAAATCTCTTCAACTTCTTTTAATTGAATTGTAAAATCGATATCTAAATCTTTAAAGAACTGTTGTCTTCTTGGAGATTTAGAAGCTAATATTACGTTGTATTCTTTTAATTTTTCTCTTAACATATATTTTTGTTGTTCATCCTGCGAAAGCAGAAATCAATTTTTATTTTAGTCTAAATAAAACCATAGATAAAATTCCGAAAAGCATAATAACTTTCATTAAATTACTAAGTAAGCTAAAATCTTTTTTACTTTCAGAACTCCATAATTTATACATAAAATAGAGTAATGGTAGTAAAATAAATAGAATTCCGTAGGTTAAAAGTACATACTCCTTTATTAAAGATTGTAAAATAATTAAAAGAAAAACCAATAAAACGGCGCAAAAGAAAAAAGCGACTTTAGAAGCTCTTTTTCTTCCAAATAAAATAGGTAATGTTTTTGCTTTTATTTTTAAATCACCATTAATATCTTCTATGTCTTTAATTATTTCTCTAATAAGATTGGTTAGTACAGAAAAAACAATATAAGTAATTGTTATTAATAGTAAACGAATACTCGTTGCCATGTTACTTATTACTTCTAATAAATTACTGTTATGTGCTTTTGGTTCGTTAAAAATTACAGTGATAAACACTACTAAACCTAAGAGAAGCGACACTATTAAATTACCAATAATAAGTGTTTTTTTTAAGTATTTAGAATATAGAAATAGTACTAAAATGGTTCCTATAAAAAAGAAACTGTACAAACTATTTTCAATAGTAAAAGACAAATATGTGCCCAAGAATAAACCTAAAATAGTACTAGAATAGTAAAGAATCCAAGCCTTCTTTTTAGAAATAGATTTTTCTAGAATTACTTTTAAAGGCTTGTTTATTTTGTCTGCCTCAATATCAAAAATATCATTTATAATATATCCACCAGCAGTGATGCTTAAAATACTTAAAGCGAGTAGTGTAAATTGATAATATGTTAAAGTAATGCCTAAATAAGTAGTATGTATTAAGGTGTAATTTTTAAAACTAAGATTGCTAAAAAAAATAGAATCTATTACCGCATATTTGGTTAAAACCATTGTTAATAAAACCATTAAAAGGTTTTTGTAACGAATAAGTCTTAAAAAATCCATTAACCGTTAAAGCTCTTTTTAATACGTGCTAAATCACGTTTGTTATCTCTGTCTTTTATAACTTCTCGTTTGTCGTGCGTTTGTTTTCCTTTTGCCAATGCAATTTCTAGTTTGGCAAAACCTTTGTCATTAATAAACAAACGTAAAGGCACAATCGTATTTCCTTTTGCTTCAACGTCTTTTCTTAAAGAACGTAATTCTCGTTTGTGCATTAATAATCTACGCTCACTTTTTGGTTTATGGTTAAAGTGGTGGCCGAACATGTATTCTTGAATATACATATTAACAATAAACAATTCTCCGCCATCATTAAATTCACAAAAACTTTCTGTAATTCTAGCCTGACTTAAACGAATAGATTTTATTTCCGTTCCGGTTAACTGAATTCCAGCCACGTATTTGTCTAGAATTTCAAATTCGAAACGCGCTTTTTTATTCTTTATGTTTATCTTTTTCTGAACAGCCATAGACTGGTTTTAATTTTATAATTTTAACAAAGATACATTTTTACTTTGGTCAAAGAAATGTAATTTTGAAATCTATTATCCACCTAATAAAACAACAACCCATGAAACATTTACCAATCCTTTTTTTAGCGTTCTTAATTTCTTGTAAACCTTCTGAAAACAAGTTGACTGCACAACAAGTTATTGATAAAGCCATTATTTCATCTGGTGCAGATAAAGTGGCTAATTCTGAAATTAAATTTATATTTAGAGACAAAGAATATATTGCAAATAGAAGTAATAATGGAAATTTTGAACTCACAAGAAAACAAAAAGATGAAAAATTAGGACTTATTACTGATGTTTTAAGTAATGACAAGTTTAAAAGATTGGTGAATGGAGTTCCCTACCAAGTAAACGATTCAATTGCAAATATTTTATCTAATTCTGTAAATTCTGTGCATTATTTTTCTGTATTACCATTCGGATTAAATGACAAAGCTGTTGTAAAAAAATTATTGCCATCGATTATTTTAAAAGATAAAGAATATTATAAAGTACAAGTTACTTTTTCTGAAGATGGAGGAGGAGAAGATTTTGATGATGTTTTTATTTATTGGATTGGAAAACAAGATTTTTTAGTTGATTATTTAGCATATTCTTACCATACCAACGACGGAGGAAAACGTTTTAGAGCTATCAACAAAGAAATCTTAAAAAACGGAATTCGTTTTGTAAATTATGATAATTATAAGCCTTTAAACAAAGAAATTTCTTTAACAGATATTGATAAAGCTTTTGAGAAAAATGAGCTTAAAAAATTGTCAGAAATCAATTTAGAAAATATCGAAGTACAGCTTTTAAAATAATCTTGATAAAAACGTTTTATCTATTTTTTTTGAAGCTGTTTTCTACTTGGAGTTTATCTTGAGAGCAGTCGAAAGGCACTCGCTTTTTTATTCAGAAAATAATAAAAAAGAGTTCAAATAATTGCTGCAATGAGGGCTACCTGTGTTTGTTAACTAATTGTATTTAATCAATAATTTTACTATTTAAAAAAGGAAATGCTAATTGGTGAATTTTCTATATATAACATTGATTATCTAAAAATAAGTAAAAAAATTAAAAGAAATATTATTAATAGTTCTGTTAGTTGTAGTAAGATTTTCTGTGTTAATTTTATCAATTCCGTTTGTAATATTTAAATATTTTCAAAGGAAAAAGTTTCAATATAAATATATGAAATTTCTAAATGAAAATGAAGGGAAGAATTTTTTCTGCTATAATAATAGAAAAAAATCAAAAGATTATATAGAAAAAAGTATCCTTCTAAGCCTAAATAAAGATGTTGAAATCGTATATTTAAAAGGTAGGAATATCGAATCGAAATACAACAAAGAGTTTATTTCTGAAGCTTTATATGGATTAAAGCAGTACAGTAAATTTCCTCATTTAATGAAAATTAGAAACGGATAATTAATTGATAAATCAATAAATAATCCGTTTTTTGGAATTCTTAAAATGAACAAACCTTAAACTGAATTGTTAAGTGAAATCAATAATTTTTTTCAAACTTAAAAAATTACTCAACTTTTTCTATAACACTCGTTTTTTTATCACCAGTAATAGTAACAATATATAAACTAGCATTGTTGTTATCATCCATAAATTGATACTTTTCTTCCTCTAAAATTTTATTAGCAAAAATGGGTGTAGTATTACTATGACCAACTATTAAAACAGTTTTTCCTTTTGTAGCTTGTTTAAAAATAGAATCGTACATTTTGCTAGGGTTGTACGTTTGTATTTCTAAATTTTTACTTTCAGCTGTTGGTTTGGCAGTTTGTATGGTTCTGTTGTAGTTTGTAGAGTAAATAGCATCAAACGGAACATTTTTAAAACGATTTGCCCATTTTTTAGCTCTTTCTTGTCCGTTTTTATTCAAATTAGGATTTCTATTAGTATTGTCTATTCTAACTTTTTCTGCATGACGAATTAAATAATAGGTAGTTGTTTCATCTTTAGAACAGGCTGTTATTAAACTAAAAGTAAGTATAATAAGGAATAAAATTTTTTTCATAAGAGTATGTTTAAAGTACGAATATACTTAAAAAAGAAAAGCGATGTTTTTTCAAACACCGCTATATTTTTAACGCCATTGCGAGACACGAAGCAATCTGTAGTTTATATTCACAGATTGCTTCGTCGTTTCTCCTCGCAATGACAGTATTTTTATCAATTTTCTACCAAATCAGACTGATTTCTAAAAACCAATTTGTCATCAAAAGCATCAATTAAAATAATACTATCTGTTGTGATTTTTCCTGATAAAATTTCTTTAGAAAGCTGATTTAAAACCTCTTTCTGAATGACTCTTTTTACAGGTCTTGCTCCAAATTCTGGCTGATAACCTTTTTCGGCCAAATACGTAAGAGCTTCATCAGTTGCGTCTAACGTAATTTCTTGTTTACCAATCATTTTCTTTAATTGGGCTATTTGTAATTTTACAATTTCAAATATATTTTCCTTGTTTAAAGGGGTAAACATAATTACATCATCAATTCTGTTTAAAAATTCTGGTCTTACAGATTGTTTTAACAGTGCTAAAACTTCAATTTTAGCTAACTCAGTTGCAGCGTCTAAATCTGCTTTTGGGTTGCTGAATTTCTCCTGAATTATATGACTTCCTATGTTAGAGGTCATGATAATAATCGTGTTTTTAAAATCAGCTACACGTCCTTTATTGTCTGTTAATCTTCCTTCATCTAAAACTTGTAATAAAATATTAAAAGTATCTGGATGTGCTTTTTCAATTTCATCTAAAAGCACCACAGAATAAGGTCTTCTTCTAACCGCTTCTGTTAATTGACCACCTTCATCATACCCAACATATCCCGGAGGCGCTCCCACCAATCTACTCACAGAGTGTTTTTCTTGATATTCACTCATATCAATACGTGTCATAGCGTTTTCATCATCAAAAAGATATTCTGCCAATGCTTTTGCCAACTCTGTTTTACCAACTCCGGTGGTTCCTAAAAATAAGAAACTACCAATAGGTTTATTTGGGTTTTGCAAACCAGCTCTAGAACGTCTTACGGCATCTGCCACAGCAACAATTGCTTCTTCTTGTCCAACCACTCTTTTATGTAATTGACCTTCTAGCCTTAGTAATTTTTCACGTTCAGACTGTATCATTTTGGTAACCGGAACTCCAGTCCATTTAGCAACCACTTCTGCAATATCATCATAGGTTACTTCCTCTTTTATTAAAGATTTTTCAGACTGATTTTCTGATAAAACCTTTTGGAAACCTTCTAAATCTTCTTGGGCTTTTTGCATTTTCCCATATCTAATTTCGGCAACTTTACCGTAATTTCCATCACGTTCTGCTTTTTCTGCCTCCATTTTTAAATCTTCTATGGCAGCTTTTGCATTTTGAATATTATCAACGACATCTTTTTCAGATTTCCACTTTGCATTCATCTCATTACGTTCTTCTTTTAGATTTGCTAAATCAGAACGTAAAGATTTTAACTTGGTCTCGTCTTTCTCACGTTTAATGGCTTCAATTTCAATTTCTAACTGCATCACCTTTCTGTCTAAAACATCTAGCTCTTCTGGTTTAGAATTTATTTCCATACGCAATTTAGCCATGGCTTCATCCATTAAGTCAATCGCTTTATCTGGTAAAAAACGGTTGGTAATATAGCGTTGAGATAATTCTACAGCACCAATAATCGCTTCATCTTTAATACGTACTTTATGGTGAGTTTCATATTTATCTTTTATTCCTCTTAAAATAGAAATAGCACTTTCTGTATCCGGTTCATTTACCTGTACTTTCTGGAAACGTCTTTCTAAAGCTTTATCCTTTTCAAAGTATTTTTGATATTCGTCTAACGTAGTTGCACCAATTGCGCGCAATTCTCCACGAGCCAAAGCAGGCTTTAAAATGTTTGCTGCATCCATAGCACCTTGTCCGCCACCAGCACCAACTAAGGTGTGAATTTCATCAATAAATAATACGATATCTCCATCGGCACTTGTTACTTCTTTAATTACAGATTTTAAACGCTCTTCAAACTCACCTTTATATTTTGCACCTGCAATTAATGCGCCCATATCTAAAGAGAAAATAAGTTTTCCTTTTAGGTTTTCTGGTACATCTCCATCTACAATTCTGTGTGCTAAGCCTTCTGCAATAGCCGTTTTACCAGTTCCTGGTTCACCAACCAAAATTGGATTATTTTTAGTTCTACGAGATAAAATCTGTAATAATCTACGAATTTCTTCATCTCTACCAATTACTGGATCTAATTTACCGTCTTGGGCTAATTGATTTAAGTTTTTAGCAAATTTATTTAAAGAATTATAAGTTTCTTCTTGACTTTGAGATGTTACTCTTTCTCCTTTTCTTAACTCGTCTATGGCAGCTTGTAAGTGCTTTTCTGTAACACCTTGGTCTTTTAAAACCTGAGCAATATTACTTTTAGATTTAAAAATAGCTAGAATTAAATGTTCGATAGAAACATAATCATCTTTCATTTTTTTAGCAATAACAGCAGCTTCTGTTAAGGTTTTACTAGCTTCTCTAGAAATCATTAATTCTGCACCAGAAACTTTAGGTAAACTCTCTAATTGTTTGTCTAAAATTTGTTCTACAATATTTATATTGATGTTCAACTTTTTCAAAAGAAATGGCAAAACATTTTCATCAACTTGTGTTAAAGCTTTAAAAATATGCTCATTTTCTATTTGATTATGACCAAAACCTTGCGCAATCTGTTGCGCCATTTGTATGGTCTCTTGCGATTTTGTTGTATAATTGTTAAAGTTCATATTTTGTTTTTTTTATTTTTCTTTTGATAAGTAATAAGCAATTTTAATACCATATAGATAATGTATGTAAGATAAGTCAATTTGTCTTGTAAAACCTTGTTTTTGCTGACTTTTTGACATTTGAAAGTTTCTTATATTTACATCGACAAACCAATAAAAATAGATAATGAGTATATTTAATAAGATTTTTGGAGCAAAGGCAGATGATACCTCAAAAGTAGAAAAAGTGTCATACTTAAATTGGATTCCTTTAACTTCTATGGAAGAATTAGAGAAAATTAAAGAAATTTCTAAAACAGAAGCTGTTTTAATTTTTAAGCATTCTACAAGATGTGGTATTAGCAGTATGGTAATTAAGCAATTTGAAAAGCTTTTTACAGAAGAACATAAAAATTTAAAAGTCTATTATTTAGATTTATTAAATTACAGAAATATTTCTGATGAAGTAGGGTACACCTTTCAAGTAATGCACCAATCACCGCAATTAATAGTGGTTAAAAATGGTATTTCTATAGAGAGTGCAGCTCATTATGATATCACAAATACAAATTTATCGAGATTTATATAGTATAAACTTGCATAAACCCTTATTTAAGTCTTATTTTTGTAGCCTAAATTTATATTCCTTTGGCAGAGATAGACACTTCAGTAAAGAAAGTAGGTAAAGAATTATACGGTTATCAACAAGATGCACTTCAAGAAATTTTTAGAAGGTTTAAAGATGCGCCTAAAGATTACCATTTATTATATCAATTACCTACAGGAGGAGGGAAGACTGTAATTTTTTCTGAAATTGTAAGACGTTATTTAGAAACTTTTAAAAAGAAAGTTTTAGTATTAACGCACAGAATTGAGTTGAGTAAGCAAACATCTAAGATGTTAAAAGAATTTGGTGTTGCTAACAAAATTATTAATTCTACTGCAGTTTTAGACGATCAAGAAGATTTTAGTTGTTTTGTTGCCATGGTGGAGACCTTAAAAAATAGGTTAAATGATGACAAACTAGATATTTCTGATATCGGTTTGGTAATTGTGGATGAGGCGCATTATAATTCTTTTACAAAAATCTTTAAATTTTTTGATGAATCTTTTATACTTGGTGTAACAGCAACTCCTTTGAGTTCTAACATTAAGTTGCCAATGTATGAGAATTATCAAGAGTTATTTGTTGGAGAAACAATTCAGCATTTAATTGATCATGAATACTTAGCAAGCGCAAATTTATATTCTTATAATGTTGGTTTAACTTCATTAGAAGTAGGAGCAAATGGAGATTATACGGTAAAGTCTTCTGAAGATTTATATACCAATTCAGACATGCTTTCTAAATTAGTTTCAGCATACGAAGAAACTGCAAAAGGAAAGAAAACCTTAATTTTTAACAACGGTATTAACACTTCTATACAAGTGTTTCATGCGTTTAAAAAAGCAGGATATCCAATTGCGCATTTAGACAATACAAATACAAGAGCAGAGCGAGAGCTTATCTTAAAATGGTTTAAGAAAACACCAGGAGCAATTATTTCTTCTGTAAGTATTTTAACAACAGGTTTTGATGAGCCAACCATTGAAGCAATTATATTAAATAGAGCAACAAAATCGTTGACTTTATACTACCAAATGATTGGTCGTGGTTCTAGGGTTTTAAACAATAAAAGTACTTTTGATGTTATCGATTTAGGTAACAACTTTCATAGATTTGGTCCTTGGGGAGCAGATTTAGATTGGGAGAAAATGTTTAGAGCACCAGACTACTATTTAAATGCAATTCTTTCTGATGAAGATATAGAAAGCACTTTTAGATATGAGTTAACTGCAGATGTTAAAAAAGAGTTTGAAAAATCTACCGATACTTATTTCGACATGAAAAAAGTATATATAGATACTATTAGACAAGGAGAATCTTCTAAAAGGGTTTTAGAAAAGTCTATTGTGCACCATGCAAAAATGTGTATAGAAAACAGTGAAGACGTTTTTGATGCATTAATTTTAGCCAAATTATTAGGTGAAGAAATTGATGATAGAATTAATAGATATGCAAAGTGTATCTCTAAAAGTACACACAATTTTGTAACGTGGTTAAAAGATGATTATAGAAAGAAATTAAACGCTTATTTAAGAACTAATTTTGATGAAGATTTTGAAGAAATTCATGGTCACCCACCAATTGAAGAATAAAAAATAAATTTTAAAATTTTATATTTTTGAAATTGTTTCAAGATATCTAATGAAGTAATCATAAAATCTGACGAAATTCAGATTAACAAAAAAACTCTGAATTTTCAGAGTTTTTTTTGTTTTAATATATTTCCTTTAATTTGCTAAAAAAAAGCTTCTTTTTGAAACTTTTAGATTCTTATTTTGGTTAAATCTCTTAGCTTATTCTGAATAAGAGTTTGTAACCTCTTTATTTACTATTGTTTACAAGTAAAATTAATAACCAAAAAAAAATGATTTTTTTTTTTGATTATGTTATTTGTATTTAAAAAAAATATACATTTGTTCAACTTATTTAAGTAAAATGTATCGTTTTTCTTATTTCGGAAATAACTCTCAGTCGGAGAATGAAAGTTATATAGCATTTTGGAAATGCAACGAAAAAATTAAGGTCTCTCCATTTTCAATTCTTCCAGAATTGCAGCTTTTCTCAAAGTTGCATGTTGTTTACTTGCAAATATTACAGTGATAAACCTCTTATTTTAGAGTTATTATTTCTATACTATAACATAAGTAATGTTGTCGTTTAGATGAATTTATCATATATTTAATTTAAAAAACAAAAGTGAACACTAAATACATAGATTTAATTGAGCAAACGTTCGATTTCCCACAAGAAGAATTTAAAACAGAAAACAACAAATTATTTTGGCACGGAATAAATTTAATGGAATTAATAGAGCAATATGGTTCTCCATTAAAATTTACTTATTTACCAAAAATTTCAGAAAATATCAATAAAGCAAAGGGTTGGTTTCAAAATAGTATTGAAAAACATAACTATAAAGGAAAATACTTTTATAGTTATTGTACAAAAAGCTCTCATTTTAAACACATTTTACATGAAGCTTTAAAAAATGATATCCATATAGAAACATCTTCTGCTTTTGATATAGATATTGTAAACAACCTTAAAAAAGAAGGAAAAATAAAAGACGATACGTATGTTATTTGCAACGGATTTAAACGTGACCAATACATTAAAAATATTGGAGGCTTAATTAACTCTGGTCATAAGAACGTAATACCTATTATAGATAATTACGAAGAAATTAATCTATTATTAGATGAAACTGATAAACAGATAAATGTAGGTATTAGAATTGCATCAGAAGAAGAGCCAAAATTTGAGTTTTATACTTCTAGATTAGGTATTGGATATAAAAATATTGTTGCTTTTTACGAGCGAGAAATCGCTACAAATACACAAGTAGATTTAAAAATGTTACATTTTTTTATCAATACAGGTATTAAAGACAATGCCTATTATTGGAATGAATTGATGAAATGTTTAAATGTGTACATCAACCTAAAAAAAATATGCCCTACGTTAGATTGTTTAAATATTGGTGGTGGTTTTCCTATTAAAAACTCATTGGCTTTTGATTATGACTATGAGTATATGATTGATGAAATTATCAATCAAATAAATGAAGTTTGTAAAGATGCAGGAGTAGATGTGCCAAATATTTTTACCGAATTTGGAAGCTTTACTGTTGGGGAATCTGGAGCTGCTATTTATCAAGTTTTATATCAGAAAAAACAAAATGACAGAGAGCGTTGGAACATGATAAACTCTTCATTTATAACAACTTTACCAGACGCATGGGCAATTAATAAGCGTTTTGTTATGTTGCCAATTAACAAATGGAACAAGCAGTATGAACGTGTTTTATTAGGTGGTTTAACCTGTGATAGTGATGATTATTACAATTCTGAGCAACATATAAACGGAATTTATTTACCTATTTACGAAAAAGATAATCCGCTGTATATTGGTTTCTTTAACACGGGTGCCTATCAAGAATCTATTGGAGGCTTTGGAGGGTTACAGCACTGTTTAATTCCACATCCAAAACATTTAATTTTAGATAGAGATGAAGATGGAAATTTAACTTCAGGAGTCTTTAAAGAACAACAAAAAAGTAGCGAATTATTATCAATTTTAGGGTATTAAAAAGAAAATTAAAATGAATTTAAATAAAACATATGCAGGAATTTCAGCAGAATTTGGAAACCTGTCAACTTCAAAAGTAGTAATTATTCCTGTTCCTTATGATGGAACGAGTACCTGGCAAAAAGGTGCAGATAAAGGTCCTCAAGCATTTTTAGATGCTTCAGAAAACATGGAATTGTATGACATTGAAACCGATTCTGAAGTATATAAACAAGGTGTTTATTTAGCAGATGCAGTTACAGAAAATTCTTCTCCAGAAGCAATGGTAGAAGAAGTACATCAAATTACTAAAAAATACATTAATAGAAATAAATTTGTTACCGTTTTTGGTGGTGAGCATTCTGTTTCTATTGGAACTATTAGAGCTTTTAATGAGTGTTTTAGCAGTTTAACAGTACTACATATAGATGCACATGCAGATTTAAGAAAAGAATATGATGGTTCTAAATGTAACCATGCTTGTGCAGTTTATGAAGCTAACCAAAATACAAATTTGGTGCAAGTTGGTATTAGAAGTATGGATATTTCTGAAAAAAGAGAAATGAATCTTGATAAAGTTTTCTTTGCACATGATATGGCTGTAAATGAGGATTGGGTAGAAGATGTAATCGATCAATTAACTGAAAATGTTTTTATTACGTTTGATTTAGACGCTTTAGACCCTTCTATTATGCCATCTACAGGAACTCCAGAACCAGGAGGATTGTTTTATTATGAAACCTTAGAATTTTTAAAACAGGTTTTTCAACAAAAGAATGTGGTAGGTTTTGATATGGTTGAGTTATGCCCTAACGAAAATGAAAAATCATCAGACTTTTTAGCTGCAAAATTATTTTACAAAATGTTAAGCTACAAATTTGCATCAAAAGATGATACGTATAATAATAGTGATGATGATACTGATACGAATCCGTTTAGTAAATTATCTAAATTTAAGGATGATGAAGATGATAACTTTTAATTTTATATAATGATTCAAACAATTGAAAATATAGAACTTCATTATCTAACTTTAACTGATTATAAACAGTTTAAAGAAGCAATGATTCAGGCATATTCAAGTATGCCAGGTTCTTATTGGAGTGAGAATCAGATTAAATCTTTAATAGAAAAGTTTCCAGAAGGACAGGTTGTAATTAAGATAAATGGAGATTTGGCTGGTTGTGCGCTTTCTCTTAGATTAGATTATGATAGTTTTGATGAACAGCACACGTATGAAGATATAACCGGAAATTATACTTTTGATACCCATGATGAAGATGGAGATATTTTATACGGAATAGATGTTTTTATAAAAAAGGAATACAGAGGATTACGTTTAGGTAGAAGGTTGTATGATTATAGAAAAGAACTTGCAGAAAAATTGAATTTAAGAGGAATTGCCTTTGGAGGTAGAATTCCGAATTATCATAAATATGCAGCTACTTTATCGCCTAAAGAATACATTGCGAAAGTAAAACGTAAAGAAATACATGATCCTGTTTTAAATTTTCAAATTTCAAATGATTTCCATCCTTCAAAAATTTTAAAAGGATATTTAGAAGGAGATGTAAATTCTGGTGAATTTGCAGTTTTATTAGAATGGGATAATATTTACTACGAGAAAAAGTCTAGAAAAGCGGCAACAAAGAAAAAAGTAGTTCGTTTAGGGTTGATTCAGTGGCAAATGCGTTTGTATAAAGATTTGGAAGAATTAATGCAACAAGCAGAATACTTTGTAGACGCTGTTGCTGCTTACAGATCGGATTTTGCATTGTTTCCAGAGTTTTTTAATGCGCCATTAATGGCGGATAATAATCACTTGCCAGAATCTGAGGCTATTAGAGAATTGGCGAAGTATACACCAAAAATTGTTCTGAAATTTTCTGAGTTAGCAATTTCATACAACATTAATATAATTACTGGTAGTATGCCAGAAATTAAGGATGGATTGTTGTATAATGTGGGGTATATATGTAAAAGAGACGGTTCTAAAGAACGTTATGAAAAACTACACGTTACTCCAGATGAAGCAAAAGTTTGGGGAATGCAAGGTGGTCATGAATTAAGAACTTTTGATACAGATTGTGGTAAAATTGGTGTTTTAATTTGTTATGATTCTGAGTTTCCAGAATTGAGTAGAATTTTAGCAGAAGAAGGCATGGACATTTTGTTTATCCCGTTTTTAACGGATACTCAAAACGGATATTCTAGAGTACGTCATTGTGCACAAGCTAGAGCTATAGAAAATGAATGTTATGTTGCTATTGCAGGTAGTGTTGGTAATTTACCGAAAGTAAATAACATGGATATACAGTATGCGCAATCTATGGTTTTTACACCTTGTGATTTTTCTTTTCCTGCAAACGGAATAAAAGCAGAAGCAACCACAAATACAGAAATGATTTTAATTGCTGATGTAGATTTAGATTTATTAAAGGATTTAAACCAGTTTGGTAGCGTACGTAATTTAAAAGATAGAAGAAAAGACATCTTTGAAGTTCGAAAACTTCCAAAAAAATAAATAATTAATTACATCTTTCGATGTGAACTACATTAGGTAATCGAAATGAGATTACTTCGTTCCTCGCAAAGACAAAAAAAATGAATAAATAAAATGAGCAAACCAATTACAAATTTTATAGAAAAATACTTTTTACACTTTAATGCAGCCGCTTTAGTAGATGCAGCAAAAGGGTACGAAGCACAACTAAATAAAGGGTCTAAAATGTTAGTTTCTTTAGCAGGAGCAATGAGTACTGCAGAACTAGGGAAGATTTTTGCAGAAATGATTCGCAAAGATAAAGTGCAAATTATTTCTTGTACAGGAGCAAACTTAGAAGAAGATGTAATGAATTTAGTAGCGCATTCTCACTATAAGCGTGTACCAAATTATAGGGATTTAACTCCGCAAGACGAGTGGGATTTATTAGAAAAAGGCTTAAACAGAGTTACTGATACTTGTATACCAGAAGAAGAAGCTTTTAGAAGAATTCAAGAACATATTGTAAAAATTTGGAAAGAAGCAGAAGCAAATGGTGAACGTTTTTTACCGCATGAATACATGTATAAATTATTATTGTCTGGTGTTTTAGAGCAATATTACGAGATAGACATTAAAGATTCTTGGATGTACGCAGCAGCAGAAAAAAACTTACCTATTATTTGTCCGGGTTGGGAAGATTCTACCATGGGTAATATTTTTGCTTCTTATGTTTTAAAAGGCGAATTGAAAGCGAGTACGGTAAAATCTGGAATTGAATACATGACTTTTCTTGCAGATTGGTACACAAATAATTCGGAAAACGGAATTGGATTCTTTCAAATAGGGGGAGGAATTGCTGGAGATTTTCCAATTTGCGTAGTACCAATGTTATACCAAGATATGGAAAGACCAGAAACGCCATTCTGGAGCTATTTCTGTCAGATTTCAGATTCTACAACAAGTTATGGTTCTTATTCTGGTGCAGTACCAAACGAAAAAATTACTTGGGGTAAATTAGATATTGATACGCCAAAGTTTATTATAGAAAGTGATGCAACGATTGTTGCTCCATTAATTTTTGCATATTTATTAGAAATGTAAATAAAATTGTCATTCCGAAATGAGCTTTTTTGCGATTGAGGAATCTTAACATGAGATTTCTCTTCTCTCATTCGAAATGACAAATAAAACATCAATATTATGAAAAGAGTAATCGTAGAATACGCAAAATTGACTACGGACATATTAGATATGTTGGTAGAAAAATATCCTGACGGATATGATTATGAGAATGTTATTTCTTTTAAAAATGCAAAAGGAGAAACCATAAAAGCAGTAGAAGTAAGGACTGATGATACTATTTATTTAGTGAAAATTAGCTCTAAACTAGAGCAAACTATGGAAGATTACGCAGAAGATGAAGATTCTTTTGATGAGGATGAAGACTTAGATGTAGATGATCTAGAAGACGAAATATAAGTAGTAAAAAAATCCTTTAAATAAATTAGAGGTAAAAAATGAGTAAATAGGAGTAGAAACCATTGTGTTTTTACTCCTATTTTTTTTGTTATTGATTAATAGTTGTTTAAGTGTTTTTATAATGGAAAAAATATGACTGAGTGATTTTTTCAATTTATAGGAGCTAATTACTCCAAAGACAACCTCTTTAGAAAAATTAATGAACTAATTTATTTTTTTTAATGATAAATAGGTAAGCAGATGTTGTTCAAATAACAGACTTAATTTGAAAAGTAAGATCCATACTCAAATATTTATTATTGAAAACGATTTATACTATTTTAGATGAAGTTGAGAACTCTCTATTTGATGTTTATTTTTAAATACTTCGTTCCAATGAACTATTAAGTTAGTTGTTTTAAAACTTTTATTAAGTACTCAATTTTTTATATTTTAGAAATTTATTCTATATTAAAAAAGGGTGTTTTAACCCAAATTATAAAAATTAATATTTTTGTTTTATATATTTTAAGGGAATAAAATATTTTGTATAGAAATTATCTCTTATTTACTATTTAATTAGATTTTGTTCATTTTTTGTATAATATGTATTTTTTTAATGTTGTTGTTTGTAAATATGTAAAACTATCTAAATAAAATCACTGAAAATTTAATGTTCAATTATATTTTTTATATTGAAGAACAGCACTTAATTAAACTTATTTTAAAAAGAGATTTTTTTGTTAATTAAACTTGTTCAGTAATCAAAAAGGTATAAATTAGCGGCGTATAAATGTAAATAATTAATCTACTGTTTATCTAATCAATTTTATATTGGTTTTAATAAACAATAGTAAATTTCTCCCTAAATTATTTTTTATATGTTATTTTATTTTTTTTAAGTACTAGCACCGTTGTCATTTTTTTTGTTTTAAATTTCTAAAATTTACTACTCTAAATGTGATTTTCGATGGCGAAGCCATAAAAGAAATATAATTACCTCCCCTCAAATTTTTACTATTAAACTTACTCCTTTTAAGGAGGTTTTTCGCTTACACAAAATTCCCCCAAAAATATTCACAACCATTGCTATTATAGTTAATGTAAAAACATATTAATAGGAGAAAAGAAAAATATTATAGTATGAATACAATCAAAAAAAGAAAAGAAGAATTACAATGGTTTGCTGTTTATACACGACCAAAAGCTGAAAAAAAGGTAGAAGAAAGATTATCTATTGCTGGCTTTGATACTTTTTTGCCAATGCAAACTGTTGTGAAACAGTGGAGTGATCGTAAAAAGAAAACACAAGTTCCTTTTATTAATTCTTATGTTTTTGTGAAATCGACTCAAAAAAATTTAGCCCAAGTTTATCCAACAGCAGGTGTTCTAACTATTTTAAAATATTTAGGAAACTATGCGGTAGTGAAAAATTATGAAATTGAAAATTTAAGAATTTTGTCTACCAATACTAATTTTTTAACCTCGGTATATAACAGACCAATTGGTTTAGCTAAAGGAACAAAAATAACAGTTTCTGAAGGAGCCTTTAAAGGTTTATATGGTAACTATTTATCTAATTCAGGTAAAGACAAAGTAATTATTGAAATGGAAGCCTTAGGGAGTTATGTTGAAGTAACATTACCTATAAATAGTCTTCAAAAAGTATAATATTTTGATTTTAAAAGACTGCTTCAAAAAAACATATTTATTAATTAATAAAAACATATTGCTATGAGTTTAATTAAAAAAGTTTTAAGAGTTGCATTAGTAGCAACGGTAGGTATGGTGTTAATTGCTGTTGTGAATTTTATAATGTTTCCATAATAAGAAACTATTTTATTGAGAGTAATTCTAGAGTTTTATAACTGCTACTGATTCTTTTATATAGAAACTATTCAGAGCTAAAAACTTATAGGCTAAAAGTCATTTGTAAAAAGGATTTTAATGGGTTTATGAATGGTCTTTTTTTCTAATTCTTTTATCAGAAAATTAAATAGTTTTTTTAAATAATTCAGTTTTAAGAGATCATGATTCTATTAATAATATTGAGTTAGAGTCTTCAATACAGTGAAGAAGTTAATATTCTAAAAATAGGATATAAAGTTAAATGACAAGTTTAAAGAAAAAAAGTTTAACAGGTCTTGTTTGGGATTTTGTAGGTAAGTTAGGATTGCAGGGAGTTGGTTTTTTTGTTTCCATAATTTTAGCTAGAATTCTATTACCAGAAGATTTTGGTTTATTGGCCATCATTACCGTTTTTATAAATTTAGCAAATGTCTTTTTAGATTTTGGCTTTAGTACTGCTTTGGTTCAGCGTACTAATGTAACTAATGAACATTACGCTTCTGTTTTTTTTATGAATGTAATTATGGGAGTCCTTTTAGGAGGACTAGTATTTTTTACAGCTCCATTGGTTGCTAATTTTTATGAGAAAGAAGTACTAACAAATCTTATTAGAGTGATGTCTTTTAGTTTTGTCATAAATTCATTTGGTAATGTAACCAGAGCACATTTAAGGCGGATCATGAATTTTAAGATCATATCTGTATCCAACATTATATCTGCTTTTATTAGTGGTTTTATAGCTGTATATATGGCATATAATGGTTATGGAATATGGAGTTTGATTAGCCAGATATTAATTTCAGAAATACTTAACAATATATTAATTTTTGTACTAAGTAAGTTTCGTTTTAAATTAGTTTTTAGTATTACGGCAGTAAAAGAATTATGGGGGTTTGGATCAAAAATTTTTTTAACAGGTGTTTTAGATACTATTTTTATAAATTTAGATTCGTTAATAATTGGAAAAATATTAAACCCAGCTACTTTAGGATATTACTATAGATCAAAATCTTTAGAAAACTTTTCATTTAGATATACAGCTTCTACTTTATCTAACATTCTATTACCTAGTTTAAGTACTATTAATAACGAACCAATTGTATATAAGAAGACTGTTTTAAAACTTTTTAAGATAATCTCTTTTGTATCTTTTCTTGCTTGTGGGGTGTTTTTAGTAGGAGCTCATGAAATTATATTATTGTTATTTTCTAAAAAATGGGAACCCTCAGTTCGTATATTTCAAATAATTATATTTGGTGCTTTTGCTCCACAAATTTTTAATTTATTTTATAATATATTATTAAGTAAAGGGTTATCTGGTTTGTACTTAAAAATTAATATTTTTAATAAGGTATTATTTTTTGCAAATTTTATTTTATTATTTTATGCTAACTTAAATAGTTACTTAATAGGCTTTGTTTGTGCTCAAATTATTGTTTTTGTTACAGGATTAATCGTGATTTCAGAAAAATTAAACTTTAAAAATGAGTTGTATTATATTTCAATTAAAAATATGGTTATCTATCTAATTTCAATATTAATTGTTTTTACATTAAAGCAATATGTTTACTTAGAAATCTTATATATGGATCTTTTAATAGCATCAATTACTTTTTTAATTGTGTTTTTGACTTTCTATTTTGTGTTCATGAAAAATGATTTAATTTTAATGGTTAAAGAAATTAAAGAAGTTTTAAATATAAAAAATGGTTAAAAATAAAATCAGTTTAAAGCATTATCTTGAAGAAGATGCTAAAGCGAATGATATAATTTCTGTGACTAATTACGAACAGTTTTTAACAATTTTTACACCTAATTTGTTATGGATGTTTATTAGATATTTAAGACATTATGAATATTATTTGAATGCAAATAAAAAAGATATAGTATCTAGATTAAAGCGAAAGTATTATCTAGTTAAATATAAAAATTTAGGCTATAAATTAGGTTTTTCAATACCACCAAATGTTTTTGGGCCTGGTCTTAGAATACCACATTACGGAACAATTGTAGTGCATCCTTTTGCAAAAGTAGGAGCAAATTGCGTATTACAAGCTGGTGTTAATATAGGAATTAGCAATAATGGAGTTCCAACTATTGGTAGTAATGTTTACATTGGCCCTGGTGCAAAGTTATTTGGTAATATAGAAATTGGTAATGAAGTTGCCATTGGTGCAAATACAGTTGTTACAAAATCTTTTCCTCAATCTAATATAACTATTGTAGGTATTCCTGCAAAAATAATAAAGTATACAAAGGCAGATGAAAGATGATAAACCTTTAAAGATTTTAATAGTATCATCGGCTAATTTTTTCTCTAATTATGGTGGAGGTCAGGTTTATGTAAAGAACATCGTAAACCAAATGATAGCGCAAGGTGTAGATGTTAGTATTGCAACACCAGAAATTTCCGGAACAAAGTTATCTCACTATAAAGAAAAACCTGTTTATACATTTACGAACAAAATGTTAGAGGGGAATTTATTAGAATTAAGAAATTTTATAAAAGAGATTAATCCATCAATAGTACATCTTCATGGTTTTAAAGCTCCCTTTTCATTTGCTTGTAAATCACTAGAGATACCTTGTATTGTTACGGCACATCATGGTGGTTTAGTTTGTCCGGCAGGGGCATTATTAAACTCTAAAGATAAAATTTGTACGGTAGCAGCATCAGAGAGCAACTGTTTACCTTGTGTATTAAGAAATGTAAAAGGAGGAACTTGTACTTTACCAATACAAAAATTGATTCCATTTAATCTTAGGTTAGCAATTGGTAAAGCATTTCTTAAAATTCCTTTTATTTATTATGTTACACCTATTGTTACAACCACACTTTCTATTGAGAATAAAAAAAGGGAATGGAAAAATATTTATAATAATGCAAGTTTATTAATAGCACCATCAATAGCTATTAAAAAAGCAATGGTACTCAACGGCGCACCAGTAAGTAGTATAAAAGTTATTCCGCATGGAATACCTTCTATAAAAGTAAATAAAATTACTGAGGTAAAGAAAGACATAGAAGTTTTAAAAGAAAAGAAACCCGTAAAGTTTTTTTATGTAGGAAGAATTTGCAGAGAAAAAGGCGTACATGTTATGTTGAAAGCTTTTAATAATTTAACCTTGCCTGCAGAAATTCATGTTATAGGAGGTACAGGTAATCATGTGGAAGAAAGTTATAGTAAATATTTGAAAAAAACATATAAAAACGAAAATATTATCTGGCATGGTAAAGTACTTCCAGAAGAAGTAAATGAAAAAATAAAAATGTTTGATGTTATGATACATCCTGCTTTCTTTTTAGAAGTATTTGGACTTACCATTGCTGAATCTTTACAAATGGGTAAACCAGTAATAGCAACAAAATGTGGTGGAGCAGAAATGCAAATTACTCATAATGAAAATGGTTTATTAATAGCTCCTAATAATGTTAATGAATTAAAGAAAGCAATAATAGAGATCATAGAATCGCCTAATTTATTACTTAAGTTAAAAGAAAAGACAACTTTAAATGTAAACTTAATAGATAATCACGTATTAGATTTGATGAAAGTTTATAGAGGTTTTGTATAAGCAACTTACAAGAGCATTTATTACTTTGATTTTAAAAATTAGACTATTTCTTAAGTATCATTTGTTTATTATTTATAGGTAATTATGAAAAAAATATTATTGGATATTAATTCGGTAGTTCCTTATTTATTAACAGGTAAAACTACAGGAGTTGGTAGAACAACTTTAGAGTTAATAGATTCATTTTCTAAAATAGAAGAAAATTTGCCTTTTGAGATTATTTTGTATTCTCAAAACATGAAAGGTATTGGTGCAAAAGAGTTTATTGATGATTTTAAAACGAAGCATTTATACCTGCCACATAGAGAAACTATCAATAAAATAATTGAAAAACTACCAATAAAAGAAAGCTTTGCTAAATATGATTTAATGCATGTTCCTCATAATTTTGCTCGTATTTATAAACCTAAAAAAGCCATTATAACTTTACATGATGCCTTATTTATGAAAATACAAGAAAAAGCTTTCAATCATACTCAAATGGTAAAAGATGTACCGCCTTTAATGCAGCAATGTAAAGGGATTATAACTTGTTCTGAAGCTTCTAAAAAAGATATTGTTGAAACAATGCAAATAGATCCATCTAAAATAGATGTTGTTTATTGGGGAGTAAAGCACGAGGTTTTTTATAAATTACCAAAAGATGATTTACTACTAAAAAGGATTAAAAAAATAATTGGAATAGATTCTTCATATTTCTTAAGCGTCTCGTGTAATGCAGAACGTAAAAATACACATAAATTAGTTGAAGCCTATATACAGTTATCTAAACAGTTTCCTGTTAATGATTTGGTGCTTCTTTGGGGAAATCCGCCTTTGTTTGTTTTAGAAATGATAGAAAAATCTAATTGCAAAGAAAGAATTCATTTTATAGCGAACATTACAGATAACGAATTATCTATAGTTTATAATGGAGCAACGGCTCTAGTCTTTCCGTCTTCTTATGAAGGTTTTGGATTGCCTGTTTTAGAAGCCATGGCTTGTGGTTGCCCTGTTATAACATGCAGTAATAGTTCTCTAAAAGAAGTAGGTCGTAATGCTGCTTTATATTTAAAATCTTCAGAACCAGAAGATATTTGTGATGTACTGGAACAATTTGAAAATAAGTCTTTTGACTTAGACGAAATAGAAAAGAAAGGATTGGTACAAGCATCCAAATTTATTTGGAGAGATACAGCTTTAAAATATATTGCTATTTATAATAAACATCTAGCCATTAATTAATAGAATGAAAATTGTATATATAATTAACTCATTAGAAGATTCTGGTGGTATGGAACGGGTTTTAACTTCTAAAGTTAATTGGCTTGCATCTCAAAGAGAATTTGATGTAACTATTGTTTCTAGAACTGACACTAAAAACGGCTTTTTTTTTGAGTTAAATAAAAATGTGACCGTCGAAAATTTAAATTTAAAACAATCTAATCATAAAATTTTAAATCTAATTTTTAATACAGATAGGAAAAAGTTTAAAAAGGAGTTAACAAAAAAGTTATTAGAATTAAAACCAGACATTACCATAAGTATGTTTGGAGATGAATATCAGTTTTTACATACGATTAAGGATGGTAGTAAAAAAATTATCGAATTTCATTTCTCTAAAAACTATCTAAGTCATTTAATGGCTAATATACCCAATCTATCATTTAGAAAGCTTAGAAAACTATATGCTTCATATCTTCAGTACAAGCAGCAAAGGGTTGTTTTAGAGTATGATAAATTTGTATTATTAACAGAAAAGGATCAATTACTTTGGAATAATCTTGTAAATAGTTCTGTAATTTCAAATCCTTTATCATTTAATTCAAAAGAAAAATCGACTGGTGAACAAAAAGAAATCATTGCCATTGGTAGATTTATAGCGCAAAAAGGATTTGACTTATTAATTAAAAGTTTTAGTTTAATTACAAAAAATAATCCCGATTGGAAAGTAACAATTTATGGAGAAGGTCAGGATAAAGGTTATTTATTAGAGCTCATAAAAAGTTATAATTTACAGGATGTAATTTTATTAAAACCACCAACAAAAAAAATAAAAGAAGCATTACTAAATAGTTCTATACTAGCTTTTCCATCAAGATATGAAGGCTTTGGCTTAGTGCTAACAGAAGCAATGGAATGTGGTTTACCATGTGTAGCTTTTAATTGCGAATGTGGTCCTTCAGAAATTATAACGGATGAAAAAGATGGTTATTTAATTGAAGGTTTTAACATAGAAAATTTTTCAAAATCTTTAGAAAAATTAATGAAAAATAAAGAATTAAGGTTGCTAATGGGAGAAACAGCATCACAGAATGTGAAACGTTTTCATATAGATGAAATTATGACAAAATGGACTCAATTATTTAATGATACAATATAAATTTTCTAATAACAATATATACATCTGTTTGATGAAGAAATTACAATTTTATTTAACACCCTTAGAAAATGTTGTTTTCAATCAAAAAAGAATGTTTTTATATCCTCAATTATAAATGGCTTTAGGATTAAGTTTATTAGCTTTTTTAATTATAATCATCTATGGTTTTGAATACACCTTTTTAGGTAAAACCTATTTGGTAAGCACTACCTGGAATAAAAGGGTTAAATTTAAAATAAACACGCAACAACGTTTTATTTTATTCTTATTGGCTACAGCAATTGTACAAGCTGGTAATTTTTCTGCTTTATTGTTGTTAATTTGGATGGCATTTTTATTAGGGTTATTATTTAAGTATGGTATACAAATGTTTTCATCACCGATGCTTAAAATTTACGCCTTGTATTTGTGTTGGCTGCTATTTTCGTTAGTTTTAACTACCGAAAAAGGATATGGTTTTCGGGTCTTTTTAAAGTTCTTATTTCCTTTTTTAGTCATATTGGTTGTTACTTCTATAAAAATTACAGATGTTTTTTTTATAAAAGCCTTAAAAATAAGTTTTATAGCAGGTGTTATCATAAATACATGTATTGTATTAATGAAAATTATTCCCATCTACTCTATTTATAATCCTATTTTATGGTGGCCGCCTGCAGTAATAGATGTAAATCCTTTTTTTATAGGTACTGGAATATTATTGTACAAGTTTTCAAAAAAAAAATATGTACTACTTGCCATACTTCTTTTTATTAGTATTCCAATAGTAGAAAGTGTAAGAACGGGTTTAATAGGTATTGGAGTCTTTTTTTTAGCAGTATCTTTTTTTAAGTATAAGTTAAAAGCGATACCCGTGTTTGCTTTAATAATTGCCAGTTTTGTAGCGTCTATTTTATTTGTGCCTACAGTAAGAAATAAAATGTTTAGAACATCTTTTAATAGTGCAGAAGAGGTTCTTAATATGAGTGGTAAAATATCACCAGATACTATTGATAGTAATGGCCGTTTTGCAATGTGGGAATGGAGTTTAAAAGTTTTCTACAAGGGAAATGAATTAATGGGTGCTGGTATAGGACAAATGCAAGCTCGTTTTTATTCTGGAAATCATCCTTTTGGAGTAATAAGAATTGCTCACAACGATTATCTTCAAATACTTTGTGATACAGGTCTAATAGGGTTCGTTTTATACGGACTCATAATAATCAGTTTTGTTTGGCAATCATTTAGAATTTATAACAATAAAAAAAATAATGTCTCTGCAAGATATGCTGCTTTTATTGCCGGTACTTCCTTATGTGGTATTATGGCAACAGCGTTTACAGACAATGTTGTTAACTATTCTTTAATTACCTTAAGTTATCCGTATATATTTTTTGGTTTTGCTTTGGTAATGAAATCTAAAAGAAAGTAATTTTATAATGAAAATAAGTGTTGTTATTCCGCTTTACAATAAGAAGGATAGTATTGTTGATACTATTAAAACAGTATTAAATCAAACTGTTTTACCAGATGAAATAATTATTGTTAATGATGGCTCTACAGATGGATCAGATAAAATTGTATCTAAATTAGAGCATCCATTAGTGAGATTGATATATCAAAATAATTCGGGTGTTTCGGCTGCTCGTAATACGGGAGTTGATAAAGCAAAACATGAATGGGTTGCCTTTTTAGATGCAGATGATATATGGAATGTAGATTACCTGAAAGAAATTAAGACGTTGGCAAAAAAGTATCCGAATAGTAATGTACTGGCAACTGCTTATTTAATGGAAGATTATAAAGGAGAACAGACACCTATAAAATTAAACAAAATTCTATTTAAGGGAGATACAGGAATCTTAACTAATTATTTTGAAGTAGCATGCTATTCGCATCCGCCACTTTGGTCTTCTGCAATTGTTATTAAAAAGGAAGCGTTACTAGAAATTAATGGTTTTCCATTGGGTATAAAATCTGGAGAGGATTTATTAACATGGGCTAAATTGGCAATTAAAAACCAGATAGCGTATAACTTAAATGCTTTGGCTGTTTTTGTGCAAGATAGAGCACATACCTATGACAATAAACCGAATAGAATTCCTGAAAAAGTAGATATTGTAGGTCAGGAGCTGTGTGATTTATATAAAAAGAATAACAATGTAGCTTTTTTAAAAGAATATATTTCTTCTTGGAAAAAAATGAGAGCTTCCATTTATTTAAGATTAGGCTTAAGATCTAAATCTATTAAAGAGTCTTTTGATGCTATTTACTACAATCCCTTAAATAAGGTAGTTTACGCGTACTTATGTTTAACATTAGTTCCGAATGTTGTTTTAAACAAGATTTTAAAGAAGAATCAAAAATAAAATTTTAATGAAAGCATTAATTTTTCATCCTGCTTTAGCACCTTACAGAGTCGATTTTTTTAATTCTTTAAATGAGTATTATTCAGCTTCATTTTATTTTAGTTTAAAAAATGTAAGTGATCAAAAATTTAATCAAGAAAACTTAAAATCTCTTTGTAATTTTAAGTGCAATTATGTTTCTAATGGCTTCGAAGTTTTGGGAAGATCAATTAGAACAGGCGTTTTTTCAATTATAAAAAAAGAAAATCCAGATATTATTTTCTGTGCAGAATATAATCAAATTACACTATTAGCATTTCTGTATTGTAAAATTAAGAACCCTAGAATTAAAATATACACTTTAAGTGATGATAGCATAAAAAACTCTGAAGACAGAAAAGGCTTGAGACTATTTTTTAGAAATTTTATCTCTAAAAATATTAATGGGGTTGTGTTTACGAGCAAAGAGGTTTCTAATTGGTATAAAGTAAATGTTAGTACTAAAAGTAATACACTTGATTTCCCTGTTATTCATTCAGAAAAATCACTGCTAAAAAAATATTCAAACGCCGTAAATCAAGCGAACATCAATATTGCCAAATATGATTTAAAAGACAAAAAAGTATTGCTTTATGTTGGGCGATTGGTGGATGTTAAAAATTTATTTTTTCTGATAAAATGTTTTTCCAATGTTAAAGAAAAAGATAAAAAATTGGTACTTGTAGGAGAAGGAGTGTTGAAAGAAAAATTAATTGAGTTTACAGAGAAATTAGGCATTTTAAAAGACGTTTTATTTATAGGTAGAAAAGAAGGTATAGAATTATACAACTGGTATCTTTTTTCTCAATTATTTGTTTTACCAAGTACCTCTGAGCCTTTTGGAGCAGTTGTTAATGAAGCTTTAGTTGGTGGTTGTCGTGTTTTATGTTCAGATCTAGCAGGTGCATCTTCATTGATAAATAAGAAGAATGGGGTGTTGTTTAACCCTAATGAAGAAAATGATTTATCAACGAAGTTAAAACAAGCTTTTGATGAAGTAAAACCATTAGGCAAAAGTATTACAGAGTTAAGAGAAAGTGCAATGCCTTTTACTTTTGATCAAAAAATGCAAGACTTATTAAAAAACATATAATAGTCTCTATAGTTATATGAAAAAGATAAACCTATAAATAAATTATGCTATTTAATTCTTGGCAGTATGTATTCTTTTTTTTAGTTGTTTTAGTTATTTACTTTTCACTAATGCATAAATGGCGCATACATTTTCTATTAATTGCTTCCTATATTTTTTACTCGGTTTGGAGTTGGAAATTTGCGTTGCTAATGTTTGGAGTAAGTGTTTTAAATTTTTTTTGCGGAAAAAAAATATTTTATGCTGCTACTAAAAAAGGAAAACAGAAATGGTTTGCAACTGCACTGATGCTTTCATTATTGCCTCTGTTTTATTTTAAATATGCCAATTTCTTTATTGATTCATTTTCTAATTTGGCCATTTTTTTTGATGTACATGCTAATAAATATACTTTAAATGTTATACTACCAGTCGGAATTTCATTTTTTACTTTTCAGGCATTAAGTTACTCTATCGATATTTATAGAAATAGAGTAGGTGTAGAAACAAGCTTAGTTAGGTTTACAACCTATGTTGCTTTTTTTCCTCAATTGGTTGCAGGACCTATAGAGCGTTCCACTAATTTATTACAGCAATTTTATGAGGAACATGAATTTGATATTAAAAGATTTGTAGAAGGTGCTAAATTGTTTATTTGGGGTTTATTTAAAAAAATAGTAATTGCAGATAGATTGTCTGTCTACTCAGATGCTGTTTTTAACAACCCAGAAGCACATTCTGGTTCAACATTAATCCTAGCAACTGTATTTTTTACTTTTCAGATTTATTGTGATTTCAGTGGGTATTCAGATATGGCTATTGGTAGTGCAAGAATGTTAGGATTTCGTTTAATGCAGAATTTTAATTTACCGTATTTATCGATTTCTATAGGAGAATTTTGGAAACGTTGGCACATTTCTTTATCAACTTGGTTTAGTGATTACGTTTATATTCCTTTAGGAGGAAACCGTGTTTCAATCAGTCGTTGGGTATTTAATATTTCGGTAGTGTTTTTACTTAGCGGGCTTTGGCATGGAGCCAATTGGACCTTTGTTATTTGGGGAGCGTTACATGCCTTTTATTATTTTATAGAATTTATAGGTAAAAAAATACTTGTATTAGTAAGAGCTGAGGATGTAATGAAAAAAGGATACTATAAATTTTTTAAAATTATTATAGTATTTATTTTGGTCTGTTTTGCTTGGATATTTTTTAGAGCAAATTCGGTTTCTGATGCTTTTTTAATTAGTACAAAAATAATTAGCTTTTCAGGACAATTATGGACAGGTGGATCTTCTGTAACAACAGTACTCTCTGTATTGTTAATCTTGTTTTTAATAGGTGTGCAAATTTTACAATTTAATAATAAGGTGTCCATTTACTTTTCAAAAACGCAATTGCCAAGTTTTGTTGAGTGGCTGTCTTATGCTTTCTTATTAATTACAATTGCTTTGTTCGGAATGTCTTCGAATGCTTTTATTTATTTTCAATTTTAAATTATGATTAAAAAGGAGATTAAGAACAAGCTTTTTAAGGACTACTTAAAAAAAGGATTCCTATTTCTGTTATTACTTATCGTTTTAGATAATGGAGTGAATTACTTTTTATTAAATGGGTTGTATGCATATTATGGTTTATATACTGATAATGAAATTGCACTTGTTGGTCACTCTCATTTAATGCTTGGTATTGATAAGGTAGAGATGGAGAAAGAACTTCATGTAAAAGTTTCTAAATATACAAGAGAAGGTGTAAACATTGTTGAAAGAGATTTAATGATAGATCAATTATTAGAAAGTAATCAGCAATTAAAATTAGTCGTATACGCTGTAGATGCTTGGATGTTTACAGGAGAGGGGTTAAGTGATAACTCTTACAAACAGTTTTATCCATTTATGGGTGAAAAGACAATTAATGATTATGTTTTTGGAAATGCAGCTTTTGGAGATTTTTGGCAACATCAAATTATAAAATCATCTAGATATAACGAAGGTTTAGTAAGTGGTAGTTTTAGAGGTTATTTAAAAAGTTGGGACAATTTAAAAGTAGGAGTCTTAGATACAGTTGCTTTGAATTCTGATATTAAAAAAGGTGATTTTAGAAAGATCGTTTCTACAAATGAGAATAGAAAAACATTTGAAAATACTCTAAAAAAAATAACTCAAAAAAACATAAACATCATCTTGTTATATGTTCCAACATCCTCGATATACAACAATGCTGAAATTGGAAAATTTAATTCTGAAATTACTTATTTCAAAAGCATTGAATCTAAGTTTAGTAATATCAAATTTTTAGATTATAACGAGTTATATAGTGCTAAAGCGAGTTTATTTTATGACAGAATACACTTAAATCCTAAAGGGCAAAAACTAGTTACTGGTAGTTTTATTGAATATTTAAAAAAATAGTACGCTTCCAATTAATACAAGAGTACTTCTTGTAAGTAAAATAAGAAGTACAAATTTAGTTCTATGACATTATTGATAAAAGTATGTTGATTTCTCAAATAATAAAAGTAGCAAAACAGAATTCTAATTTTAAAGGAAGAATTGTAGTCTGCAATTATGTCTTTATGCGATATTTTAGAATTAGAATGAATAACATTTTCACTAAAATCTTATTCTCTCCTGTTATTATTTTATACAAGTTTATAACAGATTTTTTATTGAAGTGCGAAATTCCTGCATCAACAGTAATAGGAGAAGGTTTGGTTATTCATCATGTTACAGGTTTGGTTTTAAACAACAAGGTTGTAATTGGAAAAAATGTAACCTTAAAACACCATACAACTATTGGGAATAAAGAGTCTTTAGAAGGAGAAGATCTAGGTTCTCCTGTTATTGGTGATAATGTCTTGATAGGGCCTCATACCATAATTATTGGGCCAATTACTATTGGTAACAATGCCATTATAGGAGCAGGATCTGTAGTCGTTAAAGATGTACTTCCTTACACTGTAGTAGCAGGTAACCCAGCCAAAGTAATACATGTCTTAAATAAAAAATAATGGCTAAAAAGATATTGTTTCTTTTGCATTTACCACCTCCTGTACATGGTTCTTCTATGGTAGGGCAGTTTATAAAGGATAGTACTATAATCAATAATAGTTTTAAAACGGATTACATTGATTTAGGAACATCAAAAACGATTGATGAAATAGGGAAAAATCCATTAGGAAAAGTTTTAAGGTATTTGTCTATTGTTTTTCAAACGTTAAAACAGCTTTTAGTCAACAAGCCCGACTTAATTTATTTAGCCATGACGGCTAAGGGGTTTGGCTTTTATAAAGATGCTGTTATTGTACTTCTTGTAAAGTGTTTCCAACGTCCAATAGTGTTACATTTTCATAACAAAGGGGTACATACGAGACAAGAAAAAAGATTTGATAATTTTTTATATCAAAAGGTGTTCAAAAACACAAAAGTGATTCTACTTTCTAAGCACTTGTATTATGATGTTAAGAAATATGTTGATGAAGACGATGTGTATTATTGCCCAAATGGAATACCTCCAATACATCAAGATTTGGTTACTAAACGGCTAAAAAATGAAATACCTAAATTATTGTTTCTTTCAAATTTAATAGCATCTAAAGGTGTTATTATTCTATTAAAAGCACTACAAATTCTAAATAAAAAAGGAATTGATTTTACATGCAATTTTGTTGGAGGAGAAGGAGATGTTACAAAAGAAATATTTACTGAGAAGTTAAAAGAATTGCAATTAGTAAATCAAGTTTTTTATTTAGGTAAAAAGTATAATAGTGATAAAACAGCAATATTTAATTCTTCAGACATTTTTGTATTGCCCACGTTTTATCATAATGAATGTTTTCCATTAGTCTTATTAGAAGCTTCTCAGTTTGGTTTACCCATGGTTACAACTTTTGAGGGAGCAATACCAGAAATTGTAACGGATGGAGTAAATGGTTTTTTAGTAGAACAACAAAATGTAGTTGATTTAGCGAATAAGTTAGAACTGTTAATAAATGATTTTCCTTTTAGAAATCGTCTAGGAATAGCTGCTAAAGAGAAATATGAAGAATCTTATACATTGAAATTTTTTGAAAAAAATATGTTTAATATTTTAAATTCTATCTAAAATAAAACCAAGAGATGATTAAATTAAAAGATGTTACAGAAAAAGTTTATGCTAACGATTTAAGTGAATTATCACTTTTTAAAACAAAACAAATAATCAATACTATAAACCCTCATTCTTATTGTGAGGCTAAAAAAGATCCGTTTTTTAGTCAAGCTTTAAATGAAAGTAATGTATTGCTGCCAGATGGAACCGGAATTGTTTTAGCTACCAAAGTACTTAATGGTAAAGTAATAAAAAAAATTGCAGGTGCAGATATGCATCAGTTTTTATTGGAAGAAGCAGCATTAAAAAAGTTAACTATTTTTTATTTAGGAGCTTCAGAAAACACATTAAGTTTAATAACAACAAGAATAAAAAAAGAGTTTCCAACCATCACTGTAAATACTTATTCACCGCCTTATAAATCAGAATTTTCTAAAGAAGATAATCTTAATATGATAGCGGCAGTAAATAAATGCAAACCAGATATTTTATTTGTAGGTATGACAGCTCCTAAACAAGAAAAATGGGTGCATACAAATAGTGACTTTTTAGATGTTAAAGTGATTACTTGTATTGGAGCTGTATTTGATTTTTATGCAGGTACAGTAAAGAGATCTAGTCCTTTTTGGATAAAGTTAGGATTAGAGTGGTTCCCTAGATTATTAAGAGAACCTAAACGTTTATGGAAACGTAATTTTGTGTCTACACCTCTTTTTTTATGGGATTTGCTAAAAGCAAAAAATTACAAATAAAACCGACTAAACATGTTAAAAGAAATATTGTCTAACTTAACGGTAGTAAGCATACTAGCTGTTATAAATTCACTTTTATTAGTTTATTATATAATACCTAAAATAAGTTGGGTAATAATAACACGCCATTTAAATGAAAAACCAAATGAGCGTAGTTCTCACAAAGGAGCAACGCCTACAATGGCAGGTGTTGCCTTTTTTGTAACCTTAATATTAACGCTATTTTTTATTCAACATTTTGATACAGAGAATATTGGTTTAAATTTAATAGCAAGTAGTACATTGATATTTATGGTAGGTGCTAAAGATGATTTAGTAGTCTCCTCTCCAAAAGCGAAGCTATTTATGGAGGCATTAGCAGTCTTATTTTTATTTTTTCATAATGCTTTAGAAGGAAATAATTTATATGGTTTTTTGGGAATTTTTGAAATACCATTATGGCTGGTATATATTGCAAGTACATTATTGGTGTTAACAATTATAAATGCCTATAATTTAATTGACGGTATAGATGGTTTGGCATCTATTATTGCTATTATAATTTTTAGTGTATTTAGCTTAATATTTTATGCCATTGATTTGTATTTTTATTACTTAATCTGTTTAAGTTTTATAGGGATGTTATTAGCCTATTTATTTTTTAATTTTTCAACCGAGAAAAAAATATTTATGGGAGATACAGGCTCATTATTAATAGGTTTTTGTATTGCCTTTTTGTCTTTAAGGTTTATGGCGATAGATATTAGTATGTATAGTCACTTTACATTTAAACCAGAAAATGGTTTTTTTGTTTTAATGGCTATTTTATGTATTCCTTTGTTTGATCTGTTAAGAGTTATTGGAGTTCGTTTATTGCAAAAGAAAAGTCCATTTTATCCAGACAGAAACCATTCTCACCATGTTTTAATAGATTTTGGTATGTCTCATTTTAAGGCTACTATGTTATTAGGTTTTATTAATTACCTGTTTGTAATTTTTATCATAAAATTAGGGTCTTGCTTAAATAGCTTTCAAATGTTAGGTGTATTCGTTATGGCTTTCGGGTTATTTCTATTGCTCTTTTATAAACTAAAAAGCAGTATTAATAAAGAACGCTTAAAATTAAAGAAAAACTAAAAAGTATTATTATCAATAAATAATTATACAATAATTGTAAAAAAGAATTTTATCAATAATTAAATATCTATAAAAAAAATGAAGTATCTATATGTAACATCTGTATTGCTTTTATTTTTAGTCACATCATGTGTTTCTAAAAAAAAGATTGTGTATTTCGGAGATAAAAAAAAGGTGATAGTAAATAGTAGATTACAACAATATGAACCTACTATTCAAAAAGATGACCTACTAAATATTAATGTATCTGCAGCAAATGCAGAAGCAGTTTTACCTTTTAATTTGTATGAAACTCCAATTTTAGAGAATTCAATAGGAAGTGCCAAACCATTACCTTATTTAGTAAATGCTAGTGGAGAAATTAAGTTTCCGGTATTAGGTGTTTTAAAAGTAACAGGGATGACAACTAACGAATTAAGTGAGTTCTTACATACAAAATTGGCAGAATATATTTCTAATCCCATTATAAATATTAGTACCATTAATTTTAAAGTAACTGTTTTGGGTGAGGTTAATAAACCTGGTACATATCAAATTCAAAATCAACGAATCACCATTGTAGAGGCTTTAGGTTTAGCCGGAGATTTAACAATTAATGGAAATAGAGATATTACATTAATACGAGAACGAGACGGAGAACGTGTTTTTATACCCATAGATATTACAAATAAAGCCTTATTTAATTCTCCATATTACTACTTATCACAAAATGATCTTATTTATGTAGAACCCAATAAAAGTAAGATTAATTCTTCTGGTATAGGGGCAAATACGAGTGTTATTTTTACTTCAATTGCCACGTTTATATCAATTATTGCCATTCTAATACAATAACTATTTTTTAAATTATGCAACAAGAGAACCCTTTAAATTATATTTTTCAGGAAGAAGAACCTATAAATATAAGAGAACAGTTAGAAAAATATTTAGTTCATTGGAAATGGTTTATTATTACTGTAATAGTAGCAATCGCAATAGCGTATGCGTACTCTTATTATACACCAAATCAATATCAAGTAGCAACAACAATTTTAATTGATGATGATAGTAATGGTGGTTTATCTAGTGAGCTTTCTGCTTTTGAAGATTTAGGTTTAATAGGTGGAGGAAAAAAATCGATAGATAATGAAATCGGTATTTTAAAATCATACACACTTATGGAGCGTGTTGTAAAAGAATTAGGTGTATATACAACATTTTACAAAGAAGATAGAGGCCGTATTACAGAAATGTATAATACAGAGGTGCCTTTTAAAATATCTTTTTTTTCTAAAGAAAAAGTATATCAATCAAATACTACATTTAAAATTCGTGTAATATCTAAATCTCAATTTGAATTTATTTCGGAGGATGAAAGTGTAAAGAAACATGTGTTTGGAGAGAACATAAGCACCAGCTTTGGTAATATTACCATAACACCAACAAAAAATGAAATTAAGAATATAAATGAAATAGTTACCGTTAAAATATCTGCATTAAACAATGTTGTAGAAGGTTTAAGAGGGGCGCTTCAAGTAGGTTTAATGTTTGAAAAATCTAGTTTATTAGAACTTAGTCTAATCTCTCAAAATAAAGCAAAATCAACCGCTATTTTAGATGGTTTGGTAGCTCAATATAATGAAGACGCTGTTGCTGGTAAAAATATAATAGGAAATAATACCCGTACTTTTATCGATGAAAGGTTGGCCGTTATAGAAAAAGATTTATCTGCAGTAGATAAGGGAGTAGAAGATTTTAAGTCTAATAATAGATTAACAGGTATTCCTGCAGAAGCTGCCATAGTACTAGAAAATAACGCAGAATTAGAAAAGAAAATAGTAGATTTAAATACGCAGATACGGTTAACTGATTATGTAATGACTTATATAACAGAAAATAAAGAAAACTTAATACCTGCTAATTTAGGTTTAAATGATGGTAGTTTAGATCTTAATAGTTCTCAGTACAATGATTTAATTTTAGAACGTAATAGAATTTTAGAAGGATCTAGTCTTAAAAATCCTGTAATTGTTAATTTAAACTCTCAAATAGCTCAGTTACGAGGCAGTATTTATCAAAGTTTGGTAAACTTAAAATCATCTTTAAGTATTTCTTTAATCGATGCTCAAAAAGCAGAAAGCAAAGTAGGTTATAGAATGTCTTCTGTACCAAAACAAGATAGAGAGTTTAGGGATATTGAAAGACAACAACAGATTATTGAAACGTTATATCTTTATTTACTTCAAAAAAGAGAAGAAAATGCAATTTCTCTTGCGGTAACAGTGCCTAATGCAAAAGTAATTGATACCGCAAGAGGCAGTGATAGTCCGATAAATACGAAAGGTAAAGTAATGTACTTAATTGCTATTTCATTAGGATTAGCAATACCATTTGCAATTATTTATGTGTTATTTTTATTAGATAATAAAGTGCATAATACCAAAGAAGTAGAATCTATTGTAAAAGCACCTTTAATGGGCGAAATTCCAAAAACAAAAGACACTACTAAAGTCATTAAGAAAGATGATAGAAGTGGTTTGTCTGAATCTTTTAGAATGATTCGTACAAATTTAGATTTTATGCTTTCTGGCGCAGGAATTAAAGAAGGTGGGAAAACTATTTTTATAACGTCTACATTAGCAAGTGAAGGGAAAACTTTTATTTCTGTAAACTTATCTGCGGTGTTGGCATTATCAAATAAGAAAGTATTATTAATTGGTGCAGATATTAGAAAACCTCGTTTAGAAGAATATTTAGATATAAAATTAGGAAAAGGAATTACACATTATTTAACTGATAATACATTAAAAGTTTCCGATGTAATAGAACATGTAGATGCACTTAATATTGATGTGTTGCACTCTGGAGTAATAGCGCCAAACCCTTCGGAATTATTAAGTAACGGACGTTTTGAAGATCTTTTAGCGTATGGAAAAGAACATTACGATTTTGTAATTGTAGATACAGCTCCAGTAAAATTAGTAACAGATACCATGTTATTAGGTAGGGGTGCAGATTTGTTTATTTATACAATTAGAGCTAATTATTTAGATAAACGTTTATTAGAAATACCTGCAAAATTATACAAAGATAAACGTTTGCCAAATATGACAGTTTTATTAAATGATGTAGATATAGAAGCAAAATACGGTTACGGTTATGGCTATGGTTACGGAGAAGCTGAGGTGAAGAAATCTTGGTGGAAAAAAGGATAAAATAAAAATAGAACTCTTTTTTTATAGTTGATAAAAGCTTTCTTTAGTAGAATTAATTTTGATGATTATAGGTGAAAATTTAAAACAGTAAACCATTAATATACAGAAAAGTTCATAAGGTTAATTATACTGAAAATACATGTTTTTTAATGATTTAAAAGTTGTAATATCGTTTGTAAAAAAAAAGCTTGGAGACATCTCCAAGCTTTTTTTTTTGATATTTATCAATGAGTAGTAATCGTTTACCATTAAAAGATGTAAACAGTAAGTTTCTAGCTATTTTTTTGCTTCGATTATGCTCATTTTATGAATAGTAAATTCCATATTGCTAATATCTCCTTTAACTTCATTAATTCTAGAATTGGTGTAATATAATTCATCATTATAGATGCTAAATGTATCTGCCCATTTAATTTTTTCACCTTCAGCAAAAACACTTATTTTACCGTTAGAAATATTAAATTTCATAATCTTGTTATTTTCTAAATCAGCAAGAAATAAAAGACCCGATTGATCAAAAATCATTCCATCTGGAGCAGTTGTTTTTGCAATATGTTTTACATTTTTTTCAATTTCAGTGTTATTCCCTTTTATTAAAAATTCAGTAGATATAGCATATAAATTATAACCCGTTAAAGCATGGAAATATAAAACATCATTTTTAGTGTCCAATGCAATTCCGTCTGAATGAACCGTATTTTCCCATATACTGTTTTTAAAAGTTAAGTGATTGGTTTCTGCAAGTGTAGAGGTATGATTATTTAATACTCTAAAAGAATCTCCAGAATTTATATCAACCACTACAAGGCCTGCATGTCCAGAATCTGTTAAGTATATTTTACCCTTTTTTTTATCAACACGTAAATCGTTTATATAAGAATCTTTTAGAAAACTGTCTTCGGATAAAATATAGGTTTTTATCAACTGATTTGTAGAAAGGTCAAAAGCAAAAACTCTAGGATTATCTAATACCCCCTTAAATAATGGATTACGTGTATCTAAAACATAGACAATGTTTTCGAAAGCAACAACAGATTGTACAGCTACAAATACGCTATCAGAGATTGCTGTACCTAATTTCCAACTGTTCCATTTTTTGTTAGGATAAGCAGTTGACTTTTTATCATCAAGAACTTCAACAACCGAATTTTTAACGTTTTCTCTCCATCTCGGAAAATTAGCAAAAATTCTACCTTTATCACTCACAGTAACACCTGTTACTTGTTGTCCTTTGAAGGAAGTGACTTGTTCAATTTGGTTTTGATCAGATTTACAACTCCAAATTCCAAATATGATAACCAATACTACTATTTTTCTCATTATAATGTTTTAATAAAGTTCTTTCTTGCTATATTTATGATATACAGTGTTTTAGATGATTTTATGTAACCTTTTAAAATTATTCACTATAAAATCGGCATTTTTTAAAGATTGATCTTCAGACATTGGGTTTCTGTAGCCAAATACAAAAATACCAGCATCATTAGCCGCTTTAACACCATTATCGGAATCTTCTATTACCACACAATTTTCTTTTGGCGTATTTCCTAGAATAGCTGCTTTGTTAAAGATTTCTGGGTTTGGTTTAGATTCGGTTAAATCTGCACCACTAATTTTTGCCGTAAAATATTGGTTTAAATCAAATCTATTAAAAACTCTATCAATATTAACCATCGCAGAAGAAGAAGCTAAAATTAAGGTTAAACCTTTTTTATGACAATGCTTTATCAATTCTTCTACACCTTTTACTAGATGTAATGTTGGGTCGCTTTCAAAGAAATTTACATAGCGTTTTCTTTTATTTAAAACCAATGCTTCTGGGTCTAAATCTAAGTTAAAATGTGTTACTAATTTCTGAAAAGCATTAATGGTAGAAGAGCCTGTTAAGGTTTTGTATAAATCTTCTGAAACAGTTACTCCAACAGAAGTAAAGGTTTCATAATATGCTTTTTTATGAATTTCTTCTGAATCTATAATTACGCCATCCATGTCAAAAATGACACATTTTATTTCTTTTGGTACGTTCATGTTGCTATTAAGAGTTTGATATTATTAAATAAGAGTATAGGGTTAAAAAAAATATATTTAATAGGAATGCCATAAATACCTGAAACTTTTTAGTTTCATTAATACTTTTTACAGCTTTTAATAATCCTATAATTGATAAAAATAGAATTACAAAAGCGAGAATTCCTACTAAATTTGAAATAATATAAGAATTGTCATCATTCATATATACAGACAAAATAGCAATAGCTATTGTAAATACAAAAGAGAATAATGAATATTTAATTGATAAAACCGCGTTCATTTTAATCTAAAAATTTCGCATTTAATTCAGGTGTTGGAATCATACACGTTTCTTTTTTTCCAAACCATTTGTAACGGTTTTTAGCAATATAATCGTAAACATAATTTCTAAATGCTTCTGGTAAAAATAAAAAGATTTGACTTAGACTCCAAATTCCACCAAAGTCATTCATAATTTTTAAAGCTGCAGTAGATTTTACTTCATAAGAAACACCAGGTTCATACAAAACAATAGAATCAATTTTAGAAATGTCAATTCCTAACAGATTTATAATTTCTTTCCCTTTATCAGACTGTAAGGCTGTAAATAAAAAGATGTTTTTAGTATCATATTTAATTACTTTTAAGACAGAATCGTTACATAAATTACAAAAACCATCAAATAAAATAATCTTTTTGTTTTTTGGTAAATCAATCATTTTAGCATTTCAAAATTTAAGAAAACAAAGATACTTTATCTTTTTTCGAAACAGATAAAAATTGATAATGGTTTCTAAAGTAGTTTTGTTTTAAAGAAAATACAGGTATCTTTAAATGTTTTAAAAAAAAGTTAATTTTCTTGTAACATTTTTTTTAATGAGACGTCTTATGTTAGTATTCGAGTAAATAACGCTTTATTTTATGTAAAGATTTTACTTAAAAATATATTAGCTTAAAATTAACCAACCAATGATTAGAATAGAAAAACTACACAAATCTTACCCAATAGGTAAAGATTCTCTACATGTTTTAAAAGGTATTAATCTACATATAAAAGAAGGCGAATTTGTTTCTATTATGGGATCTTCTGGTTCTGGTAAATCTACTTTATTAAACATTGTTGGTTTATTAGATGAACATGATGAAGGTGATTATTTCCTAAACGGACAATTAATAAAGAACCTAAACGAGAAAAAAGCTGCAATTCTTAGAAATAAATTTTTAGGGTTTATATTTCAGTCATTCAATCTTATTTCATACAAAACAGCTTTAGAAAACGTTGCGCTGCCTTTGTATTATAAAGGAATGGCAAGAAAAGAGCGTATGCAGATTGCCTTAGAATATTTAGAAAAAGTGGGATTAAAAGATTGGGCAAATCATTTACCAAACGAACTTTCTGGAGGACAAAAACAGCGTGTTGCCATTGCAAGAGCTTTGGTTACAAAACCAAAAGTAGTTTTAGCAGATGAGCCAACCGGAGCATTAGATTCTACAACAACAGATTCTGTAATGCAATTATTAAAAGACATTAATAATGAAGGAATGACGGTGTTTGTTATTACCCACGAGGAGGAAGTAGCAGAGCAAACTAAGAGAATTGTACGTTTAAAAGACGGTCTTATTATTAGTGATGAATATACAAATGTATCTAAAACAGTTTAATTATGTTTGATTTAGATCGTTGGAGAGAAATATTTCAAAGCATTAGTAAAAACAAGTTGCGTTCTGCGTTGTCTGGTTTTACGGTTGCGTTTGCTATTTTACTTTTTACGTTACTTTTTGGTATTGGTAACGGACTTCAAAATACCTTTAAAAATGAGTTTGCAAAAGATGCTATGAACTCCATTTATATTTGGACAAATAACACCACTATAGCTTATAAAGGAAACCAAATAGGTAGAAGAATTCAATTTAAAAATGATGACTTTACTTATATCAAAGAAAATTATGGAGATAAAATTCAAACCATAAGTCCAAGAATTCAGAGGTCTGAGAATGTTGTTTATAAAGATGAAAAAGACAATTACACTATTAGAGGTGTATATCCAGAATATTATGTGTTGGAATCTGCAGAAGTAACAGAAGGTCGTTTTTTAAATTATAGAGATATACAAGAAAGAGGAAAAGTTGTTGTAATTGGTAGAATGGTAGAAAAAGATTTGTTTGGTCAATTAAGTGCTTTTGGAAAACAAATAAATATAGGGGGAATTATGTATAAAGTTATTGGTATTTTCTCTGATCCTGGAGGAGATAGTGATGAAAGATATATTTACACTCCATTTTCTACAATGCAAAGAATGTATGGAAATAACGATTATGTAAATGAATTTGGAATTACATATAACCCAGATTTAAGTATAGATGAAGCTATTGCATTTAGTAGTGAATTACACAGAGAATTAAAGAAAAGACATAATGTTTCACCCAATGACCAAAGAGGAATTGGATTAGATAATTACGCGACAAATAATAAGGAAGTCTCAGGTATGATGTTTGGCTTAAGTATTTTAATTCTAGTAATTGGTTTTGGAACCCTAATAGCTGGAGTTGTAGGTATTAGTAATATTATGGTGTACATCGTTAAAGAAAGAACCAAAGAATTAGGAATTAGAAAAGCAGTTGGTGCTACACCAAAAATGATTGTTGCTATGATAATGCAAGAAGCTGTTTTTATTACCGCTATTTCTGGTTATGCTGGTTTGCTAATAGGAATAGGTATTTTAGAAATAGCCGGACCAAGTTTAGAGAAATACTTTATTTTAAATCCTAGTGTTTCTCAACCTGTAGTTATTGGAGCAACATTAACACTTGTTTGTGCCGGTTTAATTGCAGGATATTTACCAGCCAAAAAAGCAGCAAGAATTAAACCCGTAGTAGCACTAAATTCAGATTAATTATGAGATTTTTATTTGAAAAAGATACTTGGCAAGAAATTTACGGTAGTATTCGAAAGAATAAAACTAGAACTGCAATCACCATTTTTGGGGCATTTTGGGGAATTCTATTATTGGTAGGTTTATTAGGCGCAGCCAAAGGAATAGAAAATAGTTTTAATAGCATGTTTGGTAATTTTGCTACTAACAGTGTTTTTATGTCTGGGAGTAGAACGTCGATGCCTTTTAAAGGTTTTCAAGAAGGACGCCAGATTAGTTTAAGATTAAGTGATGTAGATAAAATTCGTTCAGAAATAGAAGGTATTCAGTTTGTAGTGCCAAGAAATGCAACTGGCGGACAAGTAGTTCATGGTTTAAAAACTGGTAATTTTACCATTTTTGGAGATTTTCCTTTAATAGATCTAGTTCAAAAAAAGAACTTGATAGAAGGTAGGTTTATCAACCAAAGTGACATGGACGAAAATAAAAAAGTTTGTGTTATTAGTGAAGGTGTTTATAAAGAATTGTTTGATAGAAGTGAAGACGCTATAGGTGTTTATATAAAAGTAAGTGGCATCAATTATAAAGTTGTTGGCGTTTATGAAACGAGTCAGTTTGAAGGAAAGAATAACATTCACATACCTTTTAGTACCTTTAAATTAGTGTATAATAAAGGAGATAAATTTGAATGGATGGTTGTAACCGGAAAAGATGAATTTGATATTGTTCAATTAGAATCTGATGTAAAGTTATTATTAAAAAATTTACATAAAATTCATCCAGATGATAACAGAGCATTTAGAGGGTTTAACTTAGGCGAACGTATAAAACAGGTTACAGGTTTTTTAACAGGAATGCAATTTTTAACATGGTTTGTTGGTATTGCAACCTTAATTGCTGGTGTTTTTGCAATTGGTAATATTTTGTTGATTACCGTTAAAGAAAGAACAAAAGAAATAGGAATTAGAAGAGCTTTAGGTGCAACGCCAAATAAAGTGAGACAACAAATTATATTAGAATCGCTATTTTTAACGCTATTGGCAGGTTCTTTAGGAATTATTGCTGGTGGATTAGTTTTAATGTTATTAGATAATTTTGTAGAATTTCTTGTAAATCCTACAGTAGATATTCCTATTGTTTTAATAGCATATGCAGTATTAGTATTTTTAGGAACATTAATAGGATTTATACCTGCGTATATGGCAACAATAGTGAAACCAATAGACGCATTAAGAGAAGAATAAAAAAAATCAACTAACAAGAATAAATAAAAGATAAATGAAAAAAGTAATCATTTTTGGAGGAATAGCTGTTGCATTAATAGCAGTACTAATTTGGTTTGGTAAAAAGAACAGTGCATCACCAATAGAATACAAAACAGAAAAAGCTTTTAAAGCAACAATTGTTAAAAAAAGTGTTGCTACTGGTAAAGTTACTCCGTTAGAAGAAGTAGAAATAAAACCACAAATAGCAGGTATTATAGATAAAATAGTTGTTGAAGAAGGAGAGATTGTTAAAGCAGGAGATTTAATAGCTACAGTAAGAGTTGTGCCAAACGAACAATCTTTAACAAGTGCAAAAGGACGTATTAACTCAGTTCAAATTCAATTAAATAATACTAAAATTCAATACGACAGAAATAAAAAATTATTTGATAAAGGAGTTATTTCTCGTCAAGAATTTGAGTCTTTAGAACTTTCATATAATAAAGCAAAAAACGATTTACGTAATGCACAAAATGATTATCAGATTATTAAAAAAGGATCTGCAGGTTCTTCTGGAGCAAATACAAATATTAGAGCAACAACTTCTGGTATGGTAGTAGAAATTCCTGTTAAAAAAGGATATCAGGTTGTTGAAACAAATGGTTTTAGTGCAGGTACCACAATTGCTACCATTGCAGATATGACTAAAATGATTTTTGAAGGAAAAGTAGATGAATCTGAAGTTGGAAAATTGGTAAAAGGAACAGAAATAGAAATTTCTTTAGGAGCTATCGAAAACAAGAAATTCCCAGCAGTTTTAAACTTCATTGCTCCAAAAGGAACAGAAGAAGCAGGAGCAGTTCAATTTAAAATTAAAGCAGACGTTTCTTTAGATGATGAGCATTTTATTAGAGCTGGTTATAGCGCAAATGCAGAAATTGTTTTAGAGAGAAAAGACAGTGTTTTATCTATTAAAGAATCTTTATTACAATTTGATAGAAAAACAGAGTTGCCTTATGTAGAAATTAAAAATGCAGAAGGAAAATTTGACAAGAAAGATGTGAAATTAGGAACGTCAGACGGTGTAAATGTTGAAATTTTAGAAGGTGTTACTAAAGATGATGAGATTAAAATTTGGAACAAAACTTCTAAAGAAGATGATGATAAAGACAATAACAATAATTAAGAATTTTTAATATTCTATTTTAAAAAAGGGGCTCAGTTTTGAGTCCCTTTTTTTGTTCTAGATAATTAAGAAATGAATAATAATGTTCTTAATTTTATGAAAAATAAAATATTTTATTTTCATTTATTATTTGATAGACAAAGAGTTTAAGTTTGGTTGGAGTGATAAATAAATTATTTTTTTATCTTCAGGCAACCTTTTTAAGACTTCTGTAGTCTATATATTTGTAAGGCAGTTAAAAACGAAACGAGAGGCTTGAAAATTATAAAATTACATAACAAACAAAAATCGCTCATTAAAAAAGCGATAGACAATAATAGGGAAGCGCAACAACAATTGTTTGAGCAACATTCGCCTAAAATGTTGGCAGTTTGTAGACAATATGTAAAAGACGTGCATCATGCAGAAGATTTATTATTACAAGGCTTTTTAAAGGTTTTTACCAACTTACATAAGTTTAAACACGAAGGTAGTTTTGAAGGTTGGATTCGCAGAATTATGGTGAATACTTGTATTTCTTATCTACGTAAAAAGAATTTAATTGATTTGTCTGACGAAGATTATGTTTTTAATGATGCAGCTACAGAAAGTTTAGAAAACACGTCTGTAGAAGATATTCAGAAATTGATAGATCAATTGCCAGAAGGTTATAAAATGGTATTTAATTTATATGCGATAGAAGGATATAAACATTCAGAAATTGCAGAGAGATTAGGTATTTCTGAAAGTACATCAAAATCGCAATTATTTAAAGCACGTAAATTATTGCAACAGAATTATTACAAAATGAATACAGTGAGCAATGGAGACAAATAATATAGATAAAAACATAAAAGAGAAGTTAGATAATAGAACGATAAATCCATCGGCTTCTGCTTGGGAACGTATGTCTGCACAATTAGATGAGCAACCAAAGCAAAAGAAAAAAGGATGGTTTTTTTATGTTGGTGCAGCAGCAAGTATTTTATTATTAATTAGTGTCGGTTTTCTGTTTTTAAATAAAAAAGAAGACATTAAGCCTGTAGAAATTATTGTTGAAAACCCAATTGATACAATTACAATTGATGCAAAAATAGATCAATTTATAAATGAAATTCCTGCAGAAGAAGCAATTGTTAAGATTGATGAAGTAGAAGAGAAGCAAGTAGAAGTTTCTAAAAAGAATGTTGTTACAAATAAGAATGTCATTCCGACAAAGGAGGAATCTAAAAAATCTATCAATAATTCTATAGTTGCAAACAATAAAAACAATGTAATTCCGACAACGGAGGAAGTTATCGAAACAGTGGTAGCAGTCTCTGAGGATCATCCGACGAAGGAGAAAACAATAAATAAAGAAATCTTAAAACAAGACCCAAATAGTAGCATAAAAATTAATAGTGATGATTTGTTATTCGCGGTAACACATTCGTCAACCGAAGTAAAGGAGTATTATGCAAAACTAAATTTAACAAGGGAAGATGTTTTAAGTACGATTAAAAATGAGCTTAAAAACTCTAATATTAAAGTGAGTCCAGAAGCTATTTTGGCTGAAGTAGAACGCACGATTGGAGAAGAAGATTTTCAGAATAATTTCTTACAATCTTTAAAGAAAAGAGTAACAGATATTGCAACTGCTATTGCAAGTAGAAACGATTAAATTAAATCACTTTCTGTGGTAGTATAATTAAAAGACGTTTTAATTGAAGCTAGATTACGAAATGATTTTATCAAATAAAAACAATTTTTTAAAACATACAAGATGAAAAGAATACTACTAATATTAGTGTTGTTAAGTACAACTATTGCCGTATCTCAAGCAAAAACTTTTGAGAAAGAAGTAAATAAAATATCTAAAAGAATAGAACGCATTACAGCAACTCAAAAAGACTCATTAAGAATAAAAGTGGTTGCTATTGATGAAAGGCTAGAGAAAGGAGAAATTACAAAACCGATTTCAAACACCTTAAAGAAAGAGGTTGCTTCTTATCATGCCAGAAGAATTGAAAAATTAGTTGGAGAACAAGAGCATTTGTTGCAATTATTGGTGCAAGATAAAACCAATGGTAGAATAGCGAGTTCAGATGAAGAAAGTGAGTTTGATGATGACGATAATACGTTTACTGTTGGAAAGAAAACATTTTCATTTAGCTTAAATAATGATGATAAAAGTGAAAGAATAGAAAAGAGAAAAAGAAAAATGAATAGAAGAACTACCTCTCAGTTTGTGTTTTCTATGGGAGTAAATAATGTTTTAAATGATCATGAAGTATCTTCTTTAAATGATGCTGATTACAAGTTCTGGCAATCTCATTTTTATGAGCTAGGTTGGACGTGGAAAACAAGATTGACTAAAGAGCCTTCTCAATTGTATTTTAAATACGGACTTTCTTTTCTTTGGAATAATTTACGATTAGATAATAATAGTATTCATGTAAAGGATGGAGATATTACAGAGGTTAAGGTCTTTGATAACAAATTATCAGAAAGTAGATTACGTCATGTACAAATGAATTTTCCGATGCATGTAGAATGGGATTTTTCTAAAAATAAAACGGATAAAGATGGTTTTGTAAAAGATAGAACAAACAGATCTGTTCGTTTAGGTCTTGGAGGTTTTGTTGGTTTTAAATTAGGAACAAGACAATATTTAGAATACAAAGATGAAAACAATGTTGAAGTTGAAGAAGTGCAATTCAATAATTTTAATATGAATACTGTTAATTATGGATTAAGTGCTTATGTGGGGTATAGATCTACTAGTTTTTATGTGAAATATGATTTAAACTCTTTATTTAAAAATACCGAAACTAGAAACATTTCTATGGGAATTCGTTTAGATTTAGATTAAAACGTTAAAGATAATATTGCTGATGTCAGTTTTTTGTGAGTTTTATTGAATATTTGATAATTTTAATGAATAGAATTTTGTATTAAATCATTTTAAAATAACAAAAAATAGGACATCAGTAAAAATAACAATTTTTAATATTTTTGTTAAAATACAAACAAAAAGACAGTAAATTTACTTGCTTAAAACATCTAAATTAAGCAATAATGAAAGTTGGAATTCCTAAAGAAATTAAGAATAACGAAAGTAGAGTTGGTATGACACCTGCAGGTGTTTTTGAGTTGACTAAAAAAAATCATACTGTTTACGTACAGTCTACAGCAGGAGAAGGAAGTGGTTTCTTTGATGCCGATTACATTAAGGTAGGAGCAACTATTTTACCTACCATAGAAGAAGTTTACAGCCAGAGTGAAATGATTGTAAAGGTAAAAGAACCAATAGCTTCAGAATATCCTTTAATTAAAGAAGATCAAATTGTTTTTACATATTTTCATTTTGCATCATGCGAGCCTTTAACAAAAGCAATGATAGAAAGTAAATCTATTTGTATTGCTTATGAAACAGTAGAAGATAGTGAAGGAACTTTACCTTTATTAACACCAATGTCTGAAGTTGCAGGAAGAATGGCAATTCAGCAAGGTGCTAAGTATTTAGAAAAACCAATTAAAGGACGTGGTATTTTATTAGGTGGTGTACCAGGTGTTGCACCAGGAAAAGTATTAATTTTAGGAGCAGGAGTTGTTGGTGTACAAGCAGCAAAAATGGCAGCAGGTTTAGGTGCTCATGTTACTATTATGGATATTAATATGAAACGTTTACGTTATGTAAATGATGTTTTACCAAACCATGTTACCACCGCTTTTTCTAGTGAATACAGTATTAGACAACTAATAAAAACACACGATTTAATTATTGGAGGTGTTTTAGTAAAAGGAGGAAAGGCTCCAAAATTAATTACTAGAGACATGCTTAAAGATATGCGACCAGGAACTGTTATTGTTGATGTTGCCGTAGATCAGGGAGGTTGTTTTGAAACCACCAAAGCAACAACACACGAAGATCCTACGTATATTATTGATGATGTAGTGCATTATTGTGTAGCAAATATGCCAGGAGCTGTACCTTATACTTCTACAATTGCTCTAACAAATGTAACATTGCCATATATTTTAAATATTGCAAATAAAGGATGGGAAGAAGCGTGTGCTACAGATGCATCTCTAGACAAAGGATTAAATATTATAAAAGGAAAAATTGTTTATAAAGAAATTAGCGAAGCTTTTCATTTAGAAGCTTTTGAAGTCTAATTTTAACTAGAATATTTTTGATAAACCTCTGGTGTTGTTTTGTGTTTCAACCTAGAGGTTTTTTCTTTTTTTTAAATTACCTTATTATTAATGACATTCTTAATTATTTAGAAAATTAAATAATAATGATACTTTTTAAGTAGAAAAAATTGACACATCTGCATTTATTTACACGTAATATGCTTGTTTTACATATTCTTAGCAAGAATAACTGTTATATATAACGCTAGTTATAAAAAAGTTATTATATTTGCAGCCTTAAAAATAAACAATAAATATTTAATTTATGAATCATTACGAAACTGTTTTCATCTTGAATCCCGTTTTATCTGATACTCAGATAAAGGAGACAGTACAAAAGTTTGAAGATTATTTAGTTTCTAAAGGAGCTGAAATGATCTCGAAAGAGAACTGGGGCTTAAAGAAATTAGCTTATCCAATTCAAAAGAAAAAAAGTGGTTTTTATCACTTATTAGAGTTTAAAATTGCTGGAGAAGAAATCTCTGCTTATGAGTTAGAATTTAGAAGAGATGATAGCGTTATGCGTTACCTTTCTGTTAGATTAGACAAACATGCAGCTGCTTGGGCAAAAATTAGAACTGAACGTGTTAAATCTACAAAAAAATAAGAAATGGCATCAATAGAACAACAAGCAAAAGGCGGTAAATCTGCTGACGTTAGATATTTAACGCCGTTAGATATAGACACTAAAAAAGAAGCTAAATACTGTAGATTTAAGAAAAAAGATATCAAGTATATCGATTTTAAAGATGCAGACTTCTTAATGTATTTAGTAAACGAACAAGGTAAAATTTTACCAAGACGTTTAACAGGAACTTCATTAAAATATCAACGTAAAGTTGCGCAAGCAATTAAAAGAGCGCGTCATTTAGCGTTAATGCCTTACGTTGGAGATATGTTAAAATAATAAAGAGGTAGAACATGGAATTGATATTAAGACAAGACGTAGAAAATTTAGGATTCAAAGATGATATCGTAGACGTGAAAAACGGTTATGGTAGAAACTTCTTAATCCCTACAAGACAAGCAGTTTTAGCTACTTCATCTGCAAAGAAAGTTTTAGCAGAGAATTTAAAACAACGTGCTTACAAAGAAGCTAAATTAATTGAAGACGCTAATGTAATAGCAGAAGCAGTTAAAGGATATGAAATTAAAATTGCATCTAAAGTTGGTTCAGGAGACAAATTATTTGGTTCTGTAAACAACATCGATTTAGCTGCAGCACTTGCAAAAGCAGGAACAGACTTAGATAAGAAATTTATTAAAGTTGTTGGTGGTTCTGTAAAAAGATTAGGTAAATATGAAGCTTCTGTAAGATTACACAGAGCAGTAGTTGCTGAAATTTCTTTTGAAGTTATTGCTGAATAAATAACAATTGTTAAATAATTGTTAAGAACTAAAAGTCTACTTTAACGAGTAGACTTTTTTTTTGCTCTATTTTTGGTTATATAAACTTAAATTCAAAAAGATGAAGCAAAAATTACTTTTTTTATGTTCATTCATTTTAATGTTTAGTTTCGTTGCAAATGCACAAACAACAACATCAAAAATTAACGGAATTATTACGGAGAATTCTGGAGAACCTTTATTCGGAGCAACAATTGTTGCTTTGCATACTCCAACAGGTACCGTATCTGGTACAACAGCACAAGATAATGGTAGGTACGCGCTATCTAATTTACGAATTGGAGGTCCGTATACAATTACAATTAGTTACCTAGGTTTTAAATCTAAAAAGATAACAAATATCTTTTTAACATTAGGTGAAACGTCAAATGTAGATGTTGTTTTGTCTGAAGATAGTAATACTTTAGAAGAAGTTGTAATTAGCTCTGGTAAAAATGCTGTTTTTAATAACGATAGAACAGGAGCACAGACAAGTATTAGAACTAAAGATTTAAAGATATTGCCAACGATATCTAGATCGGCATCAGATTTTACGCGTTTAGACCCTTCTGCTTCAGGTGGATCTTTTGGAGGGAGAAATGACCAATTTAATAACTTTACATTAGATGGTTCTATCTTTAACAATCCTTTTGGTTTAGATGCAGCAACACCCGGAGGACAAACAGCTTCTCAGCCAGTATCTTTAGACGCTATAGAGCAAATTTCTGTTTCTACAGCACCTTATGACGTTACTTTATCTGGTTTTACAGGTGCTTCTGTAAATGCAGTAACCAAAAGTGGAACAAACACCGTAACAGGAACCGCATACGGATATTACAGAAATCAAGATTTTACAGGAGGTAAAATTAAAGGAGAAAGTATTTTTGTTCCTAAATTATCACAATCTCAAGTAGGAGCTAGTATAGGTGCACCGATTATAAAAGATAAATTATTTGTTTTTATAAATTTCGAAAAAGACAATAGATCAGATTTAGGCCAGTCTTGGTTACCAAACACAGGTTCGGGAGCTATTAATGAATCTAGAGTTTTAAAATCAGATTTAGATGAAGTTAAAAGCGCATTAGCAGGTATTGGTTACAGTACCGGTGCTTATGAAGGTTTTACACACGATTCTAAAAGTACCAAAGGATTGTTTAAGTTAGATTGGAATATCAACAAAGACAATCGTCTTTCATTTGTATATAATTTTTTAAACGCCTCTAGAGATTTGCCAGCGCATCCAACAGCACTTGGTTTTAGAGGTCCAAGTTCTCAAATGTTACAATTCGAAAATTCTGGATATCAAATTAATAATAATTTGAATTCATTTTTATTAGAATTAAATTCTACTGTTACAGATAATATAACAAACAAATTTCAAGCAGGATATACACATTTCGATGATTTTAGAAGTCCTAAATCTGCACCTATGCCAGCATTTAGAATTCAAGATGGTAACGGAGGAAATTATATAATTTCAGGTCATGAACCTTTTTCAATTAACAATACATTAGATCAAAAAGTTTTTCAAATTACAAATAATTTAAATATAAGTAATGGAGACCATAACTATACAGTTGGTTTTTCTTTTGAAAAATTCGAATTTGAGAATTCATTTAATTTAGGAGCTTATGGCTTTGGAGATGCAAGAGGTTATGTAGGTGCATTTGGTGGAGATTTTGCTAATATGGATGCTTTTAGAACAGGAATTACTAATGGTCTTTTAGCGGATGCTATGGCTGCTGCCCAAAGCACATTTACTACTAATAACGCCAATGATTCTTGGGCATTAGCAGAAACAAATGTTGGTCAGTTTGCTTTTTACGTACAAGATGATTGGAATATAAATGATAATTTTAAATTATCTTATGGTGTTCGTTTTGATAAGCCTTTATTTTTCAATTCTGCAGATAAAGCACAAGACGTAATAGATAAAAGTTTTTACTTACCTAATAATCCATATACAGACCCTGATACAGGAGAAACAGTATTATTTGATTCTACTAAAATGCCAAATAACAACTTCTTAGTTTCACCAAGAATTGGTTTTAACTGGGATGTAAATGGAGATAGTACTTTACAATTACGAGGTGGTTCTGGTTTATTTACAGGACGTTTTCCTTTTGTTTGGTTAGGTAACCAAATAGCAAATCCTAATGTATATTTTTACCAAGTTGTAGATCCAGATTTTAAATTCCCACAAGTTTGGAGAACAAGTTTGGGAGCAGATGTAAAATTAAAAGATGGTACTATTTTAACTTCAGATCTTTCGTACACAAAAGATATAAACGGAGCACATGTGCAAAACTGGGGTTTAAAAACACCTACAGGAACTTTGGCAGGTGGTATAGATAATAGATTGGTGTATACAGATACAGACAGAAGCCCAAACTGGGGAGGACCAAATGATAAATCAAATGCTTATGTATTTACCAATTCTGATAAAGGAAGAACTTTAAATGCATCCTTAAAAGCACAGAGAAATTTTGATAATGGATTGTATTTAATGGCAGCCTATAATTACTTAAATTCTAAAGATGTAAACTCTATTGAAGCAGAAATAACAGGAGATGCTTTCGATTTTAATCCAGTTTTATCTAATGCAAATGATGCAACATTAGCACATTCTAAATATGGAGATACACATCGTTTTATTGCGGTAGCTTCTAAATCTTGGAATTATGGAACAAATGATAAATGGACAACCACTATTTCTTCTTTCTATGAATTGGCAAAAGGAGGTCGTTTTAACTATACATACGCAGGCGATATTAATAATGATGGCTCTAACTTAAATGATTTAATTTACATACCAACAGACAGCGAAATAGACGCAATGACATTTAAAGCACCAGTAAATACTGGAGACTTATCTATTCAAGATCAAAAAGATGGCTTAAGAAATTATATCAATCAAGATGATTATTTAAGTGATAGACAGGGAGAATATGCAGAACGTTATGGTGCATTATCACCTTGGAGAGGAAAGATGGATGTAAAATTTATCCAGAATTTAAAATTAGGAAACAATAATTCTTTAGAGTTTACTATAGATATTTTAAACTTTGGTAATTTATTAAACTCAAACTGGGGCTTAGTACAACAACCAGATGCAGTACAATTATTAGGTGTTACTGTAGATAATACAGGTTTACCAACCTATAGTTTTAATTCAGACTTAAAAGAAACTTTTGTATATAATTCTACGTTACTTTCTAGATGGCAAGCACAAGTTGGTTTAAGATATTCTTTCTAAATCAATAAAGAATTCAGATATTTGAACCGCCCATAATTGGGCGGTTTTTTTTACCATAAATTATGAAATATAGACAACTTACCAAAGAACAATTCGAAAGCTTACACGAAGACTTTGCTCGTTTTTTAGCAACCCAAAGTATAGACGTTAAAGAATGGAATAAAATAAAAGAAGAAACACCACAAGTTGCAGAAGAGGAGATGAATGTTTTTTCTGATGTTGTTTGGGATAATGTGCTAACAAAAACAAACTATGTAGAACATTTTTCTAAAACCTCTGTAAACCTGTTTAAGTGTGATGCTGAAGAAATACATAGAATTGCCATTAAAATTACTTGGGATATTAATTTATTAGAACAAAAAGGTTTTGAATGGTTAATGCAAAATCCTATGGATAATTCTGTAGAGATTTTTAAAGGAACAAAACCTTATAATAAAGATGATAGGAATACTGAAATTTTCGATTTAATAGAAAAAGGAAGTGCTATTTCTAAAGGAGAAATCTTTGAGTTTTTTAGTCAAATAACGTCTTAGTTTTATTAAGAGTTATTTACAGCTTGGAATGTCTCTTGAGATAAATCGAAAGACGGAATCGGTTTTTCTTACTTCAAAAAAAGGATGTCGTTTTAATCAAGCGTAAGTTTACTTATCTTTTATATCATTTAATAAAAAAAGGAATCTCAAATTTATTTTGAGATTCCTTTTTTTAAGTTGACAAGTTTTGCTTAAAAAAAAACATATTATTCTTCTTGTAAAGCTTTACGAGCTTGTTTAATGGTTAGTGTACTTCCATCATGGCTCCAACCTGGTGCGGCAAATGCATACATAAATTTATGATACCAGTTCTTAGATTTTTTCATATCGTCCCAAATATCTTTATATTCATGTGTTAGAATAACAAACGGATTATAAGAGTTTGGCGGATGCGTAACTCCATATTTGATGTCAATATTTTCGTCAAATTCTTTAAAAGTACCAAACATTCTATCAAAAGCGTTTAGAAATCCACCATGATTTTTATCCATATACTCAAAATTTTGAGCATGATGTACTTGGTGCATGGTATGTGTATTCAATATTTTATCTAAGAAACCTAATTTACCAATGTAAACGGTATGTAATTGAAATTGCCATAAAGCTTCAATACCTAAACAAACGACTAACATTTCTGGTGGAAAACCAATAGCAACAATCCACACATAAAAAAATGGTTTGTAAAGAATGGTAAACCATCCGTTTCTAACGGCAGTTCCTAAATTAAAATTATCCGAAGAATGGTGTACAATATGTGCTGCCCATAAAAAACGTACATTGTGGTTTTGTCTGTGAAACCAATAATAACTAAAATCGTCTAAAACTTGACAAATAAGCCAAATATACCAAGCGTATCCAAAAGATTCGTAGCCCATTAAATTTGTGCGAATTCCATCAACTAAAGGATTGAATATTTCATAGACAAAATTAAAAAGTACAATTGCAGCAATTGTTTTTGTTAAAGGAGCTAGAATAGCAGAACCAATCCCCATGGTAAGGCTAGCTGCTAAATCTTTCCATTTATAAATTTTCTTCTTTTCTTCTTTTTTATTGTGCTTACTATATGTTAATTCGACTAAAATAAGTGCTAAGAAACACGGTACACCATATACTAGTGGGTTTGTAAAATCCATTTACTATTTAATTTTTTTGTTAAAACTAAGGCAAAATAAGGAAATAGCTATAAGTTTTAACATTAGTTATTGTTAAAAAGTTAATAAAGAATTTAAAAAGGATATTATTAATTTTTTTACCTATTAAATTTAACCGAAAAAATAGAATGATACATTGGTTTGATACTTCATTAACATTAATATATAATTTGATATCTGTTTAAATCTTTGAAATATTCGTAAATTTGATAGTTATAATATCCTTATTTAAAAATAATCGAAAGATGAATTATAAACATTTACTAGAAGTAATTAAAGATAACGCTAATCGATTTACAACAAAAGATGCAGTTTTTTATAAAGATGAAGCTTCACAAAGTTGGAAAGGAATTTCTTGGGATTCTTTTTATTTTCAAATACAGCAAGTTTCTAAAGCTTTAATCAATTTCGGAATTAAAGAACAAGACAATATTGGTGTTTTTGCTCAAAATATGACAGAGTGGATTATTGCTGATTTAGGAATTATGGGTGTAAGAGCCGTAACGATTCCTATTTATGCAACCAATTCTCAGAAAGAAGTAGAATACGTTGTTAACGATGCAGAAATTAGTGTGTTGTTTGTGGGAGATCAAGATGAGTTTGATAAAGTAGAATTAGTCTCAGAAAATAATACATACTTAAAATTAATAGTAGCCTTAACAAGTACTGTAGATTTAAGAGGCCATAAAAAAGCTGTTTATTTTAATGATTTTATAAATGCAGAATTTCCAAAAAGTATTGAAAATGAATTAGAAAAGCGTCATTCTGATTCTGAACTTAATGATTTAGCAAGTATTATTTATACCTCTGGTACAACAGGAGAGCCTAAAGGTGTAATGTTAGATCATAACAATTTTGCATCCTCATTAAAAGCACATGAAGCAGAATTAGATGTAGATGAAAATGATGTAACTTTAAGCTTCTTACCATTAAGTCATATTTACGAACGTAGTTGGGTGTTTTTCTGCTTACAAAAAGGAATTCAGGTATATTTTAACCAAGACCCAAAGAAAATTGCAGATGTCTTAAAAGAGGTTAAACCATCTTTGATGTGTACAGTACCTAGAATCTTTGAGAAAATTTTTGCTGCTATTCAAGAAAAAAGAAAAGAAGCTTCCCCTACTAAAATGAAATTGGCAAGTTGGGCATTGGGAGTTGGAAATAAATACCATAATACCTATCGTCGTTTTGATAAAAAAGTACCACTAATGTTAAAGCTAAAATATAAAATAGCAGATAAATTGGTACTTAGTAAATTACGTGATGTCTTTGGAGGGAATATAAAGTTTATGCCTTGTGGCGGAGCACCTTTAGTACCAGATATGGTTTCGTTTTTTCATTCGTTTGCATTAAATATAAAATGTGGCTATGGTTTAACAGAAACAACTGCTACAGTTACGTTGTTTGGTGATCACTACTTCGAGTTTAATTCTGCGGGTAAGCCAATTTTAGGAACCGAAATTAAAATTGGTGCTAATGATGAAGTTTTGGTAAAAGGACCTGGAGTTATGAAAGGCTATTATAAAAAACCAGAAGCTACTGCAGAAGTTTTTGAAAATGGCTGGTTTAAAACAGGTGATGCAGGAAAAATTGACGAATTAGGAAACTTAGTAATTACTGATAGAATTAAAGATTTAATGAAAACTTCTGGAGGTAAATATATTGCTCCTCAAAAACTTGAAATGGCTTTAGTTAGTGATTCTTTTATTGAGCAAATTGCTGTGATAGGAGATCAGCAAAAGTATGTTACGGCTTTGGCGGTTCCTAGTTTCGAGAATATTAAAAAATATGCTGAAGAGCATAAAATTAGTTTTAAAGATATTGAAGATTTGATTAATAATAATCAGATTAAAACCATGTTAGAAAAACGTTTTGAAGAATTGCAAAAGGAGTTTTCTAAGTTTGAAAAAATTAAGAAATTTACTTTATTACCAAAAGAGTTTACTATTGAGGCAGGAGAAATTACTGCCACTTTAAAACTTAAACGTAAAGTAATTTATAAAAAATACAAAGCTCTTATTGATAAAATGTATGCTGAGTAAGCCGTTTTTTTTACTTGTTGATTTTGTAAAGAGGATGTGAGATTTCTCAATCGCTAAAAAAAAACTTATTTCGAAATGACAGTTGATTGTAAATATTAACTACTTATAATTTTTATCACCAAATCTTTAGTCAATGGTTTTCCATTGGCTATTTTTTTGATGTTATCAAATGTGAAAACAAAATCGCAACCTGACTTATAAGCAGAACAACCATAAGCTGTTTTCCCCTTTAAAATAGTTCCTTGTTTACATTTTGGACACGTAATTTTATCAGAACTCTTTTCGACAGAGTTAGAAGTGACTACTTTTTGTTTAGGTTCTAATTTCAATTTAAAAGCATCATCAAATCTTATTAAGCCTTCTACAGAACCATTATCCGTTTTAAAGCCTTTTAAATTGGTAGTACAACCTTTGTCAACCAATCGTATCAATTGGTTTTCAGAAATTTTCTTCCCGTAAATTTCAAACGGAATTTTTAAATCGCAATTGTTTTTATATTCAGAACACCCAAAGGCAGAAGAACCTTTTAAGAGTTGTCCTTTTTTACATTTCGGGCAAGTTTTTCCTACAACTTGTTTTTTTGTTGGAGTTTTTTTTGTCTTTGAAACAATAGATTGCTTCGTTGAACTCGCAATGACTTCTGCGTTAGAAGTAATTCGTTTTTTAGAAGTATTAGAACGGACTTCATACACCAATTCATCTACCATTTTCTTCATATTATTAATGAAGGTTCCGGCGTTGAATTCTCCTCGTTCAATTTCTTTTAAACGTTTTTCCCAACGACCAGTTAATTCAGCAGATTTTAATAATTCGTTGTCAATAATATTAATTAAATCGATTCCGGTTTGTGTTGGTAAAACCAATTTCTTTTTACGCTCAATATATTTTCTTCGGAATAAAGTCTCAATAATACTTGCTCTTGTAGAAGGTCTTCCAATTCCGTTTTCTTTCATTAATTCACGTAAATTCTCATCATCTACTTGCTTTCCAGCAGTTTCCATGGCGCGCAATAAACTTGCTTCTGTAAAATTTCTTGGAGGTTTGGTTTCCTTTTCTAAAAACGAAGGTTCATGTGCGCCTTTTTCACCTTTTACAAAAGAAGGCAATGTAATTTGTTCGTTTAATTCTTTCTTAATTTTGCTTTCTTCCGTTTCAAAAGCAACACGCCAACCTTTGGTTAAAATTTCTTTTCCGGTTGTTTTAAAAGGTACATCTGCAGCTTTACCAATTACTGAAGTATTAGAAACATCAGAATCTGGATAAAAAACACCAATAAATCTACGAGTAATAATATCGTACACTTGTTGCTGATTGTATTGCAAATTTCCTTGAATTCCGGTAGGAATAATTGCGTGGTGATCTGTTACTTTTTTATCATCAAAAACACGTTTCGATTTCTTTATTTTACTACCTAAAAGAGGTTGAGTAAGTGCGCTGTAATTTGTTAATTTAGATAAAATACCTGCAATTTTAGGATACACATCATTTGGTAAAAAAGTAGTATCAACTCTAGGATACGTAACTACTTTCATTTCATATAGCTTCTGAACCATTTTTAAAGTTTCATCCGCAGAAAAGCCAAATTTATTATTACAATATACCTGTAAACCAGTTAAATCAAACAGTTTCGGAGCGTATTCTTTCCCTTTCTTTTTGGTAACAGAAACAATCTCAAAATCAGATTCTTTCACTTTATTTGCTAAAACTTGTCCGTCTTCTTGTTTTAAAAAGCGTCCATCTTCATAATTGAAAAGGGTATTTCTATAGGTTGTTTGTAGTTCCCAATAAGGTTGTGGTTTAAAATTTTCAATTTCAACAAAACGATTTACCAACATGGCTAGGGTAGGAGTTTGTACTCTACCAACCGATAAAACTTGTTTAAATCCACCAAATTTTACGGTGTATAAACGCGTTGCATTTAACCCTAAAAGCCAGTCTCCAATAGCTCTAGAATAACCTGCATAATATAAGTTGTCGTATTTTTCTGCAGGTTTTAGGTTTTTAAAACCTTCTTTTATAGCTTCCTCTGTAAGAGACGAAATCCATAAACGTTGTACTTCTCCTTTATAACCGGCTTGATTAATTACCCAACGCTGAATCAATTCTCCTTCTGTCCCAGCATCCCCACAATTAATTACAACCGTTGCTTTATCAAATAAAGATTTTACAATATTGTATTGTTTTCTAATTCCTGCATCTCCCGTAACTTTGGTGTCAAAACGTTCTGGAAGCATTGGTAGATTGTTCAAATCCCAACTTTTCCAATGCGGCTTGTAATCTTTAGGTTCTAAAAGTGTGCACAAATGTCCGAATGTATATGTTACCGCATAACCGTTTCCTTCGTAATAACCATCACGTTTTGTGTTGGCTCCTAGAATACTAGCTATTTCTCTTGCTACAGATGGCTTTTCGGCAATACAGACTTTCATTGATTATTTTTGTGAGTTCGAAATTAAGGAATTATTACAAATTTAATGATAATCTTTTGTGATTGTTAATAAAAATAAGCTCTTCAGGTTTTTAAAACCTGAAGGGGCTGAAATTAGTAATTGTTTATGGAGTATTAAGTGTTTGAATGAAAACTAATCGTATTCCTTATAAAATTTATTGACAAATTATTTTGGGAATTTTATAAATCTTTATTTAACTTCTCTGGATTTTGTCTTGTATCAAAAACAGAGATAATTTCTATTTCTTGCTGATTTAGCAAAACTCTATAATAAAAAGTGGTTTGTTTTGTTACGACACATTTATGTAAGCCTTTATACTCAAAAGACTCTAAGCAGCTATAAAGATGAAGTTTTATTTGTTGAATTTTTAAATCAAACTTTTTAATAAAATTGTTTTTGCTTTGTAGGCTCCAAGTTTCAAGTAGATAATTTGTTATTTTAATATATTTAAGTCTTGCTAGTTTAGAGTAAAAAACTTGCATTAGGAGACTTCATTTAAAACAGATTCATAAGAAACTCTTTTACCTTCGTCTAATTCTTTAATTCCTTGTTCAATTTCTTCTTTTTCAGAAAGACTTAAATCATTCCAAAAATCATTGTTTTGCCAAAGTAATTTTTCAAGTTTAGATATTGTTTCTTCATTTTCTAAATTGATGAAATCATTAATAAATGCTAGTTTCCTTTTTTGTTGAGAAGGTTTTAGGTTGTCATAATCTATATTACTCTCATTAACAACATCTAAATCAAAATTAGATTCATCAAGTATATTTCTTATTTTTAAAAGAGTTTCCGGATTTTCAATATCTAAAATTTCTTTTATCAATGCTATTTTTGTTGTTTGAATATCCATTTTGTTTTCTTTTTATAAAGATAATAAATTATTAATTGACTTCATTAAAGCCAATTGAATTCGCTTTCTAACTACATCAACCTCTAGAATTTTTAAACTATATGTTTAAGTAAAGTAAGAATTGTATTTACATTTTTTGCAACACTATTGGCCAAAAAAAACTTTTTGGTTTTTAAAAGAAGAAGAAACTGTATTTTACTTCAATTTTGAGAGCTCTTTTTTAACATCGTCCCAAGTTGTTTTTTTCTTTTTGTTAGATTCATTAACTTCTTGTTGAATCTCATCCTTTTGAGAATCTGTTAAGTCATCCCAAATATCATTTTTTTCTATTTTATTGCTCATTTTATAAAGATAAGAAATTATTATTTTACTTTACTAAAGCCAATTGAATTCGTTTTCTCACAACATCAACCTCTATTACTTTTGCAATAATTTGTTGTTGTAGATTTACAATTGCACTAACGTCTTTTACAAAAGTATCTGATAAGTTAGAAACATGAATTAAGCCACTTTCTTTGATTCCAACATCTACAAAACAGCCGAAATTGGTAATGTTATTTACAATTCCGGGTAAGAGTTGCCCTGTTCTTAAATCGGCAATCGTTTTAATATTTTTATCAAAAGAAAACACTTTTGCTTTGGCTCTTGGGTCTAAACCTGGTTTCTCTAATTCTTTAATAATGTCTTCTAGAGTAGGTAGACCAATAGTTTCTGTAATATATTTTTTTAGGTTTATTTTCTGAATCAATTCTTTGTTACCAATAAACTCAGAAACTTTTATGTTATTATCTTTAGCCATTTTATCAACCAAAGCATAACTTTCTGGATGCACGCCAGAATCATCTAACGGATTTTTTCCTTTTTTAATTCGTAAAAAACCAGCAGCTTGTTCGTATGCTTTTCCGCCTAAACGAGGTACTTTTTTAATGGCATTTCTAGAAGTAAAAGAACCATTTTCATTTCTGTAATTCACGATGTTTTCTGCCAATTTTGGTCCAATTCCAGAAACATAACTCAACAAAGATTCACTTGCAGTATTAATATTTACACCAATGGTGTTTACACAACTTTCTACAGTTGTATCAAGAGATTTTTTCAATTTTGTTTGATCTACATCATGCTGATATTGACCAACTCCAATCGATTTTGCATCAATCTTCACCAATTCAGCCAATGGATCTTGCAAACGTCTTCCGATAGAAACAGAACCGCGAACGGTAACGTCAAAATTAGGGAATTCATCTCTTGCAATTTTAGAGGCGGAATAAATAGACGCTCCAGCTTCACTCACTACAAATACATCAACCGAATGTTTAAATTCAATTTTCTTTACCAATTGCTCAGTTTCTCTTGAAGCTGTTCCGTTACCAATTGCAATGGCTTCAATTTTATGTGCTTCAACTAAAGAACTTATTTTTTTAATCGCTTCTGTAGATTGATTTTGAGGCGCATGCGGATAAATATTTTCGTTATGTTCTAAATCTCCTTGCTCATTTAAACATACAATTTTACAACCAGATCTAAATCCAGGATCGATTGCTAAAATTCTTTTTTCGCCTAAAGGAGCACCTAAAAGTAATTGCTTTAAGTTTTTAGAAAACACAGTTATAGCGTCTTCATCTGCATTTTCTTTTGCTAATGATAATCTTTCGTTAGATAGAGAAGGAAACAGCAAACGCTTGTAAGCATCTTTTATAGCAAGTTCTATTTGCTGAGTACATTCGTTTTGTGTACGAATAATATTGCTTTCCATTTTTTGAATGACCCTTTCTGTATCAATTTCTATTTTAACACGGATAAAACCTTCATTTTCGGCTCTTAAAATTGCTAAAAATCGATGAGATGGAATTCTGCTTAAAGATTCGCTCCAATCAAAGTAATCTTTAAATTTTTGAGCTTTTTCATCTTCAGACTTTGTTTTTATTACTTTTGATGTAATTGTAGCATAACGTTCTAATTCTCGTCTAATATTATTTCTGATATCTGTGCGCTCATTAATCCATTCTGCAATAATGAATCGTGCACCTTCTAATGCATCATCAATAGTTACAACTTCCTTGGACGTGTATTTAGAAGCGGTATGTTCTAAGTCGTTTACACGCTGACTCATCATCATTTTTGCCAGTGGTTCTAAGCCTTGTAAACGAGCAGTTTCTGCTTTGGTTTTTCGCTTTTTCTTAAAAGGTAAATACAAATCTTCTAAAGTAATTAAATCTCTAGTAGCGTTTACTTTTTGTTCTAATTCTGTAGTTAATACATTTTGTTCTTTTAAAGCTTTTAAAACACCGAGTTTACGCTTTTCTAAAGCTTCAAAAGTTTCTTTAAACTTAACAATATCACCAATTTGCACTTCATCTAAATTACCTGTCATTTCCTTTCTATATCTACTGATAAAAGGAATTGTAGCATCTTCATTTAACAATGAAATAGTATTTTCTACAGCTTTAGAAGAAAGTTGGGTTTGCTGAATTATATAAGAAAGTAATTGCATTTTTTTATTTGAATTTTATCAGAAAAAAGAAACCTCATAAAAATGAATTTATGAGGTTGTAAATATAGTTTTATTTTGTGTTTTTCTTATATAATTGTCATGTCTTAAAAAAAGAAGTAGCCAACAGAAACTTGAAACACACCGTTTCTATTTTTATCAGTTTTCACTTCATTAATGTCAGAAAGACCAACATTATAACGTGCACTAAAATTAAGTCCGTTATCTAGTTTATATCCAAGTCCTAAATTTACTCCAAAATCTAGGTCTTTGTAAGCATTTTTAACATCTGCTTTTGTATTGTCATCTGTTGCTGAAAGTAAAAAACCCACTTGAGGTCCTGCTTCAAAACTTAGTCTTTTTGTAACATAATATTTTCCCATTAATGGGGTGTTTAAATAATTTAAAGCAACAAAATCATTTGTGTCAGATCCTGTACTAAAACCATGACCAGAAAATAACAATTCAGGTTGAATCGAAAATTTTTCTGTAAAGGGAATTTCTGCCATTAAACCAAAATTAAAAGAGGTGACAGTGCCTAAATCTTTGGTATTGTCTCCGTTAATGGAAGCAAAATTTAGTCCAGCTTTAACTCCGAATTCGATGTCTTGTGCATTTGCATTTACAATGCTTAAAACTGTTAATAATGTTACTAGTAATACTTTTTTCATAATTATAATTTTAATTTGTTTGATACAAATAAATAGCTTTTTCTTGAAAAAAAAATCACTTTAATTTATGTTTAACCTTTTTAACTAATTTTATCGAAACAGTTTGTTAATTAATTGATTTTTAGGTTATTTTAACAAAACTTATCGATAAAATTTCTCATCCTTTGTCAGAAAAATCACTCGAAGTGACATTGCGTGTTATAATACGTTTACAAGTATGAGCATTCTGTCACTTCGAGTGAAATTCTTTTTTTAAGAATTTTGTGTCGAGATTTTTTTTTAGAGAATCACTTTCTCAAAGGCTAACCTCTTAGCGTTATAATTGGTATAGATAACTCCACAATAAGTGTAGCCTAATTTTTTAATTAAAGATTGCATTCCTAGATTGTCTTCGTGAGTATCTATCTTTAAGCTTTGAATGTTTTTATCTTTTAATGTTTGATGAAATTCACTAAAAAGAAATGTTGCCAAACCTAATTTTCTAAACTCTTTTTTAATTGCCATTCTATGGATTACTCCGTAGACTTTATCTTCATCTACCAACCAATTTCCGTCTATAACTTCCTTGTAAGTTGGTTCTTTTTTGAATGTAAACATAGAAGTTGCCATCACAATATTGTCATCATTTACAACAACATAACTTTCATTATTTTTGATGTCATTTTCTACTTGGGCTGCATTCGGATATCCGTTTTGCCATTGATCAATATGTAAGGATGCTAAGAGTTCTCTGGCGTCATCTATAATTGTCATTATTGCAGGAATATCTTCAATATTAGAAAGTCTTATTTTCATAAAAAAAATATAATAATATAGGGTTTTGTCAGATCGAGCGCAGTTGAGATCTTGTTTTTAATAATTAAAAATTCTCGATTACGCTCGAATAGACAATTAAATCATTTTAAAATCTAACAACAACTCTCCGTTTACAGAACATTGCAATTGATCTCCTTTAAAAATTTCTCCTTTTCCTAAAGCAGGAGTTCCTGTAAAAATTAAATCTCCAGGTTGTAAGGTCATATATTTAGAAATAAACACAATAATATCAGCAAAATCATGAATCATATAGGCTGTATTACTTTTTTGTTTTTCTTCTCCGTTTATTTTTAAATCGAAATCAATATCACCTAAATTATAATTAGAAACCGGTTTAAAACTAGAAATAGGAGCAGCACCATCAAAACCTTTTGCAAAATCCCAAGGATGTTTCGTTTCTCTTGCGTCTTTTAAAAGGTCTGTTGCAGTATAATCGATACCTACGGCAATTTCTGAAATATAAGAGTTTGCAGTTTCTTTAGAAATATTTTTTCCTTCTTTTCCTATTTTAACAACTAGTTCTATTTCGTAAATTAATTCGTTTGTAATGCTACTAGGGTATTCTACATCACAATTAACAGCTAAACTACTTTCTGGTTTTGAAAAAATGAACTTTTTAGCATTCTTTTTTTCGGAAATGTCTTTCAAGTCAGTAACGTAATTACTTCCAATTCCTAATATTTTCATTTTAAATTTGTTTTAATTATATAAGGTAAATTTAATAAAAAAATCCACCAAAAAATATATTTTCTGATGGATTTATAACTTGTTTAAAAGCTTTTTTTAAGCTTCTGCTTTTTCTGTTTTAGAAAAATCTACTACAACTTGGTTGTGTAAAATATCTTGAATTGTTTGTCTTTTTCTAATAAGGTAATCTTTTCCTTTGTGTACCATAACTTCTGCAGGAATATAGCGAGAGTTGTAGTTAGACGCCATTGAAAAACAATATGCACCCGCATTGTGGAAACATAAAACATCTTCTTCTGAAATCTCTGCAATTCTTCTGTTTGATGCAAACGTATCCGTTTCACAAATATAACCAACTACAGAGTAATAACGATCTCTTCCTTTTGGGTTAGAAATGTTGGTAATATGGTGATAAGAATCGTACATCATTGGTCTTACCAAGTGATTAAAACCTGTGTCTACATGTGCAAAAACCGTAGAAGTTGTTTGTTTAACAACATTTACTTTTGCTAAAAAAGAACCTGCTTCTGAAACTAAGAATTTACCAGGCTCAAACATTAAAGTAATGTCTTTACCATAATCTGCACAAAATTCATTGAATCTCTCTGATAACTGCAAACCTAATTGCTCTATATCTGTAGAAATATCTCCTTCTTTATAAGGCACTTTAAATCCACTTCCAAAGTCGATAAAATCGATGTTTTCGAATTGTTTAGCAACATCAAATAAAATATCAGAGGCACGTAAAAAAGTATCGATATCTAAAATATCAGAACCAGTGTGCATGTGAATTCCGTTGATATTCATTCCCGTATTTTCTACCACACGTTTAATATGAGGTACTTGGTGAATAGAAATTCCGAATTTAGAATCGATATGACCCACAGAAATTTTAGAATTTCCACCTGCCATAATATGTGGATTGATACGCACACAAACAGGAATGTCTGGATGTTTTTGTCCGAATTGTTCTAAAATAGAAAGGTTATCAATATTAATTTGAACACCCAATTTAGCAACTTCTTCAATTTCTGATAAAGAAACACCGTTTGGCGTGTAAATAATGTCGTGAGGCTCAATTCCTGTAGTTAAACACAATTGTACTTCTTGATAAGAAACAGTGTCTAAACCAGAACCTAAGTCTTTAAAGAACTTTAATATATTAATATTAGAAAGTGCTTTTACAGCATAATTTAACTTTAAACTTTTAACGCTGCTAAAAGCATTTGTTAACCTGTTGTATTGAGATTCTATTTTATCTGTATCGTAAACATATAAAGGACTTCCGTATTTATTTGCTAACTTTATTAATTGTGCGTTTTTCACTTTGTTTTATTTTATATCAGACGTCAAAAGTAATAAAATTGTTGGGTAAATAATGACTTGTTTAAAAATATAACATATTGTTTTTTTTTGTGATTTTTATGCGGAATTTGTATTTTTGAAGGAGTGTTAAATTTGATAATTTTTCCTTAATTTCTTTAGATTTTATTTTTATAAGTTGATAAAATTTAGATAAAAGAATCGTTGAAATCCTGTTGATAACTAATTGGCTGAGTCCTTTTATTTTAGCTTGTTTAATGCTATTTTAGCAAGGCTTCAAACCTAACAATAGTAACATATTTCATGAGTCAAGAAACAAAATATACCGAAGATAATATCAGGTCTTTAGACTGGAAAGAGCACATAAGAATGCGTCCGGGAATGTACATTGGTAAATTGGGCGATGGGTCTTCTGCAGACGATGGAATTTACATTCTTGTAAAAGAAGTTTTAGACAACTCTATAGATGAGTATGTTATGGGCGCCGGAAAAACCATTGAAATCTCTATTCATGGAAGCAAAGTTATTGTTAGAGATTATGGACGTGGAATTCCTTTAGGTAAAGTGGTAGACGTAGTTTCTAAGATGAATACTGGTGGAAAATACGACTCTAAAGCGTTTAAAAAATCGGTAGGTTTAAATGGAGTTGGTACAAAGGCAGTAAATGCACTTTCGTCATTTTTTAGAGTAGAATCTTCTCGTGATGGTAAATCTGCTTCGGCAGAATTTAGCCAAGGAAACTTAGAAAACGAAGAGTTTTTAGAAGAATCTTCTCGTAGAAAGGGAACCAAAGTTTCTTTTATTCCGGATGAAGAAATTTTTAAGAAGTACAAATTTAGAAATGAGTATGTTGCAAAAATGCTCAAATATTATGTGTATTTAAACCCAGGTTTAACCATAATCTTTAATGGCGAAAAATTTATTTCAGAAAACGGACTGAAAGATTTATTGGAAGATAACAACAATGTAGATGATATGTTGTACCCAATAATTCACTTAAAAGGAGATGATATAGAAGTTGCCATTACGCATAGTAAAACACAATATTCAGAAGAATACCATTCTTTTGTAAACGGACAACACACCACGCAAGGTGGAACGCATCAATCTGCGTTTAGAGAAGCAATTGTAAAAACAATTAGAGAGTTTTACGGCAAAGCTTTTGAAGCTTCAGATATTCGTAAATCTATTATTTCTGCGGTTGCCATTAAAGTAATGGAACCTGTTTTTGAGAGTCAGACAAAAACAAAATTAGGTTCTACAGACATGGGAGGAGACTTACCAACTGTAAGAACTTATATAAACGATTTCTTAAAAACGAAATTAGATAATTACCTGCATAGAAATACTGATGTTGCAGATGCATTACATAGAAAAATTGTTCAGGCAGAGAAAGAACGAAAAGAGCTTTCCGGAATTAGAAAACTAGCAAAAGACAGAGCTAAAAAATCTAGTTTACACAATAAAAAATTACGTGATTGCAGAGTTCATTTAGGTGATACAAAAAAAGAAGCCTATTTAGAATCTACACTTTTTATTACCGAGGGAGATTCTGCCTCTGGTTCTATCACAAAATCTAGAAATGTAAATACACAAGCGGTTTTTAGTTTAAAAGGGAAACCTTTAAATTCGTATGGATTAAGTAAGAAAATTGTGTATGAAAATGAAGAATTCAATCTTTTGCAAGCAGCATTAAATATAGAAGATGGTTTAGAAGAATTGCGTTATAACAATATTGTAATTGCAACCGATGCCGATGTAGATGGTATGCACATTCGTTTGTTATTGATAACATTTTTCTTGCAGTTTTTCCCTGAATTGATAAAAGAAGGGCATTTGTATATTTTAGAAACGCCGTTGTTTAGAGTTCGTAACAAGAAAGAAACTTTCTATTGTTATTCTCAAGAAGAAAAACAAGATGCTATTAATAAATTAAGAGGGAAACCAGAAATAACTCGATTTAAAGGTTTGGGAGAGATTTCGCCTAATGAGTTTGTTCATTTTATTGGTGATGATATTCGTTTAGACCCAATTATGTTAGACAAAGAAATGTCTATAGAGCAGATGTTGGAGTTTTATATGGGGAAAAATACTCCGGATAGACAGAAATTTATTATAGAGAATTTAAAGGTTGAATTGGATACTATTGAAGATGAAGAGAGTCTATCTTAAATCTTATCCGATGGAAAGGACTTTGATTAGTTAATGATTCCGGTAATGATGGGTTGGAGTGAATTTAGCTAAAGCCTCTGTGTTGATGTAATTAAATACCTATGGATAAATCCATAGGCAATTCAAAAGGGAAGAAAAAGGTTTATTATGATTTTGAATTGTCACAGGCTTTAGCCTGTGTTTAATAAATGAGAAGAATATAGGCTTTAGCCAAATTTTAGAAGAGTTAAAAAGGAATTTGAATCTAAAAAGTTTTCTAAATAGTAATTTTTTTTAACCCTCTGAAGAATGTAAACCTAAAAAAATATAGTGGATGCAATTGGATACGTTCAATTAAAATAATACTGTTTTTTTGTATTAAAATTATTATGTTAAAGAAAATTTAAAAAAGAAACAATTATGAAGATTAAAATTACTTTATTTTGCTTATTAATTACATCAATAACTTTTTCTCAATTCCCAGGAGAAAGAACAAAAGAAACTCAAACAGGGCCAGATAAAAATAGTTATAAAATTAAGGATGTTATTCAATTAGGTAATGCTTTAAATGGAGAAACATTTAGAAATATATTTGCTTATAAACATAAAAGTGTATTAGATAATATAGATGATGCTCTTGCTCTAGATGTAGTTCCTTCATATGATGTGTTTGAAGACAAAGACAATAATATGATAATAAAAGGGGAATATATTATTCCAGTGTCAAAAGAATTTAATGGCTTTAAAGGAAAAATTAGATATTTTAAACGTGTTAAATCTGAAAATAATTATTATACTTTTGCTATTATTAAAGTTCCAAACTCTCAAATGAGATTAGCCGTACCATTGCAAAGTGCTATTTTAACAGGAGAAATGATTTCGAAGAATAAAGCTTTTGTTGCAAAAGAAATTGTAGAAAATAAAGTTTTAGATGAAATAAAGATAAAGTCTTTTTCAAATGATTATGATTTAAAATTATTGAGTTGTAAAGGAGATAAGAATACTCAACAAGTAAAAATTGAATTTTTAATTAAACATAAAAAGGTACATCAAGATATTTGTTTTAATAAAAGTATAAAAGATGCTAAAGCTTACGATTTAGAAGGAAATGAATATAACTCAGATATTGTTTCGGTTGGTTCAAAAGTTTCTTCAAAATTTGCTTCTTACATGTGCAATAAAGTACCAACAAATATTCCTGTTAAGGCTTCAATTAATTTTATTAAAATTCTTCCAACAGTAGAAAAATTAAGTTTTGTAACTATAAAGATAGGTTATAAGGATTCTGATGGAGGTTATAAATACGAATATGGAAATATTGAAGTTCAAAATTTAGATATTGATTGGGAGAATTAAAATAATAAAACAACTTGAGGAGTCAATTTAAAACTTCAAGGTTTTAAAAGTAAGTGATTTAGGTTTTATTTTTAGGGAGGTTAAAAGTCTGTATGTTTAAAATGATTAATAATGAGTTTGAAAATTTTAAGATTACAATTTGTTGTTTTAAGGTTAATAAAATAAAAAGGAAACAAATCTAAACCAATAATTTGTATCAAGACCTCACAGGTTTTTAAAACCTGTGAGGTCTGAAAATTATATTTTTGTAATGGTTTAGAAAATAAAAATTGAAGGTCTCAATTTGAGACCGCCAATTCTAAAACGATGAGTTTGCGTTATGTTTCAATGTTTTTTACAGAACAACGAGTTGCCATGTTAATTAGTTTAGATGAATTGGTGGAGAAGAAATAAAATAGGCCAGAGACAAATAAAATCGGTTATAAAAAAGATTAAGATTAAAAAATATAGTTGGCAAGTACGCTGCGTTAGGGATTGAAGCGACATCCTTTTTGCTTTTTTTGCAAAAAGATACAGCGCAAAGCCTGTTAAAACGCCCAAAAAATAAAATAAGTAAACTCTTAAACGAATAAACGTTTTTTTAAATGAGTGAAGAAATTAACGAGAACGAACACGAAGAAGAATTAACGATTCCAGAAAATCAATCTGATTCTCTAGAAAATCCGGCAGAAGCGGTAGAAACCATAACCAAAGTTACAGGGATGTACAAGGAGTGGTTTTTAGATTATGCTAGTTATGTGATTTTAGAAAGAGCGGTTCCGTCGTTAGAAGACGGGTTAAAACCAGTGCAGCGTAGAATTATGCATTCTATGAAAGATTTAGATGATGGACGTTACAATAAGGTAGCAAATATTGTTGGTCACACCATGCAATATCATCCACATGGAGATGCTTCTATTGCAGATGCTATGGTGCAAATTGGTCAGAAAGAATTACTGATTGATATGCAAGGAAACTGGGGTAATATTTTAACGGGAGATAGAGCTGCGGCTTCTCGTTATATTGAGGCACGTTTGTCTAAATTTGCGTTGGATGTTGTTTTTAATCCGAAAACTACCGCTTGGAAAATGTCTTATGACGGACGTAGAAAAGAGCCAATAGATTTGCCTGTAAAGTTTCCGTTATTGTTAGCGCAAGGAGCAGAGGGAATTGCGGTTGGTTTGTCTACTAAAATATTACCACATAACTTTATTGAATTAATAGACGCTTCTATAAAGTACTTAAAAGGGAGAAGTTTTAAGATTGTTCCTGATTTTTTAACAGGAGGAATTGCAGATTTCACCCATTATAATGATGGTAAACGTGGAGGGAAGGTAAGAGTTCGTGCTAAAATTCATCAGCTTGATAAAAAGACGTTGGTGATTAATGAAATTCCGTTTTCTACGACCACCACCACTTTAATTGATAGTATTTTAAAAGCCAACGATAAAGGGAAAATTAAAATAAAAAAGATTGAAGATAATACAGCAGCAGAAGTAGAAATTTTGGTGCATTTACCACCAAATGTATCGCCAGATAAATCGATTGATGCGTTGTATGCTTTTACAAGTTGCGAAACATCAATATCGCCTTTAGCATGTACTATAGAAAATAATACACCTGTTTTTGTAGGTGTATCAGAAATGTTAAAGCATTCTACAGATTTAACGGTTGATTTGCTTAAAAAAGAATTAGAAATTCAGTTAAACGAACTGGAAGAGCAATGGCATTTTTCTTCTTTAGAACGTATTTTTATTGAGAACAGAATTTACCGAGATATAGAGGAAGAAGAAACTTGGGATGGCGTAATTGAGGCGATAGACAAAGGTTTACAACCACATATTAAACATTTAAAACGTGCGATTACTGTAGACGATATTACACGTTTAACAGAAATTAGAATTAAGAAAATATCTAAGTTTGATATTGACAAAGCAAGACAATTTATAGAAGGTTTAGAAGAGAAAATTGCTGTAGTAAAAGATCATTTAGCAAATTTAATTGAGTTTGCAATAAATTATTTTAAACGTCTAAAAGAGACGTACGGAAAAGACAAAGAACGTAAAACAGAAATTAGAATTTTTGATGATATTGTGGCTTCTAAAGTGGCAATGAATAATGCAAAACTCTATGTAAATAGAGAAGAAGGGTTTATAGGAACTTCTCTAAAAAGAGATGAGTTTATAACTGATTGTTCTGATATTGATGATGTTATTATCTTTAGAAAAGATGGAGGGATGATGGTGTCTAAAGTAGATACTAAGACCTTTGTAGGTAAAGATATTATTTATGTTGCTATCTTTAAAAAGAAAGACAGAAGAACCGTTTATAATTTTATGTACAGAGACGGTGCTAGAGGTGCGTCTTACATGAAGCGTTTTAATGTTACGTCTGTTACTAGAGATAAAGAGTACGATTTAACAAACGGAAATAAAGGATCTATTGTGCATTATTTTACTGCAAACTTAAATGGAGAAGCAGAAGTTGTAACGGTTAATTTACGTGCAGCTGGTAGTGTTAAAAAGTTAAAATGGGATATAGATTTTGCAGATTTAACGGTAAAAGGTAGAGCTGTAAGAGGAAATAGAATAACAAAATACGCCATTAAATCTGTAGATTTTAAATCTGAAGGTGTTTCTACATTAAAACCTCGTAAAATTTGGTTTGATGATACTGTGCAGCGTTTAAATGTTGATGAAAGAGGAGAGTTGTTGGGAGAATTTAGAGCAGAGGATAAGTTATTAATTATTACACAAAGTGGAAAAGCAAAAGCGGTAAAACCAAATTTAGCGATGCATTTTGAAGATGATATGATTGTCTTAGAAAAATGGAAGCCTAACAAGCCAATTTCTGCTATTTATTTTGATGGTGAAAAAGAGCGTTATTACGTAAAACGTTTCTTAATTGAAACAACTGAAAAAGAAGAAGAATTTATTTCTGATCATGTAAAAAGTCAATTAGAAATTGTTGCAACTGATTATAGACCAATTGCTGAAGTTCAATTTTCTAAAAGAAGTTTAGAAAATGAAGAAGTCAATTTTGAAGAATTTATTTCTGTTAAAGGAATTAAAGCACAAGGAAACCAGTTAACAACCGAAAAAATAAAACAAGTTAGGTTATTAGAACCCTTACCTTTTAATGAACCAGAAGAAGAAGTATCTGAAGATATAGATGATGCTGAAGAAGAAGTTATTGAAGATGAATTGCCTATTGATATTCCGATACCGGAAACTAAAAAACCTATTTTAGAAGAACTTTCTGCAGAAGAAAAAGCAAAAATTGCATTGCAAAAATCGATAGCAAGAAAAAAAGCAGAGCAGAAAAAAATAGATGATGAAAATCAGACAAAGTTGTTTTAATTTTAATATTTTATGGAAGATAATTCTACATTAAAGAATAACGATATAGATAAAAAAGAAAAAAAAATACCTGAAATTCAATATCAAAAGAAAAAAATAAAACAACAACAAGAGCAGCAACAGCAATAATAATAATAATAATAATAATAATAATAGGAAAGTATATATGAAATTTAAGGTACTACTAATATTTCTTTTTTTTGTAGTATCTACTTTTTCTCAATCTGACGTTTATTATTTTAAAGATGCTAGTAGTAGTTTTAGTTATAAAGATATTGACAAAGTAGAATTTAAACCTTTAGAAAAGGATATTTTAGAAGAAAAATCTGGAGCTACTTTTTGGTTTAAGATACCAGCTAATAAAACATATTTAAGTTATATTTTTAGAATTATAAGTATAAGAGCTACGAATGCAAAGGCGTATCAAAATTTAAGAGAAATTAAAAAATTAAAGAATCAAAGGTATTCCTCTTTTAAATTTTCTAGAGAAGCGCCAATATATATAAAAGTAAGTTCTAATTTTAGTGCCTATTTTCCTGTTGAATTAAATACAGAAGAAGACGCTGCTTTTAAAGAAAAAGTACAATTACTTATTGATGGTTTTTATTATGGAGTTGCTTTTTTAGTAATTCTGTTTAGTCTTAATTATTTCTATTTTTTTAGAGACAATTCATTTTTATACCATGCTATTTTATTAGCCAGTCTAACTTTTAGTTTTATATTATCTGATGGTATTTTGCATTTATTTAATGTTGATGAAAAATATATTCAGTTTTTAATTTTATTAAATTTCACTGTTCTAGCTTACTTTGCATCAAAGTTTGCAAATAGTTTTCTGTTATTAGATATCTATTATCCTAAAGTAAAAAATTATACTTATACAATAGGAGTAGGTATTATTTTATTTGTAATATTATTTTTAATTTTTAAAAAAAACGAATTATATATAACCTTAGGTGTTTTAACAGCTATACTTTTATTTATCTATTGGTTTTTAGGTGTGTTACTTTTTAAGGAAAATACACATACTAAATTATTTACATTTTCTTATGTAATTATATTGTTTAGCGGAATTGATTTTTTTATTTTAAAAAATTTCGGAATTTCTTTATTTGAAACCAATGCTACTAATTTAAAAATTGGTGGTTTTATACAAATTATAATCCTCTCTTTTGCTGTGTTATATAGGGAAAAGGATTTAAGGAAATATAATTCTTTAATGAAAAAAGATATTATAAAGTTTTCTAAAGAAATAGAACAACTTACAGTACAAGAAGAATCTATAAAGATAAATTTAGATGTTTTAAGTTTTAGAGAAAGAGAAATTTTTAATTTAATTGTATCTAGTAAGTCTAATAAAGAAATAGCAGCTGAAGTAAATATCTCAGTGAATACCGTTAAGTTTCATGTCAAAAACATTTATGGAAAATTAAATATTAAAAGTAGAAAAGAAGTTTTAAAAATTTAAGCTATTTTTAAGAGCTAATTAGAAAAAGAAAATTTACATTAATTTGAAAAAAAATAATATTTATTTAAAATGTAGTCGTAGTTTTTCTTCTATTTTTGTTTTTTAATTTCTTATATATCTATTTATATAAGACATTCTATTTTTAAAAAAAACCATTAATGAAAATTAAACTACTCTTAATCTTTCTTTTTATAGTTGGGTTTAATACTTTTTCTCAATCTGATGTTTATTATTTTAAAGATACTAATAGTAGTTTTAGTTATAAAGATATTGACACAGTAGATTTTAAACCTTTACATAAACAAGTTTTAGAAAGACATTCTAAAGCTACTTTTTGGTTTAAGGTACTTGAAAATGAAACGGATATAGACTATATCTTTAGAATAAATAATATAAGAGCAATAAATGTACATGCATACCAAAAGAATAAAGAGATTTCTAAATTAAGTAATCAAAGATATATTTCTTTTAAATTCTCTAGAAAAGATCCGGTATACATAAAAGCGAGTTCTAATTTTAGTTCTTATTTCCCTGTAGAATTGAGTACAATTGAGGAGGCTACTTTTACAGAAAAAGTGCAACTTAGTATTAATGGGTTTTACTATGGAGTAACTTTTTTGGTAATTATTTTTAGTATTAATTACTACTGTTTTTTTAAAAATGTTGCATTTTTATATCATGCTTTTTTGCTAATTAGTATTTCTTTTAGTTTTGTAATTTTTGATGGTTTATTAAATGTTTTTAATGTTGACCAAAAAATAATAGAATTCTTAATTTTACTAGATTATATTTTATTAAGCTATACATCATTAAAATTTGGAAATAGTTTTGTTTTGTTAGATAAGTATTTTCAAGGGGCTAAGAAGTATACTTTTGGTTTGTTTCTAATCATTGTTTTATTTGTTATCTTATTTATTATTTTTAGAATAAATGAATTCTATATAATTCTAAGCGTTTTAACATTGCTACTTTTATTTATCTATTGGTTTTTAGGTATTTTACTTTTTAATAAAAACAACTATACGAAGCTCTTTGTTTTTTCTTTTGCAATTTCATTATTTAGCGGATTAGACTTTTTTGTTTTAAAGAATTTTGGTGTTTCGTTATTTGAAACAAATGCAACCAATTTAAAAATGGGGGGCTTTTTACAAATTTTAGTTTTATCATTTGCTGTTTTGTTTAGAGAAAAAGATTTAAGAAGATATAATTTCTTTATGAAAAATGAAATTATAAAGTTCTCTAAAGAAATAAAACATCTTACAACTCAAGAAGAACTTTTAAAAGTAGATTTAGACAACTTGAGTTTAAGGGAAAGAGAAATTTTTAACTTAATAGTATCTAGTAAGTCCAATAAAGAAATAGCAAGCGAAGTAAATATCTCTGTAAATACCGTTAAATTTCATGTAAAAAATATTTACTTAAAATTAGATATCAAAAATAGAAAAGAAGCATTAACCATTAAAAAAGTCATAAAACACTAGGGTTTTTAGAAGAACCACCTAAAGACTACCTTAATACTACCCCAATACTACCCGTAAAATAACAAGAATAACTTACTATTTATAGTATTTTTGAAGTAGAAATTTCCCCCAAAATTTTTCAATAACAAAAGGCCTTCAGTATCTTACTGAAGGCTTTTTTTTTTATTTCATTTTTTCAAAAAATGTCATTTTATAATTTGGTAACAAATCTGGATTTGTAATTTTTATAAAATCTTTCAAAACTAAATCTGGTCTTGTAGGTGCTAATTCAAAATAAATGATACCACCAGTCTTACCTTTCTTAATTGTTGAAGTGTAAATTTTATCATTTTTAAAAGCATCAAATTCTGCATAAATTTTATTGCTTTGTAATAATTGTTCTTTGGTAGAAAAATATCCAGGAGAAATCCAATAATCAGCATTTTGGCCTTTATCAAAAATACTTTCAAAACTTAGAGACAAGCTTCCTTTTCCTTTTGTGTCTTGCCACAAGTAATTTAGGTTTGCATCCTTTATAAATTGTGCAACAAAACTTTCTCCTGCAGGTAAATTCCAAATATCTTTACTCATGATTGCTCCAGACAAAATGGTGGGCTTGTTGGTTGATTTTAAAGCTATTTTTTTAGCCTCTAAATAATTACTTTCAATTACTTTAAAAATACTATCAGCTTGTTTTTCTTTATTAAAAAGAACACCAAAGAATTTAATCCATTCTGCTCTTCCTAACGGAGTTTCTTCTAACCAATCTCCATTGTAAATTACATTTATACCAGCTCTTTTAACGGTTGTCAAACTTTTATCTGCAGAAGAAACACTATAGCCAACAACTAACTTGGGTTGCAGGTCCAATAATATTTCTGTATTTAAAGAGGTTTCTTTTCCTATTTCTTTTATTTTTCCGTCATCTATTAATTTTCTAGTTTTTTCTGATGAAACATATTTAGTATAAGGAAAACCAATAATGGAAGTTTCTTCATTTAATAACTCAACCATGGGAATATGAGTTGTAGATGTAACTACAATCTTTTGAATAGGAGTATAGATGGTGTTTTCTATAGAGGAGCTATTTTCTAATTTGTTTATAATAATATATTCAGAAACTTCTTTAGATTTTTGATAAGCAGATTTTATAATTAACTTTTTAATACCTTGATCATCAATAATATCAAACCCTTTAGCATATTTAATACTACTTTCGGATTGTGAGTTTTTATTAACGTTAACGATTTCTTTTTTACAAGAAATCGTTAACGTTAATAAGAATAAAACAAGAATAAAATTTAAATTTTTCATTAAGAATATACTTGATTTTCCTGTTCTTGGACTCTAATAAAAGTAGTTCTTTTCGTCAATTCTTTTAATCTGCTTGCACCAACATAGGTACATGTAGATCTAATTCCGCCTAAAATATCTATAATGGTATCTTCTACATTTCCTCTAAAAGGAACGTCAACCGTTTTGCCTTCAGAAGCTCTATAGTTTGCAACGCCACCAACATGTTTATTCATAGCAGTTGTAGAACTCATTCCGTAAAAAGCTTTGAATTTTTCTCCATTTTTTTCAATCAATTCACCACCACTTTCTTCATGACCAGCAAGCATACCACCTAACATTACAAAATCTGCACTACCTCCAAAAGCTTTAGAAAGATCTCCAGGAATTTTACAACCTCCATCAGAAATAATTTGACCGCCCATTCCGTGAGCAGCATCTGCACATTCTATGATAGCAGATAATTGTGGATAACCAACTCCGGTTTTTACACGCGTTGTACAAACAGAACCAGGACCAATACCAACTTTAATTATATCAGCGCCAGCTAATAATAATTCTTCTACCATTTCACCTGTTACCACATTACCAGCAATGATTACTTTATTTGGGTGATTTTTACGCATTTTTTGAACAAAATTTACAAAATGTTCAGAATAACCGTTGGCAACATCCACACAAATAAAGTTAATTTGAGGAAATTCAGATAAAATTTGCTTCACTTTTTCCGAATCTTCTTTTCCAGTTCCTGTACTAACTGCAATATTATTTAATGTTTTTTTATCCGCTTTTGCGGCAAAACTTCTCCAATCTTCAATAGAATAATGTTTATGTATTGCAGTAAATAGACCATGTTTTGCAAGTGATTTTGCCATTTCAAAAGTACCTACGGTATCCATATTTGCCGCCATAATTGGTATTCCTGTCCAAACAATATCACTATGTAAAAAAGTAAATGTTCTTTCTAAACTTACTTGCGAACGAGATTTTAGTGTAGATCTTTTAGGACGAATCATAACATCTTTAAAACCTAATTTTAATTCATTTTCTATTCTCATCTCTATCAAAATTGTTAAGTGATAAAGGTATTAAATTTGAAAATGGTTTTATTAGATTATCGATGGAAATGAGTTTGATTCGAATAAAAATGAAATGTAATTTTACTATAAATTAATAACTCTTACTAACAAAAGGAGTTTCTTTAAAACCAGTTACTTTATTGATTAGAATTGTGGCGGTAAAAAAATAGTTACAAAGTAAATTTGCGAATTTTGGTAAAATATCTGCAACTTCTTTGTTTTCATTATTATGTATAATAACCATTAATCTAACGGCCTTCTTTGAAAGTGAAGAACACTGATTCAAAATACCTACAGGAGATTTTCCTCCAGGTAAAACAAAACCAGAAATAGTATCTTCTACTATTAACTTCATCTTTCTATAATGATCTAATAATTGTTGATGATCATTTTCTGTAATAGCTAATTTCCCTCTTATCGAACCATTAAGATGGTAGCAAAGAGGTACTAACCAGTTTAATTCTTTTTCTAGTTTTTTTAGTTCTTCGCTATTAGGGTAATTTAAGATTAAAACAGAGAGTTCGTTAATAGCCCAAGCTACTGAACGAGTTAGTTGATCTGTTTCTATTTCATAATCGCAAAGAGAAGAATCTTCATATATAAAAGGATAACAAAGCTCATCTATGTTAGATTTTGGACGTAATTTTTTCATTAAAATTATTATTTTTATAGAAACTTAATTTAATTCATTTTTGCGAAGAAAGTTAAGCTATAATTTGGCAACAAATTTGGGTGCGTAATTTTTATTATGTCTTTTAAAAGTAAATCTGGTCTTACAGGAGCTTTTTCAAAGTAAATAAGTCCGCCCGTTATTCCTTTATTAGTGGCATAGGTATATACGTTTTTATTCTTAAAAGTATTAAAAGAATTGTAAGATTGATTAGATCTTAACATTTCTTCTCTGCTTTCAAATAAACCACAACCAATCCAAAAATCGGCATCTTTTCCCTTGTCTAAAACACTTTCTATACTTAAAGGTAAGCTACCATTTCCTTGTGTGTTTTTCCATATATAATTTGTGTTGGCATCTTTAAAATAAGTAGCAATAAAACTTTTACCAGCTGGCATATACCAGGTATCTTTAAATAAATTTCCAGAAATAATAGTGGGAATAGTTTTTGATTTTAAAGCTATTTTTTTCACAGCTAAATAATTAGACTCAATAACGTTAAAAATACTGTCTGCTTCTTTTTCTTTGTTGAATAAAACACCAAAAAACTTAATCCATTCTGCGCGACCTAAAGGAGTATCTTCTAACCAATCTCCATTATAAATAACAGGAATTCCGTTTCTCATAATCGTTTTATATGTTTTATTATTACCATTTAAGCCAAAACCAATGACGAGATTTGGTGCTAATTCTAGTAGTTTTTCTGTGTTCATAGATCGTTCACTACCTAACTCAACAACCTTACCATCAGCAATACGTTTTCTAGTTTTTTCTGATGAAATAAATTCTGTTTGTGGAAACCCTGTTAAATACTTTTCTGCACCAATTTGTTCTAACATTGATATATGGGTAGTACTTGTAACCACGATGTTTTTAATAGGGATTTTTAATTCATTTTTACTTAAATCCGTTTTATCGCCAAGTAGGTAGGTAAATTCTTCTTTAGAGTTTTGATACGGTTTTTTTATTACCAATTTTTTCTGATTACCTATTGTAATTATGTCAAAACCTTTTGCATACTTTATGGTGCTTTTTAGCGTTGTTTTTACTGTTGCTTGATTTGCTTTTTTTTGACAAGAAAAGAAGAGACTACTTATAATTAAGAAAGCTAAAAGATGTTTCATTTTAATAATTTATTTCTAAAACTTGTGCGTATTGTAATTTTAAATCAAAAGATTTTTCTAAAGGGATTTTATTGATAAAAGAATGCAAACTTCTCATAACACCTGCATGTGTTATAATAACAACCTTTTTGTGTTTTTGCTTGCTTATTTCTAAAAGAAAATTTGTAGTTCTTGCATGTAAATCTAAATATGATTCGCCATTTGTTACAGCAACCTTTACAAAGTCATTCATCCAAATATCTAATTCAGTTTTATTGATATCGTTCCAGTTTTGTAGTTCCCAATCTCCAAAATTTAACTCTTTTAAACGATCATCAAAAAGAACTTTATTTGAAAGTTTTTCGGCTAGCTTTTTACACCTTTTAAGTGGACTACTATAATAAACAGTTTCAGCATCATAAGTAGAAACTTTCTTTAAAATAGGTTTAATTTCCTCTAAAAAAGTATCAGTAACATCAAGATCCGCTTGTCCGTAGCAAATTCCTTTTGCTATTTTGGGGGTTGTATGTCTAATTAATATAATCTCCATAAAACGAGTATAAAAAGATAAAAAATAACTTCTGCAACTTGTTGCAAAGCACCCGCACAATCTCCTGTTTGTCCGCCAATCCATTTCTTAAAAAAACGAGCTACATACCAATACGTTATTAATAAAGGTATAAGACATAGAAATACTCTGTAGTTTTGAAAAAAGAAAAGAGGTAAAATTCCAAAAAAGAAAGAAATCACTAAAGATTTTGTACTCATTTGTGTTGTTGTCGGCTTTATTTTAGAAGTTTCAATATCTCTTACATACGGATGCGTGTAGAGTAGGATAGTAGCAATAAAACGACTAATGGCATGACCAGAAATAATAAGTAATGGAATGTTTATAGCGGATAAACTAAGCGCTTGTATTGCTGAAAATTTTAATAAAAGAATTGAAAATAATCCTATAACTCCAAAAGTTCCTAATCTGGAATCTTTCATGATTAGTAAGATTTTTTCTTTGGTCCAGCCACCTCCAAAACCATCGCAAGAATCGGCAAAACCATCTTCATGAAAAGCTCCAGTTGCCCAAATAGAAGAAATCATACTTAAAATAATAGAAATTTCTGGAGTAAAAAGAAACGTTGCCAAGTAGTAAACCAAAGCAGCAATAGATCCTACTAAAATACCTACTAAAGAAAAGTATCGGTTACTTTTATTTAGCATTTCAGAGGAATGCCCGACCCATTTTGGGCAAGGTATTCTTGTAAAGAATAATATGGCTGTTAAAAAATAATGAATTTCTTTTTTCATAGCTTTAAGCTTCGCTGATATTGGCGCTTTCAAAAGTAGCCATTTCGTTTAAAAATAGCACCGAAGATTGAATAATAGGCAGTGCAACTGCAGCTCCAGTACCTTCTCCGAGACGTAAACCTAAATTTAAAATAGGTTTTACATTTAAGTGATTTAATATTTTTTGATGCCCTTGTTCACCAGACGAATGTGTAAAAAGACAGTAATCAAGTACATTTTTATCAATAGCAAAAGCAGCTAACAAGGCAGCTGTAACAATAAATCCGTCAATTAGAATTGTCATTTTTAAAGCCGCTGCTTCTAAAATGGCACCCGTAATCATTACAATTTCGAAGCCACCAAAAGCAGTAAGTGCATCTATTGGTGAATGTATTGTTAATGAATGTTTATCGTATACTTGTCTTAAAACAATCTTTTTTTGTAGAAGACCTTCATCATTTAAACCTGTTCCTTTTCCCACACAATTCTCAATGTTAACGGCTGTAAAATAACTCATTAAAAGTGCTGCGGAAGAAGTGTTTCCAATCCCCATTTCACCAAAACCAATGGTATTACAGTTCTCTTTAAATAGAGTGTTTACAATTTCTTTTCCTTTTTCTAGCGCAGTATTACATTCTGTAATTGTCATCGCTTTTTCAGTAGAAAAATCTTTGGTTCCTTTTGCTATTTTAGCAGATATTAATTGATTATTTGGAGTGAAATCTGCATTTACACCAGCATCAACAATTTTTAAATTGATGTTGTTTTGTTTGCAAAAAACATTAATTGCAGCACCTCCGTTTAAGAAATTTAGCACCATTTGTTGCGTTACTTCTTGCGGATATGGACTTACCTTTTTTGTTTTTGTAATTCCGTGATCTGCAGCAAAAACAACAATTGTTGGTGTTGTAATTTTAGGTGTTAATGTGTTTTGTATGCTACCAATTTTAATAGCAATATCTTCTAACATACCTAAAGCTCCGATAGGTTTTGTTTTAAAATCTATCTTTTTTTGAAGAGCATTTATTATTTCTTTAGAAAGAGGTGTAATTTTTGAAATCATGTTTTATTTTAATTTTAAGGGCAATCCAGAAACCATAAAAGTTGCTTTATCTGCTTTTTTTGCAATAAATTGATTCATCCAGCCTTGTAGTTCTGTAAATTTTCTTCCAGATTCTGTAGTTGCATGTAATCCCATACCAATTTCATTAGAAATAATGATAATAGTAGCATCAATTTCTACTAGTTTTTCTATTTCTTTTTTGGCTAATTTTAAAGATTCTTCTACATCATATTTAGTGTCAACATAAAAATTTGTTAACCATAATGTTACGCAGTCTACCACTACAGTAGATTTATCAACAATAACAGCACTAATATTTTTTTCTTCCTCAATGGTTGTCCAACGTTTGTCTCTATCAGAAATGTGTCTTTCTACTCTTGTTTTAAAATCTTCATCCCAAATTCTAGAAGTTGCCAAATAAAAGGGGTTTTTAGAAATTTCTTCAGCTATTTTTTTGGCGTAACTACTTTTACCAGATCGTTCTCCGCCAGAAATATAATGAATCATAAAGTTGTATAAAATATAAATACAAAGGTTAGAAACATTTTGTTAAAAAGGAAAGAATATCTTAAATAGTATTTAAATTGCTTTTCTTTTATGATTTATACCTAAAGTTATCGAGAATTTTTAAAGTAGTTATTTTATAAAGATTTAAGAAATGTGGACGTTATATAAATAGAATATTTTCTTAAAATGATTTTCTGAGAATACTTAGAATTTTGGAATGAATTAAGCTAAAAATTTATTAATTATTAGATTCTAGTAATTAGAAATAATCTACATTTGTGAAGAATTTAGGTTTTGTTTTTTTGAGAACAAATTAAAAGGGAATTTGGTTAAATACCGAAGCTGTTCCCGCAACTGTAAGTTTATGCTGAATTTATTTCAGTACCTTATTTAAGGATGTTATTAACTCTTTTACCACTGGCAGAAGTATGTTGGGAAGGTATAGTAACATAAAAACAAGCCAGGAGACCTGCCTAGATTTTTGAAAAATTAAAACTTTCGGGATAAAGGTTAAACAGATTATGAAAAAACACTTATTTTTTACATTCTTTTTTATTATTACACAGGCTGTTTTAGCTCAAAATGATTCTATAAGAACTGTTTTGAAGGAAATAATTGTGGTTGCTGAACAAGAAAATAAAGTAATTGGACAAAAAAAAATAGAAATAGGAACTATTCAAATTATTAAAAATCCTATAAACTTCACTAATTTATTAAGATACAATAGTCCCATTTCTTTTAGAGATTATGGTAATGGAGGTATTAGTACAGCTCGTTTTAGAGGAACTTCAGCTTCTAATACGGCCGTTTTATGGAACGGAATTTCTATTAATGCAATGGGTAGCGGACAAACAGATTTTAACTCTTTGTCTGCAAGTATTTCAGATGAAATTGTTGTTAATAGTGGAGGAGGAAGTGTAGATTATGGTTCTGGTGCTATTGGTGGTACGGTACATTTAAATGACAATTTATCGTTTAAAAAACATAAAGATTTTAATTTATTTTCTTCTCACGGTAGTTTTAATACCACATCTAATTTCTTTAAAGCAAATGTTGGAACAGGGAAATGGGCTGTTAAGTTTGCAGCAACTTTAAATTATTCTGATAACGATTATACGTTTATAGATACTCGTTATAAAAATAACGACGGTAGTTTATTGAAAAATGAAAATGGAGTTTATAAAAATTATGGGGTAAACTTTAGTTTAGGATATAAAATTACAGACAAAAACAAGCTTTACTTTTATACGACTGGTTATTATGGTGATCGTTTGTTTTCTGATGGATTACCAAATCCTGCTGCTGGTAGCGAAAGAAATGAAGACTTTAATCAAAGAAATTTACTAAAATGGAAATATACTTTTTCTAATTTTACACAAACTGTAAACGTAGCTTATTTAACACAAGAATATAGGTATTATGATGACAAAAATGCTACAGATTTTGTTTTTGGAAAATCAAAAAACTATAATATTAACTATAATTTAAAGTATCGCTTTTCTAATTATTTAAAAATGGAAACGTCTTTTATTTATGATGAAAACATAGGAACAACAAATGATATTTTATCAAAAAGTAGAACATTTTTTGCAGCCTTGGCAAAAGTCACCTACAAGCCTACGGATAAATTAACAACAGCAATTAACTTTAGAAAAGAATCTAATTCAGATTTTAAAGTTCCTTTATTAGTTTCTCTTGCTGCAGAACAAGAAATTACAGATAATTTATTGTTAAAAGCAAATCTATCTACTAATTATAGAATACCAACTTTTAATGAATTGTATTGGCCAGTGGTTGGTAATTTAGATTTAATACCAGAAGAGTCTGTTCAGGGAGAATTGGGTGCTACTTTTAAGAAAAAGAATATAGAAATTACTTCTTCACTTTTCTATATTCATTTAAAAAATAAGATTTTATGGTTGCCAACCGCAGCGTCTAATTTATGGAGACCCAGAAATGTAGGCGATGTTACACATAGTGGAGTTGAAACGGCTATAAAATTATCAAAAAAAATTAATAAGCATTCTTTTAATTTTTCTACCAATTATACATTTACGTTAGCAAAAAATAAAGAAACGGATACCTTTCTGCCTTATGCGCCTATACATCTGTTAAATTTCAACTTAGATTATGAGTATAAAAAAATCTCTTTTTTTATTCAGCATTTATATCAAAGTAAAGTTTATACAAATGAAATTAACATCGATTTTTACTCCTTAAATTCTTTAAATGTCTCTAATTTTGGTAGTGATTTTAAGGTGTTTGAAAATCAAAAAAATACAATAAAAATAGGTTTTAAAGTTAATAATATATTTAATAATGTGTATTATTTTTCAAATTTACGTCCTATGCCAGGAAGAAATTATAACATTAATTTAAACTATAAATTTTAATACAAATGAAGATTACAAAATCAATTTTTAAACTATTCGTACTTAGTTTAGTTTTTACATCATGTTCAAATAATGATGAAGAATTCCCAGAAATAACAGGTAATTATAAAGACGGAATTATTGTTAGTGCAGAAGGTAGTTTCAAAAGTAAAGATGGTTCTATTTCTTATGTAAATGAGAATTTAAATAGATTGGCAACAAATTTTATATACACAGGAGTAAATAATGCTCAATTAGGTGGCCTAATACAATCTATAGCTTTTTCAGATACAGAAGCTTATATTATTTTAAATGATGTGAATACAATTATTGTTGCAGATAGATATACTTTTAAGAAAATTACAGAAATTAATACAGGTTTAGCAAACCCTAGATACATGGCAATTTCTAATGGTAAAGGGTATGTTACTAATTGGGGGGCAACTAATTATACTACAAATGATGATTATTTAGCTGTTATTGACTTGTCTACAAATACCTTAGAAGCTTCAACGATTTCTTTAAGTTATGGTGTAGAACAAATAGTAGCTAGTAACAATAAGTTATATATAACTCATCAAGGAGCGTATTCTTCTAATAATATTGTTTCTGTGGTAGATTTATCAGCAGGAAATACAGTTACTGAAATTGAAGTAAATGATAATCCAGATGAAATTATTGTAGATAATTCAGGTAATTTAATTGTTTTATGTGAGGGAAATACGATTTATGATACAACAGATTGGTCTGTTATAGGTAGAACTACTTCTTCAATTTCTTTCATCAACACATCAACAAAAACTGTTACAAATCAAATAGAGTTCGCTGATCAGGAAAAAGCATCTTTAATGTCTTATGAAAACGGTACTATATACTATTATAAAGGTGCTGATAGCACTTTATATTCTATTGATGAGTCTGCTACTGCTTTAGCAACATCTGGTATAAATACAGGTAGTATTTATGGTATGGCGGTTAAAGATAATAAGTTGTTTACCACAAGTTATAGCTTTACAGCTTTAAGTAAATTAATCGTTACAGATTTATCTACTAAAGAAGAAATTTACACTGCACCAGTAGGTTTAGGTGCTTCAAAAATATACTTTAATTAAGAAAGAATAGCATTAGAAAAAGGGAAGAAGAAGAGCTCCATTTGTTTAAGAAATTAAACAAATGGAGTTTTTTGATTACAATAACTTTTTTACTTCATTTTTAATAAAACCAATAGCAGTATCCGTTGGTGGTAAGGTTTTAGAGTAATCGATAATCACCTTTTCCCGCAGTTCATTGGCTGTTTCTGCCGTTTCTGCAACTTGTCTTAATTTATTAATAATCGTGTTTTTTGTAGCCACAACTGCTGTCCAAGTATCGTCTGTAATATACATTTGCTGCACTAAATTATGTTCAAACTCTTGGTCTATATTTGCAATCAACAATTGTAAATAATCTTGCGTATCCTCTGTAATTGGTTTAATTCTCACCAACATTTTAACAGGATTAATACGCTCACAAAACAACAACATTCTTTCGTAAGCTTGTAGTTTTATAGGTAAAGCTTCTTTTTTTCTTTGAGATAATAACGCTGTTTTTTCATCAGAATTTAGCTTTATTATCAATCTATTAAATATATAATAAGCAACGAAACCGGTAACAGTAGCGGGTAGAATATATGCAATGCTTTCTATTAGTTTATCTTCCATAAATTAGATGAATTTTAAAGTGTACAAATATAATACTCCTAAAAAGATAGCAATACCAAAACTTAATAAAGTACCAATTAAAATATATTCCGTTAATTTTCTGTCTTTAGATGATGTTAAATCTCCAAATCTAAAAACAGATTTTGCTGCTAGTAGAAAGCCGATTGCTTCCCAATGATTGGTAATTACAAACGTAAATACAAATAAACGTTCTAGAATACCAATATAACGACCTGCTTTTTCGAGAGAATCATCATTTTCTTTTTTACTTTCAGGATTCCATTGTGTAATTATTATTTTAATGATAATTGCGGAAACAAAAATAACCAACAGTAAAAAGATAATTAATAATAAGATTTGATCTGTTATTAAGTTTTCAGTTGATAAAGAAAAATCAACATAAAAAGAAGTTGCAAACACTAATACACTAAGATGCAAAACTTGATCTATAAAAAACCAAATTCGTTTTGTTTTCTTTTTTTGGAGATAGAGTTTTAAAAGATCTATACCATAATGAGATATTATAACTAACAGAAAAGCGAGCCAATATTCTTGTAATTTAAGTTGAAGGACTAGTAATAATAAAATAGCATGAATTCCTATATGGAAGTATAATTTTATCGACTTTACTTTCTTTTCTTCTTTGTCTTTTACCCATTTTTCTGGCTGAAAAACAAAATCACCTAAAATATGAGTTAACAAAAGTTTTAAAAATAAGAGCATTTTATAAATGTATTTTTTGATTGATAATTTTTCTAAAACGCTTTTCTAGTTTCATTACAGATTCAAATCCTGCTCTTTTTTGCCTTTCGCTTACTCTTCCTTGGGTAATTCCTAAAACTGCAGCAATTTCTTTTTGAGTACTATTTACAGACTCTAAAGAGAGTTTAAAAACTTCGGCAGAATTTTGCGTCCAAGAATCCATGGTTAATAAAGCTAAGTCAAAAGCAATATTTAATTCTTCATCAATTTCTTGCCAAGGTGTTTTAATCGCAATAGTTTGCTTCTTTAAGTAAGTGTCAAATGCATAGCCAGAATTTACAAAAGCTTCTCCGTTAGAGGCTGTAACCTCTGGAGCATTAAATTCTTTTTCTCCAATTCCAATGCCAATTCTAACATCTATATCTACTGTAGATTTTAAATGAGATTTCAACTTTAGAGCTGCGTAAAATGCCTTTTCAGAGTTTTCTATTTCTAATTGAAAGCTATCTCCTCTGTAAATCTGCCAATATTTTGGAGAATCACCAAAAGTATTCAACGCTTCTTTTAGAGTTTCTAACCAAAAATTGTCATCCTTCTTTCTAGAATTGATGATGTCGCCTGTTAAAATACTAGTCATTTGTGAATCTTAATTTTTAGCTAATATATCATTTATTTAACTAAAAGTCAATATTATCTGCCTGTAAGCAGATAAACACAATTATCTGTCTATAGGCAGATAATTGTGTTTATCTGTTCTAGGGCAGATATCGTTATGATTTGTTATGTATAAATTGTGAATAAATAGTATTCATCTTCTTTTATAGAAACGAATAGTTTGGTTAATTTCACGCTTTCAAATTCTTTCAAAATAAACTATTGAGCACATATTTAGATTCTTTAAACGAAGCACAGAAACAAGCTGTCTTACAAAAAGATGGACCCATGATTATTATTGCGGGTGCAGGTTCTGGTAAAACACGTGTATTAACCTACAGAATTGCCCATTTAATGAAGCAAGGTGTAGATTCTTTCAACATTTTATCACTTACATTTACCAATAAAGCAGCCAAAGAAATGAAGGCAAGAATTGCCGGAGTTGTAGGTAACAGTGAGTCTAGAAATCTGTGGATGGGAACTTTTCACTCCGTTTTTGCTAGAATTTTACGTACCGAGGCAGACAAATTAGGTTTTCCAACCAATTTTACAATTTACGATTCTCAAGATTCTGTTCGTTTAATATCAGCAATTATTAAAGAAAAGAATTTAAATAGAGAACAATACAAGCCAAAACAGATTTTAGGTAGAATTTCTTCCTTTAAAAACAGTTTAATTACGGTTAAAGCGTATTTTAATAATGCAGATTTACAAGAAGCAGACTTACATGCAAGTAGGCCAGAAGTTGGTAATATTTATAGAACCTATGTAGATAGATGTTTTAAAGCTGGGGCAATGGATTTTGATGACTTGTTGTTAAGAACCAATGAGTTATTAGCGCGTTTTCCAGAAGTATTAGCTAAATACCAAGACCGTTTTAGATATATAATGGTAGATGAGTATCAAGATACAAATCACTCTCAATATATTATTGTAAGAGCTTTGGCAGACAAATTTGGTAATATTTGTGTGGTTGGAGACGATTCTCAGAGTATCTATAGTTTTAGGGGAGCAAATATTCAGAATATCTTAAATTTCCAGAAAGATTATCCGGATGTAAAAACCTTTAAACTTGAGCAAAATTACCGTTCTACAAGTAATATTGTAAACGCTGCAAATTCTGTAATCGAAAAAAATAAAACAAAATTAGATAAAGAAGTTTGGACCTCAAATGATCCTGGAGACGCTATAAATGTAATGCGTACCATTTCCGATGGGGAAGAAGGGCGTTTTGTAGCTCAATCCATTTGGGAAAACCAAATGAATCATCAATTAACTCCAGATGATTTTTGTGTTTTATATAGAACAAACTCGCAATCTAGAGCTATTGAAGATGCCTTGCGTAAAAAAGGAATTGAGTATACCATTTACGGAGGAATGTCTTTTTATCAAAGAAAAGAAATTAAAGATATTTTATCTTATTTACGTATTTTAATCAACCCAAATGATGAAGAAGCGTTAAAAAGAATTATCAATTATCCTGCTCGTGGTATTGGTGCAACAACCATAGATCGATTAATAATAGCTGCAAATCATTATAAAAAATCAATTTTCGATATTATAAAATATATTGATAAAATAGATTTAAAAATTAATGCAGGAACTAAAAATAAGCTTCGTAATTTTATGACGATGATGCAGAGTTTGCAAGTAGAATCGCAAACAAAAAATGCATTTGAAATTGCAGAAACCGTTGTAAAAAAGACGCTATTAATAAAAGATTTAGAAAAAGACGGAACGCCAGAAGCAGTTAGTAAAGTAGAAAATGTTCAAGAACTTTTAAACGGAATTAAGGACTTTATTACTGATAAAATTGAAGAAGGTGGCGATACCTCTTTAACTACCTTTTTAGAAGATGTTGCTTTGGCTACAGATTTTGACGCTAAAAAAGAAGAAGACAAACCATCTGTTTCTTTAATGACCATTCACCAATCTAAAGGATTGGAGTATATGTACGTATACATTGTTGGTTTAGAAGAAAACTTATTTCCTTCTGCAATGAGTATGAATACTCGAAGTGAACTAGAAGAGGAGCGAAGGTTATTTTACGTTGCTATAACAAGGGCAGAAAAAGTGGCCTATTTAAGTTATGCGCAAACCCGTTATAGATGGGGGAAATTGGTAGATGCAGAACCAAGTAGATTTTTAGAGGAAATAGATGATCAATATCTAAATTACATTACACCAAAAAGCACCAACCCAGCAATTAATAATTTTGTTGATAAAAGTATTTTTGATGATGCCCCAAAAGGAATTCGTTTTCAAAAACCAATTCAGCGTAAAAAAATGGAGCGAGATTTGGTAAAGAAGAAAGAGATGGTGATTCCTAAAAATTTAAAAAAGGTATCTCAAGCAACCTCAAAACCTAATTTATTTGATGGTAATATTATTGTGGGTAATTTTGTAGAACACAATAGATTTGGAACAGGAGAAGTAATTGCGCTAGAGGGAAATGGCCCAAATAAAAAGGCAGAAATTAAATTTGGTACTGTTGGTAAGAAGAAATTATTGCTTCAATTTGCCAAATTAAAAGTGATTGGTTAAAAATCATTCATAGAAACTAAAAATAAATTGTTATTTTGCAACATTAAATAACTACAAACTATAATTTTTCAGTTCTAGTGTTTTCTTTTGATTAAAAGGATAAAGGAAAATGTATCGAGAACACTTCTCAAAAATATAAAAATGACATTCGATTTAGAATACAATTCAGGAAGACCGTTAATGATAATACCAGAATACGGCAGACATATACAAAAATTAGTAGACCATTGTTTGGCTTTAGAAACTAAAGAAGAACGCGATAAAATGGCGAAAGCGATTGTAGATGTTATGGGGAATTTACAACCACATTTACGTGACGTTCCAGATTTTAAACACAAACTTTGGGATCAGCTATATATTATGGCAGATTTTAAATTAGATGTAGAATCTCCATATCCTCAGCCTTCAAAAGAAGAATTACAAGAAAAACCAGAAGGATTAGCGTATCCAAAATCTGCGTCTAGATATCGTTATTATGGTAACAATATTCAAACAATGATAGATATTGCTTTAAGCTGGGAAGAAGGCGAGAAAAAAGAAGCTTTGGTATTTACCATTGCAAACCACATGAAAAAGTGTTATTTAAATTGGAATAAAGACACTGTAGATGATGCTGTAATTTTTAAGCATTTATTCGATTTATCTGATGGTAAATTAGATTTACGAAATACAGAAGAAGAACTTTCTGAAAGTAAAAACTTGTTAAGAAAGCCACGTACACAAGGTCAAGGTACTACTGCAACGAAAGGTACTTACAAGAAACCACAACACAGTAATCAAAATAAAAATAGAAAAAGATATTAGTATATGGCATCATTTAAAATTGAAGGCGGTCATAAATTAAACGGAACCATTACTCCACAAGGAGCAAAAAACGAAGTTTTACAAATACTCTGCGCGGTTTTATTAACCCCAGAAAGAGTTGTTGTAAATAACGTTCCAGATATTATTGATGTTAACAAACTAATTTTTATTCTTGGAGAATTAGGTGTAAAAGTAAAAAAATTAAGTAGAAATTCTTACGCTTTTCAAGCGGATGAAATCAATTTAAAATATTTAGAATCTGCAGATTTTAAAAGAGACGGAAGCTCTTTACGTGGCTCTATTATGATTGTTGGTCCGCTTTTAGCTCGTTTTGGTAAAGGATATATTCCTAGACCTGGAGGAGATAAAATTGGTCGTAGACGATTAGATACCCATTTTGAAGGCTTTATAAGATTAGGAGCAAAATTCCGTTATAATAAAGAAGAACATTTTTACGGAGTAGAAGCAGCAGAGTTATTTGGTGTAGAAATGTTGTTAGATGAAGCTTCTGTAACAGGAACCGCTAATATTTTAATGGCATCTGTTTTAGCTACAGGAACTACAAAAATATACAATGCAGCCTGCGAACCTTATATTCAACAGTTATGTAAAATGTTGAATTCTATGGGGGCAAAAATCTCTGGAGTTGGGTCTAATTTATTAATAATAGAAGGAGTAGAAGCGCTAGGTGGTTGTGAGCATACTGTTTTACCAGACATGATTGAAATTGGTTCTTGGATTGGTGTTGCTGTAATGACCAGATCTGAATTAACAATTAAAGATGTTAGTTGGGATAACTTAGGGCAAATACCTAATGTATTTAGAAAATTAGGTATTACACTAGAGAGAAAAGGAGATGATATTTACATTCCTGCACAAGAATCGTATGAAATTCAAAACTTTATAGATGGTTCTGTTTTAACCGTTGCAGATGCACCTTGGCCTGGTTTTACGCCAGATTTATTAAGTATTGTTTTGGTAATAGCTACACAAGCAAAAGGAACCGTTTTAATACATCAAAAGATGTTTGAAAGCCGTTTATTCTTTGTTGATAAATTGATCGATATGGGCGCTAAAGTAATTTTGTGTGATCCTCATAGAGCTACCGTAATTGGTATGAATTTTGAAAGCTCTTTAAAGGCAACCAAAATGACATCGCCAGATATTAGAGCAGGAATTTCATTATTAATTGCTGCATTATCTGCAAAAGGAACAAGTATTATAAATAATATTGAACAAATAGATAGAGGGTACGAAAACATAGAAGCCCGTTTAAAATCTATTGGTGCTAAAATTGAAAGAATTGCTGAATAAAGAAAAGTTTTTTATGAATTTAAAAATACTTTTATATTATGATAAGAAGTTTGTGGAAAGAAGAGTGGAAGGATATTAAATTTGATGAGAAAATTTCTGATGTAAAAAAATTTAAGATTTCTAACTACGGAAGAGTTCTTTATATTAAAGACGATAAAGAATTTTTAAGAGAAAAAAGTTTTATTAATGGCTATGAAACCATTTATGTAAAACAAGTCGTAAATAATAAATCTACTAGTAGGTATGTACATAAATTAGTTGCTCAACATTTTCTAGAAAAAGAAAGTGAAGAGAAAATTTTTGTTTTGCATCTTAATTATGATAAAACAGATAATACACTAGAGAATTTAAAATGGGCAACAAAAAGAGAAAAAGAGTTGCATCAGTTTAAAAACCCTGTGTTTGTAGAATCTATAAAGAATAAAAAAAATAGTTATAAGCTAACAGAAGGAAAAGTAAAAATCATAAAAAGGCAGCTTAAAAATAAAAGAACAAGAATCACTATGATTGCCAAACGATTTGGAGTTTCAGATATGCAAATTCATAGAATTAAATCTGGTGAAAATTGGGGACATGTTAAAATATAAAGAAATTAAAAATAGTGTCAATCTGACACTATTTTTTTGTTGGCAACGTTTTTGCCTTTTAATAGTAGATATTTTAACGTTTACAAAGATAATGAGTAAGAAAGATAACACCCAAGAAGAAGAAATAAGAAACGAACAAGAAACTGTTCAAGTAGAAGAAAATCAAGAAGTTGAAGCAGAAGTTGTAAAAGAAGAACCTACAACAGAAGAGTTGCTTCAAGCTGAAAAAGATAAGTTTTTACGTTTGTTTGCTGAGTTTGAAAACTATAAAAAGAGAACATCCAGAGAAAGAATAGAATTATTTAAAACTGCTGGACAAGATTTAATGACATCTTTACTGCCAATTATTGATGATTTTGAACGTGCTCTGACACATATTGAAGATGATAAAGAGGCAGAAGAATTAAGAAAAGGAGTGTTGTTAATTTATCAAAAATTATTTAACACTTTAGAGTTAAAAGGATTGTCTGTAGTAGAAACAAAAGCTGGTGATGTTTTTGATGCTGAAATTCACGAAGCAATTACTCAGATTCCTGCTCCATCAGAAGATTTAAAAGGAAAAGTAATTGACTGTGTAGAAAAAGGATACAAATTAGGAGACAAAATTATTCGTTATCCTAAAGTGGTTATTGGACAATAAGTTACAATTAACAATGTACAATTACCATTGATCATTGATTACTGTTAATTGATAATTGAAATAAAACATGGCAAAACAAGATTTTTACGAAATATTAGGTCTTTCAAAATCTGCAACTCAAGCAGAAATAAAGAAAGGTTATAGAAAAATGGCTATTAAATATCATCCAGATAAAAATCCAGATGATACCGCTGCAGAAGAGAACTTTAAAAAGGCTGCAGAAGCGTACGAGGTTTTAAGTGACGAAAACAAAAAAGCACGTTATGATCAATATGGTCATGCTGGTTTTGAAGGTCCACAAGGTGGCGGCGGTTTCGGCGGCGGCGGAATGAATATGGATGACATATTTAGTCAGTTTGGAGATATCTTTGGCGGCGGCGGAGGCGGCGGTTTTGGAGGTGGCTTCGGTGGTTTTGGCGGTGGTGGAGGTCAACGACAAGCAAGAGTTAAAGGAAGTAATATGCGAATACGTGTAAAACTTACTTTAGAAGAAATAGCAAAAGGCGTAGAAAAGAAAGTAAAAGTTAGACGTAAAGTACAAGCAGAGGGAGTAACTTATAAAACGTGTACTACATGTAATGGTTCTGGGCAACAAATGCGCGTTACCAATACTATTTTAGGTAGAATGCAAACAGCTACTACTTGTGGTACTTGTTCTGGTGCTGGAGAGATTATTAGTACAAAACCAAGTGAAGCAGATGCACAAGGTTTAATTACAAGAGAAGAAACCGTTTCTATAAATATACCTGCAGGAGTTACAGAAGGTGTACAATTAAAAGTAGGAGGAAAAGGAAATGAAGCTCCTGGTAAAAACTCTATTGCTGGAGATTTATTAGTATTAATTGAAGAAGTTCCTCATGATATTTTAAAGAGAGAAGGAACTAATATTCATTATGATTTATATATTAATTTCTCTGAAGCAGTTTTAGGAACAAGCAAAGAAGTTGATACCGTTACAGGTAAAGTAAAAATTAAAATTGATGCTGGTACACAATCGGGTAAGATTTTAAGGTTAAAAGGAAAAGGTTTGCCAAGTATAGAGCGTTATGGTACTGGAGATTTTCTAATACATATTAATGTTTGGACACCACAAGAATTGAATAAAGAACAAAAACAATTCTTTGATAAAATGTCTGATAATGAGAATTTTAGACCAAGTCCAAATAAGTCGGACAAATCGTTTTTTGAAAAAGTTAAAGACATGTTCTCTTAAGGAAATGTTAATTTTAAATAAAAAAGTAACTTTTTAAAATAAGCTGTTTTTTTATTTAAATATTTAAAGTATATTTGCAGTGTTGCCGATTTTATCGGCAACACTTTTTCTTTTTCATAGCAATTTTTCCCACTCATTTATGAGTGGGTTTTTTTTATGATTAAAGAAAAATTCATAATATAATATAATATAGAAATTGCAGACTTATCTTATCGACTTGTTTTACAAGTAGGAAAGTCCGGACACCAAAGAGTATCATAGCGGATAACATCCGTCCAGCGAGAGCTGAGGACCAGTGCAACAGAAAGAATGTACAGTTAGGCTGTAGTGAAACCAGGTAAACTCTATGAGGTGCAATGCCATGTAAATTAGAGCTTGAGAGCTACTCGCTCGATTCTAAAGGGTAGGCAGATAGAAGTTACGAGTAATTGTAATTCTAGATAAATGATAAGAGCCTTTTTAAGGAACAGGATTCGGCTTATTAGTCTGCATTTTCTATATAATTATTAAAACTTCAAAATAAATCAATAAAGAAACCTTTTTATTGATTTAAAATCAGTGTTTTATCGAATAACTTTTTTTTATTCATTAATTTACGCAATCTATTATTTATCTTTTAATTTTAATATAAAAAATGTAAGTTTGTCAGACTAAAATAAAAAAATAATTTTACAGTATGTCTTTTCGTTTATAAGAATTAAAAGGGCTTACAGTAACTAAAGATTTCTTTCATGAGTATTTATAAAGACTACCTTAAGCAGATAGATGAACGTAAAGAACAAGGACTTCATCCACAACCAATTGATGGTGCAGAATTACTAAGCAAAATCATTGAACAAATTAAAGATTTAGAAAACGAGTACAGAGAAGAATCTTTAAACTTTTTTATCTATAATGTTTTACCAGGAACTACAAGTGCTGCTGTAGTGAAAGCTAAATTTTTAAAAGAGATTATTTTAGGTGAATCAATCGTAAAAGAAATTACAACTTCTTCTGCTTTTGAGCAATTATCACACATGAAGGGTGGACCTTCAGTAAGGGTTTTATTAGACTTGGCTTTAGGAGCCGATGCTGCCATTGCAAAACAAGCTGCAGATGTTTTAAAAACACAAGTTTTTCTTTATGAAGCAGATACAACACGTTTAGAAGAAGCATTTAATAAAGGTAATAAAATTGCAATAGATATTATTAAAAGTTACGCGAAAGCAGAATTTTTTACAAAATTACCAGAGATTGATGAAAAAATAGATGTAGTAACATTTATTGCTGGAGTTGGCGATATTTCTACAGATTTATTGTCTCCAGGTGGTGATGCTCACTCTCGTTCAGATAGAGAATTACACGGTCAGTGTTTATTTGAACACAACATTGCACAACAAAACGAATTAAAAGCAGTACAAGCACAACACCCTGATAAAAGAGTGATGTTAATTGCTGAAAAAGGAACAATGGGAGTTGGATCATCAAGAATGTCTGGTGTAAACAACGTAGCATTATGGACAGGTATTAAATCTAGTCCGTATGTACCATTTATTAATATTGCGCCGGTAATTGCAGGTACAAATGGTATTTCGCCTATTTTCTTAACAACTGTTGGGGTAACTGGTGGTATTGGTTTAGACCTTAAAAACTGGGTACAACAAAAAGATGCAGAAGGAAACACGATTCGTGATGCAAATGGAGACCCTGTTTTAAAAGAAGAATATTCTGTAGCAACAGGTACTGTACTTACTATTAATACCAAAGAGAAAAAATTATATAACGGAGATACAGAATTAAAAGATATTTCTGCAGCATTTACACCACAAAAAATGGAGTTTATGAAAGCAGGAGGTTCTTACGCTGTTGTTTTCGGTAAAAAATTACAAACCTTTGCTTCTAAAGTATTAGGTATAGATGTAGTGCCAGTTTATGCACCATCAAAAGAAATATCTATTGAAGGGCAAGGATTAACTGCTGTTGAAAAAATATTCAACAAAAATGCTGTTGGTACCACTCCAGGAAAAACTTTACATGCAGGTTCAGATGTTCGAGTAGAAGTAAACATTGTAGGATCTCAAGATACTACAGGTTTAATGACTTCTCAAGAATTAGAAATGATGGCTGCTACAGTTATTTCTCCAATTGTAGATGGAGCATACCAATCTGGTTGTCATACAGCTTCAGTTTGGGATGATAAATCGAAAGCAAACATACCAAGGTTAATGAAGTTTATGAACGACTTTGGTTTAATTACTGGTCGTGATCCTAAAGGGAAATATTTTCCAATGACAGATGTTATCCATAAAGTATTAAACGATCTTACAGTAGGAGATTGGGATATTATTATTGGTGGAGATTCTCACACACGTATGTCTAAAGGTGTTGCTTTTGGAGCAGATTCTGGAACCGTTGCCTTAGCATTAGCTACAGGTGAAGCTTCTATGCCAATTCCAGAATCAGTAAAAGTTACTTTTAAGGGACAAATGAAATCTTATATGGATTTCCGTGATGTAGTACACGCTACACAATCTCAAATGTTAAAGCAATTTGGTGGAGAAAACGTTTTTCAAGGAAGAATCATAGAGGTTCATATTGGAACATTGACTTCAGATGAAGCATTTACATTTACAGATTGGACTGCAGAAATGAAAGCAAAAGCGTCTATCTGTATTTCTGAAGATGATACTTTAATTGAATCTTTAGAAATTGCCAAAGGTCGTATCCAAATCATGATTGATAAAGGAATGGACAATGCAGGTCAAGTTCTTAAAGGTTTAGTAGACAAGGCAGAAAATAGAATTGTAGAGCTTAAAACAGGAATTAAACCTTCTTTAAGACCAGATGCAAACGCTAAATATCACGCAGAAGTTGTGATCGATTTAGATGAAATCGCAGAACCAATGATTGCGGATCCAGATGTAAATAACGATGATGTTTCTAAACGTTATACACACGATAACATTAGACCATTATCTTACTACGGCGGAACTAAAAAAGTAGATTTAGGATTCGTAGGATCTTGTATGGTTCATAAAGGTGATATGAAAATATTAGCTCAAATGTTAAAGAATGTTGAAGCTCAATATGGTAAAGTAGAATTTAAAGCGCCTTTAGTTGTTGCACCACCAACCTATAATATTGTAGATGAGTTAAAAGCAGAAGGAGATTGGGATGTTTTAGTAAAATATTCTGGTTTCGAATTTGATGACAACGCACCAAAAGGAGTAGCACGTACTGGATATGAAAATATGTTGTATTTAGAGCGTCCAGGATGTAACTTATGTATGGGGAATCAAGAAAAAGCAGCACCAGGAGATACTGTAATGGCAACATCTACACGTTTATTTCAAGGAAGAGTTGTAAAAGATTCTGGAGAGAAAAAAGGAGAATCTTTATTATCATCTACTCCAGTAGTTGTATTGTCTACAATTTTAGGTAGAACTCCAACTATGGCAGAGTATGAAGCAGCTGTAGACGGTATCGTTTTAACTAAGTTTAAGCCATCTCAAAAACAATTAGTGAGATAATCTAAAGATTAAAAATTATATTAAAAAGTCTGAGTTTTATACTCAGACTTTTTTTTTGCTCTTATTCAGAGAAAAATTATTTAAAGTAGTCCCGACCTGCAAGGTTTCCAAAACCTTGTAGGTCTTTTTTTTAGAAAAATGAATAAACTTTAATTAAAGCATACAAGTATAAAAGATACCTATAAGGTTAAACAAAACCTTGCAGAATGGTGTATAGAATTTATCAGCTTATGGTATACATATAATTTGTGGGTTACCACTCCTAAAAAGTCGTGGTCGGGCTTTTTATTACAATCTTTTTGTTCATACTTCTCAAAAAGGATTTCCATTTCAATCCCTAACCCGAGCTATTAGCATTTATGGAAGTAACAGCTATTTCCGAGCAACTATTTTCTATCAAAATTTTCTATTTCACTATCAGTATTAAATCTTTAGTAAGCAGCATTCAGTTATAAAAAATAGTAGATATTTTTGTATCTTAGTGTACTAATAAATATTAACCACTAAATTAGATATAAATCTTATGGCATTTGATATTAATATGATTAAAAAAGTGTATTCTAACGTAGTAGAACGTGTAGATGCAGCTCGTAAACTAACAGGAAAACCTTTAACTTTAGCAGAAAAAATCTTGTATTCTCACTTGTGGGATAAAACTACTAACAAAGCATTTGTTAGGGGAAAAGATTATGTAGATTTTGCACCAGATAGAATTGCTTTACAAGATGCAACTGCACAAATGGCATTATTGCAATTTATGCAAGCAGGTAAAAGTAAAGTTGCTGTGCCTACAACAACACATTGCGATCATTTAATTCAAGCTAAAAATGGAGCAAGTTCAGATTTACAATCGGCTCTAAATACAAGTAACGAAGTTTTTAATTTCTTAGAATCGGTTTCTAATAAATACGGATTAGGTTTTTGGAAACCAGGAGCAGGAATTATTCATCAAGTAGTTTTAGAAAATTATGCATTTCCTGGAGGAATGATGATTGGTACAGATTCTCACACAGTAAATGCTGGTGGTTTAGGTATGGTAGCTATTGGTGTTGGTGGTGCAGATGCTGTAGATGTAATGGCAGGTATGGCTTGGGAATTAAAATTCCCTAAATTAATAGGAGTGAAGTTAACCGGTAAATTATCTGGTTGGACTGCACCAAAAGATGTTATTTTAAAAGTAGCAGGTATTGTTTCTGCAAAAGGAGGAACAGGTGCTATTGTAGAATATTTTGGAGAAGGAGCAACTTCTATGTCTTGTACTGGTAAAGGTACTATTTGTAACATGGGAGCAGAAATAGGAGCAACGACTTCTACTTTTGGGTATGATGAATCTATGGAACGATATTTACGTGCTACAGATAGAAGTGATGTTGCAGATGCAGCCAATGAAGTAAAAGACTATTTAACAGGTGATGCTGAAGTATACGCTAACCCAGAAGAATATTTCGATCAAGTTATAGAAATTAATTTATCAGAATTAGGACCTTTATTAAACGGACCTTTTACACCAGATTTATCTACAGAAGTAGGAACTGATATGGCAAAAGCAGCTAAAGATAATGATTGGCCATTAAAAGTTGAATGGGGATTAATAGGTTCTTGTACCAACTCTTCTTACGAAGATTTATCAAGAGCTTCTTCTATTGCACAACAAGCTTTGGATAAAGGTTTAAAAATGAAATCGGAATTAGGGATAAATCCTGGATCTGAAAAAGTAAGATATACCGCAGACAGAGATGGTATTATTGGCATCTTTGAAAAATTAGATGCTAAAATATTTACCAATGCTTGTGGACCTTGTATCGGACAATGGGCTCGTTATGATGATCCAAAAAATGCACCTAAAAATAGTATTGTACATTCTTTTAATAGAAACTTTGCTAAGCGTGCAGATGGTAATCCAAATACACATGCTTTTGTTGCTTCACCAGAATTAACAGCTGCTATTGCTATTGCGGGTCGTTTAGATTTTAATCCAATTACGGATACATTAATCAACGAAAACGGTGAAGAAGTAATGTTAGATGAACCAACTGGTTGGGAGTTACCTCCAAAAGGTTTTGAAGTAAAAGATGATGGTTATTTAGCACCAGAAAAAGATGGAAGTCATGTACAAATTGCTGTAAAAGATGATTCTGACAGATTACAATTATTAGAGCCTTTTACGCCGTTAGGAAATGATTTAACAGGTGTAAAATTATTAATAAAAGCATTTGGTAAATGTACAACAGACCACATTTCTATGGCAGGACCATGGTTGCGTTATAGAGGGCATTTAGATAATATTTCTAATAACTGTTTAATTGGAGCTGTAAATGCTTATGGTAAAAAAACAAATTTTGTTAAAAATCAATTAACAGGCGAGTTTGGTGGAGTGCCAGATACAGCAAGAGCTTATAAAGCTGCAGGAATTAAATCTATTGTGGTTGGAGACCATAATTATGGTGAAGGTTCTTCTAGAGAACATGCTGCTATGGAGCCAAGACATTTAGGTGTTGCTGCTGTTTTAGTAAAATCTTTTGCTAGAATTCATGAAACCAACTTAAAGAAACAAGGAATGTTAGGTTTAACATTTAATAATGAAGCAGATTACGATTTAATTCAAGAAGATGATACGTTTAACTTTTTAGATTTAAATGAATTTGCACCAGATAAACCTTTAACTATAGAGGTTGTACATGCAGATGGATCTAAAGATATCATTATTACAAACCATACCTATAATCAAGGTCAGATTGAATGGTATAATGAAGGTTCTGCCTTAAACTTAATTAAAAAAGAAAATGCTTAAAATTTAAGTATTTTAAATATAAAGCTCTCGGAGAAATTCGAGAGTTTTTTTGTTCCCTACAATTATGAATACAGAAAAATTCAATCAGTTTTTAAGTCAAATATCTAAAGAGTCTTTAGCTGTAATTGATGTACAAATTTCTTTAGAGAGTTATTATCCTATCGCAATTTCTTCTCAAAATAAAGATTTATTACAATTTGATATCTCTTCTTCTTCGGAATGGGAAACATATATAAAATTATTTTTAGAACAAAACAAAGCTAAGGTAGCTTTTGGAGGTTATTTAGAAAAAAGGAATATTTACGATAGAAGCGAATATTTTAAAAATCAACTAGAAAATGAAAAAAGAAATATTCATTTAGGTATAGATTTATGGTGTGGTGAAAACACCAAAGTTTTAGCAGCTTTAGATGGGGAAGTTCATAGTTTTAAAAATAATAAGAATTATGGTGATTACGGACCAACAATCATTTTAAAACATCAATTAGAAAGTGAAACTTTTTATACTCTATATGGACATTTAACGCTAGCATCCATAGAAGATATAAAAATTGGAGACTTGGTTTTAAAAGGAAATATTATTGGGTATTTAGGAGATTCATCTGTAAATGGAGATTATGCACCGCATTTACACTTTCAAATAATTAGAGATTTAGAGGTTAATTTTGGTGATTATCCAGGAGTTTCATCCGAAGAAAATATAACGTTTTATAAGAAGAATTGTCCTGATCCAAATTTATTGTTAAAGTTTTTGGTTTAATTTATTAAATTTTGTAAGCTATTACTATGTTTTTAGACTTACTAAAACCAAAACTGAAACTCTTTTTTATGAATAACTTATGGTTTTTTGATAACGTAAATTTATTTAATCTTCTTTGTCCGCATAAATTTAAAGAATACAAAGAGTGTCATACTTTCGATGCTTATAAAAAGAGCGATTATATCTATTTTGAAGAAGACACGGCAAGTAAAATTTATTTAATTGAAAAAGGAAAAGTAAAACTAGGATATTATAATGAAGATGGTACAGAAGTAGTTAAGGCTATTTTAACCAAAGGAGAATTGTTTGGAGAAAAAGCCATTTTAGGAGTAGAAGTTAGAAATGAATTTGCTCAATCTGTAGATGCATCCACATCAATCTGCCCAATAGGAGTAGATACGATGCACGATTTAATGCGTGATAATAAAACATTTAGTTTAAAAATTTATAAGTTTCTTGGGCTTCGTTTTAAAAAATTAGAAAGAAGATTACAATTAATTTTATTTAAAGATACCAAAACACGTTTTTTAGAATTTATGAAAGAACTCTGTGAAGAGTTTGGTTATGATTGTGAAAAAACAGGAGATAAGGTTATTGAACACCCATATACACAGAAAGATATTGCATCATTAATAGGTACTTCTAGATCTAACTTAAATGTATTAATGAACGAGTTAAAAGAGGAAAGTATTATCACTTTTAATAGAAAAGAAATAAGATTACTTCAAAAAATAGCTTAAGTGTTCGCTAGCTAACATTTCAAGATGCTTTAAACATATAATTTTGTCATCAACATTAACATAAATATTAATAAGATGAAAAAAATTTTAAATTTAGCATTCGCATTTGCACTTGCAACTACTTTTGTAGCTTGTAGCGACGATGACAACAACAACAACAACATTGTACCAACAACAGGAGATTTAATAGTAGACTTTACAGGTTTAGAAGAATTAGGAGCTGATTTCGTTTACGAAGGATGGTTAATTGTAAACGGAAGCCCAGTAAGTACAGGTACTTTTACAAGTGTAACTTTTCCGCAAACGTATACTGTTGGTATTGATAATTTACAAGCAGCAACAACTTTTGTTTTATCTATTGAACCTGCAGGAGAAACTGGAGCAGATGCTTTAGCACCAGCAGCAACGAAGCTTTTAGCTGGTAACTTTTCTGGAGACACAGCAAGTGTAAATTCTGATAACATTGTTGTTGATTCTAGTGGAGAAATTAAAGCTTTAGGATCTTCTTGGGGAAAATACTTTTTAGCAACACCTACAGATAATGATGATAGCAATGAAGCAAGTGGAATTTGGTTTTTAGATAACACAACGCCTCCTGCTGTTGCCGGTTTAGGATTACCAACTTTAACAGATGGATGGAAATATGAAGGATGGGTAGTTTTAAACGGAACACCAGTAAGTACAGGTACTTTTACAGCTGTAGATGCTGCAGATGATAACGCTGCAACTTCACCTTATAAAGGGGCCGTTGGAAATGGACCAGGTTTTCCAGGAGAAGATTATGTAATGGGATCTGCTGCAGGTGTAGATTTTCCTACAGATTTAAAAGGAGCAACAGTAGTAATTTCTGTTGAACCTAGCCCAGATAATAGTCCAGCACCTTTTACGTTAAAGCCTTTGGCACATGTTGTACCAGCAGATGCAGATAACCATACCGTAATTTCTATGGGAGCAGGACCAAAAGCAGTTTTATCTGGAAGTGTAATAAGATAACAGAAAAAAAATATAATCTACTATTATGTTAATGGTTGATTTATTTGAAGGGCAATTATAGTTATATAATTGCTCTTTTCTGTTTATAAAAAGGTTAGATTAATTTATAAAAAACTTATTGGGTTACTTCGTCAATAGTTTTTAAAATGATATTGCAGCCTTTTATTATTTCTTCATCAGAAATGGTTAATGGAGGCGTAATTCTCATTGCTTTTTCTTCAAACAATAAAAAGAAAAGAATTAACCCATTTTCTAAACATTTCAAAATTACTTTAGAGTTTAATTCGGGGCTTTCTAAAATGGCCGCTAACATTAATCCTTTTCCTCTAATCTCTACAATTGAAGGATGTACCAAATGTTTTCTAATCAATGCTTCTTTGCGTAACGCTTCTTTAATAAAGTTATTCTGAGTAATTTCTGTTACAGTTGCTACGGCTGCTGCAGAAATAACAGGGTGACCTGCAAATGTAGAAATGTGTCCTAATTTAGGATTGTCTTTTAATAAACTCATCATTTTAAAATCAGCAATAAAAGCACCAATTGGCATTCCACCACCTAAACCTTTCCCTGTAATTACAATATCCGGAATTACATTGTAGTTTTCAAATCCCCAAAATTTACCTGTTCTTCCAATACCTGTTTGTATTTCATCTAAAATTAACAAAGCACCAACCTCTAAACAGCGTTGTTTTATTTTGGTTAAAAAACCATTTTTAGGTTCAATAAAACCAGCACCACCTTGTATGGTTTCTAAAATTACGGCTGCAGTTTTAGAAGTTATTTTATCTATTTTACTTTCATTATTATATTCAATAAATCTTGTACCAGGTATTAAAGGTCTAAAAACTTGATTCTGTTTTTCTACGCCAGAAACACTCATAGACCCCATTGTATTACCATGATAAGAGTTTTTTGCAGCAATTATTTCGGCTCTATTGGTAACTCTTTTGGCTAATTTTAAAGCACCTTCTGTAGCTTCTGTTCCTGAGTTTGTAATATAAACTGCGTTTAAATTCTCTGGAGAATTTTGAGCTAATAATTTACATAATGCTACTTGTGGCTGCTGTATAAACTCGCCATAAACCATAACATGCGCATAAGAATCTAATTGATTTTTTATGGCATTTGTAACTTTTGGGTGATTATGACCTAAACTGTTTGCAGAAACCCCAGCTACAAAGTCTAAATATTCTTTACCCGAAGTATTATAAATATAACTTCCTTTTGCCTTAGATATTTCTATAGCCAATGGGTGAGGAGTAGTTTGTGCTTGGTATTTAAAGAAGTCTTTTTTCAACTTATTGTTTTTTAGGAGAAATAGCTGATTTTGGTAATTTAATCTCTTTTTTGTCTTTAAGAACCTTTTTCTTACTCAGAAGGTCAGAAATTTTTTCGACTTTATTTTCTGTTTTAGAAGAAGATGTGTTTTTATCGTCCTTTATAAAGATGTCTTCCATCTTTTTAGGCTGTTCATCTTCTCGCCAAATAAAACCTTTTAACTCTCTAACATCATCTGGTAATTTAGAAGGAGGGTAAGTATCTCCATCAGATTTTTTTAAATACTTTATGGTTTCAATTTGTCCTTGGTCTAAAGTAAATTCTATATTACTAGATATTTCTTTTGTTATGGTTTCTAAAACATTGGTTTCTGCATTTCTATTAAAATAAACAGATTCTGCATTTCCTTTTACCAGAAGTAAGTGCAATTTATTTTCCTTAAACTTCCCAAACATATTTCTACCTTTAATTTGGTTAAAGTCTTTGTTAGAAATAGAATCTTTAGAAACTATAAATGAGTTGTTTAATACCTTTAAAGAGTCTAGTTTTTGGGTTTCTACATTAGAAAGCAGGTGAATTGTATCTCCAGTAATTTGATTTTGATCTGACCAAATTACAGGGTTTTTAAACATTTTTGTCAAGCCAGTTTCTTGATTTGTGTGTATAGAATCGCACTTTCCTTGTAAATCAGATTTAAAGATTTTTACATTATGGTAGGTTCTTACAATTCTTTTATCCGGTTTACCGGTAACCAAAAGAGTATCTCCATGAATAAACATAGAATCTTTATCTATAATAGAAATAGCTACAGCCTTTTTAATGATATATAATGAATCTTTTAATTCAAATATTTCGGCATAATTACCTCTTGTTATAAAGTTTTGAACGGTGTCTATAACTTGAATATTATTGGTGGCAGAAGCAAACCCTTTTCTTTTATCATAATACAAACTATCTCCCTCTACAGTTCTTTCTTTTAAATAGAGTTTGGCATTTTTAACAAAATGAGAAACATCTGTTTTGGTATTATAGAATCCTTTTTCACAATAAATTCTATTATCATTTTCTGTATTTGTAATAGTCGTTGGCCCGTATAAATAGGTTAGTCCAGAGTTTGTATAATAATCTAAATGATCAGATTCTAGATGATGTTCTGGGTTTACTACGGTAACTCTTGTAGTTGCAGTAAACTTTTTATCTTCTAAATAAAAGTTTCCATTTTTACTTTTTAAAGTATTTGTTTGGTCTTTTATGGTAGCGTAATTTTTGTAATATAATTTCTGATTTAATCGATCAAAATGCAATGTATCCGTTGTTAAGGTCATTGTTGGGTCTTTTAAAACCACATTTCCCCAAGAAAGCGCTTGTTTAGAATTGGCATTGTAATCTGTATAACTACTCGTTTGAGTAATTGTGTCTCCTTGTTTAATTAATACATTACCAATAGCTCTAAAAAAGTTTTTATCTTTATAGTATAAGGCTTGTTGACTAGTTAAAATAATTCCATCATGAATCATTTTAACATTACCAATTAGTAGTGTTGCTCCAGGATATTTTTCCTCATCAGCTTCTTGCTGCTCTGCATAATATTCTATTTTTCTGTTTTCTTGAGAAAAAGAAACGAAGGATGAAATAACAAGAAATAAAAAAAGTATTCTTTTCAAAATGATGAATTTTAAGCAAAAATAATGAAAAGAAAATGGCTATGTATTAAAGAAAACTAAAAATTGGTTGAATTAAGCAATCAAAGTATTAATAAAGATTGCTCTAACTTTTTTGCTTTAGGAAATAAGATATTATTTTCTATATGAATATGATTGTTTAATAATTCTTCAAATTGCTGTAATTTTAGGTATAAGACTTTAAAAGAGATACATGCATTTTCTGGAATCTTATAATTATTGGTTAGTTCAGCTATTTTTTTAAATGTTTTACTCACTTTTTCATGATCATCTTCTATAATATCAATAGGTCTGTTTAAAGGAGAATTAGATGTATTAGTCACTATTTTTTTAGTATTCGCCTTAATAAGTTTCTTTATATAAGGAAAAATAATGCATTCTTCATTTTTCATGTGCTCTAGAACACTATCTGCAATTTCTAATATTAACAGATTAATTTTTATAAGTTCTTTGTATTCTTGCCCATAGATAGCAGTTACTTTTTTTCCATATTCTTTTAAGAATAATATATTTTCTTCTTTATACTCATGTTGAATATTCACTAAAAAATCAATTAAAAAATCTAATTTCCAAGAATTATAATCTTTCAAATAGTAAACCTTATCATTTACTGCTTTTAAATCCTTTAGAATGTGTTTTAAATTGGTGTTTTTTTCTTCACAAGCCTTACTAAGTAACATGTTTCCATGAATACTAAAGTCTATTTTATATTTTTTAAAAACGGAGGCAGTATTTATGTTCTCAATAACTATTGTTGCAATACTTTTATTCATTAGGTCCTTCACAATAATAGGCTTTGAATTTCTAACAAATATTGTATTATAATTAGGGATAAAAAATGACTTTTGTCACTTTTTTACATAATTATAGATATTTGTATTAAAACGATATCATTTTCGGATAAGTAGATGTTAAATGATGAATAAAAATCATTTATTCATAACGTTAAAATGAAGTTTTTGGGGCTTACTATTGAGATAAAACAACTTTTATCTTCAATAAAAGTTTAAGTTGACGTAATTTGCGACAAAATTATTTAGAATGAAATCACCCTTTTACTTAACAAAAGAAGAAATGCAGTCTTATGGCTATAAAATAGTAGATACTATTGTAGACCATTATACAGAAGAAGAACATAAAAAGCCAGTAATTAAGGCTTCTAGAGAAGAAATGGACTCATTATTTTTAAGTGAAGCTCCAGATAATGCTACAGATGCAAATGAAGTATTAGATTTTGTGGTAGATAATGTGCTGCCAAACAGTAATATTTCTACGCATCCGAAATCTTTTTCTTTTGTACCTGGCCCAAGTAATTTTATAAGTACCATGGCAGATTCTTTAGCAACAGGTTTTAATATTTTTTCTGGCGGATGGATTGTTTCTCCTGCAGCTGCAGAACTAGAAATTGTAACTTTAAATTGGTTGTTAAAAATGTTCGATTTTCCTGTAACTAAAGGAGGCGGAATTTTTACAAGTGGGGGTTCTATGGCTAATTTAACAGCCTTAACAACAGCGAGAAGAGTAAAATGTGGCGATGATTTTTCTAAAGGCGTTATTTATTTATCAGACCAAGCACATTCTTCCAATATTAAAGCAATTCGTGTTTTAGGCTTTAAAAAGGAACAGATTAAAATAATTCCGACAGATTTAGAGTTTAAGTTTAGTATGAATAAACTTAAAAATGAAATTGCAAGAGATCAGTTAGAAGGCAAAAAACCATTTTGTATTATTGCATCTGCAGGTACTACCAATACTGGTACTGTAGATCCTTTAGATGATTTAGCAGACATCTGTGAAAAAGAAAATCTTTGGTTTCATATAGACGGTGCTTATGGTGCTGCTGCAATTTTATCTAAAAAAGGGAGTAGAATTTTACGCGGAATAGAACGTGCCGATTCTTTAACGGTAGACCCTCATAAATGGTTTTTTCAACCGTATGAGATTGGTTGTCTACTAGTAAAAGATGCCTCTTGGTTAAGTAATACATTTAGTGAAAAACCAGAGTATTTAAGGGATATTGAAGGAAATGAGTCTGAAATTAATTTTTATGATTACGGAATTCAGTTAACAAGAAGGTTTAGAGCTTTAAAATTTTATATGTCTATAAAAACGTATGGTCTAAATGCATTTAAGAAAGCCATTACCTATAATATAGATTTGGCTGATAAAACTGAAGACATCCTAAGAAAAAGTAAAAACTGGGAAATTGTTTCTCCGGCTACTTTAGCCATTATTAACTTTAGATATAATCCGCTAAATAAAGATTTAACAGAAGAAGAAGTAGATAGATTAAATCAAGAAATTTCTACGAGAGTGGTAGACTCTAGAGAAGCCTTTTTAGTAACTACTGTTTTACAAAGTCAAGTAGTAATTAGAATGTGTTTAATAAACCCTAAAACAACGTTAAAGCATGTTACAGACACTTTAGACCAATGTGAAGTATTTGCTAAACAGGTTCTTTTAGATTGGAAAAAGTAGGTTTTATATTCGTAATAAATATTCCTAAAATACCAATTGGCATCAATACAGAAATCAGTACTAATATTGTATAATAATTATTAATGATAGATAATTGCTGCCAATTGCAAAATCCTTTATAGAATATTAAAATTTCAGAAAAAAGAAAACCAATTAAGTAAATGCTTATCCAAACTTTGGGTAATTTTAATAGTTTGTTTTGATGTAAAAAAAACAAGATACTTAGGCTTATAATACCCAGAAAAACAAGATGTAAATACCCTATAACAAAGTCTCTTATTTGATAAGATAAGGTTGCAAAATAAGGGATTACCGTAATAGATTGCATTAACGTTTTTAGAGTAAATAATACAAAAATAAAGCTGATTAATCGGTAGAAAAAAGGTGTTGTTTTTTCTTTTAAAAATGATTTTTGATGCTTAATTAGTTGATAAAATTGTATTAAAGCAAAGAATTGAGTAAGTACTCCTAATAGCGCTAATATATAAATAGTTACATGTGGTTTAACCCATAAAAAAGACAGTGGTAAAGTAAACACACAACCCCATAACATCAATCTATAAAAAGAAACAGCTTTTTTCTTAGGAATAATGCTGTGATGCTTCTCTAAAAATGAAAAAAAGAGTCCTAATAAACAAAAAATAAACCATCCATTATATTGAAAATGTAAATAGAAATAAATAGCATTTTTATACCAATGAGATGTACTACCTAAGGTATTCATAATTATTCCTAAAGACCAAGGGCCAATACTAGAAATAATCATAAATAGTAGCGATGTATTTATAAATTTTAAAGCAGAACTATCTTTGTCTAAATTATTGTTTTTTCTAAAAAAAGCATAAAACCAATAAGAGCAAATTATAAATAATGTAGAAAAAATAATAGAGAATAAGGCGTAACCTGTAATCGGAAAACTAATAAGCATTCCTACAATAGTAACTTGGGTGAACAAAAATAATTTTGTGTATTTTCTTTTAGCTTCTTCTTTTATATACAAGTAAAATAGTAAGCTTGTTAAACCTATATATACCCAACCTAACAGAGCTACATGAGAGTGGGTGTGTACAAAAAATTTATAATCAATATTTATATCAATAATAGGAAAAAGACGTAATAGAATACCTAACGAAGAAGCAATTAAAAAATACAAAAGTGCGACAAAACTTTGTGTTTTGGCTTTCATCATTGTTATAAAGTATTTATAATATTATTATTTTTCACATACTCCATAGACATTTCTAAAATGGATTTCTTTTTTAATTTAGAAATTAATTTGTCTTTAAATGGTACATATAATTGATGAACAACACAAGGGTTAGTATCGCTGCATTCTGATTGTCCTAAATAACATTCATTAAATTTTTCTACTCCATCAATACAATCTATAATATCTAATAAGGAGTTTTTTTCATTAGCTTCTGTTAAATAAAATCCTCCATGAGGTCCTTTTACAGAGCTTATTATATTTTTTTTAGTTAATTCTTGTAAAGTCTTGGCTAAAAAAGGTGCTGGCATGGTTAAATCATTTGCAATCTTTTTAGAGCCAATTTTATTATCTACACTCGCTTTTTCGGTAAGATAGAGTACTGCTCTTATAGCATATTTACTTGAATTTGATAACATTTTATATTTTTTGTAAAAATATAAAGATAAAACTATCTTTTAGTATGATAAATATCATTTATTTTTTTAAAGAAGATTAATAATTTTGCTTCATAATAAAGGATTAAAAAGTCTTTTATTGTAACTAAACCTAAAAATCGAAACAAAAATGAAATTATTAAAAGCAGTGTGCATACTATTTGCAGGAAGTTTACTTCTTATTAATTGTAAGAGTGAACCAAAACAAGAATTAGCTAAAGTAGATAGTTCTAACATTTATATAAAAGGAACTATGGAAGCAGAATTAACTTCGCCTCCTTTTGTGCCCGCTCCAATAGGAGATAGAACGGCTAAAAAGTTATTAGTTAATATGGAAATTCTTGAAAAAGAAGGAACCATGACAGATGGCGTACAATATGTTTACTGGACATTTGGTGGTTCTGTTCCAGGAAGCTTTATAAGAACTAGAGTGGGAGATGAAATAGAATTTACATTATCTAATCATCCAGATAATAAATTACCACATAATATAGATATGCATGCGGTAACGGGACCTGGAGGTGGAGCAACCTCTTCTTTTGTGGCTCCTGGTCATAATAAAACGTTTTCTTTTAAAGCATTAAATCCTGGTTTGTTTGTATACCACTGTGCTACCGCACCTGTTGGAATGCATATTGCAAACGGAATGTATGGTTTAATTTTGGTGGAACCAGAAGGTGGTTTATCAAAAGTAGATAAAGAATATTATATTATGCAAGGGGACTTTTATACCAAAGGAGCTACCGATGAAAAAGGGCTACAACCTTTTGATATGACAAAAGCTATAAAAGAAGATGCAGATTATGTTGTCTTTAACGGTAAAGTGGGGTCATTAACTGGTGATAATGCAATTACAGCAAATGTTGGCGAAACGGTTCGTTTATTTGTAGGTAATGGTGGTCCAAACTTAACATCCTCTTTTCATGTTATTGGAGAAATTTTTGATAAAGTACATGTAGAAGGTGGCGATTTAATAAATACAAATGTACAAACTACATCAATTCCTTCTGGTGGTGCAGCAATTGTAGAATTTAAAGTAGAAGTACCCGGAACATTTATTTTAGTAGATCATGCTATTTTTAGAGCGTTTAACAAAGGTGCTTTAGGAATGCTAAAAGTATCTGGAGAAGAAAATAAAAAATTATATTCTGGAGTAAAACAAGAAGGAATTTATCACCCAGAAGGAGGTACTATTCAAACAATGCCAAATGATAATAAAGAAAAAGTGGCTGTGAATACTGCAGAAAAACCTTTGGCTAAAAAAATAGCAGATGGTAAACAAGTTTACATGACTACTTGTTTTGCTTGCCACCAAGGAGAAGGACAAGGAATACCGAATGCATTTCCTCCTTTAGCAAAATCAGATTATTTAAATGCAGATGTTAAAAGAGCTGTTGGTATTGTGTTACATGGTAAAACAGGTGAAATTACTGTAAACGGAAATAAATATAACAGTGTAATGACAAGACAAACACTTACCGAAGTAGAAGTGGCAGATGTACTTACTTATGTATATAATTCTTGGGGAAATAATAAAACCAATGTTACAGTAAACACAGTAAAAGAAGTAAAAAGCAGCCATTAATAACCTCAATTCAATACTATGAAAACTATTTTAAGATTGACAATTTGTTTATTTCTACTTAATGCAACCAATACAAGTTGTCAATCTAAAATGGTACAAATAAAAGGAGGAGAATACATGCCTTTATATGGTAGAGATTCTATGAATGTTAAGATTGATGATTTTTTAATGGATGTGTATCCGGTTACAAATAAAGAGTATATAGATTTTGTAAAGAAATTTTCAAAATGGCAAAAAAGTAAAGTCATAAAATTATTTGCTGATGGAAGTTATTTACGAGATTGGAAATCTGATACTATTTTAGGTGAAAATCAAAAAGAGCAATCTCCAATAACTCAAGTATCTTGGTTTGCGGCAAAAGAGTATTGTGAATGTCAAGGTAAAAGGTTGCCAACAGTAGATGAATGGGAGTATGTAGCGATGGCTAATAAAAACATACCAGATGCTAGAAAATTAAAGGAATACAATGCCTTTATTTTAGGTTGGTATGAAAAACCAAAGAGTTTTAACCAAACAATAGGATCTACTTTTAAAAATTATTGGAAAGTATATGATTTACATGGTTTGGTTTGGGAGTGGACTTCAGATTTTAATTCGGTGTTAATTTCTGGAGAATCTAGAAAAGATGTAGATACAGATAATAATCTATTCTGTGGAAGTGCAGCCGTAAATGCAACAGATTTAATGAATTATGCTGCTTTTATGAGGTACGCAATTAGGGGAAGTTTAAAAGCAAAATATACCATGAAAAACCTAGGTTTTAGATGTGTAAAAGATACTAAAAAATAGAAAAATGAAAATACTTAAATACATATTGTTATTGGTTGTAACAGCAACATTATTAAGCTCTTGTAATTCACCTACTTCTAAAGAAAGTAGTAAAGAGGAGTACCAATGCCCCATGAAATGTGAGGGAGATAAAGTATATGCAGAAGAAGGTGTTTGTCCTGTTTGTGAAATGAAATTAAGGCCAACATCAAAAGTGATAAAAAAGGTTTTGTCTACTATGATTTCTGATGAATCTATTTTTAACCTAACCTCTAAATGGAATACACAAGATGGTAAGGAAATAGCGCTAAAAGAACTAAAAGGTAAAACTTTGGTAATGGTAATGATTTATACCACTTGCAAAGCTGCTTGCCCAAGGTTAACAGCAGATATGAGAAATATTGAAGAAAAAATTCCAACAGATTTAAAAAATGATGTTGCATTTGTTTTGGTAAGTATAGATCCAGAAAATGACACTCCAAAAAAGTTGAAAGAGTTTGCTAAAGAAAATTTTATAGACAACAAACAATGGACTTTATTACAAGGTACAGAAAGTGGTGTTAGAGAGTTTGCGAATGTTTTAGCTGTAAAATACAAACAAATTTCTCCATTAGATTTTTCACACTCTAACATTATCAGTGTTTTTAATCCGGAAGGAGAATTGGTACATCAACAAGAAGGATTAGGAGTTGATAATAATGAGACTATTACAAAAATTATAGAAACAGTTAAAACATATTAAAATGAAAATTACAAAAGATAATACAGTAGCAGAAGTAGTAACTTACAATATAAAAACAGCAGATGTATTTAAAAAACACGGAATAGATTTTTGTTGTGGAGGAGGAATTTCTATAGAAAAAGCATGTAAAAAGCACAATGTTTCTTTTGAAGAAATTGAGCAAGAACTATTAAATATAAATACCCCAACCTCTAATACATATAATTATGATAGTTGGAAGCTAGATTTTTTGGTAGATCATATTATAAACATTCACCATGCTTATGTAGAAGAAAGTACTCCAATAATATTGCAATATGCCGCTAAAGTGGCTAAAGTTCATGGACATCATTATACCGAAGTTGTAGAAATTAATAAACTTTTTATTGAGGTAGCACAGGAATTAGCAGCACATTTAAAAAAGGAAGAACTTATTTTGTTCCCTTTTATTAAAAAGTTAGTAAAAGCAGATTTAGAAGGAGTAAAAGTGAATCAACCTCATTTTGGAACCGTAAACAATCCAATAGCAATGATGGAAGAAGAACATGAAAGTGCTGGTGATATCTTAAAGGAAATTAAAAAACTTTCTAATAATTATACACCACCAGAAGGAGCTTGTAATACATTTAAGGCGTTGTATGCTAAATTAGATGAGTTTGAGCAAGACTTACATCAACATATTCATTTAGAAAATAATATTTTGTTTCCTAAAGCCATTCTTTTAGAGCAAAAAAATAAAGAATAAGAATATTTTATATCTAATATATCGTTTAAAAAACTGAGTGTTATTTGTTTAATGCTTAGTTTTTTTTCTTCTAATGATATTAATCATGTTTTTTAAAGGCAGATACATATAAATTGCAAGCTTAATTAAATTTAGTTAAACATTTAAATTAAACAATGAAAAACGCACATTCATTTCACATTCCTGTTATGGGAATTGGGTTTACAATAGATTCTCCTTTAAAAGTAGCACAATTTGGTATAGATTCTGTTATTTCTTTAGTGGATGATATTTTAGTAGAAAAAATGCGAAAAATTTACAGCGAAAAATTTGAAATACCATATAAAGAAATTTCAGATAAAGTTGATGATTTTAGAGCAAAGAGAATTACTTCTTATTTAGATTTATTACATGATCAAACAGAAGAAAAGTTCAATCAATTAAAGAATATTACTTCAGAAAAAAGTAAAGCTTTAATGGATTATATTCACATGTTACCAGAATATTCTTCATTAAGGAAAGAGTTTTTAAAACTGACAGAAGAAGGCGTAGATTTTTCTAAGCTGAAAGATTGGGCTACTAAAAACTTATCAATGGGGAGTATTGATGTCAATATTATGACTAAAATTGATAAAGGAAATTATGTAGATAAAGAGTTATTACCTATTGAATATAATGATGCACATGCTGCATTAAGAGGATATTCTAACAGTAAATTATCTTCCTCTTTAATTCTATCTGCTGGTATGAACCCAAGGTTATATACTTACATGAGTAATTTTGATGATTTTTTTCCGGATGTAAACGGAAACATTAAAAAGAAGATTATTTTAAAAGTAAGCGATTATAGATCTGCATTTATACAAGGTAAATTTTTGGCTAAAAAAGGATTATGGGTTTCTGAATATAGAGTAGAATCTGGATTAAATTGTGGTGGACATGCTTTTGCTACGGATGGTTTTTTAATGGGACCTGTTTTAAAAGAATTTAAAGAAAACAAGGAAACTTTAATCAATCAAACGCAAGAATTAATGCAGCAAGCTTTAAAAGATGCAGACCGTATAATTCCTACCAAAAATTTAGAACTTAAAATAACAACGCAAGGTGGTGTTGGTACTGGTGAAGAGCATTCTTTTTTATTAGAAGAATATCAACTAGATTCTGTAGGGTGGGGAAGTCCATTTTTATTGGTTCCGGAAGCAACAAGTGTTGATGAGAAAACGGTAGCACAATTAGCAAAAGCTAAAGAACAAGACTTATATTTAAGCAACAGCTCTCCATTAGGAGTTCCTTTTAACACATTAAAAGGAAATACAAAAGATGTACAAAGACAAATGCTAATAGATAAAGGAAGACCAGGTACTTCTTGTCCGAATAAATTTATTGCTTTAAATCATGAATTTAAAGATACAGGTTTGTGTACTGCATCTAGAGAGTATCAGCATTTAAAATTAAAAGAAATAGATGCTTTAGAAATTTCTTCAGAAGAAAAAGAGAAAAAAATAAATCAGGTTACAGAAAAGTCTTGTATTTGTGTTGGTTTAGGTACATCTACTTTAATTTTGAATAATTTAAGTACCAAGAAAATTGGAGAAGGGGTTTCTGTTTGCCCTGGACCTAATATGGCATATTATGATAAAATAATGAGTTTATGTGATATTACAGACCATATTTATGGAAGAAAAAATATGATGACCAGAACAGATAGACCAAATGTTTTTGTAAAAGAATTATCTCTTTATATTACCCATTTACAAGATAAAGTAAATGAAGCAAAAGCTACAATTGATAAAAAACAATTAAGAACTTTAACTAAGTTTAAAAAGAATTTAGAAGCCGGAATTGAGTATTACAATGAATTATTTTTAGCGAAAAAAGAAGCTTTTAAAGATAGCAAAGAAGCACTTTTAACTTCACTTAAAATAGAACAACAAAAACTTGTTTTAATAGGTGTAGAAATAGAGAATTTATAAGGAATAATATTTATCATAAAAAAAGCCTCTTTTAATATTAAAAGAGGCTTTTTTTATGTTTATTAATAGAGGAGATATAATAATTATAAATATTTTAAATTATTAATTATAAGGTGATTAATGTGGTTTTCTTCTGAGTAAAAAGTTATTTTTATAAAAGACAATAAAGTCTTTAAATATGATAACTGTCATGTTTTTTTGCAGACTACTTTTTTAAATTTGTTAGTAGTAATACAAGTCAAATAATAAAAAACATACTAAAAACGAGTACTTACAGAAAATAACAATTAACCTTTAAATACACCAAAAATGAAAATAAGAAATTTAATCGCTTTGTTTGCAATACTATTATTAATTAGTTGTGGAGGAGAAGAAAAAAAGAAATCTACAAACGACTTACCAACTAAAAAAGCAGCTGTAAAAAAAGCTCCGGAAAAAGAGACCAAAACTAAAGTAGTAGAAAAAGAAGAGATAACAATAGATTTAAATAACAAAGGAATTGGTCCTGTAAAGTCTGTTACTCTAGATGGGACTATTGATCAAAAAATGGCAGAAGAAGGAAAGTTAATATTTAAAAGTAAATGTTCTTCTTGTCATAAAGCTAATAAAAAATTTATAGGGCCTAGTCCTGATGGAATTTTAGAAAGACGCTCTCCAGAGTGGGTAATGAATATGATTTTAAATCCAGAAGAAATGGTTAAAAAAGATCCAATAGCAAAGGCTTTGTTAATTCAATTTAAGGGTGTGCCAATGGCTAATCAACATTTATCAGAAAAAGAAACTAGATTAATTTTAGAATATTTTAGAACATTATAAATTTAGTTTATATCAATATCCTCTTATAAGGCAATATTTTTAGAATATCTTGAATATTTTATATAAAAAGCATCTTTCACTCATTTGAAAGATGCTTTTTTAGTTTATCATAAATTAGTGCTATATCTAATATTGTTTACTTAGAGTTGTACAAGAAATAACCTTGATTGTTTTGTATAATATGTATTTGTAATTTAAAGATATAAGGTGTTGTTTTTTAGTGATTTAATTATTGGATTAAGGTTTGAAATTCTTTTTATAGAAAGTGATATTATTAGATTTTTTTAAGAGGTGTTTAACATGTTAAAGAATAAAACTTATTAACATTTTTTTATTTCACTTCTTAATTTTATGTTTAACCTTTTTAAAAACTGATTTATAAGTGATTACCTATAATGAATTAAAAGTATATTGTTTATAATTGAACTATTTATAAAAGGCTGTTTTCTACATTTTAAGGTAAGTTTAACGCTTAATTTTAACTTATTATAATGAAAAAAATTACTACTCTTTTTGCTCTTTTTACCGTTGTAACTTTAAGTGCTCAAAATTTTCAAAGTCACTATGATTTAGCTCGTGAACATGTAACGTTAACTTTTGAAATGTTTAAACCCGATAACTACGGAAACACTTATACTTTTACTGATTTTGATTTTAATGCAGACAATGGAATTAGTCAAGCATATTTTGAAATTGCACGTGTTTTAAAAACTGAAAAAATGCCAGTTGGGTTACATATTGAATATAATGGTGGATTAGGAACTTTTGAAAGGGGTACAGGTTTAAATGGTTATACCATAAATAATGCTTGGATTTTTGGAGCTAATTATGGTAAGTCAAATGCCGTTTGGGGATTTTCTACCTATGCTGGTTACAAAACTTTTAAAGGTACAAGTAAAGGAAACTTTCAAACAACAGGAACTTGGTATTGGAATATCATTGCTAATAAATTAACTTTTTCTGGATTTGCAGATCTATGGTCTGAAAATGGACTAAGTGATAAAACGGTATTCTTATCAGAGCCTCAATTATGGTATCATTTAAATAAAACATTTTCTGTAGGAGGTGAGCTTGAACTGTCAAATAATTTTGCTGGTACTTATGCATTTAAAGGAAGACCTACTTTAGCTGTAAAATGGAACTTATAATTAAATAACGAAAAGATGTTAGATAAATATTTTAAAATTACCGAAAATAAATCAACTTTAAGAACGGAAATTATTGCAGGTATCACTACGTTTATGACAATGGTTTACATTTTAGCTGTAAATCCAAGTATTTTAAGTGCAGCTGGTATGGACAAGGATGCTGTTTTTACAGCAACAGCCTTATCTGCAGTAATTGCAACATTAGTAATGGCATTAGTAGCTAAATTACCTTTTGCATTAGCACCAGGAATGGGGCTGAACGCTTTTTTTGCATTCACTGTAGTTTTAGGAATGGGGTATACATGGGAATTTGCTTTAACCGCAGTATTTTTAGAAGGAATTGTATTCTTATTATTAACAGCGTTTAATATTCGTGAATTGATTGTAAATTCAATTCCATTAAATTTAAAGCACGCAGTATCTGTTGGTATTGGATTATTTATTGCTTTTATAGGTTTAAAAGGAACTGGTGTAGTTGTAGATAATTCTGCAACATTAGTAACTTTAGGGAATATGAAAAACCCGGCAGTTTGGGTAGGATTAGCAGGTGTATTAATTATTGGTGTTTTATTAGTAAAAAAAGTGAAAGGAGCCATTTTAATCGGAATTCTATCTTCTACACTTATCGGATTAATTGTTGGCGTTACTGTTATTCCAGAAAATTTCACATTCGTGAGCTTACCTCCATCAATTGAACCTATCTTTTTTAAGTTTGATTTTTCTCAAGTATTTACAATAGATATGTTAATTGTATTATTTACATTCTTATTTGTGGATATGTTTGATACCGTTGGAACCTTAGTAGGTGTATCTTCAAAATCTGGAATGTTAGATGAACAAGGAAGAGTACCAAGAGTAAAACAAGCATTATTTGCAGATTCTATTGGTACATTTGTAGGTGCAATTCTAGGAACTTCTACAGTAACAACCTATGTAGAAAGCGCTGCTGGTGTTGCGGAAGGAGGAAAAACAGGTATGACCGCTTTAACGGTTGCTATTATGTTTGCGCTTTCTTTATTTTTTGCACCAATATTTATGATTATCCCTGCTGCTGCAACAGCTCCAGCTTTAATAATTGTTGGTTTAATGATGATAACACCTATTACAAAAATTAATTTAGAAGATTTTACAGAAGCAATTCCTGCATTTTTCACTATTATTATGATGCCATTAACGTATAGTATTGCGGAAGGAATTGTATTTGGTATGTTGTCTTTTGTACTGTTAAAATTATTTACAGGAAAATATAAAGAAATAAAGCCTATAATGTATGTAATTTCAGTGTTATTCATAATTAAGTTTATGATGTAATTCTAAAAATTAAATATAAAAAAAGCCTTTTAGAAATATTTCTAAAAGGCTTTTTTTATATAAATTAAAATGGATTTATTCTTCGTGACTTCCTTTTATAGGTGTTGATTTTTTTGGTAAAATTAAGTTTAATACTACACCAACAATTGAAGCGAGTCCTATTCCTGCTAATGAAAAATTACCATAAGAAATTTCAGCTCCTCCAATACCAATGGTTAAAATAATAGAAACAATTACTTGATTTCTAGTTTTGCCAAAATCGGTTTTAGCGTCTACTAATGTTTTAATTCCAATACTGGCAATCATACCAAATAAAAGTAGCATAATTCCTCCTAATACAGCTTGTGGTATGGTTTTTAGTATCGCGCTTATCTTTCCAACTAATGAAAAAACGATGGCCGTTACAGCAGCAATTCGTAACACACGAGGATCCACAATTTTAGTTAAAGCAACAGCTCCCGTAACTTCAGAATAAGTGGTATTTGGTGGGCCTCCTAAAAAACCTGCAAAAGCAGTTGCTACTCCATCTCCTAATAATGTTCTATGTAATCCCGGATCTTTTACAAATTTTTTGTTTGCAACACCACCAATGGCGTACATATCGCCAATATGTTCAATAATAGGAGCGATAGCAACAGGAATCATATAAATGATGGCTCCCCAATTAAATTCTGGTCTTGTAAATTTAGGCAGTACAAACCAAGCAGCTTCATTCACGGATGTAAAATCTACCAATCCAGAAATTATAGAGATAAGGTATCCAACAACAATTCCTATAAAAATAGGAATCAATTTTACAAGTCCTTTAGAATATACAACAATAACAATAGCTGTAACTAATACAGAAAGAGCAATAAGCCAGTTTGTTTTAGCCATATTAACTCCAACAGGAGCTAGAGATAAACCAATAATCATAATTACGGGACCAACCACAATAGAAGGGAATATTTTTTCAATAACGCGTAATCCCCACAGTTTTATAATTGCAGATACAATTCCGTATACTAAACCAACAGCAATTAAACCACCTAAGGCTCCTGCATAACCATATAATTTAGTAGCTGCAATAATTGGAGCAATAAAGGCAAAGCTACTACCTAAAAAGACAGGGACTTTTCCTTTTGTAATTAAATGAAAAATTAATGTTCCAACGCCTGCGGTAAATAAGGCAACAGATGGGTCTATATCTATTAATAGTGGTACTAATACAGTTGCTCCAAAGGCAACAAATAAAAATTGAATTCCAACAAGAGTTCTCTTGAAAGGGTTGTCTAGATTAATGGTTTCTAGGTCTTCTGTATTTGGCATTATTCGTGTTTTATTTTTTTTTAAAAGTAATCATAAAAATTAAATTAAAGAAGCGTACTCTTAGAGAGTTGTAGATAGTAACATTAGTGATCATTTACATATAAAAAGGACACTAATAGAACTCTCAATGACGTTAAAAAATAGAAAGCATGTAAATAAATATTATAAATAAAAAAAGGTAGTGATATTAAATCACTACCTTCTTTTTATAAATTATATAACGCTATTTTAGAACGTCACAATTATAGATTATTATCTAGTGATTGTTTGTTTTCTATCTGGTCCTACAGAAACGATAGATACAGGAACTCCTGTTTCTTTTTCAATAAAAGCAACATAGTCAAGTAAATTCTTAGGTAATTGATCTGCAGAAGTCATTTCTGTTAAATCTTCATCCCAACCTTTAAACTCAGAATAGTTTACAGAAACATTTTCTGGTTCAATATTGTATGGAAAATGACTAATTTCTTTTCCTTTATAATTATAAGATGTACATATTTTTAATGTATCAAATCCAGATAAAACATCACCTTTCATCATCATTAATTGTGTAACACCATTAACGTCTACAGCATATTTTAAGGCAACTAAATCTAACCAACCACAACGTCTTGCTCTACCTGTTGTTGCTCCAAATTCATGACCAATTCTTGCCATGTCTTCACCATCTTTATCAAATAATTCAGTAGGAAAAGGACCAGAACCAACACGAGTAGTGTATGCTTTAAAGATTCCAAAAACTTCACCAATTCTATTTGGTGCAACACCTAAACCAGTACAAGCACCGGCTGCAGTAGTGTTAGAAGAAGTAACAAAAGGATATGTCCCAAAGTCAATATCTAATAAAGAACCTTGCGCTCCTTCTGCTAAAATGGTTTTCTTGTTTTTTATAGCTTGGTTTAAAAACTCTTCACTATCAATAAATTCTAAAGTTCTTAATTTATCAATTCCTTTAATAAATTCTGCTTCTAATTCTTTTAAATCATATTCTACCTGAACATCAAAGAAATCTAGCATTTTAATGTGCTTTTCTGTTAAAGCATCATACTTTTCTTTCCAGTTGTCTAGTTCTAAATCTCCAACTCTCATTCCGTTTCTACCGGTTTTGTCCATATAAGTTGGACTAATTCCTTTTAATGTAGAACCAATTTTAGCTTTTCCTTTAGAAGTTTCTGAAGCAGCATCTAATAATCTATGAGTTGGTAAGATTAAGTGTGCTTTTCTAGAAATTAATAATTTAGAAGTATAATCTATATTGTGTTTGTCTAGATTTTCTAATTCTTTTTTAAAGATTACAGGATCAATAACTACACCATTTCCAACAACGTTTAAAGCCGTTTTGTGAAAAATTCCAGAAGGAATTGTGTGTAAAACATGTTTATGTCCATCAAAAATTAAAGTGTGTCCTGCATTTGGTCCACCTTGAAAACGTGCAATGATATCATAGTTTCTTGTAAGTACGTCTACAATTTTACCTTTTCCTTCATCTCCCCATTGTAATCCTAGTAATAAATCTACAGCCATTATAGTTGTGTTAATTATTGTTTATTTTGTTATGATGTTAATTAAGATTTGTTCTTTTTTGTTCCGTAAAAGTAAAGTGAATGATTATGAATATCAATATCAAAAACGTCTTCTATGGTTTTTTTTATAATTTGAATTCGTGGATCACAAAATTCTTTTACTTCTCCAGAATCTGTAAAAATAACGTGGTCATGATTTTTATCGAAATAACTTTTTTCATAACGCGCCATAGATTGCCCATCAAACTGATGTTTTCTAACTAAACCGCAATCTAAAAGTAAGTCTATTGTATTATAAAGTGTAGCTCTACTAACTCTATAATTTTTATTTTTCATTTTTATATATAGAGATTCTATATCAAAATGTTCTTCTGCCGCATATATTTCTTGAAGAATAGCATAGCGTTCTGGAGTTTTTCTATGCTTATTTTCGCCTAAATATGTGGTGAAAACTTTTTTTACTACTTCTTGATTTTCAAGAGAACTACTCATTTAGATTTATTTTTTACAAAAAGCAAATTTACAGTTATTTCTTAATTAAATACCACTTTTAATCAATTGATATTTATAAAGTATTAACACGATCTACTTTTTTAACTCCTTCTATTTTAAGAAGGTTTTTTATCAATTTATCTAATTGCGAGCTATTTTTAACACTTATAGAGATTTTACCATCAAAGACACCTTCATTTCCTTTAATATTTATGCTGTTAATAAAAACGCCCATATTGCTAGAAATAGTACGGGTTACATCATTTGCCATTCCTTGATTGTCTACACCAGAAATATGTAAAATAACTTTAAAATCTTGTTGAGAAGAATCTATCCACTTAGCCTGCATTACTCTATAGGCATAGTTAGATTGTAATGAAATAGCATTCGGACAGTTCATTTTATGAACTTTTATTCCTTCATTTATGGTTAAAAAACCAAAAACTTTATCTCCAGCAATTGGATTACAACATTTAGAAAGCTTATAATCTAGTTTTTGTTCTTCTTTACCAAACACTAAAGAGTCGTATTTGTTGGTAACAGAATCTAATTCTACGTATTCTTTTTCAGCAGTATTTCTACTTAGTTTGGTTTTAAAGAAATTTAAAATTTTACTGTTTCGCTGAGAAACAAAAGCTTTTAAAAGAGTATTGTCTATAGTACCGCTACCAACTCTATAAAATAAATCGAAACTTGTTTTTAATTTAAAATAATTAACAAGTTCATTAATATTTTTATCCGTGAAATTTATTTTTAAATGACGTAATTTACGTGTTAAGATAGCTTTTCCTTCATCTGCAATTAACTTTTCTTCTTCATTTAAAGCAGCTCTAATTCTTGCTTTTGCTCTTGCTGTAATTACAAAATCTAACCATCTGGCATTTGGCTTATTAGAAGCAGTTGTAATTACTTCTATTTGGTCTCCACTTTTTAATTGGTGACTTAAAGGCATTAATTTACCGTTTACCTTTGCGCCTCTACATTTTAAACCAACATCTGTATGTATCGAAAAAGCAAAGTCTAAAGCAGTGGCGTTTTTTGGAAGTGATTTTAAATCGCCTTTTGGCGTAAAAACATATATTTCTTTAGAATATAGGTTTAGTTTAAAGTTTTCAACAAAATCTACTGCATTTAAAGATTGTGTTTCTAAGGTTTCTTTTAATTTATTTAACCAATCTTCTAATCCGTTGTCTTTAGTTTCTCCCTGTTTGTATTTAAAATGTGCAGCATACCCTTTTTCTGCAATTTCATTCATTCTACTAGAGCGAATTTGTACTTCTACCCATTGAGAACCAGGTCCTACAACCGTAATATGTAAGGCCTCATAACCAGTAGATTTTGGTTGAGAAATCCAATCTCTTAAACGCGTAGGGTTGGGCTTAAAGTAATCGGTTACAATGGTATAAATTTTCCAAGCATCAAATTTATCGTCATTAGAATTTGGGTTGTAAATAATTCTAATGGCATATTTATCATAAACCTCATCAAAAGTTACATTTTGATTGATCATTTTTCTACGAATAGAATAAATGGACTTAAAACGTCCTTTTATTTCATAATCGAAGTTTTCTTTATCTAAGCCAGATTTTAAAGTCTCTTCAAATCGTTGTAAATATTTTTTCTGATCTTCTTTACTTTCTTTTATTTTACCAAGAATACCAAAATAAGCTTCTGGTTCTGTATATTTTAAACCAAGATCTTCGAGTTCTGTTTTAATATTATACAAACCTAATCTATGTGCCAAAGGAGCATAAATATATAAGGTTTCCGATGCAATTTTAACCTGTTTATGAGCAGGCATCGCATCCATAGTTTGCATATTATGCAACCTGTCTGCAATTTTTATTAAAATAACTCTTACATCATCATTTAATGTTAAAAGCATTTTTCTAAAATTCTCAGCTTGTATAGAAGCATCTTGCTCTTTGTTTAAGCGAGATATTTTAGTTAATCCGTTTACAATTTTAGCAATGGTTTCACCAAAAAGGTTTTCCATGTCTTCTACCGTGTATTCTGTATCTTCTACAACATCGTGCAGAAGGGCAGAAGCTATAGAAACTGCATCTAAGCCAATTTCATAAGCAACAATTTTTGCAACTGCAATGGGATGATAAATATAAGGTTCACCAGTTTTTCTACGTTGCTCAGAATGTGCATCTACAGCAATGTCAAATGCTTTTCTTATGAGTTCTTTATCTTCTTTAGACATAATCTCATACGTACCCTTTAGCAAATCTTTATATCGTTTTGCTATTTCCTTATTTTCCTCTTCTATGGTTGCGGTGTATTCCAAATGCGTTATTTTATTACTAGGGGTTAACTCAAAGTGAATTTAGCAATAAGTATTTTAACATACAAGTATTTCGTTTTCTAAATGTATTTATTTCTTATTTTTGTAAAATGAAAAATATTTGTATCAGTTTTATCGTTTTATTTATCAGTTTTACTATGAATGCTCAAGAAAAAGCAGGGCCAAATCGTCTTTTTGAACTTCAAAAAAAGAAAGTAGAAATAGATATAAATAAAGATGTTTTTACAAGTGTTACTACAAATATGTATGTATCTAAAAAACCACAAGCATTAATTGTAGGTTTGTTTATACCTATTTCTTATGAAACTAAAAAGACAAAAATAAATAATAATCCTGCAGCGGAAAGAATGGAGTTTAAAGGGGAGCAGATGATAAATAGTGAAAATGTTTTATTGTTAACTGGTACGATAATTAAAAAAGGAATTGAATTTACAAAACAAAAATATTACATAAAGCAAGATGAAAACACCTGTATAGAACTTACAACAATGCTTGCTGTTAATGCAGATGCTAAAGATAAAATGATGTTAATGAAAATAGTGCATTCCGTAATAGAAAAAAATTAACTTTCTAAATTATTAATTCTTTCCAACAAAGTTGGATGAGAGTAGTGCGCTAAAACATACGCCGGGTGCGGAGTTAAATTACTCAAACTATTTTTAGATAATTTTTTAAGCGATGTTATTAAGGCATTTCCTTCAAAAGTTTCTTTTGCATAATTATCTGCCTGATATTCAAATTTACGAGACATATAATTCATGAATAAACTTGTGATTTCTGATATCGGAGAATATAAAATTCCGAATGCAATTAATCCAATATGAAAACTTGGTATAGAAACACCTAATGCCTCCGATAAAACCACAGAATTGATAAATAAGGATAGAATAAACAACGTTAATCCTGTTAATAAAATTGATGCTATTAAATTAAAAACGATATGTTTTCTTTTATAATGGCCAACTTCATGCGCTAAAACGGCTACAATTTCATCCGTTTCTAAGTCGTTTATTAAAGTATCATATAACGTAATTCTTTTTTGTGATCCAAAACCAGAAAAATAAGCATTTGCTTTGGTGGATCTTTTAGAACCATCTATCACAAAAATATTATTGATGGTAAAACCAACACTTTTCGCATATTTTTCTATGGCAGTTTTTAATTCTCCATCTTCTAACGGACTTTGTTTGTTGAATAAAGGAACAATCAATTTAGCATAAAACATGTTCATAAACAAAGAGAAAATAGCGACAAAAGCCCAAGCATACATCCAAAAATTCTCTCCTGTAAGTTGATAAAACCAAATAATTAAAGCCAGAATTCCGCCACCTAATAAGGCGCTCATTACCAATCCTTTTATTTTATCTAACCAAAATGTTTTTTTTGTCGATTTATTAAAACCAAATTTTTCTTCAATTACAAATGTGCTATAATAGGAGAGAGGCGTGGTCATTATTTCTGATGCCAACATAATAACTCCGAAGAAAAGTAAAGCAACCAAAATTGGATTATCTGTATAACTTCTGGCAAAATCATCTACATATTTAAATCCGTCTAAAAAAAAGAAAATTAAGGTTAAAAGTGTAGAAAACAATGATGTGATGTTAGTAAACTGAGCACTGGTCTTTTTATAAGCTTGTGATTTTTTATATTCATCTTCGTTATAAACATCCTTTAATTTAGCTGGAATTTCAGCATCAAAACGTTTTTCATTTAAGATATCTAAGAATTTATCAACCAGAAAACTGATAATTAATATGGCAATAATGATATAGAATAAAGTAGTTGGTTGCATAAAATATATAAAAGGTGCTAAACAAAATGCTTAGAGTTGTTTTTATTAAAAGTGTAATTTCATTCCTTCGTGCGTAGCTTTAAAGCCTAAATCTTCATAAAATTTAATTGCTCGAGGTCTTTTTTTATCAGAAGTTAATTGTACTACATGCACATTCTTTTCTTTTGCTCGGTTTATAGCCCATTCAAAAGCACTTTTTCCTATTCCGAGTCCTCTTTGATCACTTCTAATAAACACATTTTCTATTTGTGCTCTCATTCCGCCACAATAACTTAAATACTGAATATAAGTAATTTGTAAAGTTCCAATAATTTGAAAACCCTTGTTTTCTATAACAATAAGTTCTTGGTTTTTATCTGCATCTATGTTTTTAAAGGCTTCCAAATAAGAATTAGGTAAAGGATTCTTAAAGTTTTCTCTTTTTTTACCAAGTTCATCTTCAGCCATCATTTTAATAATTTCCGAAACGTCGTTTATGGTAGCTTTTCTAAAGTTCATAATCCATTAAATTTTTATTGAAAGTAGTATTGTAAAAAGAAAATAATAAAGCGTATTTTATTTTTTATGTTCTTTACTCGCGTAAATTGCTGCTCCAATAATACCAGCATTGTTTTTATATTCAGCAACTTTTACTTTTACATCAGTTTTTAAATATTCTTTAAAACCGTCATATCTTTTGCTAATTCCACCACCTAAAACAATTAAACTAGGTGTGTATACAATTCTTATATATTCTAATAAAGAATCGAACCTGATAGCCCAGTCTTTTAATTTTAAATTCTCTTTTTTTCTTACGGAATCTGCGGTGTAAGATTCAATTATTTTACCATTAGTATGTAACATTTTACCTATTTCTAAATTAGGAATTAGGTTTCCATTAAAAAACAGACCAGAACCAATTCCGGTACCTATGGTAACCATAATTACAACCCCTTTCTCTTTTTTAGCAGCACCTAAACTTACTTCTGCCAAACCTGCTAAATCGGCATCATTACTAACGTAAAAAGGCAATTTACATTCTTTTCTAAATAATTTATCAACCTTAACATTTAACCATTTTTCACTTAAATTTCCAGTATGAATACATTTACCATTTACAATTGTGGTAGGAAAACTACAACCAATTGCTTTTTTCCAGTTAAAATGATTTACCATTTCATTTACAACCTTTGCAACTGCTTCTGGTGTTGCTGGTTTTGGTGTATCTATTCGGTGTCTTTTAGAAAGTAATTTACCTTTTTTTGTATCTACTATTGCTGCTTTTATTCCAGATCCACCGATATCAATTCCTAATACTTTCATTTTTACTTTTTAAAATTTCTTTGTCTTTTTGCTTCAAACAAAATAATAGCAGCAGAAACAGATACATTCATAGAATCTATTTGCCCTTGCATAGGTATGTTTACGTTTTGTGTAGCAGCTTCTCTCCAAACATCTGTTAAACCAGTAGCTTCTGTACCTACAACTATTGCAGCACTTTCTGTATATTTTTCTAAATGATATTCATTAGAATTCTGTAAGGTAGCAGCATATATATTGATATTCTTTTCTTGTAGAAAAGTAATTATTTCTTCGGATGTTCCTACGGCTATTTGATTGGTAAAAACACAACCAACACTAGACCTAATAATGTTTGCATTATACAAATCGCTTTTAGGATTTGCAATAAAAACAGCATCTACATTTGCTGCATCTGCAGTTCTTAACAATGCACCAATATTTCCTGGTTTTTCAACACCTTCAGCAACTAATATTAATGGATCTGTAGTTTCAAATAAGATGTTTTCTAAAGAGAAGTCTTTTGCTTTTGTAACAGCAATAATACCTTCTGTAGAGCCTCTATAAGCCAATTTCTGATAGACATCTTTAGAGATTTCTATTCTGTTTACATTGGCATTAAAAAGATGTAAAATTTCATTTTCTGAAATTAAATCTGGATAAAATAAAATGGTATCAAATTCATAATTTGCAGAAATCGCTAGTGTAATTTCTCGTTTACCTTCAATGATAAACAAACCTTGTTTTTTTCGTTCTCTTGCTTTTTCTTGTAGTTTAAGCAAGTTTTTTATATACGTATTATGAATACTCGTTATTTCTTTCATTAGTACAAATATACCTAATTATAGGTATTGGATAAAAAGTAAATAATAACAATATTTGTTGGTATATAAACCAAACTATCGTTTTTTAGTATAAAATGTATATTAAACTAAATTTATATAAAAAGTAGAGATTTAATTTGCCTAATTGTATGTATTATTAATGCAAAAAGGCTCGCAATTTGCGAGCCTTTTTGCATTAATAAACTGATATTGTTTACTAAAAGTTAAAAATTAACTATTTTAAACTAGCTAATAATTTTTCTGCAACTAACTGAGAAGATGCAGGGTTTTGACCTGTAATTAAATTACCATCTTGCACAGAATAAGGTGCCCAATTGTCTCCATTAGAATAAAATGCACCGTTTTCTATTAGCATATCTTCTAATAATAATGGTACTATTTCTGTTAAACCAACAGCTGCTTCTTCTTTATTAGAAAAACCTGTTACTTTTTTACCTTTAACTAATGCAGTTCCGTCTGCATTTTTTACATCTTTTAACACAGCTGGTGCATGACAAACAAAAGCAATTGGTTTTTCTTGACTATTAAACTTTTCAATTAAAGCAATAGATACTTTATCGTTTGTTAAATCCCATAAAGGACCGTGACCACCTGGATAGAAAACAGCATCAAAATCATCTGCATTCATATCTGCCAATACTTTTGTATTTGCAATTTTAGATTTTGCATCTGCATCATTATTATAACGATCTGTATCTTCTGTAGCAGCATCTGGAGCATCACTACTTGGGTCTATAGGTGCAGCACCACCTTTTGGAGTTGCAATAGTAATTGTTGCTCCTTTATCTAATAATGTGTAATATGGGTTTGCAAATTCTTCTACCCAAAATCCTGTTTTTTTTCCTGTATCTCCTAATTTATCGTGAGATGTTAATACAAATAATATATTCATTTTTTTATCTTTTTTAATAGTTGTTTCTATCTCTGAAACTTTTTCAGAGGTTGTTTCTTTTTTAGTCTCTTTACAACTAGATGCTGTAATAATTGTAAGCGTTAAAGCTATAATTTTTGTGATCTTCATATATTTAATTAGTAAGCCATTTTTACTATTTTCTCTACTTTTTCTGGTGTTAAGTTTTGGTGTTCTCCTAAACCTAACCAACCACGATCTGTAAAACGTTTTGCTATTTCCTCTGCAGTACCTTTATAATCATCTGTATAATCAGATAATTTTGTTTGTATTCCTAATTTATGAAAAAAGGCTTCTGTTTTATCAATTGCAGCATGCGCTCTCTCTTCTTTATTACCTTCTTTTATTTTCCAAACACGTTCTCCAAATTGTGCTAATTTTTCTTTTTTAGTTTCAAAATTAAACTTGTAATGACTTGGAGTAATAATTGCTAAAGTACGTGCATGGTCTATACCAAACAAAGCAGTTAACTCATGTCCCATTGCATGAACAGCCCAATCTCCAGGAACTCCTTTTTGAATTAATCCGTTTAAAGCCATTGTACAGCTCCACATAAAATTAGCAGCGGCTTCATAATCCGTAGGGTCTTTTAATACTTTTGGCGCAATCTCTATAATGGTTTGTAAAATACTTTCTGCAAAACGATCTTGCAATAATGCTCCAACTGGGTAGGTCATATATTGCTCTAAAACGTGTGTAAAAGAATCCATTAATCCGTTTGCCAATTGGCGTTGTGGAATAGAGCTAATTACTTGAGGGTCTAATATAGAAAACACAGGGAATAAACCAGGACCACCCATTGCTAATTTTTCTTTAGTTTCTGCTCTGGTAATTACGGCTCCAGAATTCATTTCAGAACCTGTAGCTGGTAATGTTAAAACAGTTGCAAAAGGCATTCCTATTTCTGTTCTAATATTATTGGTTAAAATATCCCAAGGGGTATCTCCTTCAAATAATGCTGCAGCAGATAAGAACTTAGTTCCATCTATTACAGAACCACCACCAACAGCTAATAAATAGGTAATGTTTTCTTCTTTAATTACTTGTAAAGCTTCCATTAAAGTTGCGTATTCTGGGTTTGCAGGGATTCCTCCAAACTCTACAACATCAACTTTTGTTAACGCTTTTTTTACTTGTTCGTAAATTCCATTTTTTTTGATACTTCCTCCACCATATAGTAATAATACTTTAGCGTCTTTAGGAATTTCACTTTCTAATTGTTTAATTGTGTCCTTTCCAAAAATAATTTTGGTTGGGTTTTTTAATTCAAAATTGTTCATTTTTTTTCTTTTTAAATTTTAACGATCATTTTTCCTTTGTTTTTACCTTCAAATAAGTCGATAAAAGCATTTGGTATATTATCGAAACCTTCTACGATGGTTTCTGTGTACGTTAGTTTTCCTTCTGCTAACCAGCCTGATAAATGTTTCATTGCTTCTGGAAATTTATCTGCATAATTAGACACAATAAAACCTTGCATTAGGGCACTATTTTTTATTAAAAAGGGCTGTACACTAGCACTTTTTGGTAACTCTGTATTGTTGTAAACAGAAATTGCACCACAAATAATCATTCTAGCAAAACGGTTAATGTTAAATAAAACTGCATCAGATATTGGTCCACCTACATTATCAAAATAAATATCTACACCATTTGGTGCCAATGCTTTAATATCTGCATTAATATCTTTACTTGTGTTGTAATTAATACCTGCATCGAAACCAAACTTGGTTTTAAGCATTGCTATTTTGTCATCAGTACCTGCAATACCAATTACATTTAAACCAAGAATCTTAGCAATTTGCCCAACAACAGAACCAACTGCACCTGCAGCACCAGAAACTACAATAGTTTCTCCTGCTTTAGGTTTTCCAATTTCGTTTAATCCTAAATAAGCAGTTAAACCAGTCATCCCTAAAATACCTAAGTATGTACTTAACGGAGCTTTAGAACCATCTACTTTTAAAAGACCGTCTCCATTAGAAACTTGTTGTGTTTGCCAATTTAGCATCCCAGAAACATAATCACCTTCTTTAAAGTTTTCGTTCTTAGAAGCAATTACTTTAGCAATTACTCCAGAGTGTACTGGTTTGTTTAATTCAAAAGAAGGAATGTAAGATTTTGCATCGCTCATTCTTCCTCTTAAATATGGATCTACAGAAACATAAGCAGCTTCTAAAAGAATTTCTCCATCTTTTATTGCTAATTCAATGTCTTCCGTAACAAATTCAAAATTAGAAGTTGTTGGTTTTCCTTGTGGTCTATTGTTTAATAAAATTTTTTTCATTTTTTTTTTATTCAATTACAGTTACTAAATCTTTCATAGGTTTTCTAACTTTTACCAAGTTTACCAACCAATCTTCATCTTCTTTTCTATACCCTAATGGTAATAAAACAGCACTACGTAAACCCTTTTCTCTTAGGCCTAAAATTTCATCAACCGCTACAGGATCAAAACCTTCTAAAGGAGTTGCATCTACACCTTCGTAAGCAGCAGCAATTATAGCATGACTAAAAGCAATATAAGCTTGTTTTGCAGCATGGTTAAAGTTTTCTTCAGCATCTCTTTGTGGATACATACCTAATAACATTTGACGGTAATCTTCCCAACCTTCGTTTTTAAAACCACGAATTTCGTTTGTTAAATCGAACATATAGTTGATGCGCTCTGGTGTATACGTATCCCAGGCTGCAAATACCAATAAGTGAGAACAGTCTGTAATTACAGATTGATTCCAAGCAACTGGTTTAATTTTTTCTTTTACCTCTTGGTTTTTAATTACATAGATTTCAAAAGGTTGTAACCCACTAGAAGTTGCTGCTAAACGAGCTGCTTCTAAAATGCGTTCTATTTTATCTTCTGCAACCACTTTACCATTCATGGCCTTTGCAGCATATCTCCAATTTAATTTATCTAATAATTCCATATTTTTTTCTTTGTTTATTTTTTTGAAAGTTTTTTTATATCGTTTGAAGTAATTATTACTTCGGCATTATTTTTAGTATTTGCTACGTTTATCATTGCTTGTGCAATGTCTTTAGCATCTATTATTTTATATTCTTTTAATTTTCCTATAAATAAGGGTTGAATTACTTTAATAACCAACAAACCTATTTTTTCTAAAAGTCTACTTTCTTTTCTTTCTCCTCCAATTAAGGAAGGTCTTAAAATAAAAGTGTTTTTAATGTTTTGTTTTAAAACATCTCGCTCCATTTCTCCCTTTGTTTTATTATAAAAAACAGTACTTTTTGTATTTGCGCCCATGGCGGAAACGACTAAAAAGGTAGCAATGTTATTTTCTTTTGATAGTTTTGCTGCAGTAACTGGAATACCATAATCTATCTTTTTGTACAATGATTTATCTGGTGTTTTTTTTGCAGTTGTACCAATGCAACAATACACTTCGTCTGCTGTAAAATCTGCTTTAAATTTTGCTAAATCTAAAATATCACCTATAAATTGTGTTACCTTTTTTGGTAAACCATCAATTTTAGAACGAGAAAATAATTTTATAGTCTCGTAGTTTTTATCTTCAATTAATTGATGAAGAATATGGTTACCCGTTAAACCGGTTGCGCCTAATATAATTGCAGTTTTCTTCATCTTATTTACAAAGTTTTATACTGCTCCAAGCAGATTGATACGCTTCTTCTAAATGAGTTTCATTTAACTTAAAAGAACCTCTTTTTTCCGACATCATTAAAAAGGATAACGGATTTATAGCATACGCATATAAAATATAATCTGACATCGGTTTAATAATACCTTCCTTTTTACCACGTGTCCACAAGTCGAGTAGGGGTTGTAAATGCTTAATTCCCTCTTGTCTACTTGGTTCATCTATCATTGGTGTGTTATCACATTGTGCTAAAAACATAGCATTTTCACATTCTTTTAATTTAAAGTTAGCAATGCGATTCCATATCAATTTAAAACCATCTTCTACAGACATATTAACATCATACGTTTCAAAAGCATAGCTTGTATATTTTGCTTTTACTTCTATATATGTTTTGTTCACCAAATCTTGCTTGTTTTCAAAATACAAGTAGATAGTAGCTGGAGATACATTTGCCATTTTTGCAATTTTACTCATAGGTGTCGCATGAAAACCGCTATTATTAACGAGCTCTATTGTTGCCTTTACAAGTGCATTACGTTTGTCTATACTTTTTTGAAGCTTTGCCATTATTTGCTGTTTTTTTGAAATTTATATGCCAAAGCAATGAACACAAATTGTATAGGTAATCTAATTAACGCTGCTTTGTGACTTCCAATAGCTGGTGTTTCTGAAAACACATCCCAAATATGAATTGGTAAAAACAATATCATTAAAATTAAGATTCCGGTTGCACCAATATATTTGTATTTTGGTATTAATAATAAAATACCTAATAAGATTTCTACCACACCAGAAGCATAAATAATAATGTCTTTATATGTTAAAAAATCAGGAACAAATACGGTGTAAAATTCTGGCTTAACAAAATGTTGTATTCCTCCATAAATCATAAATATGGCAAATAAAATACGCAATACGTTCCAAATAATTTTCATTCTCTAAATATTAGATGACAAAGATACATAAAAATGAACGTTCATTCTTTTTTTTAACAAAGATTTATATTTATACACTTATAAATATAATTGATACCTTATATAACTACAAGAAAATATGGAATAGAGAAGGCAATACAAAAGGTATTTAGTGCAAGTTAATTACATAAATTGGTATCTTTGAATAACCAATTAACAATAAAAACTCCTTGCAGACACCCTTTATTAAAAATTATACGATGAACGACGTTGTCGAAATTATTGGAGACAAACCACAACTGTACACAGATTTACATGTGCATTTGTCTAAAAATAATTTTGATAAAACTCCTTTTTCAGCACCTTTTAGAGCAGGGAATTATACTTTTTTATTGATTACTAAAGGAGCCATAAAGTTACAGTTAAACCTATTCACATATACTTTAAAAACTAGTGAGATGATTGTAGTGAAACCTCAAACGGTTTCTCAAATTATAGAAGTCAGTGAAGATCTAGAAATTATTAGCGTTAGTTTTACGGTAGATTTTATTTTTAAAATACTATTAAAGAAATCTGAGTTTGATGCCATAGATTTTATAACAGCCAACAATTTTCCGAAGTTAAAATTATTAGAACAAGAAACGGAAACCTCTATAGTGCTGTCTAAATTATTAGCAAAAAATAATAATGCCGATGAGCTTTTTTTACCTTTTAGAAATGAAATAATAATGCATTCTTTTGGGTTATTGTTATATCATTACGGAGCTATTTTTAAAAGAGAACATCCAAATTTAGAAGCACATTTAAATAGACAACAACAATTAACACTTCAGTTTTTAGCCATCTTAAACAATCATTTTAAAAACGAACGCTCTGTTAAATTTTATGCAGATCGTATGCATTTAACTTCTGCTCATTTATCTAAGGTTTTAAAGGTAGTTTCAGATAAAACAGCTGGTCAATTAATTGATGATACCGTAATTATGGAAGCTAAATTGTTGTTGAGCAACCCGTTATTGAGTATTTCTCAAGTTGCTAATGAATTAAAATTTAGTAACCTTTCTTTTTTTGGCAAATACTTTAAGAAAAATACAGGTGTATCGCCTTCTTACTTTAGAAAAAACATAAAATAATATAATTTATATTTTTTGTTAAACTTATATAAAAACTTGTTATTGACCAATACATCCCTTTTTTTGACCACCATATAATGCGGATTGTTTTTTATCTTTGAGTATAAACAAACCATCTAAGTTATGAGTATTATAGTAGCTACCAATTTTTCTAAATTATCTGAAAATGCTGTATTATACGCAGCAGCATTAACAAAACAATTTCAGACAGAACTTGTATTATTTCATGCATTTAGATTGCCTGTACATGCTGCAAATAGTAGGTTATCTGCCGTGTCTTTAGATGTTTTTTTTCAAAAAAATAAAGATAAATTAAAGAAGATAGCAGCGCAATTAAGTAAAGAGTTTCAAATTAAAGTTTCTTATAAGAGTAGTTATAGTGATTTGGGTGAAGAAGTAGATCATTTAATGAAAGCGTATAATGGTCGTTTTTTAGTGATTGGTATGTCTCCAAAATCTATGGAACAAAATTTATTGGGCAATCCTACAACGAGTGTTATAAGTATGAAAGAATTTCCGGTATTGGCAATTCCTATAGAAGCAAAATTTAAAGAAATAAAACAAATACTTTTTGCGTGCGATTTATTACAAGACATCCCTTTAAAAACCTTAGCAAAACTACGTCAGGTAGCATTAAACTTAAAAGCCACGGTTACTGTTTTTTATGTTGATCAAAAAATTGAAGAATTAAAAACAGAAATAACCAGCAATCTAAATAAAGAATTAGAAGATGTTACTCATTTTTATAAAAATGTAAAATCTAATTCGGTGATTGAATCAATTGAAAATGAGATTAAAAAATCACATTCAGAACTCTTAGTCATGATGCCTAAAAAATATGGTTTTTGGGAATCTATTGTGCATAAAAGTAAAACTAGAGTTATGGCTTCTGGTCAAAATATTCCGTTACTTTCAATTCCTATTGACTAGCTGTCCCTCATTTTTGTTGTAAATCTTGTATTGTTTCTATTATATCAATACAAGGTTTTTTTTATGTTTAAACTTTTTTTTTTAGAATAAAAGAGGAAAGAATATTTACAAGCATAATTTATAAGGGGTATATTTGTCCTTTATAAAATAATAGCTATATTTGTGCTATTAAAATAAGTAACATTATGTTTTCTAAAACTTGTGAATACGGACTAAGAGCTGTGCTATTTATAGCACAAGAAAGTGCCAACGGTAATAAGGTTAGTATGAGTAAAATATCAGAAGAAATAAACTCACCACAAGCATTTACAGCAAAAATTTTACAACAACTTAAAAGAAATGCAATTATTACATCTGTAAAAGGACCTTATGGTGGTTTTTCTATTGAAGTAAAACAGATGGAAACCAAACTAAGTGAAGTTGTAAGTATTTTAGATGGAGATAATATCTATAAAGGTTGCGGTTTAGGATTAAAACAATGTGATGCCGAATCTCCTTGTCCGTTGCATTTTAAATTTGTAGATATCCGTGATAACTTAAAGAATATGTTAGAAAATACTTCTATAAAATCTATAATTGATGATATGACTTTAGAAGGACTATTATTAAAACGCTAAAAATTTAATCAAACAAGAGATATAAATATCTTTTAATACTTTAATCAAACTTAATATAATGAAAATAGCATCGATCACAGAAAATTTAATCTACGGAAAAGACAAACCAGCAGTAACTGTATTAATTAAAACAGCAACCACAAAAGAAATAAGAATCCTTATGAAAAAAGGACAACAAATGAAAGAGCACAAAGCGCCGTTTCCTATTGTTATAGAATTATTTGAAGGAACGATAGATTTTGGAGTAGAAGGAGAAAAGCAACCATTAAAAAAAGGAGATTTAATTGCGTTAGACGCAAATGTTCCTCACGATTTATATTGTACTGAAGATTGTATTATAAGACTTACAATTTCAGTTTCAGACAGCGAACAAAGAGTAAAAGACGTAGTATAATTTATATAAAGAACAACAACATGAAAAAAGTTTGGATTGCATTTACTAGTGTGGTAACACTATCCTTTATAGTACTTATTTGGGTGGGTACAGAAGTTTATCAAACACAACCACCAATACCAGAAACCGTTATTATACAAGAAACAGGAGAAACCTTTTTAACCAAAGCAGACATACAAATTGGTCAGAATGTTTGGGAATCTATTGGCGGAATGGAAGTAGGTTCTATTTGGGGACATGGTAGTTATGTGGCACCAGATTGGTCTGCAGATTGGATACATAAAGAGGCCGTTTTTATGTTAAATGCTTGGGCAAAAAAAGATTTTAACTCCACCTACGAAAATTTAGACGTAGAAAATAAAGCAGCTTTAAAAGCGCGATTAATTAAACATGTAAAAACAAATACATACAATGCAAAAACAGGTAGCATTACCATATCTAAAGATCGGTACACTGCTATTTTAGAGAATTATAAACATTATACAGACATCTTTTCTAATGGTTATGAAAAATATGCAATACCAAAAGGAGCTTTAGTAGATACCACAAAATTAGCACAATTAAATGCTTTTTTATTCTGGACTTCTTGGGCAGCAAGTACCAACAGACCAGAAAAAGACTATACCTATACTTCTAACTGGCCACATGAACCTTTAATAGATAATACCATTACACCAGATGCTCAAATATGGTCTGGGTTTTCTATTGTATTGTTATTATTATTTATTGGAGGGTTAAGCTATTATTACATTCGCAATCACGAAAAAGGAGAGGCAATAATGCATCCTAAAAAAGATCCTTTAGATACCTTGGTATTAACAAGATCTCAAAGATCTGTATTAAAGTACTTCATTGTTATTTCATTATTAATTGCATTGCAAGTTATTTTAGGAGCCTTAACAGTACATTATACGGTAGAAGGACAATCTTTCTTTGGTTTCGATTTATCTAGTTTTTTACCATATTCCATTACTAGAACTTGGCATACTCAATTGGCTGTCTTTTGGATTGCTGCAACTTGGTTAGCAACAGGATTATTTTTAGCACCAATGATTAGTGGTAAAGAAATGAAGTTTCAAGTATTCGGAATTAATTTTCTCTTCGTTTCACTATTAGTTATCGTATTAGGTTCTATGATGGGCGAATGGTTAGGTGTACATCAATTTTTAGATTTAACAACTAACTTTTTCTTTGGGCATCAAGGATATGAGTATATGGATTTAGGTAGATTCTGGCAAATATACTTAGGTATTGGTTTGATATTATGGGTACTTATGGTAGGTAGACACGTTGTGTTTGCGATTAGAAAAAATGATGATTCTAAACATTTATTAATTATTTTATTAATTTCTGTAATAGCAATTGGTATGTTTTTCTTCTCTGGTTTAATGTATGGAGAAAACAGTAGTTTACCAGTAATTAATTATTGGAGATGGTGGTTGGTACACCTTTGGGTAGAAGGTTTTTTCGAAGTTTTTGCAACCGTAATTATTGCTTTTATTTTCTTAAGAATGAAAATTTTATCAGCAAAAACAGCAGGAAAAGCTTCTATTGCATCAGCAACCATATTTTTAGCAGGAGGAATTATTGGAACTTTACACCATTTATATTATTCGGGAACACCTGTGCAAGCAATTGCTTTGGGAGCAACATTTAGTGCTTTAGAAGTGGTACCGCTAACTTTAATGGGCTTTGAGATTCGTGAAAATTGGAATATCTTAAAATCGAATCTATGGATGCAAAAATACAAATGGCCAATATTTTTCTTTATTGCCGTGGCATTTTGGAACATGGTAGGAGCTGGCGTATTCGGTTTCTTAATTAACCCTCCAATTGCTTTGTTTTATATTCAAGGATTAAATACTACCGCAGTACATTCTCACGCAGCTTTATTTGGCGTGTATGGTATGTTAGGAATGGGATTCATAATTATCTGTTTGCGTTTTTATTCAGACAGAGTTTGGAGTTCTGTAAAACTAAAAAGAGCTTTTTGGTTGTTAAATATTGGTTTAAGTGCTATGATATTTTTAAGCTTGTTGCCTATAGGTCTTATACAAGCGTACACATCAATTACAAAAGGATATTCTTTTGCAAGAGATGCAGAATTATTGTATTCTCCAACAATACAAACCTTAAAATGGATGCGTATGATTGGTGATGTAATATTCTCTGGAGGTATTTTTTACTTCTGTTGGTTTACCATACAAGAAACCATTTATTGTATCAAAAAGAAAAATTAAGTTTAAGTTGATAAATAATCCGCACACACCTAATATTGGTTTGTGCGGATTTTTAATTTTATATAAAATGAAAGAAATAGAAAACAGAAAAGATATTAACCTATTGGTTGTTAGTTTTTACAATGCAGTTAGAAAAAATGAATTATTAGGGCCTATTTTTAATAGCCACCTAGCGGCGGATCAATGGCCTGCTCATTTAGAAAAACTGACAGATTTTTGGGTTACTGCTTTATTGGGAGATGTTTGTTTTAAAGGAAGCCCAAGTAAAGCACATTTAAAAGTAGATAAAAACTTGAAACATACCATGAGTCAGCTTCATTTTGAAAAGTGGTTAGAAATCTGGTTTACAACCATAGATTCTTTATATGTTGGTGATTTAGCGCAAAGAGCCAAAGATGCTTCTAGAAGAATGGCTACGGGGCAATATTTATATGTTTTTAATCATAGAGAAGCATAAAATAGTTTTATTTAATATTTAATTCCCTTTTAATTCTAAATGAGAAATTATTTAATAAAATGTTGTTATTTACCTTTTTACCTCTCTTTAATTAGCTGTATAAATTTTAAATAGCTTTAAAATAATTTTTTCAAAAGAAACTTAACGTGATATATATCAGTAAGTTTCTTTTATAGTTATGCTAGTTTAGCGAATAAAATACCTTATGATTCGTATTCTTAAAATTTAAAAGATTATAAACTAAACCAATTAACTATGAAAACAACCAAACTTATTTTTACTTTAATATTCTTATATACTGCTAGTTACGCACAGAGCAATAAGCTAAAACTAAATTTAGATGAAACAGGTAAAACCTACATAAAAGCTTCTGTAAGGATGCAATTATGGGCTAGGTATTTTGATAGCAACCCAGGAACTACCATAAACAATGAAGCAGCAAATAAGGTATTCGACATTTCTATTAGAAGATTAAGAATGGGCATTTCGGCACAATTAACACCTAAATTATATGTGTACTCCTTATTTGGTGGTAATAATATGAACAGCAAAACAGAAAAATATTTTCAGTTTGAAGTGTTAGATTTATATGCGGAATATGAATTTACCAAAGAATTTGCATTGGGTTTTGGAGAGTCTGGATGGGAAGGTTTAAACAGATGGAATGTAAGAAGTAGTAAATCTTTAATGGCAGTAGATGCTCCTTTATATTCTTTGTTAACGGTGAATAAGAATGATGATATTGCACGTGGATTAGGTATCTGGGCAAAAGGACAAATACATAAGTTCGATTATATTTTATCTTTAAAAGACCCAATTCAATATGGAGTTACACCAACAGAAGGAAAGGTAGATTTTGCGACCAATAAACCACGAAAAAGAATATCTGGTTATGTGAAATATGAATTTCTAGACAATGAAAGTAACAAATCTCCCTATAGTGGAGGCGCAGGAACATACATTGGTACAAAGAATATTTTAAACTTAGGTGCTGGTTTTATGAACCAACCTAAAATGACATCACAACTAATAAATGGAATAGAAAAATATTACGATTTTAAAAATTGGGCAGTAGATGTATTTTATGACGCTCCGCTTGATATAGAAAAAGGAACTGCAATTACCACCTATTTAGGATACAATCATAATGATTTTGGACCTAATTATGTAAGAAACGTTGGCGCTAATGATATTACTTCTGGTGGAACTTCTTTTAATGGTAGCGGTAATGATTTCCCGATGATAGGAACTGGAAACACCACTTTTTTCCAATTGGGCTATTTATTAGCAAAGGGTAAAAAGAGTTTCCAATTACAACCTAACATTGCCGTTCAATATTCAGATTTTGATGCTTTAGAGGATGCAATGGTTGTGTATGATCTAGGGATTAACTGTTTCTTTAATGGACACAGTAACAAATTAAGTTTAGGTTATCAAAATAGACCTGTTTATCAAAATATAAATAATCTACTTAAGGTAGACGAACGAAAAGGAATGTTGGTATTGCAGTACCAAATAGAAATAAACTAACCATTTAAAACAATTAACTATGTCATCTTTCGAAGCGAATACAGAAATTAATATGAAACTAATAATTATCGGGCTACTTGTGTTTTTCGGTATGGTTTTTTTTGTAGATCTACAACCCGGAAAACCAGAAGTTACCTATACAGCTGCAATTGCTGTGCTAATGGCTTTTTGGTGGGTTACAGAAGCATTACCCATTGGTATTACTTCTTTGTTGCCCATTATTTTATTCCCGATGCTTGGGGTTTTAGACGGTAAAGCAATCTCTAACGCCTATATTAATTATGTAATCTTTTTGTTTATTGGAGGTTTTATTATGGCTTTGGCTATGGAAAAATGGGAGCTTCATAAACGAATTGCTTTAAAAATACTTTCTATTGTTGGTGGTAGTCCGTTTAGAATTATGCTAGGGTTTATGTTGGCTTCTGCGTTTTTATCTATGTGGATGTCTAATACGGCCACCGCAATGATGATGCTTCCTATCGCTTTTTCTGTAACTGCTGCGTTAGAAGAAGTATATGGAGAAGGAAAAATAAGTTCATTTGCTGCAGGTTTGTTATTGTCTATTGCACATGCGTGTTCTATTGGTGGTATAGCAACATTGGTAGGGACACCTCCTAATTTATCCTTTTTAAGAATTTTCCAAATTATCTATCCTGGAGCGCCAGAAATTTCATTCGGACAATGGATTACGTTTGCTTTTCCAATTACAGTGATGATTTTTATTTTTTCGTTATTTCTGTTATACTATACCTATAGACCAAAAGGAAAAATTGAAAAATTAGATGCCTCTTTTTTTACAGATAAATATAAAGCACTCGGTAAAGTAAGTGCAGAACAAAAAAGAGTATTTGTTTTATTTGTTTCATTAGCATTATTATGGGTGTTTAGATCTAACCTTAATTTAGGTTTTACAATCGTCCCTGGTTGGAGTTCTCTTTTTGAAAACCCAAAATATTTAAATGATGGTACTGTGGCTATTTTTATTGCCATGTTACTATTTATTGTACCCTCTACAAAAAAGAAACAAGCCTTAGTAGGATGGAAGATTATGATAAAATTACCTTGGCATATTGTATTTCTATTTGGAGGTGGTTTTGCATTGGCAAAAGGATTTATAGATTCTGGATTGTCTAATTATGTTGGCGGACTTTTAAGCGGAACAAAAGATATGTCTCCAGTAGCATTGGTAGCTACTTTAACAACCATGATGTCTACACTTACAGAATTTACATCTAACACCGCAACTACAGAAATGATGTTGCCTATTATCTCTGGATTAGCCACAGAAATTAAAGTAAATCCTTTGTTAATAATGATTCCGGTTACGTTAGCAGCCTCAATGGCTTTTATGCTACCTATTGCAACACCGCCTAATGCAATTGTATTTGGTACTGGTAAACTAAAAATATCTCAAATGATAAAAACAGGAATTATCATCGATATTTTTGCAACCATCATTATTGTAATCATGACCATCGTTTGGGGAACCATTATTTTTGATATCGACCCAACTGTATATCCAGAATGGGCAGAACATGCTGTAAAGGCAATTAAACATTAAATAATTTAAGTATTATTTTTAATATTGGTTGTCTAAAAAGTATTAAGCCTTGTCATGCTGAACTTGTTTCAGCATCTAAATCCGATGAAATTCAGTTCTTGTAAGAATCTGAAATAAATTCAGATTGACAAAGAAAACTCTTTTTAGACAATCTCTTTTTTTATACATCAACTAAACTTTCTAAAGCATAAAATAATCTATTTGCTGCGTTTTCTTGAGATCCGAAGATAGAGCGAAACAATTCTCCTTTTTCTGAAATAAGCAACCACTGTGGCGTTCCTTCAGCTTTAAACTGATCGTACACTTTGTGGTTTTTATCAATATAAATCGGAAACGGATTCTCGCCACTTGTAAAAATACTTTTAATATTGGCTTTAGTTCCTTCTCTATTAGAAAAATCTGCATGAATACCTGCAACTTGAATTGTTGGATACTTCTGCTGAAATTCATATGCCAAAGGAATCGCACGACCTGTGCATCCTAAACAATCATTGTTATAAATTATCAGTAGTAAAATCTGGTTTTTATATACTGTCATTAAATCTACAGCAATTTCATCTAAATCTAAAACGGGTATGGATTGTATGGTGGTATTCATTTTAAAATGCTTGTTTTTAGAACTATGTACAAATTTAGCATTTCGTTATTTATATTAACAAAACATTATCTTAAAAAAGGACTACTTTCTGTAATTTTGTAAGCTTAAAAACGACACTATATTCGAAATATAATTATTGATTATTCGTACTTATGAAAACTCTACAAACAGCATATTCCATCTTAGATCTTGCTTTAGTTTCCGAAGGGAATACTTTAAAAGATACCTTTAATAATGTATTAGAATTAGCACAAAATGCCGAAACCTTTGGGTATACGCGTTATTGGTTGGCAGAACATCATAATTCTACAAATATTGGTAGTATTGCCACCTCAGTTTTAATTGGGTATGCTGCACAAGGAACTAAAACCATTCGTGTTGGTTCTGGCGGAATTATGTTGCCCAATCATTCGCCATTAATTGTAGCAGAACAGTTTGGTACGTTAGGCTCTTTATACCCAAATAGAATAGATTTAGGTTTAGGGAGAGCTCCGGGAACCGATAGAGAAACGGCAGAAGCCATTCGATCGGATTTTATGGAAGCAGCGCAACATTTCCCTAGAGAAATAGAAAAAATTCAGACTTATTTTTCTAAAGAAAACGAACATGCAAATGTAAGAGCTACGGTTGCAGAAGGCGTTGAGGTGCCACTTTATATTTTAGGATCTAGCACAGACAGTGCACATTTGGCAGCCAAAAAAGGATTACCGTATGCATTTGCAAGTCATTTTGCAACAACACATTTATGGAATGCTTTGGCCATTTATAGAGAAGAATTTCAACCTTCGGATGTTTTAGAAAAACCGTATATCATTGCGGGTGTAAACATAATTATTGCAGAAACCGATGAAGAAGCTGCCAATTTATCTACGTCTTTAATTAGAATGATTGTAGGTTTATTTACCGGAAAAAGAGATTTTGTACAACCTCCAACTGCCATGACAGATTATTATAAAGAGATTTTACAAAACCCGCAAGTACATCAAATGCTGAAATATTCTTTTATAGGAAGTAAAGCAACCGTAAAAGCAAAAGTAAAAGACTTTTTAGAAAAAACGCAAGCGGATGAATTAATTGCAGTAACTAATATTTATTCTATAAAAGATAGAGTTCGTTCTTATGAGTTATTTGCAGAAATTATGAAAGAATTGAATTCTTAATTTCTAATCAATTAAAATAATTGTTAAAAATCACAATGTCTGTTCGAGCGCAGTTAAGAATTATTGGGTTACTAATCAAGGTTTCTACTTATCTCAACCAAATTTTTGATAAAAGTGTATAGAAATTTTTTTCTAATTTTAAGATATTTTATAGTTGATTACCTCTAAAAACGATTGCCTTAGTAATAAATAGCTTCTAAGTTATTTAAGAAGTATATTTACGTGTATTTTCTAGACTAAAAAAAGAATCAATTGCTTAAAAATTACAGTGAACAACTTTCTAAATTAAATGTAAACATTCCTATAAACTTGGTATTATCTGGAGGAGGCATTAAATGTGCCGCACATTTGGCTTTGATAGAAAAGATAGAAGAACTTGGTTTACAAATAAATGCTATTTCTGGAAGTAGTGGAGGAGCTTTGGTTGCTTCGTTATATGCTTCTGGTATTTCTACACAAGAAATTTTAGAGATCTTTAAAAAAACAAGTCTTTTTAAATTTTCATTTTTCAGCATTACAAAAGCAGGGCTTTTTGATACTTTTTTATTTAAATCGATTATAGAAAATAAAATTAAAAATAAATTTAGCGACTTAGAAATTCCTATTTATATTACTGCCTCTAACATGCAAAGTGGCAAGTCTCGTTATTTTAGTAAAGGTCAATTATTAAAACCGGTGTTGGCTTCTTGTGCTATTCCTGGTATTTTTACGCCAATTATAATCAATAAAACACTGTATTCTGATGGTGGAATTTTAGATAATTTCCCAATTAAGCCTTTTCTTAAATCAGGTTTACCAATTATAGGAAGTTATGTAGGTAAACCTGCAAAAAAAACGCCTCAACAATTAAACTCAACCTTTAAAGTGATTGCACATGCTACGTATTTAAAAGCACATGCGGCAGAAGGTTTTAAATTTGCAGCTACAAAAATGACCGTTAGTTTTCCGTTGTCTGAGTATTCTGGATTAGATAATAAAGATTCAGAAAAAATATTTGATATTGGGAAGGGATATTTGGATGGAATTTTGAATAATTCATTTTAATTCTTTTTTTTTAAGATAGTTTGTTTAAAGAGACGTCATTCTTTAAACTGACACCTACAAGGTTTTTGAAACCTTGCAGGAGGAAATATCAATATATTTAATTGAATAGAGTAACAAAAATCTAATATTAAATTTATGGTCTTTATAAATAGAGGTTTCTTCTCTATACTTCTCAATGAGGATAAAACCAATAAATAAAATATAAATTATTACGAAAACTTATCCCGACATATTATAATTTTAGTAGCAATTCAAAAGGTATGGAACGGCAAGCTTTAGTATCAGTCACAGATTGCTTCGTGCCTCGCAATGACAATAAAACCAATAAATAAAATAAAAATTATTTCGAAATCTTATCCCGACATATTCTAATTTTAGTAGCAATTCAAAAGATATGGAGCGGCAAGTGTCCAAAGAACTTTTGCAGTCAGGACACGATAGTGTAATATCTTGTAGAATTCAATAAAATTATCAGAAGTCTAGATTTTGGTGAAGCCTGTGCTGAACTTGATTCAGTATTCATCAATGGAAAAGAGCAGTGAATAGAAAATTTTAAAAAGTATAGTTATATGCTATTACGAGTAAACCGAAGTACTCTTTAGCCTCTGTCACAGATTGCTTCGTGCCTCGCAATGACAATAAAACCAATAAATAAAATAAAAATTATTTCGAAATCTTATCCCGACCTATTATAATTTTAGTAGCAATTCAAAAGGTATGGAACGGCAAGTGTCCAAAGAGCTTTTGCGGTCTGGACACGATAGTGTAATACCTTGTAGAATTCAATAAAATTATCAGAAGTCTAGATTTTTGGTGAAGCCTGTGCTGAACTTGATTCAGTATTCATCAATGAAAAAGAACAGTGAAAATAAATTTTAAAAAGTATAGTTATATGCTATTACGAGTAAATCGAAGTACTCTTTAGTATCAGTTACAGATTGCTTCGTGCCTCGCAATGACTTATTAGACTTCTTTTATTTTTTAAGAATCAGTTTACCCAAATAAAAGATAATCCTTGTCAAAATCAACAGCTTTCGCATTATGAAATGTTAACTACATTCAATGTAATTATGACTTAAAAAGACCCTTCAGGTTTTTAAAACCTGAAGGGTCTCTCAAATGGTAATATATCACTCAACCAAAAATCTTCCATCTATTAAAAAATACCCTTCTCGTATAGAAACAATTTGCAAACGTCTATTAGGCTCTTATAAGATAGTGCATAGTTTCAGCTAAGATTTGTTCAATAAAAACACTCAAAAAAGTAAAAATATGAATAATAACATTAGGTTTAACAATTAAAATAGAACAGCTATTTTAGTGTTTTTGAAAAAACTAATTTATGTAAACAGTTAGACTTCTTTTATGATTGAAGTTTTAGGTTCATAAATAAATTGAACGACTAAAATACTCACAGATATTAAAAGTCCTAAACCAGCAACACCTTTCCAACCAAAGTTTTGCCAAGCATAAGCCCCAAAAAAAGTACCAAAAGCACCACCAATAAAAAAGCCAACCATATACACTGTATTCACTCGGTTTCGTGCTTCTGGATTCTTAGAAAAAATAGTAACTTGGTTGGTAATATGTAATACTTGCATCCCTAAATCTACAATAATTACTCCCAAAGCTAAACCTATTAGTGAATATCCAGAAAAGAAGAAAATAACCCAAGAAACCATTAATAATACGGTAGAGAAGATAATCATACTCTTTCTGGTATATTTATCATTCATCTTTCCTACAACGGTTGCTCCAAGTGCTCCAACAATACCAAAGACACCAAAAGCACCAGCAATATCACTATCGTAATTAAAATGATCTTCCATTAAAAAAACAAAGGTGGTCCAAAAAACACTTAATCCGGCAAAACCAAGTCCGCCGCGTAAAGCAGCCAATCGTAAGGAAGGTTCTGTTTTAAAATAATGCCCTATAGATTTTAATAAACTTCCGTAACTTCCTTTATAATTTGGTTTAATTTTTGGTAATTTATATTGAAGTAAAATAAAAAGCAACACCATAAGTATGGTTGCAGCAGAAAACATAAATCTCCATCCAAACCATTTGCCAATAACACCACTTATTACACGGCTTCCTAAAATACCAATTAGCAATCCGCTCATTACAATACCGATGGCACGACCACGACCTTTATCGTCTGATAATTGTGCAACCATAGGCACAAATAGTTGAGGTATTGCTGATGAAAAGCCAATAAAAAAACTACTGATTATTAAAAGGTATAAAGTACTAGATAAGGATGCTGCAATAAGTGATAATATCATTAAAGCAAAATCGAACTGTAATATTTTTTTGTTAGAAACCTTATCTCCTAAAGGAACAATAAACAACAATCCAAAAGCATACCCCAGTTGTGTAGCTAAAGGGACTTTGCTTATAGCAGATTCACTAACTCCAAATTCTAAAACCATTTGGTGCAGCAGTGGTTGGTTGTAATAGAGGTTTGCCACAACAAGTCCTGCAGATATACTCATTAAATAGAGTACGGAATTGGATAAATTTTTACTCATTTTTATAAAAATTAAATGATTTTTTTTTAGTCATTATTTAATAGAATAGCCTAAAAAGGCGGGATCAAATTTAGATATTATAACACCAAATTTATTCATAGTAACTACATTTTATATTGCTTTTTTTTATATATCTAAAAAATTATTAGATTGGATGTTTAACACCCCAAACAGTCTTTTACATTTAACTTAGAAAGCAAATAGTTTTATATTTGAAGTGTTTAGCTCATAAAATAATTACTTACTACTGGCAAAACTATTATGAATATGCAACTGTTTTATACAATAAAGTACAAGTAAACGGAACAAGATTTTATGAAGTAGTTGGTATTATAAATGTAAGCTAACATAAATACATTGGGTCATATCTATTGAAAAATAAGAGGGTAGTTGTAAAATTATCCGCCTATTTATATTCTTTTAGATTATTATTTTAAGTTAGAAAAATTAGAACTACTAGGCAATTCAAAGATTTGTAAATTAAAATAAGGGACTGCAGCTATTACATGATCAAAAATATCCGACATTATGTATTCGTAGTTTTTCCAGCGTTTATCACTACTAAAAGCATAAATTTCAATAGGGATTCCTTGCGTTTCTGGTGCCATTTGACGCACCATAATCATCATTTCTTTATTCGTACCAGAATGATTTTCTATATATGTTTCAATATATTTTCTAAAAACACCAATATTGGTAAGGTTTCTACCGTTTAGCAGTAATTCTTTATTGATATTATTGGTCTCATTATAGGCGTCAATATCTGCTTGACGGTTTTCTAAATAAGTAGTAATTGACTGAATTTTCTTTAAATCATTAACTTCTTGTGTAGATAGATAATGAATGCTTTCTAAGTTAATATTTAAAGACCTTTTTATACGTCTACCACCAGAATTAGTCATTCCGCGCCAGTTTTTAAAAGAATCTGAAATTAAGGCATAAGTAGGAATTGTGGTAATGGTTTTATCAAAATTTTGGACTTTTACGGTTGATAAATTAATTTCAATAACATCTCCGTCTGCACCATATTTTTCAAAAGTAATCCAATCTCCAATTCTTACCATATCATTGATAGAAACCTGAATACTGGCAACAAACCCTAAAATAGTATCTTTAAATACTAAGATTATAACTGCAGAAGCAGCACCAATGGTGGTAATAAATTTAATAAACTCAATACCTGTAATAATAGCAAAAGCAGATAAAATTCCGAATACCCAAGCAAAAATCATAAATACTTGCGTGTAACTATCTATTGGTTTGTCTTTTAAATTGGGTAAGGTTTTAAAATAATCTTTAAGAGAATTTAATAAACTTCTTACAATCCAAAGTATTAAAACAATGGTAAATACCTCTAAACTTTTCTGAAATATATTTTCTATATATGGAAAATCTAAAAATACAGCAGGCACACATTCTAAAGCAAAAATTAACGGAATAATATGCGCTACATTCCGTGGTACTTTATTTTTAACTAATAAATCATCAAAATTAGTTTTACTTCTTAAAGCAAACTGAGTAAATAATTGTACTATTATTTTTCTAATAATATAATCGATTAAAAACGTAATAATCAATACTACTATTAGCAAAGCAAACATATTTATATATGCAGCGTACGTTTCTGAGATTCCAGTAGTTATTAAGTAATTGTATAATAAATGTGCAAATTTCATAAATGAAGAGTTTTAAGCCTGTCTATTTGTTTAAAAATAGATGTAGTATGTGTAAATGTTTTTAAAACTAAACCTATTAATAAGTTAGCTTTATAATATCAATTTATTTTGATTTTAAAGTTGAAACGAAAAATGATATTTTACTTAGAGTAAACGCTCTAAAGCAACTAATTTTGACTAAAAAGTATGACGCTGCTCTTCTGTGGAAGATGCACTTAATAATTGGTTGAATTTTTTGATAGTATCAAAATTGCTTGAAATTTCATCGGAAACAGCAATTCCAGAAACACCTGTTTCTAAAATAGCCGTAACATCTTCTGTCGTTATTTCTCCAGCTCCAATAATAGGCGTTTCAGTTTTTAAAGCTTCAACAATTAAAGAAAACCCATTTAATCCTAAAGCGGTAGGTAAGTTATCTTGGTTTTTGGTATCTCTAAACGGACTTAAAGTAATATAATCTACCTTTTTGCTAATTAAGGCTTTACAATCTTTTAAGTTGTTTGCAGTTCCGCCAACAATTTGCCAAGTAAATAAATGTTCTAATGCTGTTGTTGCACAGAAATCTGTGTTTTCTAAATGAACGCCATCTGCTTTTACTTCTTTTGCAATTTTATAGTGATTGCTTAAAATTAATCTTGTTTGAAAGTGAGACGTAATTTCTCTAGCTTCTAATGCTAATTTTAGATATTTTTTTTCAGAAATAGCATTTATATGTAATTGCACTAATTCTGCTCCAGCCGAACACGCTTTCTGAATATTTTCTAGATGTTCTTTGGGAGAATTACCTTGAGATATATAATGTAGTTTAGGTATCATTATGAGTTCGTTTTTTAGAGGAGAGTTAAAGCTTTAAAAGCGTATCTTATTTAAGAGATATTGTTTTTGCGTATTGCATAAAATAAGACTCAAATCGTTTTAAAATTGGGTGCATTTTATCTGAATATAATACATATTGACATTTATGAATACTTTGTGTAATTGCCATTAATGCTGCATACGCCGTTTTTTCAATTAAAAATTCAGCATCATCAATGTTAAAAATCTTTAATTGCGTTGTGTTTATTCCTTCTAATAAAAGCAATTTATTCATAGTTTTAGGCGTAGCAATAAGTACGTCTACACCTTCAAATATTTCTGATTTTAACAATTCTATGTGTTCTCTATCATCACAAGCATAAATACGCAAAGCATCATATTTACTAAGTTTTATAAATTCATCATGTAATGCAAGGGCTTTTTCTGAGTTTTCTACTAAAACCAATGCTCTTGGTGCTGTACCAACTTCTTCACATTTTAATTTGTGTAAAGTAGTAAGTACTAAAGTAGTTGTTTTTCCGGCACCTGTTGGAGCTGTACAAAATACGTTTGCACCACTTTTAATAACAGGTATACTTTTACTTTGAAATAGAGTAGGGGTTGTTATTTCTAGAGATTCTAAAATCTCTTTTATATCTGCATGTAATTTTTTAAAAGGCATATCTAAAAAAGGTAAATGTTTAATGTAAAAAATAAGGGCAAATATACAACTTAATTGACGTACATATTTTTATGTACAAGGTGTTTTTTAGTAGTTCTAGTATAAAAGGTCTTTTTAACATATTCGTGGTAATACTTTATTATTTTAAGTTTTAAAAGCATCTATAATATGGCTTTTATAATTAATCTATTTCTTTTTTTAAAGGAGAAGTTTAAATTGTATCTTCCTACTAATTATAAAATCAGAAAAAAAAGACAAAATTACTTAGGTAATACAAAAGTTATTTGATTTTTTTGCAGTTCAAACCTCATACTAAATGGATAATCTAATCACCTTTGCAATAACTGTCTTTACAGGTTTTTTTGCTATAACCAATCCCATCTCAAACATGACGGTTTTTGTGTCTTTAACACGAGGATTAGATAAAAAGACAAAAAGAGACATTAATAAGCGTAGTAATATTATTGCTTTTGTAATTGTAACTGTTTTTGTTCTTTTAGGTAAATATATTTTTGAGTTGTTTAATATAAGTATTCCTGCATTTAAAATTACAGGTGGTATTTTAATTTTTTATATTGGATTTGAAATGCTACAATCTAAAAAATCTGATGTAAAAAATATAAAAAATGTAGATGTTGATGAAGATATTGCGGTGTCTCCATTGGCAATTCCTATTTTGGCAGGCCCAGGAACCATTGTAACTGCTATGAATTTTGTGGCAAATGTAGAAACCATACACATCATTTTAGTTATTGCTATATTCGGAACTATGAGTTTAATTACTTTTTATACTTTTAGATTAAGTGATTTAATAGTAAAAGTAGTTGGTAATAACGTAATTTCTGTTATTGGTAAAATAATGGGTTTAATAATTGCCATTATTGGTACAGGTATGGTGATTACAGGTATTAAAATTTCTTTTCAATTAATGTCTTTATAATTCTAGACATATCATCATTCAATATTTGAAGGAAACTTAATTTCCGTAAGTTCATATACTTTAATAGGTTTAGTAATACAGCGTTTAATTCTTTTTAGAGCATTTCTTAATTTTATAAAAGGAAATTTGTTTTTTCACAATCTTCTGGGTACTATGTAACTCAGTTATAGGTAATACATAAATTACTAATTGCAATCTTAACCATGTTATTTAAGGTTGCTTTTTTGTTTGATACATCTATTTTTTACGAAACAACAGCACCTAACTTATTTATAATATTACTGTAGCAAATGTTATATTAGTTGATGTACTTAGTTGTAAATGTAGTTTATCATCAAAAGAAATAAGAAACGTATTTACGGCATTATTGTCAACACTTAAAACTGCTTTTTTATTTTCAATTTAAAAGACTTATTTTAAGTCTTTTAAGTGATTTTTATTCTTTTTTATTTTCAATTTAAAGAAATTATTTATGCTTGTATATTCATGATTATTTAGAATATATATTGCTTTTTTTTTCTAATATTATAAAAAAAGCACTTTTAATTTAATCTAATTTTTAACATTCAATTTCTTAAAAAAATAAGTAATTAATTTAATAATCGTGATATCTTTGAACTTAATATAAAGAATTACAACTTTTGCATTTGTAATTATAAAAAGTAACAAAATAAATAAAGTTAAAATATGACAGGAAGTCTACTTTTTATTGCAATTATATTGTTAGCAGGAGCAATTATTTGCGTGTCTATTGCCAAACGATTAGGTTTAAGTTCTGTATTGGGCTATTTAATAGCAGGTGTTGTAATTGGGCCTTATATGCTAGGAGTTATTGGAGAAGAAGGACAAGATATTATGCATATTTCTGAGTTTGGGGTTGTAATAATGTTGTTTTTAATAGGTCTAGAGATTGAGCCTAAGAATTTTTGGAACATGCGAAAAACCATTTTAGGAATGGGAGGTATACAAGTTTCTGTAACCATGTTATTATCTTATTATCTCTTTATATATTTTGATTACGAATCTAAAGTTGCCTTGGTATTATCTATGGCTGTAGCACTTTCTTCTACTGCAATTGTACTACAGACTATAAAAGAAAAAGGATTTATGAATACCACTTCTGGCACCTCTGCTTTTTCAATTTTATTGTTTCAAGATATCGTTGTTATTTTTATGATTGGTTCTATACCGTTAATGGCTAGTTCTAATCTAAAAACAGTTAACAATAATCATGGTGGGCACGTAAATTTATTAGATGGTTTGCCAATGGAACTGCAAGCCTTAGCCATTATTGCATCTGTAGTTTTTATTATTGTAGCTGGTCGTTATTTAATTGTACCTATGTTACGTAAAGTTGTAAAATCTGGAGTTAGAGAGCTCTTAATTGCAGCTGCTTTTTTAATTGTTTTTGGTATTTCATTTGTTATGGAGTATGTTGGGTTAAGTCCGGCGTTAGGAGCCTTTTTAGGAGGTGTAGTCTTATCTAATAGTGAGTTTAAGCATGAGCTAGAAAGCACTTTAGAACCCTTTAAAAATCTTATGTTAGGGTTGTTTTTTATTGCTGTTGGTGCTTCTATTAACTTTATTGTAATTGCTAATAGTCCTTTTACTATTGGAGGTATTTTAGTTGCTGTTATTTTTATAAAAGCCATTGTTTTATTTATAGTAGGCCTTATTTTTAAATTAAAAATAGATCAGAATTTATTGTTGACTTTTAATTTATCGCAAGTAGGGGAGTTTGCTTTTGTATTGTTGTCCTTTGCTTTTCAATCTAGTATTTTAGACCAAGAACATCTAGACATTATGCTTGTTGTTACCGCCTTAACTATGGCTATTACACCTATTGCTAGTATGATTAATGAGCGTTTAATTCTTCCTAGAATAGGGACAAAAGAGTCTGTAAAAAGACCCATGGACGAACACACAAAATCTGAAAAAATTATATTGGTTGGTTTTGGACAATTTGGAAGTACTATAGGTCGTTTTTTAAAATCTCATGATATAGAAACCACTATTTTAGACCACGACTCTAATCGAGTAGATTATCTTAGAAAATTAGGTTTTGAAGTGTATTATGGTGATGCAACACGTATGGGGTTATTAGAGTCTGCCGGTATTGCAGATGCTAAAATTTTAATTTGTGCAGTAGACAATCCAGATGCTGCCCATGAAATAAGCAAACAGGTTAAGAAAAAATATCCGCATGTAGAATTAATGGTTAGAGCAAGAAATAGATATGATGCCTACGAGTTGGTTAATTTAGGAATAGAAAATATATATCGAGAAACTTTAGAGACTTCCTTAACGTTAGCTTGTGATGTTTTAACTAAAGTTGGTTTTCAAAAAGAAACATTAAAAAAACAAGTTACCAACTTTATTAAGTACGACGAAGAAAGTATAAGACGTTTGGCAGCAGAACCTAAAGGAGACGATAATTATATATTTAAAAAGCGTGAAGAATATAAACAGCAAGTAGCATCTCTTAAAGAAGATATTAAAAGAGATAAAATAGGATCATAAACCTATTATTTAGTTAATATGCTTTAAGTAACTGTAAGTCATTATTTTAACTTTAATTTTTATTACTTTTTTTATTCATTATAATTATAAAATAATTACAATACGGTTATATGCTTTAGATAAAATATTTAATCCTGCTTCGGCAGGATTTTTTTTAGCCTAAATACAAGTAAAAAGAGGAAACTATCTTAGTAAATAGATTAATAAAGATAATATATACACTTAGAATAAGTGAGTTTAAAAGGCTTTAAAACTGATGAAAATACCTTTTATCAATATAAAAAAGAAGAAAAAATTACAAAGAAGCAGGCAAGAAGATGCTAATTTATAAAAAGAAGAAGATAAAAAAAGTGGTTGTCTAAAGTGAAGTTTTACGTTAACCTGAATTTATTTCAGATTCTTATCAATTATAAATTTTGATAAGTTGAAATACTGAAGCAAATTCAGTATTTCAAAATGCAATACTTTTAGACAACCACTTGTACTTAGGTGATAATACTATTATTTACTAGAACCACTAAATTTATAAGTAACTCCAAAATTTAACCCAAAAGAAGAATAAGGAACTTTTTGAGATAATTTTTTGATATGAGTAGCTTCTCCTGCTTGTGATGCTGCTTTTGCTGTTGCTAATTGCTCAATTGCTTCTGCATGAGATAATTCATCTACATAAGTGGTTGTGTTAAAAACATCATTACCAGCACCAGTAGGTTTTGGCAAGCCACTTTCTAAATTGAAATTAGCAACGACTGTACCATCTGCTAAAGCAACATCTGTATTAAATTCTTTAAATTCAGAATCCTTTCTTTTTAAACTAATTCCGTAGTATTCTGCTTCTACAAAAAGAGCAAAATGTTCATTTAAATCATAAGAATATCCTAATGCACCCACAAAACCTAAAGGAAATTGCCCATGAAAGTCTTCTATATAATTTGTTTCAGAATAAGAACCATTAGGTAATCCTTGGGGCGATGGATTTGCATCTGTATAGAAAGATTTGTTATAAACAACAGCTTCTGTTTTACCACCAACTTTAATTAAAGCACCAATACGTCCGTAAAAGTTAGATGAAAAATTATAAATCATAGAAACAGATCCTCCAAACGCACGTGCTCTTGCAATGGCGTTTACTTCTGCAACACCTGGTATAGATGTTTTATTAATTGTTTGGTCTGCACCATGTAAATATCCCAAACCTAATTCAAGCCCAAATTTTTCATTTAAAAAATAAGTTCCTCTTAACTGAAAATTCGAACCTTCACCATAACTACCATAATTGTTTTCTGTACCTGTTGTAGTTGTTGTAGTTCCTGTAAGCATCCCAGCACTACCCATTGCGTAACCACTACTTGCCGATATTTGAAATTGTGCTAAAGAAGCTGTACTCACTAAAATTGCTGCGACTGCTGTAATTAATTGTTTCATACTATTTAATTTTTGAATTATTTATAAAAAGATAGAAATTTTAGGTTTTACCGTATCTCAAATAAAAAGATTTGATTGCTAACTATTAGAGATCATTTTAAGCGCCATAAATTAAAATCGATGGCAAATATACTTTTTTTTTGATAAGGTTGATAAACCTAATTAAAGGTAAATATTTTCAATTTAATAAGATACTTTTTTAGTGAAAATATTGATAAATACTACTAACTACCTGCTAGACATATAGATAGTAAATACGCTAAAAAGAATTGCTTTTTTAGTTTTATTTAAAACCATAAGAATGTGAGGTTACTAATTATCTAATTATAGGTTAAGTTTCTGTAATTTTAGTACCAATAATGGCTACTTTAAAACTAGTTTTCCTAATTTATTGTTACCAGATAACCAAGCGGTTTTTCTATCTACAAACTGTATCGCATAATACGGTTCTTTACTAACCTCTGTCCAGGTAATACCACCATTATTAGAATATGAAATTCCTGTTACACCAACAGCAAAAACTTCTTTTCCTTTGGTTTTAGGCACATACTGCACACAGCTTTTGTAGTTAGGGTTTTGTCCATCGGAAACTAAAGTCCAAGTGAGTCCGCCGTTATTAGTTATGGCTTTATTTGCGTTATTTTCTAAAGGTTTAGAGTAGTCACCACCTATTATAATTCCATTATTTTTATCAACAAAATCAATAGAATAAATACCTTGTGGTCCATTTCCTTGCACAATTGGCGTGTTATAAATTTGCCAAGTATTTCCAAAATCATCCGACTTTAAAATGCGTGCTTTTTTTCCTCCAGATGCTATCCAAACTGTATTTCCAATAGTTTTAATATTGGTATTACTTGCAGCAAAAAAAGCTTCACCATCTTCAAATTTAGGTAAATTAGCACACGGAATTTTATGCCAAGTATCTCCACCATCTGAAGTTAGAAGAATAGACGCACAATTTTCTGTAGGATCTCCAACCGCAATGCCATGTTGGTTATCATTAAAAAACTGCAAAGCATCATAAAAAACTTTCTCGTGATTCTCTGTGTATTTTAAGGTTACTTTTCCATCTGAAAGTTGATATAATAAAGCAGGATTACCAATACTTAAAGCAAAAATACCTTTATTATTTGAAGCAATACTTCTAAAATTTGGGCGAATAGAATCTTGATATTTAATTTCTAAAACAATAGGTTTTAACTTAGAATTCTCATTATCAGAAAAGAAACCAATATTTCCATTTGAGCCTGCATATACAACTTCATTTTTATTAATAACCTGAATTGCACGTATGCTAACACTGTCTATTTTAAATTCTTTTACGGTAATAGTCTTGATTTCTCTAGGTTGATAAATGTCTGCACAAGACACAAAAGCTAGGAAACCAAAAATAAATATGATTATTCTCTTCATTTTTGATACTTTTATAGCTCTAAAATAGTTGTTTTTTTAAAACTTATTCGCTTATTTATTGGAGAGGTAAGAATATATTTAAATTAAAAAATATTATTTTAGATTCTGCCGGTGTTCGTCTTGATTGAAAAAGATAGGTGGGAATGACAATTTTAAAGGTATTTACTATAAAAATAGTGAGACTTTTTTTTAAAAATAACAAATCGTTTTTAGATAATGAAAAGAGCATTGGTAATTTCAGGAGGAGGAAGTAAAGGGGCATTTGCAGGCGGAGTTGCGCAATACTTAATGAAAAAAGAGCATAAAGATTACGATATATTTATAGGCACATCTACGGGGAGTTTAATGGTTTCTCACTTAGCTTTGGGCAAATTAGATGAACTAAAAGATCTTTACACCAATGTAAATCAGAAAACTATTTTTAGTAATAATCCTTTTAAAATTAAAAAAGTAGCCGGAGAAAAAGTAGTTAGTATTCGACATTTAAATACTTTTTGGAACTTTTTAAACGGAAGAAAAACTTTTGGAGAAAGTAAAAACTTACGAACTTTAATTAAGAAAAAAATTACTAAAGAAATATATCATGAAATTAGAAATAACAACAAAGAAGTTGTTGTAACAGTTTCTAATTTAACAGCCAATCAAATTGAATATAAATCTATAAACGATTGCACCTATGACGATTTTTGTGATTGGATTTGGGGTTCTTGCAATTATGTACCTTTTATGAGTTTGCTAGAAAAAAATAATTGTCAGTATGCAGACGGAGGTTTTGGTTCTTTAGTACCTATTAGAGAAGCTATTTTAAGAGGAGCCACAGAAATTGATGCTATTATTTTAGAAACAGAAGTTACTCAGTTTAATAAATTACCCGCTACAAACCCATTCTCTTTATTGTTTGATGTGTTCGATTTTATGTTGGCACATGTAGAAAGACACAATATTACCATTGGTAAATTAGCGGCTACAAATAAAGGAATTAAATTAAATTTATATTATACCCCAACTGTTTTAACAACTAATTCTTTAGTTTTTGATCAAACTTTAATGCGTAAATGGTGGAAATCTGGTTATAAATATGCAAAGTCTAAGAGAGAAGAATTAATGAGTGAATTTAGACCCGATGTTTTAACTGATCAGGAAATTGAAGAGGGGATAGACGATTTAGAGGACTTAGACTTATAAATTCATTCGGTTTTTTTATGCCTTCAGATATAAAGTTTATGATATTTTATTGATTATTCGCTAGCGCGAGCGTCTCGCTCGTGAAACAACAAATAAAATACAAAAAGTAATTTACAAAAAGCTTATATGAGATATTTGCAATGATTAGTTTTTTAATAAAATAGCTGTGTGTGCACGAGCGGGGCACTCGCGCCAGCAGATAAAAATAATAAACTTATATAAATGAGCAGAAAATATAAATTTGGAGAAAAATCAGGAGCTTATTTTATCAGTTTTGCTACTGTAAATTGGATTGATGTGTTTACAAGAGACGCTTATTTTTGGTGCATTATAGCATCTTTAGATTATTGTAGAAAGAATAAAGGAATGGAAATTTATGGATATTGTATTATGCCAAGTCATATCCATTTAATTTTTCGTTCTGCTTTAAATGATCCTTCAGGTTTAATTAGAGACTTTAAGGGGTTTACTTCAAAAAAAATGCTGAAAATTATTGAAGAAAATCCTCAAGAAAGCAGAAAAAAAATGGATGCTTTGGATGTTTGAGAGAGCTGGGAGAAAGAATAGTAATATTACTAATAGACAGTTTTGGCAACAACATAATCAGCCAATTGAAATTTGGTCCTTGAAGGTATTTGAGCAAAAACTAAAATATATTCATAATAACCTTATAGAAACCGGTTTTGTAACTGATGCTATAGACTGAAAATATAGTAGTGCTAGAAATTATGGCAATAACGATTCCAGTATCTTAGAAATAGATATGAATTAGATTATTAACAAATAAAGTTACATAACGATTGAATTTGTTTTCACGCTAGCGGCAGCGGAGCTGTTGAGTTAAGATCTGTACAAATAATGTTACATAACAACCGAACGCATATTTATGCTAGCGCGAGCGTCGCGCTCGTGACACAACAATATAAAAGTCAATAAGAAAGTTATAAAAGGCCTATATATGCTGTTTTTTAATTATTTATTTTTTTGAATAAATAAATATTGTGTAAAAACACGAGCGGGACGCTCGCGCTAGCGGAGGAGCACTAGCGAGGCACTAGAGTCAACAAATGTAAGGTTCAGTAATTATAGATTTACTTCTTAAATTCCACATACATTTCATTAGCAAAAGGTCTTTGCAATTTAGAATTGGTAATTGGTTCTTTTTTAATAGAAACAGGTGTTTTTGCAGAAGGTATTATTCCAAATTTAATATAATTTATCGTTCTATTTAATAAAGGCTCTGTTCTGTTTCCTAATACACCTAAATTTATGGTTCCAGAAATTTGACCATAATCTTCCTCAAACGCAACTTCTGGTGTATAACCATTAGGGTTGTTTTCTCCCTTAGCATTGGTTATTTCTAGCACAATAGGTTGCATAGCATAGGTGTGATTTGTGTTTAAATTAGCACCATTTCTCTGTAAATTATCAGAATCATATAGAGTTATAGAACCTACTTGTTTACCAACTGTTTTAGTTCCAACTAATTTTACATCAATATATGCACTTAAAGCATTTATAACTAATTCTGAAGCAGATGCAGTATCTTCTGTTACAATAAAATAGACAGTAGGAAGATTTAAACTATTTATTAGTTCTTTTGTACTTGAAATGTTATCTGTAAAATAATCTATAATATTACTAGCATTATTATTTTCCATGACTTTTTTATTCCACATTTGTTTAGAAAAGACAGTTGTGTTAGATTCTGTCGTAATCATACTTCCCAAATAAGTTGCTGTTTGTACAGAGCCACCACCATTGTAACGTAAATCTATAATTAAATCTGTAACTCCACTTGCTTTAAAAGTAGCAAAAGCAGCATTTAATTCACTATCATAAGAACTTGCAAATTGATTGTATAATAAATAACCAATTTTTTTAGTTCCTTCCGTAAAAACTTCAACTTTTGCAATAGGATTTTCTTGTAATTGAGATTTTGTTAAATTAATAGAATTACCGTTTAATATCGGGTTTCCTCCATTAAAATTGGCTAAATTAATAGTGTAACTAATATTGTCACCAAATAGTAAATTTTGAAGATTTTTGTTTGTAATTTGTGTACCATTAACAGCTTTAAAAACCATACCTCTTAACACCCCTTTAGTATCTGCATCTGATCCTGGTACAACGTATCTTACAACACCATAACCATTAGTATTGTTGTCTTTTTCTGAATATAAAACAAATTCCATTCCATTACTTATAATGATTCCTTGAAAAGAGTTTTCTAAAGCTACATAATCATCCACAATCCAAGAAAAACGGTCGTACCCTTTTTCATTTAGATCATACCCATTTTCTTTTGTGTATAATAAATTATCAAATAAATTTTTTGGTGATGAAAAGCCTTCTAAATAACTATTTAATTGATTCTGATTGCTAAAACGTAAATCTGCCAAATCAGGAACATCACTTTGCCATAAATAGTAAGCATTTAAACCTCCCAAAATAAAATTTTCAACTTCTAAATCAGTGGGAATACCATCTTCACTTTTATCACAATTAATAAAGAGTAGGGAAATTATAAAAAAGACAATTACTTTAGGGAATAATTTAAACGTCATGAATTTATGTTTATAGGATACAACGCAATATAAAAAGAAATAGTATTATTTTTAAAATATGTTGTAACAAAAGATATTGTGCATCGTCTTAATTATGTAAACCGATAATAACAACATAAAATTAGTATCAGTTTACAAGAAAAATCAACCAAACCAAATGAACCAGTCAGACTTTTTAAAAGTTGTTTTACCCTTTAAGGATAAAGTATTCCGTTTAGCAAAAAGACTTTTAGTTTCTACAGAAGAAGCTGAAGATGCTACACAAGAGCTGATCTTTAAATTATGGAAAAGCAAAGAAAAGATTGCTGAATATAAAAATGTTGAAGCGTTTGCTATGACCATGACAAAAAACTATTGTTATGATCGTTTAAAAAGTAAACAAGCAAGTAATTTAACATTAATACACAGTAATTATAAAGAAAAAGATACGTCTTTAGATAAGCAAGTAGAACATAGAGATAGTGTAAACCAAGTACACCAATTGATAGAAAACTTGCCAGAGCAACAAAAAATTATTATTCAATTAAGAGATATTGAGCAATATGATTTTGATGAAATCTGCAAAATGGTAGACATGAAGCCAACAGCAGTAAGAGTTGCGCTATCTAGAGCGAGAAAAACAATAAGAGAACAATTAATTAAAAAACACAACTATGGAGTTAGCTAACATAGAAAAATTAGTAGAAAAATACGAAAACGCAGAAACGTCTTTGCAAGAAGAAACAACCTTAAGAAACTATTTTACAGGAGGGTCTGTTGCACCACATTTGCAAGAATACGAATACATGTTTAACTATTTTGCTACTAGCAAAGATGAAACGTACACAAAAACCATTAAGTTAGAACCTAAGAAATCTAAAAATAGAAACTTAAAATGGTTGTCTGTTGCAGCATCTGTAGTCTTATTATTTAGTGTATTTATTGGTAAAAATGAATACGAAAGATATCAAGCTAAAAAACAATTCGATCAAATAAGTAAAGGGTTAATGCTTTTATCATCTAACCTTCAAAAAGGAGAGCAAGCGGTAGCTACCTTATATACTTATGAAGACACCGTAAAAAAAATATTAAAATAAAAACCAAGTAACAATAGTAAACCAAGTAAACACAGAAATTATGAAAAAAATAGCAATATTAATAGCGTTAGTAATTGCCCCAATGGTAACAAGCGCACAGTCCTTTTTTGATACTTTAGAGGATATGAACGGAGTAGATATGGTAGTAGTAACCAAAGATGCTTTTGAGTTAATCTCTAAATTTAAAAACGTACAAGTAGATGATAATGAAGGAATGAAAGTCTTTCAAATGATTCAAGAGTTAAAAGAGTTTAAAATGTTTTCTACAAAAGATACAAACATTGCAAGTAAAATGGAAGCGATGGCAAATGCTGCAATTAAAAAACAGAATTTAACACAGTTAATGCGTATCAAAGACGATAATTCTCATGTAAAAATTTACGTGCAATCTACACAAAACAAAGATTTTGTTAGTGAAGTATTAATGTTTATTAAAGGAGTTGATAAACAAACAAGTGGACAAGCAGAAGCAATCGTAGTTTCTTTAACAGGAAACATAGATATTAATAAAATGTCTGAATTAGCAGATACTTTTTCTAAAAACAAGTAAATTAATGTCTGTTCGAGTGCTGTCGATAAATTTATCAGTACTAAAAGGATAAAGATAATTTAAAACAGGACTCAAAAAGAGACTACTCATTAACAAAAACTTAAAATAAATCATGAAAAATACAACCAAAATACTTTCTCTTTTATTACTTGTTTTTATGATTACTTCATGTAAAAATGAAAAATCATTACAAGGATATTTAGTAGAGAGTCAAGATAAATCTGGTTTTATCACCGTAGATATTCCTACAAGTTTTTTACAATTAAAATCAGATGCTGTATCAGACGAAGTTAAAGAAACTTTAAAAAGTATACGAAAAGTAAACGTAGTTGCTTTGCCAATTAAAGGAAATGAAGCTGCGTATGAAGTGGAGAGATTAAAATTAAAAAGTATTTTTAAAGATAATGAAGATTATAAAACTTTAATGTCTCTAAAAGCGCAAGGAATGAATGTAAGTCTTTATTATACTGGAGATACAGAATCTATAGATGAAGTAATTGCTTTCGGTTATGGTAATGAAATTGGAGTAGGAGTTGCCCGTTTATTAGGTGATAACATGAATCCTGCTAAAATTATAGAGATGATGAACAGCGTTAAATTTGATGGTGATAACATTAATTTAGAACAATTTAGTGCTATTTTTAAAGGGAAATAGATTTACAGTATTCAGTATAAAGTTGGCAGTTCTAGTATTCAGAAGTAGTTTATCACTGAATACTAGGATTGTCAACTTTTTTTATGTCAAAAAAACTCAGGAATTGAACTTTTTTTTTAATGTAAACAGAATCTGAAAACGGTGAGTAAATAAACCAAAGAGAACGTAATTTTTTTCGCAGAATTCACAAGAGATTTTAATTTTTAGAGAACTATACGATTTTCTTTGTGACTTAGTGGTTAAGCTTTTATTAGTGTAAACTACACTGTAAATTGAATGCTATTTTTAACTGCTAATTAACGAATTACGCTCTAATTATTTATTACTTTTGAAACTTTACGAAAATATATTTTATGATGATTAAAAAAGTGCTGTTTATTGTTTTAGTTTTAGTGAGTTCAATCAGTTTTTCGCAAACTTACACTACTTACAAACCAGAAAGAGATAAAATACACAGTTTAGTACATACCAAATTAAAAGTAGATTTTAATTTTAGCAAGAAACAGTTAAATGGTGAAGCTTGGGTTACCGCAAAACCTCATTTTTATGCAACTAATAAAATTACGTTAGATGCAAAAGCAATGATTATTGAACAGGTTTCTTTAGATAATCAGAAATTAGACTATAAGTATGACGATGCTAGCATTGTTATAGATTTACCAAAAGAATATAAAAAAGACGAAGAATTTACGCTTTATATTAAATACATAGCACGTCCTGAAAAAGTAAAACAAAAAGGTAGTGCGGCAATAACGGATGCAAAAGGTTTATATTTTATTAATGCAGATGGTTCAGACAAAAACAAACCAACTCAAATCTGGACGCAAGGAGAAACTGAAGCAAGCAGTTGTTGGTTTCCTACGATAGACAGTCCGAATCAAAAAACTACACAAGAAATTTATATTACGGTTCCTAAAAAGTTTGTTACACTTTCTAACGGAAAGTTAATAAGCCAAATAGAAAATGGAACAAACAGAACCGATTATTGGAAAATGGATCAAAAGCATGCTCCTTACTTATTTTTTATGGGAGTAGGAGCGTATGAAATTATTAAAGATTCGTATAAAAATATTCCTGTAGATTATTATGTAGAAAAAGAATATGCTCCGTATGCAAAAGATATTTTTGGCTTAACTCCAGAAATGATTGGTTTCTTTTCTGATATTTTAGGAGTAGAATATCCTTGGAATAAATATAGCCAAATTGTAGGAAGAGATTATGTTTCTGGTGCCATGGAAAACACAACAGCTGTAATTCATGGAGAACAAGCATACCAAACTCCAGGGCAATTAATTGACGAAAATGTGCAAGAAAACACCATTGCACACGAGCTTTTTCATCATTGGTTTGGAGACTTAGTAACCTCAGAAAGTTGGTCTAATTTAACTTTAAACGAATCTTTTGCAAATTATAGCGAGTATTTATGGAGAGAACATAAATACGGAAAACTAGACGCAGATATGCATTTGTTTGATGATAGTCAGGCGTATTTAAATGGACAAGATATTGATAAACATTTAGTCCGTTTTAACTATGTAGACAAAGAAGATATGTTCGATTTAGTTAGCTATAACAAAGGTGGCGCTATTTTACACATGTTACGTAATTACCTAGGTGATGAAGCTTTTTTCTTAGGATTAAAAACCTATTTAAATGAAAATAAATACCAAGCTGCAGAAGTACATCAGTTAAGATTGGTTTTTGAAAAAATAACAGGTAAAGACTTAAATTGGTTTTTTAACCAATGGTATTTTGGTGCTGGCCACCCAAGAATAGATGTTTCTTACGATTACAATACGATTCAGAAAAAAGTAACTGTAAATCTTTTACAAACAAATGTAAATGAATTTAAATTTCCTTTAGCAATAGATATTTTTGAAAATGGTAAAAAAATAAGACACAATGTTTTTGTTGAGGGAAATGACGCCTCTTTTACATTTTCTTATACAAAACAACCAACGTTAATTCAAATAAATGCAGATGGTGTTTTATTATGTGAAATTACAGAAAATAAGGTGTTAAGTGATTATATTTTTCAGTTGAAAAATGCTGAAAATTATCAACACAGAAGAGAAGCTTTATTAGAAGTAGCTAAAAAACAAGAAGAAAAAGAGGCATTTAATGCGGTGGAAGCTGCAATGAGTGATGCTTCTTATAAAATTAGAATACTTGCTTTACAAAAGATAGATTTAATTAATAAATCTTCTAAAAAAGATGCTATTAATAAAATAATGAAAATTGCCAATTCAGATGAAAAAACATTGGTGCAAGCAACTGCAATTGAAACTTTAGGTAAATTAACAGATCCAGCATTGAAGTCTATTTTTGAAAAAGGTTTACAAAGTAAATCTTATTCTGTTATAGGAAAATCTTTGGTTGGCATGTATTATATAGATAAACCAACAGCAATTGCTAAAGCTAAAGAATTACCAGACGAAATTAAAAAGATATTAGCAACGCCTTTAACGCGCATTTACATAGAAGAAAACGACGAAATTGAATTACCTTTTATTGCTAAAAGTGTGGTTTCTGGAATGTTTTTATCGGGTGATGATGCTACAAAAAATCTTTATCAAAAAGCATTTAAGCAAATCTCTGAAAGTAATAATTCTGAAGCAATTCAGAATTTAGTAGATGATATGGTGGTAAAAGGAAATCAATACAAGTCTTTTAATTTTGATAAAGTGGTTATTAATTTAATGAAAACCATGATTAATGATCAAAAAGCAAAAAACACGCCAAATAAAGTTAGAAATACAGAAATTATAAAAGAATCAATGGCAAAATTACTATAATTTTTTTTTCAATGAAATGATGAGTAATTGAATATCTTCTATTTATACGGACAAAAAAGAGGTTTTATTTATGTGTTACACATAGATAAAACCTCTTTTAATTTTTAGAAAGTAAACCCTTTAATTTTGTGTTTCTTTAGGTATTGTAAAGTAAAATATAGTTCCTTTATCAACCTCACTTTCAACCCAAACTTCTCCTTTGTAAAGCTGAATTACTTTTTTTACAATAGAAAGACCAATACCAGATTTCGTTTCACTATCATCAACACTCTGAAAAAGTTCAAATATTTTTTTAAAATACCTTTCTTCAATTCCTTTTCCGTTATCTTTAATGTGAAACTTCCAAAATTGAGGCGTTTCTGTTATGCCAATTTCTATTTCTCCTTTTTCATCAACAATACTTTTAATTGCATTTTGAAGTAAATTTTGAAAAACTTGAAGAATTCTATGTTTATTTCCTTTTATAGTTGGTAAATTTTGATCAACCTTAATTTCTATAGATTTTGGTATAACCATTAACTTTACAAGCTCGTTTACCAAATTGAGTGTATTAATATCATATTCTTCCATTTCATTATTATCAATGCTAGAATATTTTAAAATACCAGTAATTAAAGATTCCATTCTTTCTAGATTTTCTAGAATTAATTGAGTGTACATTTCACTTTCTTCCGTTAGCTTGTTTTCTTTGTCACTTTCAATCCAATTTACTAAAGTATATACGCTTTGTAACGGTGTTTTTAAATCGTGAGAAACAATATGAGCATAGTTGTTTAATTCGGTGTTTTTATGCTCTAAGTTTTTTAAAAGTTCTTCTCTTGCTTTGTTTGCTTTTAAAATATCATCAGATTGTTTTTCTATTTGTTTTACCAAATTTATAGACTCGTTAATTTCTGAGGAATTTTCTATCGAGTCAATATTTAAAACATTTGCTATGTAATTTAAACTCTTTATAACTTTTTTAAGATTCTTAGACTCTTTTTGTGCGTCTTTACGATCTGTAATATCTGTAACAGCACCTATTACATTAATAATTTCATTTTCTTTATTTAGTAATAATGATACATTTAAATCTCCCCAAATAACCGTTTTATCTTTTCTAATATAACGTTTTTCTATATTATAAGAATCAAATTCTCTTTTAATCAGTTTATCAAACTTCTCAAGATCAGTATTTAAATCATCTAAATGTGTAAAATCTGCAAAGGTCATGTTTGTCATTTCCTCTTCAGAATATCCTAAAATATCTAGAAGTTTTTTATTTGTAAATTCTGGTTTTCCTTTTAAATCGACCAAAGTAATACCAATACCAGCATTGTTAAAAATAGAATAGAACTTTCTTTCTGTTAACTTTAATTCGTCTAATTTAATGTTTAGGTTTTTTTGTGTTTTATTTTTTAATCCCTCTAATTCAATATTTTTTTTCTGAAGTTCTTTGTATTGAATTCGTATTCTGTTATTATAATACTGAATACCAATTAGAATAAAAAGTATTAAAATAGCACTAAGAATAAATGATAACCACTTATAAAAATTATAAATAGATTGAGATTTATAAACCTGCTTTAAATCTATTTTATGAATAAGTATAAGTGTTTTATTCTCTTTATAATTACTGTTTTTTAAACTAGTGTTATTAATTGTTAATTTATTAAATACGTAAATAACATCTTTATAAGTATCGCTTCCAGCATTGTTTTGCTGTATGTTTTGCCACAACTGTTTATGTGTGTTTTTTAAAGCTAAACTATCTGAATTAGTAGTAATATGACTAAAATTTTTGTATTTATCTTTAGATATTAAAGAGAAACCTTCCAATGTATTTAATTCAAACGAAGTATATTTAAGATTGTTTTGATTAGATAATTTATTAAAAATATCGCTAATAAAATAATTAACAACTATTAAACCTGTCCACTTATTATTAACATTGTATGTTTTTTTAGCAACTCTAAGTACTGGGTTGTATGGAATTTCAATTTTCCCAAAATCCATATTTAAATCTATATTTGAAAAATAGATTTCGTTTTTCTTTAAATTTTTAGCATTTTTAAAGTAATACCTATTGCTTTTATCTTGTAAGTTAATAGAATCCACAACTTTGGCAGAGTTAACGCTATCAAAATCTACCCGAACAACTTCATGACCAAGAGTGTCTATAAAACGAACTTGATCATAAGTAGTTTGTAGGTTAGAAAAATGAAGAAAAAAGTCTTCTAATTTTTCTCTTTTAGGATGTATGTCTTTATTAAAACCTGTTGTATTAAATTGCCAATCAATAATATCAATATCTGTAGCTAGATATTTATAGATTTCATTAATTAAAATTCCTTTTGCGTTTAAATCATTTTCTGCACTATTTTTTATAATTTCTAACTCGTTTTGGGTAATAATTTTATAATAATTATCGATACCTAAATAAGTAACAAGAACCAAAGGGATAAAAAACAGTAGGAGTTTATTTGTTTTAACAAATTTCATTTGAGTTCTATTTTTTCATAACAAATTGATTTGTAATATTTATTACATCTTTTTGTGTAATTTTTATGGCAGATTTCTTTATTTTTTCTAGAAACACTTCTACTTCTTCAGCACTTCCTGGAGCTCCTAAATTCTGACCATTATTATCATTAGAATCTGTAATAAGCGCTAAGTTGTTATCTAAAATTAACCAAAAGGGTAAGCCAGCTTTATCTCCATCATACTTTTTTAATAAATCTAGAGAACCTGGGTTTTCTAAATTTTTATTTTTTGAAGATTCTAGCACAACAATAGGTACAATTACATAATTATCATCAAAAAACTTTTTAGTCTTTTTAGAACGCATGTCTTTGGTCATTTTATGGCACCAACTACACCAAGAAGCCTCAAATTTTATAAAAATAGATTTCCCTTCTTTTTTTGCTTTCTTTTGTGCTTTTTCTAATAAAACTTTTGTACTTTCTTGTGCTGATGTTTGATAATTAACAGCCAATAAAGCGGTTATAAAAAGTACTAAAAATTTAACTTTCATAGATTGGTTTTTAATGTGTTAAAATACTACTATTTGTATAGTCTTAATAGTTTACTAAGATAACTTTTTTAAAGCCTCAATAATCTCATTAGGTTCAGAACGTGTTCTATAATCAACATTTACATAATTCCAAGCAACAACGCCATTTTTACTTAATATAAATGTAGCAGGAATTGGCAATATACTGCCATTACCATTGTTTATCTTTTCTAAATCAAGATTACGATCTACTCGCATGTGCTCTGCCATAAACTCAGGTACTTCCCAAGCAACTCCATATTTAGATGCTACTTTTGCATTTTGGTCAGACAATACTATAAAATCCATTTCATTAATCTCGCTTTTTGTTAAAGAACCATCTGGTACTTGCGGACTAATAGCAACTAATGAAGCTCCCAAAGCTTTAATTTCGTTTAACTTTGCTTGCAAGGCTCTTAGTTGTAAGTTGCAATACGGACACCAATCACCTCTATAAAATGTAATTACAAGAGGACCTTTTTCTAATAAAACATCTAATGAAATTAAATTCCCTTCAGCATTAGACAACTCAAAACTTGGTGCTTTTTCACCTACTTTAAGCGCATTTTTACCTTCTTCAAAATCTTTTGCTTTTGCTATAATTTCATCAATCCCTTTCATAAAGTTAGGGTTATTCTTTCTTCCTGCTGCAATTTTAGCGTCTGTTTGTGCTCTTAGGTTTTTCATTATTTTCTGTAATTAGTTTTTACTGATATTTCAAATGTAAATATTTATTAGGCTGTTTTAAGGAAAATCAATATTAAAGTTTAAAAAATAAAATTCTTATTTTTTTAAGAGAGTACTTGTTTAATAAATAAAAGTTATTTGCAAGCAAACATCCAGCATTGTATAGAATGTTAGATATTTGTTTTATTAGTTGCTAATTTTTTAAGATAGATTAGCAAGAATTATTGTACTAGGCGAGAAGTAGTCTATAAATTATATACGGTATTGGCAATTGTTATTTAACGCTTTCTCCTAACAAGGTTACTTTATTTAACCACTTTGCTCTAAAAGCAGAAGTTGAATTTTTTATTGAAGCTATATAAGTTGTTTTTACAGGGTTTATTCCACAAAATTTTAGTGTTCCGTTTTTTAACTGGTTTATTGCCGGACTTTTCATTACCAGAAAATCATACCATTTTGGTGTATCTGCGGTAATAATTAAACGTGCAGATTTTCCTTTCAGTAGTTTTTCGGGTAATGCTTTTCCCTTAATCGGTAAATATGTAATTGATGGTAAAAATGTTCTGTCTATAAAGCCTTTCATAAGCGCAGGATATCCATACCACCACATTGGAAACACCCAAACAATATGATCTGCTTTTTTAATTTTTTCGATGGCTAAAACTAAATCAGGCTCCAATTCCATTCTTTTGCGATACCCAAATTGCAGATTAGGATTAAACTCCAATTCTACAATGTTAATTTTAGAAATTATAGCATTTGTTTTATTTGCTCCTTTTAGGTAAGCTTCTGATAAGGCATAATTAAAACTCTCTTTATCAGGATGTCCATTTATTATTAGTACTTGTTTCATAATTGTTCTTTGTTTTGTGCAAAGAACAATACTTCTGTACTTTTTTAAAAGGACATATGTCTAATTCGTAATTGACTTTCTTATTCTACTTAAATGTCTTTGGGTGATGCCTAAATAGGAAGACAAAAAGTTTAAAGGAATTGCTTGCAAATATTCTGGCTGATTTATAAGTAAATCTTTATATTTTTTTTCTGCAGATTCTTTTTGCAACAAGAAAACTCTTTTTTCCATTTTAATGTATTCTTGCTCCGTAATTAACTTAAAAAATTTTAGCCAATTGGTACTCGATTTCTCTAATAGTAAAATTTCTTCTCTAGATATTGTTAATAATTCTATAGCTGTTAATGCCTGAATATTTTCAATTGTTTTTGTTTGAGACAAGAAGGAAGAGTAGGCGCTAACAAATGAATTAGAAAAGGTAAAACAATAGGTAACTTCTTCTTCTGATGAAGTATAATAAAAAGATCTAAATAAACCAGAAACTACAAATGCGACTTCTTTAGATGTCTGACCTTCTTTAATGAAAAAATCGTCTTTTTTTAATTGCTTTTTCTGAACCTTACTTTCAAAAATGTCGATTTCTTTTTCGGTTAAAATGCCAAATGTTTGTAGGTAGTTTCTCATTTTTGTTATTGCTGTGAACGGTTTAGTATAAGAAAATCGTTTCAATTTTTTATATCAGAAGTTAGTTAGGTTTGGTTTTTATTATTTTCTGTAATAATTTTTCACCAATATTAAAAATGTAAATACTTATTACACTGTTTTATGTAAAAATAATATTAAAACTTAAAAGCGGAATTCTTATTAATTTTAAGAGCATACTTTTTTAGATAAACCAAAGTTGTTAAATACAAACACCAAGCATTGAATAAAATGCTAGATGTTTGTTATCGAATTATAAGATTCCTTCAAATAAATTTTTTAAATCATCTAAATTAAATTGAGTCGATAGATCTTTTAAGCCTTTTAATATTGACTTAAGTGCTTCTCCACCATCTTGTATATTCTTTAACTGCTCTTTAGCATTACCTAATGTTTTTAAAACAGATTTCAATTTTCTGCCCCAACCTTTCTCTTTTACATCTCCACTATTGGTCGCCGATTTAGAATCATCAGCAAATTGCATTACCTTTTTTAACGCTTCGCTTAAAACCTTATTAGAATAGCCTAATTCTTCAAGTAGATAAAGAGCATCACCTTTTACTGTGCTACTAATATTATTAACGATATTAATATCAATATCAATATTAATTTGAGTATTTAGTTGAGTATTTACAGTCGGACTATTATTGTTTAATATGTTTAAAACTAAATTGCCTCCTTTTTCCTGAAAAACTAATTCATCTTTTTTATACTTTTCTAATGTTTGTTCTTTACTTTCAAACATTCCAATTAAATAACCAACGTTATAGTCTTTTCTAGATTTAGAGTGAAAATAGATTGACTTATTAGCTGAAATATGACTTAATAAATCTTCATATGCGACAGTATTTCTAGAATCCTCATCCAAAGAAATTAATTCGCTATATGATATCTGAGCATAACTAGAGGCAATCTCATGTAGTTCTCTTCTTATGTGTTCCCACATACCTAATTTTTCATTACCTTTTATACGAACGTAGATACGTTTTGCTTCTTTATCCGCATGTATCATAGAAATGGATTCACTTTTACTATCTTTTATAACTATACCTGAATACCAGTAATTATTATCATATGCAAAAGGTAATTTTTTCGCTGTAAAACGATGTATCAAGGCAAGCGGCATATAATCTTTAAATTGCAATATATATGTACGAACACCTTCTCCACGGAAATCACTGTATTCTACTTTAGGGACTTTACCAAATGCAGAGGGTATTAATAAGGTTTCATCATCTGGAGTATAACACAAATCAAATTTTTTCATCATGCTTAGGATATAACCATAATGTGTTTCGTCATATGTATAATCCTCATCACTTATTGGTAGTAGTAATTCTTCAAAATGATTAATGTTAATAACACCAAAAAGGCTAGCTGTTTTTTTTGAGGTAATTATTTTATAAACACCTTGAGTAATCCACTTAGGGCTAAGTACATGAAGAAAATTAAGATAGGTGTCTCCAAACCAGGTTACTGCTCCAATTGTTGTAAAATACTTTAATAGTAATTTTTGAGTTTTTTCATTACCTGCATTATTCCTATTACATATTTCACTGTAAGTTTTATAGTCTAAATAATGTTGATCTCCTGAAGTACATTCTTTAATTTCTTTTTTTATTTTAAACCAATTATTAGGAAACTGTTCATCTACTGTTTGTAATTTAACAACTTGGTTTTCTAAATCTCTTTTAAATTCATTTATTCCACAACCTGTCTTACAACTTGTATTATAAAACCCAACGATATTGGGATATTTTTCTTTTAAAAACTTTCTATCAGCTATTTCTGTTGTATTGTCATCTTGTTTATTAAAAACGACTAAAACATCTGCTTTACCTCCAAGGCTTTCTATTTGTTGTAGCCAATATTCAGGTTCTTCTTCTTTACGATTATCAAGAACTAAAATATATAAGCAACCTTCAGTGAAAAAGAATTTATGAATAGCGTGTTGAATTTCTTGTCCACCAAAATCCCAAAGATGAAAAGTCAACTCTCTATTGTCTGTATGTATAAGTTTCCAATTTTCAATAAAAACGCCATTCGTTTGAGATTTACCTTGTTCAAAAGTATTATATAAAACTCTTTCAATTAAACTAGATTTTCCAGCACTACCATCTCCAACGACTATTATTCTTCCTTCTGAAAGAGGGGCGTGACCAAATTCATCAGTAGCTTCATAATAATTTTTTATTGTTTCAGCACCTAATTCTATAACAGAATTAGGAGGGTATTCTAAGGGGTTATTTCTAATATTTATACCTTCATCTATGAAGAACTCCTCAACTTCATCAATATTAGAATCCAACCATTCAAACTTTTCAGCTAACTTGGTAGGTATAATTTTAATTTTATTATTAGATAAAATTAATTCTTTTATTTTTGTGTTTTTTGTTAAAATTTCTATATCAATTATTTCATTTTCACTTGCGTTTAACTTTTCAAGTTTATTTAATGAGGAAACAAAATTTAAATTTTTTAAACCAATTTTTTGGCAATACAATTCTTCTAGATTTGTTAATAAACTTAAAGGATATTCATCTGAAATTGGATTATTCCAAATAGCTAATACTTCCAGTAATGGAAATTTCAATAATAAACTAATGTCATCAATTTTATTCCCACCTAGAAATAAGTGTCTTAAATTAGGGTTTGGGTGTATTGAAGATATATCTTCAATATTATTGTTTGATAAAGAAAGAGATGTTAAATTTTTTAAATTGCTAATTGGACTTAAGTCCATTATAGCTGTATTTACATTTCTATTAGATATACCTAAAGCGATTATATTGTTTTCTTCGTTAGTCACAAAAAAATCCCTCATTTGTCTTAGACCATCATTAAAAAGGTTCTCTTCAGGTTCTTGTTCTAAAACAATATCATAAATTTCTTCTAGCTCCAAAATTTTGATAGGTTTGTCTTGTTTAGTAATACTTTCTTGCATTATTCTTTCTTTTTCCATTTCATTATTTTTTGTGTTCCAACTGAATAATGCTTTGACTTTATTTTAACACTAACTATCAGAATTTAGCGAATTTAGATTTTTTTAGTCATAAACCCCACAAGTAACACTACTCATTATAACCAACTTATCAACCAAAAATACTACCTCCCAAAACCAAATCAACAAAAACCAACCAAAATTTTTAACTGTAATCCTAAATCAGATAGTATCTTTGCACTTTACAAAATTTTTATGTCTATAAACACACTTTTAATTACCCCACCTTTCACGCAATTAAATACGGCGTATCCAGCAACCGCATACATCAAAGGATTTTTAGATTCTAAAAATGTACCAACTACACAGATGGATTTAAGTATAGAGTTGTTTACGGCGGTATTTACAAAAGAATTTATAGACGCTATTTTTAAACAAGCAGAAATGTTAGGCAACAAAGAATTGCCTTTAGTTTGGGAGCAGAAAGAAGATTACATAAATAAAGTAGATTCTGTAATGAACTATTTGCGAGTGCAAGAAGTAACGGCAGCGTATCAAATTGTGCATAAAGACTATTTACCACACGGACACAGACGTGTAAAATTAAAAAACGATTTAAGTACAGAATTTGGTAAACTAGGTATTTTAGACAAAGCCAAACACATTGCCACGTTATTTGTAGAAGAATTAGGCGATTTTATAAACACCAATGTAGATGAGTTTTTCTCGTTTACACGTTATGCAGAACAAATTGGTAGAGCCGCTTCTAGTTTCGATGAACTAGACGAATGTTTACAGTTCGAAACCACGTTAATAGAAGACGAAATGCTGTACTTGTTAGACGAGAAAATACAACAAGACACTTATGATTTAGTTTGTTTTACGGTTCCTTTTCCGGGAAACTTGTTTTCTGCGTTGCGTTGTGCTCAGTTTATAAAACAAAACTATCCAGATATAAAAATTGCCATGGGCGGTGGTTATTGCAACACCGAATTAAGACGTTTGTCTGATCCTAGAATTTTCGATTTTGTAGATTTTATTACGCTAGATGATGGCGAAGGTCCGTTGTTAAGAATTACCGAATTTATTGCAGGTAAAATAGGCGAGGACAAGCTAGAAAGAACTTATATCTGTAGAAATGATACGGTAATTTATCAGAATAAATTACCGAATACCATTTTTCATCATAAAAATTTACCCGCGCCAAGTTACATTGGTTTGCCAACGGAAAAATACTTGTCTTTTTTAGATGTTATGAATCCAATGCACAGAATGTGGTCTGACGGAAAGTGGAATAAACTCACCATTTCTCACGGTTGTTATTGGAAACAATGTTCTTTTTGCGACGTTACACTAGATTATATTAGCAATTACGAAAACACCACAGCAGATGATTTAGTCAATAAAATAGAGAAAATAATTTCAGAAACCGGCGTAACAGGTTTCCATTTTGTAGATGAAGCTGCACCGCCAAAAATGTTAAGAGCCTTGGCTAATAAATTGATGGAACGCAAAGTGTACATTACTTGGTGGACCAACATTCGTTTCGAAAAAACATTTACGCCAGAATTGTGTGCTTTATTATCTAAATCTGGTTGTATTGCTGTAACTGGCGGATTAGAAGTTGCTTCAGATAGGTTATTAGCAAAGATGAAAAAAGGGGTGGATATTGGGCAAGTAGCAAGAGTAACCAAAGCTTTTTCTGATGAAAACATTATGGTACATGCCTATTTAATGTTCGGTTTTCCTACAGAAACAGCACAAGAAACCATCGATTCTTTAGAAGTTGTACGTCAGTTATTTTATCATAATTGTATTCAATCTGCTTTTTGGCATCAATTTGCGTGTACAAGCCACAGTCCGGTTGGTAAAAACCCAGACGAGTTTGAAATTAACATTATTGGTCCGGAATTTAAAGGCTTTGCAGAAAACGATTTATATCACGAAGATCCAACAGGAGCAGAGCATCATTTGTACAGCCAAGGATTAAATACCGCTTTAAATAATTACTTAAATCACAAAGGGTTTGAAATTCCATTAGAAGATTATTTTAATTTTAAGGTTCCAAAAATCACTTTAGAAAACAACTTAATAGCAGGATATTTAAAAGTGTAAAAATGCTATTTTTTTTAGAAGCTATTTCCAGCTTTCCACTATATCTTTTTTTTCGTACCTCAAAAAAAGGATGCCGTTTCAATCTGGGCTAGACTTGTTTGTTGGCTGTTGTTCGAGCTCGTTTGTAACGAGTGCCAATAACATATAAAACATTAGGCTCTGTACTCGTTACAAACGAGCACTAGCAGAGCAATTTAATTACCGCAAACAGATTGCTTCGTACCTCGCAATGACGCTTATTAAATAACAATTAAAAAGGATGCCGTTTCAATCTGGGCTAGAATTATTTGTTAGCTTTTGTTCGTGCTCATTTGTAAAGAGTGCCAATAACATATAAAACATTAGGCTCTGTACTCGTTACAAACGAGCACTAGCAGAGCAATTTAATTACCGCAAACAGATTGCTTCGTATCTCGCAATCACGCTTATTAAATAACAATTAAAAAGGATGCCGTTTCAGTCTGGGCTAGAATTATTTGTTAGCTTTTGTTCGCGCTCGTTTGTAACGAGTGCCAATAACATATAAAACATTAGGCTCTATATTCGTTACAAACGAGCACTAGCAGAGCAATTTATTTATCGCAAATAAATTGCTTCGTACCTCGCAATGACGCTTATTAAATAACAATTAAAAAGGATGCCGTTTCAATCTGGTCTAGACTTGTTTGTTGGCTGTTGTTCGCGCTCATTTGTAACGAGTGCCAATAACATATAGAACACCAGCTTCTGTACTTGTTACAAACGAGCACTAGTAGAGAGTAGTGAAAGCAGGAAAAAGCTTCTAAAAGAAAATGTTAGTCAATATAACAGTAATCAACTAACATTTTAAGTTTTTATTGCAATTTTTAAAACGGACTTAAACTTTATTTAGCATACGCTCCAGAAGAATAGGTTAACTCGTAACTATGTGTGTACACTTCAAAAACGATACCGAAAGGATCTTCTACATAACACATTTTAAAAGGCTTGTCTTTTGGATAATATTCTCTAATTGGCATTCTTTGTTTCCCTCCGTACGCCACAATTTTATCTACCAATGCTTCAAAATTTGGGTCTTGGATACAAAAATGAAAAAGGCCTGTATTAAAAGGACTAAATTCTGGTGCTTCTTTTATGCCTTTCGGAAAAGAAAATAACTCAACCCCAATTCCGTCTGAAGTAGATAAATGTGCAATTTCAAATTCTGTCCAATCTTCGCCAAAAACATCAATACACATAATTCCAATTGCGGTGTCTGCTTCTTTTTTAACAGTAGAAGGCTCCATAATAATGTACCAGCCCATTACTTCTGAATAAAATTTTACAGCTTCTTTAATATTTGGAACGGTAAGACCTATGTGTGAAAATGATTTGGGATACTCTTGTTTTGTTTTCATAATATTTAATTTACGTTGCAAAATTAAATTATATTTGTCTATTTGGCAATAACTTACCTAAAAGTAGTATAGTTACCAAAACGAGTAAAATAATGATTATCAATACAATAAGACTATAAATTTGATAGAAAAAGTTACATGTCCTTTAAATTATACTATGAATTTAATAGGTACAAAATGGAAACCTTTAATTTTATTCCATTTATTAGAAGGTGGTTTAAGGTCTGGAGTTTTACAAAAACACATAATAGGTGTTTCTAACAAAATGTTTACACAGACGGTTAGAGAGTTAGAAAAAGATGGACTTATTTCTAGGAAAGTCTACCCTGTTGTTCCGCCAAAAGTAGAATATAAATTGACTAAAAGAGGACAATCTTTAGAAAGTATTTTAAGGAATTTAGATAAATGGGGATTAGAAGACATTAGTTAAAATAAAAAACTATTCGTTATTAAGTTGCTTTAATTTATTGTAATTAAAAAAAAATAGCTAAAACCATTGTTACAGCAGCAATTAATATACCGCTTTTTCGTTCAGAAAAACTAGTAACAGACCTATAATCAACAACATAAAAAGTTGCCCAAATAGCTATTAAAGAGTAAATAGATAAAATAGTTTTATGTTTCCATATTGATAATTTAGCATTTAAACTACTTTGAATCCACCAAAAAACAACCATTGTTGGTACAAATAAAACTGCTCCAAAAAGCATCATCATAAAACTAATTTTAAATGAATTTAAGATGCTATCTAAACTAGAATCATTAATAAAATCTACAGAAATGAACGCTAAAAGTAGAGGCGAGGCAATAATTGTAAATAACCAAACCCTTTAAAGTATAACTCATTTTTAGTTTTAAATAAACAATAAAATAATTGTTAGAAGTACACCGCCAACAGCAAAATACATTCCTTTTTTAAAAACAGGCATTTTTGGTGCGTACATCCAAAAAGCAGAAAAAACAAAAAAGAGCAACGCAACTCCAAAAAAGATGTTTAAAAAATAAAGAGGACTGCTGGTATTTGCTTTATGTAGTTTTTCCATTTTATCAAGCACAAAGGGCAATTGCATTTTTTTTATCGTTGCAACACCTGTTGTTTGGTTGTAATTTCCATTTCTTAAATATAAAACAGCACCTTCTTGTTTTATTACTTTTGCTCCTTTTTTAAATATGGGCGCTAAGTCTCGTTCAGATAAATTTGGAGCTAATTTTTTTTCAGTGATTACTTCTGTTTTTAAGAAATCTGTATTTCTGTAAACCATTATAATTCCGCTTAATGCATACACAAACATAATTCCTGCTAAGAAAAAGCCTAAATACCTGTGAATAATTCTAATTTGAAATGAGAATGGAGTCTTTCTTTTAGTCATGATATTATTTAATTTAAAAAGTATATAGTTTGGACTTATATTTCTACTAAGGGTTTAATATAAAAGTTGCATTTTTTATGATTTTTTTTAACTATTTAGTTTTGTTTTACATGCACATCCATTTGTGGAAAAGGAATAGCAATGTTATTTTCAACAAACTTACGTCTTATAACTCTGCGGATATCACTTTTCATTCTATCTGAACCAAAGATAGAACTACTATAAAATAAGAGTTGAAAATCTAAAGAAGAATCTCCAAACCCTACTAATCTAGCTTCTATAGGTTTTTTATGATCTACCTCTGGATGTTCTTTACCGCTTTCATTAAGAATTTTAATAACAAACTCTACATCACTTTCATAAGAAACACCAATATTAATTCTAAAACGATTTAAGTGTGTTTGATGGCTCCAGTTAATCACTTTATTTGTTGTAATTAAAGAATTAGGGATAATTATAGAAATATCATCTGTATTTAATCCTTTTGATGTTCGCAAACCAATTTCTTGTATTTTTACAATATCTCCATCTATTTCTAAAATATCAGAAATTCGAATAGACCTTTCAGAAAGTAAAATAATTCCAGAAATAACGTCGTTAAAGGTTTGTTGTAATCCAAGACCAACACCCACTAACAAAGCTGCAGAACCTGCAATTAATATGGTTACCTTAATACCTAAAGTTTCTAAAATTAATCCGAAAGAAACAATCCAAACTACATATTTTATAATTTGAAATAACGAATACGTGTTACCTTCATTAAATTCATTTACACCTTTGTTTCTAAACATAGATTTCTTTAATATTCCTAAAACAATTTTTGTGAATATTATAATAAGAAACACCATACAAAGCGTGCTTACTTTTAAACTATACGCTCCAAGACTAAAGAGTTCGAATTCTAAAATTTTCTTTAATAAATCCATTCTGATTTTATACTAATTTTAATCTTTAAAAAGGTGATTTTCTATTTTTACAAAACATATTTTTCAAAAATATCATTCAATTCTTTCTCAGGCTCATTACATAAACCAGGGTGCGTTTTAGAACTCTGTATAATGGTGCTTCTGCAGGCCGCCAACCATCTAAAGCGATCTGATATTTCAAATTCACCAATTTTACCACCTGCAGCTTTTCCTTCACAAATTAATTTCCAAGCATTTAAATAATTGTTTAAAGTATCTAATTCTAATTCTGGCGCCAATGCTTTTAGCTTATCTGCATTAATGTGGAATTTAATATCTAAGAATTTTTTACGTTTAGAAAATAAAATAACCCCCACATTAAAGAATTCTTCGCGTTCTACTTTTGGAACCAATCTAATAATGGCATATTCAAATGTAACTTTATCTAGCATCTTCCGCTTCTTTAACTAATTTATCAATCATAGAAAGTTTTGCATTTAAAAATTGAATATACGCAGCTCTTATCTCATTAGTATTTAAAATATCTCCTTCATTTATTAACCAATCTTCCGGTATATTTGCCACAATTTCATTAATTACATCTGCATTTATCATCGTTTTAATTTCTAATGAAGCTTGTTGTAAAAGCGAAGCTTTTGGTAAAAGGACATGGTCTTTTATTAAAGGAAAAGTTCTTGTTAAATGGTTTTCCCAAGTCGCCCAATTATGATGAAAGTAAAAACTTGCTCCATTATCAATAATCCAAAGTTCATTATGCCAATTCAACAAGTTGGTGTTTTTAGCGGTTCTGTCAATATTGCTTATCAAACTATCTAAAATAACTACTTTAGATGCCGTAAGCGCATCTGCAACAGAAACCAAAGGATCATAGGTAATTGCGCTCGATAAGAAATGTAATCCTAAATTTAAACCGACACTAAATTTTAATAAATCCTGAATTTCTTCATCGGGTTCTGTTTTACTAAAAGAATCATCTAAATTCATAAAAACCAACTCTGGCACTTTTAAACCAATCGCTCTTGCGAGTTCGCCTCCTATAAATTCTGAAATTAATGCTTTTTTACCTTGACCTGCACCTCTAAACTTAAGTACGTATAAAAAGCCATCGTCAGCTTTTACGATTGCAGGCAAAGATCCGCCTTCTCGTAAAGGTTGCAAATATTGTACAACATTTACGGTTCTAATATCAATTGTGTTCATAAATACTAAATTATACTAATTCTATAACTTCAAGTTTATTTAAAGAGAATTTGTTTTAAACAATCTGTGTTTAATAAATTTTTATCATTTCTGATATTCATCAAAAGTACCATCAGAATAAAAAACAACAATACGTTGTATTTTTTTCCCAACCTTTTCAGAAGAAGAATCATTAAAAAAAGTTGGAGCAGTAGCTGCTTTCGTTTCTGCATTTTTAGGAAAACTACCTTTTCCGTTTAACAACCAATACATATCTACGTCATTAAATTCTGTAGTTACTTTTAGAATAAAATCTAAACTTGGTTTATTTCTTCCGGATAGGATATGGGAAATACTGGAGCGTTGTACGCCAACCTTATCTGCAAACATAGAGGCAGATAATTGATGAAATTCCATCACTTGTTTTAAACGTGTAGTAAATTCAGATATGTTTACCATTGTAATATTGTTTCTTTATACAAATGTATACAATCTAATTGTCGTGACAAAAAATATAATTGTAAACAGTTTTAATAGTTCTTTTACATGTAAAGTAAAGGTTCATGTAAACTATATAAAGTTCTAAAATATAGTTATTTGAGTTTAAGTTATAAAAGATTACTATACAATTTTACTCAATACTATTTAGTATCGGCTTGATTACAGAATGCAATTTACAAAGGTAACATCCGTAACCGAAAGAAGTCTTTACATTTGTAACAATTGGTCAATTTACAATTGTAACTTGTAAACTATTAACAAATGTAAATGTGTAAATAGCAACCAATTATTCCATAAATTAAAATTAGAGAACGGTACTTCAATTAATTTTTATGGCTATTAATTTTTATAAATAATTATAGATATGATTAAATTTATATGATAGCTAGCTTTTAAAAATTCTTTATTTTTGAAAAAAAATATCAGCATACATGAATACTTTACCTATCGATTTTTTAGAAAATATTTATTCCGCAGAAAAAGAAAATGCGTTACAAGGAAAATGGATTACTTATAAAGACATCGAAAACTTGTTTTCTAAATACACTTCTAAATTTGAGGTTTCTAAAATTGGTACTTCAGAAGAAGACAGACCTATTCATCAATTAAAAATTGGTACGGGGTCTAAAAAAATATTATTATGGTCTCAAATGCACGGAAACGAAAGCACAGGTACAAGAGCATTATTTGATCTTTTTAACTGTATCTTAAATTCTACAGAGAGCACTTTTACAAAAATACTAGAAGAGTGTACGTTGGTTTTTATACCAATGTTAAACCCCGATGGCGCATTAGCATACACTAGAGTTAATGCCAATAATGTTGATTTAAACAGAGATGCCGTTAACAGAGAAGCAAAGGAAAGTAAGCTTTTACGCAGTATTTTAGAAGATTTTAATCCGCAGTTTTGCTTTAATCTACACGACCAAAGAACTATTTTTAGCGTAGAGGGAACTAAGAACCCAGCAACGATATCTTTTTTAGCTCCTTCGGAAGAAATTACAAGAGGTCTTACAAAGGGAAGAATAGCAACAATGGATGTAATTGTAAGTATGAATACGATGTTGCAAAACGTGATTCCTAATTTTGTCGGTAGATATACTGATGAATTTTACCCAACAGCAACGGGAGATAATTTTCAAAAATTAGGTTACAATACTATTTTAATTGAATCAGGCCATTATCCAGATGATTATAATAGAGAGGAAGCTAGAAAATATACCTTCTTTTCGATACTACAAGGATTGCATCACATTGCAAACTCAACTACGTTTATTAATTACGAGGATTATTTTAACATTCCGAATAATGATAAAATTTTCTACGATGTTATTCATAGATATTCAGACTCAAAAAAGGATGTTGCCTATCAATATGAAGACAAAATAATAGAGGGTAAGTTTGTTTCAAAATTAAACAAAGTAGATGAAAATCGTTTAAATTCTAAAATTGGACACTCCGAAATCGTTTTCGGAGGCGAAAAAGTTTAAGTATTTATTAGTTTTATGTTAGTTTAATTAAATTAAATTCATAAATTTGCGTAGTAATTTGAATAATACGTAAAAAATGAAAAAATTTATATTAGACGAAATTGATCATCAAATTTTAGATGTGTTAATTGAAAACGCAAGAACTCCTTTTACGGATATTGCAAAACAATTATTAGTATCGGCAGGTACAATTCACGTACGTGTAAAAAAGATGGAAGACGAAGGTATTATTCAAGGCTCTACACTTACATTAAACTATGAGAAAATGGGCTATTCTTTTATAGCACACGTAGGTGTGTATTTAGAGAAAACATCTATGACTCAGAATGTTATTTCAGATCTAAGAAATATACCTAACGTTACTGTAGCCTATGTAACTGCTGGAAAATACAATATTTTTTGCAAGGTTAGAGCAAAAGGTACTAATGATGCAAAAGACATTATTTACAGAATAGATGACATTCCTGGAGTAAATAGAACAGAAACAATGATTGCTTTAGAAGAAAGCATCAATGATAAAAAGAGAATGATGCATGAGATTTTTCAACAATTGTAAGCTTCTTTTTTAAACACTATTTAAAAAACCTTATCTGTAAAAAGATAAGGTTTTTTTTATGGATTCTATCTCTTTATCTGTATGTTTGTTAGCATAAGTATAAAATCTATATATTATGTCTTCAAAAATTGATTTTATTAAACCTCCTTCCATTCATAACGAAACGTTATTAAGTCTCTATAAAAGCATGTTAAAACCTCGATTAATTGAGGAAAAAATGCTAATACTCTTAAGGCAAGGAAAAATATCTAAATGGTTTTCTGGAATTGGTCAAGAAGCAATTTCTGTTGGCATTACCGCTGCCTTAGAAAAAGAGGAATATATTTTACCAATGCACAGAAATTTAGGTGTATTTACTACTAGAGAAATTCCTTTATATAAATTATTTTCTCAATGGCAGGGAAAAATGAATGGATTTACAAAAGGTAGAGACAGAAGCTTTCATTTTGGTACACAAGCCTACAACATTATAGGCATGATCTCTCATTTAGGCCCACAATTAGGCGTTGCAGACGGAATTGCACTCGCTAACTTGTTAAAGAAAAACAATAAGGTATGTGCTGTTTTTTCTGGTGATGGCGCTACTAGTGAAGGTGATTTTCATGAAGCCCTAAATGTAGCCGCTGTTTGGAGTTTACCTGTGCTATTTTGTATTGAAAACAATGGCTATGGCTTATCTACACCTTCTTTAGAGCAATTTAAATGCGTACATATTGCAGATAAAGGTATCGGTTACGGAATGGAAAGCCACATTATTGATGGTAATAATATTTTAGAGGTATACACTAAAGTTAGTGAATTTGCAGAAAGTGTTCGAAAAAATTCAAGACCAATTTTATTAGAATTTAAAACGTTTAGAATGCGTGGGCACGAAGAGGCGAGTGGTACTAAATATGTTCCGCAAGCAGACTTAGATTTTTGGGCAGCTAAAGATCCAGTAGAAAACTATCAAGAATTTCTTAAAAATGAAGGTATTTTATCCGATGAATTTGAGGTTTCTCTTAAAAAAGAAATAGTTCACGAAATAAATGAACATTTACAAATAGCTTTTGATGAAGAAAAAATAACTCCTAATTTAGAAACTGAATTAAATGATGTGTATCAGAATTATGTACCAGACAAAATTCTACCTTCAATAGAAAAGAAAAAAATACGATTTGTAGATGCCGTTTCTGAAGGCTTAGAACAATCTATGATAAAACACCCCGACTTAGTAGTTATGGGACAAGATGTTGCCGAATATGGTGGTGTTTTTAAAATAACAGATGGTTTTGTTGCTAAATTTGGAAAAGAACGGGTTAGAAATACACCTATTTGTGAATCTGCAATTGTTTCTGCTGCATACGGTTTGTCTGTAAACGGAATAAAATCTGTCGTAGAAATGCAATTTGCAGATTTTGCTTCTTCTGGCTTTAATCCAATTGTAAATTTATTGGCAAAATCTTATTATAGATGGCAGCAAAAAGCTGATGTAGTAATTAGAATGCCTTGTGGTGCAGACATTGGAGCAGGTCCTTTTCATAGTCAAACCAATGAGGCTTGGTTTACTAAAACGCCTGGGTTAAAAGTTGTGTACCCTGCATTTCCGCAAGATGCAAAAGGGTTGTTAATTGCAGCTATTAACGATCCCAATCCAGTGCTTTTCTTTGAGCACAAAGCGTTGTATAGATCTGTTTACCAAGATGTTTCAGAGAATTATTTTACCACAGAAATAGGTAAAGCTGCACTTTTAAAAGAAGGTAAACAACTTACAATTATCAGTTATGGAGCAGCAATACATTGGGTTTTAGATGTTTTAGAAAAGAATAAAAATATCTGTGCAGATGTTATAGATCTAAGAAGCCTACAGCCTTTAGATGTAGAAACTATATATAGATCTGTTAAAAAAACGGGTAAAGCCATTATAGTACAAGAAGATTCTTTGTTTAGTGGAATTTCAAGTGATATTTCTGCTTTAATCAATGAAAATTGTTTTGAACACTTAGATGCCCCCGTAAAGAGAGTCGCTAGTTTAGAAACTCCAATTCCGTTTGATAAAAACTTAGAAAATCAATATTTAGGGAAAAATAGATTAGAAAAAATGCTTTTAAATTTGATAGATTATTAAAAATTGCTATTTTTAGATCTTAAACACTTACTAATGAACAACAAACAAATCACCTTAAAAAACCGTCCACTAGGAGCACCAGATAAAAATACTTGGCAATTTAAAGAAACCCCAATTCCTGCTTTAGAAGATGGAGAAATTTTAATTCAACAACATTATATTTCTTTAGATCCGGCAATGCGTGGTTGGATGAATGACACCAAATCATATATTCCGCCAGTAGCATTAGATAGTGTAATGAGAGCTGGTTCTATTGGTAAAGTGATTCAGAATAATAACAATCCTAATTTTCAAATTGGTGATTGTGTTTCTGGATGGGGAGGCGTACAACAATATATTGTTTCAGACGGAGAAGGCTGTTTTAAAGTAGATGAAAAAGTGGCTTCAATGCCAACTTTTTTAGGCATTTTAGGAATGCCAGGAATGACTGCTTATTTTGGTGTTTTAGAGGTAGCCAAAATAAAAGAAGGCGATATTGTATTGGTTTCTGGTGCAGCAGGAGCTGTTGGTAGTATTGTTGGCCAGATTGCAAAAATTAAAGGCTGTACCGTGATTGGTATTGCGGGCGGAAAAGAAAAATGCGATTATATTGTAAATGAGTTAGGTTTTGATGCTGCCATCGATTATAAATCAGAAAATATTTATACTGCACTAAAACAAAAATGCCCAAAAGGAATTGATGTTTATTTTGATAATGTAGGCGGAAAAATTTTAGATGCTGCTTTAAGTAAATTACGAATGAGAGCAACCGTAGTAATTTGCGGTGCAATTTCTCAATACAATAACAAAAAGAAAGTAGCCGGACCAAGTAATTACCTGTCTTTATTAGTTACTCGTTCTACAATGAAAGGCATGGTAGTAACAGATTATTCTAAAGATTTTGGCAAAGCGGCAAAACAAATGGCAGTTTGGTTACAAGAAGGTAAATTAAAGTCTCGCGAAGATATCTATGAAGGAATTGAAAATTTTCATGAAACCTACAACAGATTATTTTCTGGTGAGAAAAAAGGTAAATTAGTGCTAAAAGTAATAGAATAGTGGAAGTAGAACATTTTTTTCAATGCCCTTATTGTTGGGAAGAAATCTCAATGATTTTAGACCAAAGCATATATAAACAAACCTACATAGAAGATTGCGAGGTTTGTTGCAACCCCATAGAAATTACGCCAATTTTTGAGGAAGGTGAGTTGGTTAGTTTTAATGCACAGTCTATAGAGCAATAATATTACACAGAGATGCGCAGAGTTTATCACTGAGACTCGCAAAGATTTTTTTGATATTTTCTCTGTGAATCTCTGCGAAATAATTTTTTCAATCAGAGCTAGAATTATTTTCTAATATTTTATAATTTTTCAGAAATACACAGTTTGTAAAAATGAACTGTAGATTATAGTTTTCACAGCAATAAAAAAGTAAAATACTTTTTTAAGTAAATTATTTTAAAATTAAACTCCGTGAACCTCTGTGTTTTTACTCCGAGAATCGCCACGAAACAACTTTTTTACCCAACAGGATTTACCCAAGAAAAAGCTTTAAATAAACCATTCCAATCATCGGGAAAAGAAGCTTTTAGAATAAGATATTCTTCTGTAAACGGATGTTTAAATTCTAGTTTCCCTGCATGTAAAAACATGTTTTTCCAACCAAAATTTTCTTCAAACATTACATCGTGATTCTTGTCTCCATATTTTGTATCACCAATTAAAGGGTGACTTATTTTATTTGAGTGCACACGCAATTGATGCATTCGTCCTGTTTTTGGAGACAATTCGACTAAGCTATAACGAGAAGAATCGTACGGTTTTACAGGAATATCTAAAGTTACTTGCGCTAACGTTTTTAAATGAGTTAATGCCTCTTTGTGCACATTAGAATCTCTTCCTTTTACAGGAGAATCTATAATTTTAGATTCTGGAGAAAAACCACGAACAACCCCATAATAAGTTTTCTGAATTTGATCTGCCGTAAACAAATCTTGAAACTTAGAGACATGATACGTTTCCTTTGCAAGTAGAATAATACCAGATGTTTTTCGATCCAATCGATGAATTGGGTAAAATTTACCACCTATTTGTTCATCTAATAGCTGTAAAAGAGATTTTTCATCAGCAACATTTCTAGAATGATGTGCATGGTGTACAAGTACATTATTGGGTTTCGCAACACAAATAATATACTCATCCTGATAAATTATAGGGATTTCCATAAATAATTATAATAATTTTTGAAGTTGATACTCTAGTTCTGTTACTGAAATTTTTTCTTTAATAATGCCGCCGTTTCCATCAATCAACACCATATAAGGTATTGCTTTAACACCATACATAGAAGAAATTCTACCAAAATCATCAAAGATATGATGCCAACTTAGCATCTTATCTTGTTCAATTCCTTTTTTCCAAGCCTCTCTTGTTTTATCCTCAGAAACAGTAAGAATTGTAAAGCCTTTGTTTTTATACCTATCGTAAAGTTGCTTAACTCTAGGCGTTACTACTCTACAAGGTCCACACCAGCTTGCCCAAAAATCGATTAGCACTATTTTTTTCCCTTTAATTATCGATTTTAAGGAAATTAACTCTCTATTTATTCCATCTCCAGAAAACATAATTGCAGGTTTTCTATATATTTTTTTAGCATTCGCTTCAACTACTATTGCCTTTTTTGCCAATGCATCATCAGTAATTTTTTGTAACTTTTTAATCTCTTTAGTTAAAACACTTTTTAACACTGTCGCTTTAGCAACCGCTGTATTACTTAATAAATCCTTAAGTTCCTTTAAATTAAAGTACTGTGTTGTTGAAAAAAGGGTAGCAGATAATAGATTGTCTGCATTTGAAATGATGTACTCTGTAGTTAATTCTTTTTGATCAATCTCAATTTTATTTACAGCGTTCTGTAAGCTATCCAATTGTATTTCACCAGACATAAATGCATCTAAAACATCTAATTTCTTTGTGTTTAAATTACTCTGTAAATTATTAAAAGCAAGTTGTTTTGTGTTTAAATCTCCGCCAGAAACAAATGTATTGTCATCACCTAAAACAACTGTATACTTCGTGTTTTCTAGAATGATTGTATGTTTTTTTCTTTGATTTCTTAATTGTAATTGATGTAACGTTGGTAAAGCTACAAAACCTTTAAAATGAAATGTGTTATTGATAACTTTAGAAGAATCTATTTTTTTGTTTTGCTCATTAATTAAATAAACCAAAGCACTATTGTTTGTGTTTGGTAAAGCACCGTAAATAGTGTATCCTTTATAAACTTTTTCTTTCTTATCTGTTAAATTACAAGAAGTTAGCAATATAAAAATACAACAGAAAAGTAATTTAGACATACAATATATTTATCATTCATTTAAAATTAGCAACCGTGCAAAATACTATTATTCCGACAACTTTAAATGCTCTTTTTAACCTTTTATATTAAATAAAGTAACAAGATGTATTATTGAACGTTTAGCATTAAGTTTTCCTTAATTTAAGAAGTAGCATTAAAAGTAAAGAAATAACTCCACAAACAAAAAAGCCAATAAATAGAGGTAGTGCAGTATCGGTTATGTAGCTACCAATAAAAGTAGCAATTGGTACTGCCATAATAGTAGAAACAAACCCATTAATTGCGGCTCCAACACCTGCAATATGTCCTATTGGTTCCATTGCTAAAGCTCTAGTGTTACCAAACAAAAACCCAATTGAAAAGAATTGTAATCCGAAGAAAATTAATAAAATATAAATATTAGGATTAGACTCTCCATAGAAAAATAAGATATAAATAAATGAAACTACAGTAAACATTACCGTAAAAAAGGAAACTAATTTAAACATTCCCATTTTAACAACGAGCTTTCCGTTTAAAAAAGTTGCCATTCCAATACTAATTGCCAAACTAGCAAATATAAAAGGAAATTCTTCTTCTAAATTGTATTGTTCTACAAAAATGTGCTGGCTAGCACTTAAATACACCATAAAAGACCCCGTAATAAAACCAGAAAATATAGTAAAAATTACAGCATATTTATACTTTAGAAACTCTTTTACACCTTCTATAAATAGGGCTAATTTAAATTCCTTTCTTTTCTCTATATCTAAAGTTTCTGGTTGCCTTTTCCAAACCCAAAGCATTATAAAAACTCCTATAATTAATTGACTATAAAAAATAGATTTCCAGCCATAAGCGTCTAATAATAACTTACCTAAAGCAGGAGAAATAACAGGTACTAAAAGAAATATCACCGTAATAAAAGACATTACTCTTGCCATATAATTACCGTTAAAACGATCTCTAACCATAGCAATACTTATAGTTCTTGGCGCAGACAAACCAATTCCTTGTAAAAACCGACCAACAATCATCATTTCTAAATTGGTTGCAAAAAGGCAAATAAAACTAGCGAATACAAAAACGCTAAAACCAACATAGATAATAGGTTTTCGACCAAAACTATCGGATAATGGCCCTGAAATAAGTTGTCCAAAACCAATCCCTAAAAAGATCATGGTAATAAATAATTGATTGTTTTTTGGGTCTATAATATGTATGCTTTTACCAATATCTGCTACTGCAGGCAACAATGCATCTATTGCAAAAGCAACCAACGACATTAAAGATGCCATTACAATTATAAATTCTGATTCTGATTTTTGTCTAATTTTCACGAGGCAAAAGTAGTTTTATTTAGGGGTTAAAGATGGTTAAATTTAAAAAAAATAAACAAAAAAAAGGTTGCTAAATAAGCAACCTTCTATAGTATTTTAATATTTAAAAGAGTTATTCTCTCCCAATTTCATTTATAGCAGAATTGTTTCCAATTCCTTTTGGGTTTTCTCCCCATTTATTAGCACCACTTTCTGAGTCTGTACAGAATAAAACTAAAAGCCAAATCGATCCAACTAAAGGAATAAGGACAATAAAAATGAACCATCCACTTTTTCCAACATCATGTAACCTTCTAGCTACAAGTGCTAAACTCGGTACTAAAATAGCTAAAGTATAAATATAGCTTAAACCTCCTAATAATGGAGACTCTAAAGCGATACCGATCCCTGCAAACACAATACTTATTACAATAGAAATTATTGCATTAAATAATGTAAACATCCAATATTCTTCTCTTCTTGCTCTTCCATTAAAATCTGCGTAATGTTCTTTTAAAACTTTTAAATACCAATTCATTTTTTATAAGTGTTTCGTTAGTTTGATAAGCGGCAAATATATATTATTTAAAATAATCCTCTAGACTTTAACTCTAAATACTTGTTAATGGTATCTCCTGTTAAGTTCTCTGGCTTTGTTAAAACAGCCTGAATTCCATATTTCTTCAATTCTTTTACAATACTCTTCTTTTCATACATAAATTTTTCTGCAATAATACTGTCGTAAATCCCTAAAACATCTTCACTTTTTGTTGTGGTTAAGGCTTCTAAAGCCGTGTTTTCAAAAAAGACAACCAACACCAAATGGCTTTTAGCCAACGCTCTTAAATAGGGTAGTTGCCTATTTAAACCGTCCATAGTTTCAAAATTTGTATAAAGAATTAGTAAACTTCTTTGTGTAATTTTTCTTTTAACAACGGCATATAAAGTGCTAAAATCCGATTCTGAGAAATCTGTTTTAATATTGTGTAAGGCTTCCGAAATTAAACTCATTTGAGAGTTTCTTTTTTCTGCAACCACCCAATCTTCCAACTTTGTTGAAAACGACAACATACCTGCTTTGTCTTGCTTTCTTAAAATAACATTACTAATAGCCAATGTAGAATTGATGGCATAATCTAACAAACTTAAATTGTTAAAATGCATTTGCATAGCGCGTCCTTTATCAATAATAGAGTATACAGGTTGCGATTTTTCTTCTACATATTGATTGATCATTAACTGATTTCTCTTTGCAGTTGCTTTCCAGTTTAAAGACCGAATATCATCACCCGAAACATATTCTTTAATTTGCTCAAATTCTAAAGAATGCCCAATTCTTCTTACTTTTTTTGTTCCGTAAGAAACAGCATCATTGTTAAAAGCTCTAAAATCGAATTCTCTTAACTTTAAAAAGGATGGATAACATTTTAGCTCTTTTTCTTCTCCTAAAACATGTTTTTTAGTGGCTAATTGCAACGGAGAACTGGCGTACACATTAATATTTCCAAATAAATAAACACCTCTTTCAGTTGGAATTAAATCGTAATGAATTGTTTTTTCTTCTTTTTTTGATAAAATAATATTGAAGATAAAATCTCTCTTTTGAAATTGAAACGGAATTTCTTCTATAATAGAAAGATGTGCTTTAAACTTGTATGAACTTTGTAATTGCATCGATATTTTATTTACATCTCCATTAGACAATCGTTCTGGTAAACACCTATTTACCGCAATTGCATTCTGGGTATTGTACAAAATAAAAATATCTATCAACACCAAAACAACTAACATAAAAAGCAACACTTTAGAAACTTCAAAAAAGAAAGGAATAAAAAAACCAACCACAAAAAGAGCTGCAATGCTTCCTAAAATATAGAAAAATCGATTGTTTAAAAATAATGTGTTGTAAAAGTGTTTCAATGTTGTTTGCTTTTAGCTTGTTAGCTTTTAGCTCTTAGCAAAATGCTAAAGGCTAAAGCATGTTTTTACCTCGGAATTTCTACTGCCTCAATAATTTGCTCAATAATTTGTTTACTCGTTAAACCTTCCATTTCTCTTTCTGGCGTTACAATTACCCTATGTTGCAATACGGGTATTGTTGCTCTTTTAATATCTTCTGGTGTAACAAAATCACGTCCTTCAATAGCTGCAAATGCTTTTGAAGCTCCTAAAATAGCAATACTTGCTCTTGGTGAAGCTCCTAAATATAAAAAGGAATTTGTTCTTGTATTTACTACAATATTGGCAATGTATTTTAATAGATTTTCTTCAATTTTAATCTGATTGACTAAATTTCTAAACTGAACTATTTTAGCTCCAGAAATAACCGTTTCAATTTTACTCGCTTTTGTCGTATTTTCTAATGCTTGTTCTTTTAAAAGAATTTGTAATTCTTCATCTGCATTTGGGTAATCTACATTAATCTTGAATAAAAAACGATCTAATTGTGCTTCTGGTAAACGATACGTTCCTTCTTGCTCTATAGGGTTTTGCGTTGCTAAAACTACAAAAGGCTCTTGCAATTTAAACGTTTGTCCGTCTATAGTAATTTGTTTTTCTTCCATGACTTCAAACAAAGCAGCTTGTGTTTTTGCAGGCGCTCTATTTATTTCATCGATTAAAATCATACTCGAAAAAATAGGGCCTTTTTTAAACTCAAAATCAGATGTTTTTGCATTAAAAACAGAAGTTCCTAAAATATCTGAAGGCATTAAATCTGGTGTAAACTGAATTCGACTAAAGCCAACATCAATCGTTTTTGCTAGTAATTTAGCGGTAATGGTTTTGGCAACTCCAGGTACACCTTCTATTAAAACATGACCATCTGCAAGCAATGCAACGATTAATAAATCCATCATGTCTTTTTGACCTACAATTACTTTTTGTAGCTCTTTTTTTATCTTAAAAACACACTCTTGTAATTCAGATAAATCTATTCTATTTTCAAAAGAAATTCCTTGTTGTACTTCTTCGCTATTTGGTGTTTCCATATCTTATTTATTTAAGAAATTTTCTATTATTTTATGTAATACAATCAGCTCTCCTTCAAAGCATTCTGTCTTATTATTTAAAGTGATAATTGTATTGATTAAATATTTTGTTTTCTGTAAATCATTACCAGATTTAGCCGCTAATTTCTCTATAAAATCAGCATTTAAATTGGTGGTGTCTAAAAGGTATTTAGAGCGAACCTTTTCTAAAAAGTAAGCTATTTTTTTATCAACCAAATTGGTATGATCGTCTTCTTTTAAATACAAATTGGCAATGGTTTGTGTAAATTCTACTGTCGAATTTTTTAAGGGTTCTATAATAGGAATTGCTCGTTGTTTTCTTCGTGCATTAAAAAGCATAAACAATAATAACCCAATTAAGGAAACAAATAAAAACCACGTTAACGTTGGATGCTCTAAAAAGAATTTAAACACATTATGATCATCTTCTTTTTTATCTTCATATTTACTAGATTTTATCTGCGGATCCCAAATAATGGCTGCATTTGGCAAATACGAAAATACATTGGCCGCATATTCTTCTTTACCGTTTAACAAATAATAATTGGTAAAGGCGATAGGTTGGGTGTGTAGATAAAAAGCCCCTTTGCCATGATGTATTTTAATAAAATTAGGAACTTTTTCTCCATCTACAGCAAAGGTTCCTAAGATACTAGTGGTATTTTTATTGTATTGTAGAAAGTAATTTCTTCTAATATTTCTATCAAAAGAAAAAGACGTTTTAGAAAAAGCATTGTTATTTAACTCAAAAGTTCCGTCTAACTTTTTTAAATCTTTTACCTCATAAACGTCTTTATCTAAATTATTGGTGGTAAATTTTAAGGAAGATTTTAAACTGTCTTTAAAACTATTAAAGGCTAAAAACACATTATTTCCCTTAGAAACAAAGTCTAAAAGTTTTGCAACTCCTGTATTAGTCAATTTATAACCACCGTCTTTTATAGCAATATAATTGTGCGTTTTGGTGCTATCAAAAGCAGTATTGAGTTCTAAATAATCATAAATATTTTCCTTTAACAAGGTTACTTTTTGATTTTTAAACAACGTTTCAGCTTCATTATAAACAATATAATTACCAAACGGACTTTTCTCTTTCTCTTTAAAGTTTTCTGTCCAATCTGTTTTATTACAGCTTATTATAATGAACAAGAGCAGGAGTGGAGTATATTTTTTTAGTTGTTGAAATATCATTATTTTAAAGATTTTTTAAAAGATTGATACTTGCTTTCTGCCAATTTAAAATTGATTTCATCTATCGGAAAATCTCCATACCAAACATAAGAATATACGTACGATAAATACGAAAAATCAGTTCTTGTAGTGGTGTTTTCAATCTCGAAAAGGTATTCTGAATTGGTTTTATCTTTATGATAATCAATTAAATTTTTATCAGACAATATTTTTAAAACCGATAAATAATAATACCGAATTGCCAATCTGTATTCTTTTTCATTGATGGCTTTTTGTAGAAATCCGTCGATATCAGTTTCATGAATATCTTCATCTTCATAAATTAACTTTTTGGATACTTTCTTTTTAGACTTTTTAAAATTCCAAAAATTAGTTTCTGTACCTAACAAGGTTTTTAAAATAATAATTAGAATAATTCCTCCTAATAAATAAGGAAAAATAGTACTGATAAAAAACAAAAAGGCTGCAATAATTGCAGATTCTCCTTTAGAGAGTTCTTCAGACACCGGCTCTTCAATTTCTTCTTCTGTATATTGAAACTCTTTGTCGTTATATTTTTCTTTTATATTTTCTGTAAACGTTCTTTTTTCTGCATAATCAATAGATTTCTCATAATGAACAGTGTCTTTTTCTAAGAAAAGAAGACTGTCATTTTTAACCTGTCCAAAAGCAATGGAAGTAAAAAATAAGACGAAAAGAAATACCTTTTTCTGCATTAACGTAAATGATGTTTATTAGCTACCTTAAAAGGTAAAATTAAATAGTAATAACTAATTGAAGCTAAACTAACACCAATAATTGAAAAACATAAAATTGTAGGCATAACATTAGAATATCTGGTAATGTAACCTTCTAAAAAAGCGGCTACTAAGGTAAACGGAATGGTGCTTATAAAAATATAAAATGCTGCTTTCATGCCTATTTTAAAAGATTCGAAACGTTTGTATGCTCCTGGAAACAAAATACTAGCACCAATAATATAACCCGCTGCAGCTTCTATAATCATACCAAAAATCTCGTAAGTTCCATGAATCCAAATTCCTTTTAAACTGTCAAATAAACTATTATTTTGATAAAAAAAGGCTTGAAAAACCGCTACCATAATGGCATTATAGACAACATAAAAGCCGGTTCCGATGCCTAAAAACAAACCAGATAAAAACATGTTTAAACCTACACGTTGGTTATTATCGTAAATACCAATAAAAGTTCCCCAATTGCTGCCACCTTTATAAATTGCCATGGCATCGCCACTTTCTATGTTTTCTAGCGTTTGATCTATATAATTGTTGCCTAAAATCTGTCTTGCAAATGAATTATCATTTAATGTTGATAATAAACCGATGAAAAAACAAACAAAAAAGATAATAAAAGACAAATAAATATATTTTCTGTATTGGTAGGCGAGTAGTGGTACTTTGTCAAAAAAGAAGTATAATAAAACATTTTTATTGCGTCTTTTTGAGTGATAAACCTTGTCGAAGCTAGACTTAGCCAACTTATTTAAATACTGAGTAACTTTACTTTTTGGGTAATAGGTTTGCGCATATACCAAATCATTCATGATTTTTATATGCAGGTTTGCAATATCATCTGGACTTTTTTTCTCTTTATTTGAAAAACCTTGTTCAAATTCGAGCCATTTTTCTTTATTTTGCTTTATAAAAGCGACCTCTCTCATACAGAGCGAATTTAACCATTGCATGAAAAGACTCCAAATAAAAACGGCACAAAATGTAAACATCAATTTTACCCTTGCAAATGTTGGCCAACGGCTATTTGCTTTTGGAATAGATAATGTTATAAAGTTTGCATATTTCTATTTTGCCATTAAATTTTTAGATTTTAGTATGTTTCAAAACGTACTGGATGGAGATTCGTGGTCTTTACGCGCCATAGATGTATTTATTCTGCTGCCTGTTACATTTTATTCTTTGTATTCGGAATTACTGCTAGACGGACAAACCATTGGTAAAAAATTAGTGCATTTAAAGGTTATTAATATTGATGGTTTTAAGCCTTCTACAACAGATTTTATTATCCGTTGGTTTTTAAGAATGGTAGATTTTAACCTTTTTACATTGCTATTTGTTTATGTAGCTTCATTAGGCTTAGATGGAGAAATAGCTTTTTTGATATTACTTTTTTTCTTAGGAAAAATGATTGGTTTCTTTTTAATTTTATTTACTAAAAATTACCAACGTTTTGGAGATATTATTGCCAATACAGTTGTTATTTATTTAAAAGATGATGTAAAATTTTCTGAAACTATTTTAGAAAATATTTCAAATACATATGTACCCACGTATCCAAATGTTATTAAACTGTCTGATAACGATGTGCGTATTATTAAAAACACATTTAATTCCGCAAAAAAATATAATGATTTTAAAACTCTAATTAAACTTAGATCTAAAGTTTTAGAAGTAACCGGAATTAAATCGATCCATAAAACAGATATTGAGTTTATAGATGTTGTTTTAAAGGATTATAATTTTTATACTCAGAGTATGTAATATTATTAATTAGTCTTTGGAAAAGAGGATGACTTGTTGTTTCTAAAAAACCTATTTAACATAATATAAATTATAATACAGTTTATGCAAATATAGTATATTATAACTAATACGCAATTATGCAGTCATTCCATCAATAAAGATGTTTATGTATTTTTTCATCTTTATGATGATTCTTTCACCAATTTCACGAGCCTTTAAAATACTTGGTCTATTGTCTAAGCATTTAAAAATGTCTTGTCTAATTGGTTCTTGTCCGTTATAAATATAGCTTTCAATTAAAGAGTTGAATTGCTGTTGGTCTAAATTTTCCTCTTCACAGATTCTAGATAAAGCTAATACTTTTTCTTGATGCCAATATTTTTCAAATTCATCTTGAATTTTATCTACATTATCTATATGTGGTAAATTTTCCTCTATAAACTTTTCTATTAGTTCTTTTTTACTTCTTAATTTAACATCACCACCTAATAAGTCTATAATTGCTTTTTTCTGTTTTTGAGCTTCTGTTTTATCTTTTACTTTTATTTTAGATAATAACTGTAAAATGTAAACGATATTTATTTCGTCTCTATGAATTAACTCTAACTCAAAATCTACATCATTCAAAATTGATGTTTTATGAGTTCTTCTTTGTTCATCTACAAAATCTTTAATATCTAAATATTCGCTTTTATAGTTTTCAAATGTTTGCTCATCAATTCCTAAATTTTCCCAGTCGAAATCTACATATGACTCTAAAACGTTTTTTGCTCTTAAAAGCCTTCTAAATGCTTGTACAAATTGAAATTGCTGCTCCTCTCCTATTAAATTATCGACACTTTGGTGTGTTGGTGTAATTGTTAATAAAGCCTTTAAAGTTTCATCAAATTTTAAAGCAATATCTTCATAAGGTGGCACAATTATAGTTTCATTGGCTTCTTTATTAGAAAACAACGTAATTGCTTCATCTGTAGCCTTTTTTAGGTTTCTAAAGCATACAATGTTACCTTGTGACTTCTTTTCTCCTAATATTCTATTCGTTCTAGAGAAGGCTTGTATTAAACCATGTTGTTTTAAATTTTTGTCTACATAAAGGGTGTTTACTTTTTTAGCATCAAAGCCAGTAAGCATCATATTTACAACAATAACAATGTCTAAGCGGTCTTTTGCATCATTAAAATTTATCTTTTCTCGTTCTTTTAAACGTTTACTAATGTCTTTAAAATAATCTTCAAATAATTTGCTGTCTTTTGTAGAAAAAGCTGTGTTATACATTTGGTTATAATCTACAATGTATTCGTCTAATTTTTCCCTAGAATGGCTAGATTTATAACTTAATTCACTTTCTGCAGCAACATCAAATTCAACGTCTGGTAAATTATCTTGTGCATCTTCATTAGCTTCATTTGCTCCATAAGAAAAAATAGTTGCTATTCTTAAATTGTGCTCACCAGCTAATTTCTTGGCTTTAAAAATATCGTAATATTTAATTAAACTTTTAATATTACTTACTGCAAACAATGCAGAAAAATGTTTGTTATCTGTTTTTGTACTGTGATATCTAATAATATAATCAGCAACTTTTTCTAAGCGTTTTTCATCTTTAAAAACTTCTGTTTTATCAATATCTTCTACATCAATATCTAGTAATGTGTTGCTTTTCTTCTTATAACGACCAATATATTCTATTCCAAATTTTAAAACATTACCATCTCCAATGGCATCTGTAATTACATATTTGTGCAAACAGTTACCAAATAAGTCTTTGGTGGTTCTTTTTCCTAAATCGTTTTTAGAGGCATTATCCGCAAAAATTGGTGTTCCAGTAAAACCAAATAATTGTGAATTTGTAAAATAGTCGGTAATTAGTTTGTGCGTTTCTCCAAATTGACTTCTATGGCATTCATCAAAAATAATGACTACTCGTTTATTTTTTAACGTTTCTAATTTCTTCTTATACTGTTCTTTAGAAATAGCATTGTTTAATTTCTGAATAGTTGTTAATACTAATTTAGAATCACTTGCTAGTTGTTTTACTAAGCTATTGGTGTTTTTTGTAACGTCTACACTATCTTTTTTAAAAGAGTTAAATTCTTTCATGGTTTGATAGTCTAAATCTTTTCTGTCTACTACAAAAAGTACTTTATCTACTGTAGGCAAATCCATAATAATCTGACTTGCTTTAAAAGAGGTTAATGTTTTACCAGAACCCGTTGTATGCCATATATAAGCGTTATCAGTATTGTTTTCTACTTGTGTAACTAGTTTTTCTACTGCATAAAATTGATACGGTCTTAACACCATTAAAATTTTATGTGTTTGGTTTCTTACAATATACTTTGCAATCATTAACCCTAAATGCTTTGTGTTTAAAAAAGCAGTTGTAAAATGGGTTAAATCTTTAATGTTCTTATTATCTACATCAGACCAGAAAAAAGTTTGTTTTACAGATTGCAACTCATTATTAGCAAGATATTTTGTGTTTACTCCATTACTAATTATAAATAATTGTACATACTGAAATAAGCCATGATTAGACCAAAAAGAGTGCTTTTGATACCTATTGATTTGATTAAAAGCTTCTTTTATTTCTAAACCACGCCTTTTTAATTCTATTTGTATTAATGGTAAACCATTTACCAACAAAGTAACATCATATCTATTTTTATAGGTGCCTTCTTGGGTAATTTGGTTGGTTACTTGATATAAGTTTTTAGAAGTATCTTCATTATTAAAAAAACGAATATAGGTAGCTTCACCTCTGTCGTTTTCAAATTGAAAACGACCTCTTAAAGTCTTTGCTTTTTCAAAAATAGTTCCTTTTTCTAAATGGTTTAAAACCTTGTCAAACTCTTTATCTGAAAACGTACAATTATTAAATTTCTCTAACTGATTTTTAAGATTTGAAACTAAGTTAACTTCATTTAAAACAGTTACTTTATCGTACCCTAAATCAACTAATTGTTTAATTAGGTTGTTTTCTAATTGTAATTCAGATTGTTTGCTCATATTCTTTTTCTTTTATTTTCAATCCGTCATTGCTTTCCCTTTTTCGTCATTGCGAGGCACGAAGCAATCTGTTTATTGAACTCTCTACTCTATGTCTTCTCCCCTTTACATTTTCACTCTTGCGTGGGTTTGCTTCATACTTCGCAATGACACTCGAACTCTTCTCCTCTTTGTGTCCTCACTCTTACGTGGGTTTGCTTCACTATCGTTCGCAATGACGGATTCGAGTGGCATTGCCTTCAAACTTGCCATTTCGAGGCCATTGTTGCGAGGTACAGCCTGTTGCGAGGGTACGAAGCAAAAGCAATCTAGCCGAAGCAATCTGTTTATTGAACTCTCTACTCTTAGTGTTCTTACTGTTACGTTCTCACTCTTGCGTGGGTTTGCTTCACTATCGTTCGCAATGACGGATTCGAGTGTTATTGCGAGGCCATTGTTGCGAGGTACGAAGCAAAAGCAATCTGTTTATTGAACTCTCTAATCTTTGTGTTCTCCTTTTTATGTTCTTACTCTTATGTGAGTTTGCTTCACTATCGTTCGCAATGACGGATTCGAGTGTCATTGCGAGGAACGAAGCAATCTGTTTAATTTGTGTTCCAATCATGAGATTGCCACGTCGTTCCTCCTCGCAATGACATAATTATTCGCAATGACGTTACATTAACTCCACCCAATTAGGATTCTCGCTTTCTATCAACGCAATTTTTTTCGCTCTATTTCCTGCTTTTAATTGTTTTTCTCTTGCAATGGCATCGCCTATCATTTGAAAGGATTCAAAGTACACCAATTTATCTAAATTATAACGCGCAGTAAACGATTTTTTATCAACTTTACTTCTGTGTTGTTTTATGCGTTGTTCTAAATTAGCTGTTACACCAACGTATAATGTGGTGTTATTTTTATTAGTTAATATGTATACAAATCCTGGTTTCATAATAGGTTCCGTCATTGCCTTACTCTTCGTCATTGCGAGGCCTTTTTCGGCCGCGGCAATCTGTTAATTGTTACGCTCTACTCTCTGTCTTCTCCTCTTTACGTTCTCACTCTTACGTGAGATTGCTTCATACTTCGCAATGACACTCGAACTCTTCTCCTCTTTGTGTCCTCACTCTTGCGTGGGTTTGCTTCACTATCGTTCGCAATGACGGATTCGAGTGTCATTACCTTCAAACTCGTCATTGCAAGACCATTGTTGCGAGGTACAGCCTGTTGCGAGGGTACGAAGCAAAAGTAATCTAGCCGTTGCAACCTGTTAGTTTCAATAGACAGATTGCTTCAATCGTTCCTCTCTCGCAATGACTTATAACTCATAATGACACTTTACACAAACATCTGTTGCAACAACCCTTTTTTAAACGTTTGTGTTTTTGCTATTTGTGTTTGTACGTTTTCTATTTTTGTATCAATAGCACTTAAATAGGTGGCTATTTTTTGTTGTTCTTTTAGGGATGGAAATTTAAACTTGAAGTTTGAAAAATCCGTTTTATTTATTTGTGGTACTGCTTGAACCCCTGCAAGTAATTTTATTCTATCACCATTAAAACTTAAAATAGAAAAAATAAAATCATTACTATTTGTTTCTAAAGCTTCTAATACATTCAACTGTTGATTTGTTAAACACTCTTCTGATGCTTGAGCAACTTTTCCAATTGTAGAACCAATACATACAAATAGAACACTATTCTTTTTTACTTTTCTTCCTTTATTAAAACCTAATTCTGTTAAAGTCGTTTTTGTATTAAAAACATATCTATTTCCTTGAATATCTGCAGGAGATACAAATAATTTTTTTCCACCATAATATTCTTGATTAGAAGTTGATGGTGTACTTCCTGTTATAACTTTTGCAACCTCCCCCAACTTCTTCTCTTCCCAATCTGCAAAATCACTTCCATCATCAGCTTTAAAACGCAATTGCTGACTAAAAATTTGTTGCATTACGCCTTTTTTGTACTGCTCTAAAAGGGTTTTCTTTTTTGTTAATTGTTGTATTTTATCATCTACAGATGTTATAAAGGCGGCTATTTTTTGTTGTTCTTGTAGGTTTGGGAAAGAAACTTTAGTTTTTCGAAGTTCTTTTCCTGAAATTCCTTGAACAGTTGTTCCAATAGACTTTTTTATTATAAGTTTTTGATAAATTGGAGCTAACATATAATGCAATAAAAATATATTGTCTATGTTTTCTTTTCCTCTTAATTTTATTACTCTTTGCGCTAATGCTATTTTAGGATTATCAACTAAAGCAATATTACCTAAAGGAGCTTCCGTTGTAAACAAAATATCTCCTTTTTGTGGTAATCCTTTGCTCATTACTAAATTATAATTTTCACTAGGCACAAATTCTTTTGATTTTTCATAATCAATAAAACCTTTTTTAATATTTTTTGCAGTAACCAAAAATATACCAGAATTTGATTTTATTGGTGCTCTACCTCTATAATCGACATAAGATGTAATATTGTTCATTTTATCAAATTCCCAATCACCAGCAAACTCTTTAAAACGAAGTTTAGGAGTTAAAGAAACAGATTGCTTCGTACCTCGCAATGACAGATTAGATGCGTCATTGCGAGGCTTTTTTGCCGTGGCAATCTCTTTATTATTTATATGTTGGTTACTCATTTTGTTTCGTTAGTTTAATTGACAGATTGCCGCGCTCCACTGCGTTACGCTCGCAATGACGATTGGTTTGAATGCGTTTCGTTCGCAATGACGTTAGAACGGTGTTTCAATATTTAACTCTTTACAGAAATCTGCTATAATTGCATCAGTTTTAGCAATGTCAGTTTCTAAACTTTTTAAATCTTTAGCGACATCTTGTAAAATTATAGCTTCTTCTTCTTCAAACGTGTCCACATAACGAGGTATGTTTAAATTATAGTCGTTTTCTTTAACTTCATTTAAAGTAGCAACATAACTGTATTTATCTTTGGTTTCTCTATTTCTGTAGGTGTTTATAATTTCTTGTAAATGTGCATCTGTAAGTACATTTTGCGTTTTTACTTTATCAAAATGATTGCTTGCATCAATAAATAAAATATTTTGTTCGCTGAGCGGAGTCGAAGCGCGGTTCTTTTTTAATACTAAAATACACGTTGGTATGCTTGTACCAAAAAAGATATTAGACGGCAAACCAATAACGGCATCTAATTGGTTTTTATCTTCAATTAAATATTTTCTAATATGTCCTTCTGCAGCACCTCTAAACAAAACACCATGTGGTAAAACGCACGCCATGGTTCCGTTTTCATCTAATTGATGAATCATGTGTTGTACAAAGGCAAAATCTGCTTTACTTTTAGGCGCCATCTTTCCGTAAGGCGAAAAACGGTCATCACTAATAATACTATCTGGATTCCAATTTGCAGAAAATGGCGGATTTGCTACAATAGCTTCAAAACGTTCTTCTATATGCTTTGGGCTTGGGTTTACGAGTGTATCATCATTATAAATATCAAATTTTTTATAATGTACATCATGCATAATCATATTCATTCTGCACAAGTTGTACGTAGTTGGGTTGCTTTCTTGTCCGTAAAAACTACCCACTTCTTTTACTTCTTTGGCAACTCTTAATAATAAAGAACCAGAGCCACACGTTGGGTCGTACACAGACTTTAAACGCTCTTTATCTGTAGTAACAATTTTTGCTAATATTTTAGATACTTGTTGCGGAGTGTAAAATTCGCCTGCCTTTTTTCCTGCTCCAGATGCAAACTGCCCAATTAAATACTCATAAGCATCGCCTAACAAATCGTTTTCATTGTTTTCTAAATCGAAATCAATTCCTTCTAAATGTGTTAATACTTTTACAATAAGTTCGTTTTTTGCTTCTTCCGTTTTCCCTAATTTACTACTTGTTAAATCTAAATCTTCAAACAGATTTCCAAAATCGTCCTCAGATTCACTTCCCATAGTACTCTGTTCTATATTGGTGAGTACTTTTTGTAAATCTTCTAAAATAAATTTATGTACACCGCCCGAGTTTCCTCTTTTGGCTAATTCACTAAATAATTCAGTAGGTTTTAAATAATAACCTAAAGCATCTAAGGCATCTAATTTAATTTCTTGTAATAAGATTTCTTCTGCTTCGTGCCCTATAACTTCATGATATTCTAAACCGTCTGGTTTTAAAATAACATTGGCGTGTAAAGACATTTTTTTACTTAAATATTTATAAAAGATAAAGCCTAATATATAATCTCTAAAATCATCTGCATCCATATTACCTCTTAAATCGTTGGCAATATTCCATAATGTTTGATGCAATTGTACTTGGTTTTCTGACATTTATGTGTGTAGTTTTCTATGAAATGAATTTCATAAATAGGTGCAATTTTTTTTTGTTTAAAATTACATTTTTTGATGGAATTGGCAAATGAATTTAAAAGAGATTTTTGGGATGGAAAACAAAAGAGATACGCTTCTTCAATTTTAATTAAAGTAAGGAATTGAATTTACGAATATTATAAATAAAATGGCATGAGTAAAGCAAAGTAACCCAGTAATAAAAAGACAGGAAAGGCGACACGCAGAATAGTATGAAACATATTATTTCATAATATGACATGGCGCCTGTCCCGTTGAAGAACAGGATAAAATTGTTATAAGTTATAACAATATTAATCTAAAGACAAATTAAACTCATAATCCATTCGCTGACTCAAAACACGGATTATTAAAATACCGTCTGTTGTGATTAGATAGAATATAGTATGTGATTTATACCTAAATCTTTTTAATTCTCTAATATATTCTGATGCATCTCGACCCAAATCAATATTTTTAGAAAGGACTTTAAAAGTTTCGTGCATTGATAAGAAATAATTTTGAGCTTGTGAAAGGCCAAACTTTGATATGCCGAATTCATACATTACAGTCAAATCGAATTCCGCTTTGATAGAAAGTTTATAGTCTGCCATCTTGTTTCATTCTGGCTTCAACTTCTTTCATAATTTCAGGTAACGATTTAGAACTAACACCGCTATCTAAACCTTGTTGAAGTTTAATTTTTAATGAAATAAAATCACTGTTTTGAGCTTGATCTTGTCGTACTAAATTTCTTAAATACTCGCTGTCATTGGTGAATTCTCCAGCTTCAATTTGAGCTTTTATCCATTGGTCTTGTTGTTCTGTAAAAGTAACTGTCTTCCTAATTGTTGCCATAACCATAATATTAAATAATCATACTATTGGTGCAATATAGTGATTTGTACTTTATGATCTAAAATATCACAGAAGATTCTGAACATTCTATAAACATGAGTTTTATTATTCTACAACACGTATTTATTTAAATTCCGTAGAATCTCGTATTTGGTATTATGTAGGAATATTTTTTAAATACGCGATTCTCAGGAACCGTATTATTAGTCAGAAACCACATTGTTAGTTCGAGTGATCTAAATCTTTTCTGTCTACTACAAAAAGTACTTTGTCTACTTGGGCAAATCCATAATAATTTGACTTGCTTTAAAAGAGGTTAATGTTTTACATGAACCCATTGTATGCCATATATAAGCGTTTTCTGTATTGTTTTGTACTTGTTTAACTAGTTTTTCTACTGCATAAAATTGGTAAGGTCTTAACACCATTAAAATTTTATGTGTTTGGTTTCTTACAATATACTTTGCAATCATTAACCCTAAATGCTTTGTATTTAAAAAAGCAGTTGTAAAATGGGTTAAATCTCTAATGTTCTTATTATTTACATCAGACCAGAAAAAGTTTGCTTTTTCTGACTATTTATCAATGCATCAAATACGTAATAACAAACAAAACTAAAATTAAACTAAACTAAGATTGTAGTTCCTTTTGATGTTTTATTATTTTGTTCATCAAAATAAAAATCTATTCTTCCTAGATTAATACCATAAGCGCCAACTTGATTTACAAGTGTGTTTTTTCCATCAATATTTTTTACGATAGTTGGTTTTGGTAAAAATGTATGTGTATGACCTCCAATAATTAAGTCTATATTTTTAGTGATTTTTGCTAAACTTAAATCAGATATTTTATTTGGATCTCTTCTATAATTATACCCCAAATGCGATAAACAGATTACTAAATCGCATTTTTCTACGTTTTTTAATTGATTTGTAATGTCTTGAGTAATTTCAACAGGATTTAAGTAACCCGTTTCTTTGTACATTTTTTTACTAACCAAACCTTCTAACTCAATACCCAAGCCAAAAATGCCAATTTTAATACCATCTTTAACTATAATTTTATATGGTTTTACGTGCGTATCTAAAACCGTGTTTTTAAAATCGTAATTTGCGGAAACAAAATCGAATTTAGCATTTGGTAATTGCTTGTATAAACCTTCTATTGAGTTATCAAAATCATGATTTCCTATAGTTGCAACATCGTATTTTAGCATGCTCATTAACTTAAACTCAAGCTCGCCACCAAAGTAATTAAAATAAGGAGTTCCTTGAAAAATATCACCAGCATCTAATAATAACGTATTATTATTTTCTCTTCGTATTTGCTCAATTAAAGTGGCTCTTCTTGCAACACCACCTTTATTTGCATTTCTGCTATGGTTTGGTTTAAAGGGTTCTATTTGACTATGTGTATCATTTGTATGTAAAATTGTGATATGACGTTTTTGTTTTTCTGCAAAAGAAGCCAACGAAAAACCACCAACTACTAATGCAGAGGCTCCACCAAATTGTTTTATAAAATTTCTTCTTTTCATATTTATTGAATTTTTATACGATTATCAATTCCTACTTTTAAAGTATCTGTTTTTTCAAAATAATCGATTACAGCATCTCTTACTTTATAATTAAGGTTTGTTAATTTCTTTGGGTTTTTAAAGAAATCCATTCCATCTCCACCAGTTTGTAAATAATCGGATGTTAAAACGTTGTATGTTTTATTTTCATCGAACTTATTACCATTTATTTTTAATTCGAAACCATCGTCTTTTATTAATAAATCTATATTTTTTGATAAAGGATGTGCACTCTTTTTTTGAATAAAATATTGGATTAATTCTTTCACTTTATCGCTTGTTAATTCTACTACAACAAGTTCATTATCGAAAGGCATTAATTTAAAAGCACTTTCTTTGGTTACATTTCCTGCACCAATTGATGTTCTTAAACCACCACTATTAAACATCGAAAAATCTATAGAAGTGTTTGCTTTTTTTTGAAACATAGGGTTTGCAATATCTACACATAAATCTGCCATTAAGTTACCTAAAGTACTTTGCATTTGAGTGCTTTGTTTGGTTAAGTCTTTAGCTGTGTAGGTTAAAACTCTTTCCATCTCGCCTATTAATTTATTTTTATAAGGCATAATAACGTTATCAATTTCTGCAGATGCAACAATTGTACTATCAATAGTAATATTTTTAGCTGTTATTTTGGTGAGGCTTCTTTCTGTATTTTTACATGAAGCAAATAAAAGAAACAGACAAATAAAATGGATTGTTTTCATTAAGTTGATATTAGCTGGTAATTTATAATAATAATAATTTGATAAACTTTATTTATTTAATATTCCTTTGCAATTTGTAAGTATATAATTAAAATGTTCAACATTATTTTTGTTTAGTTTTAAGGTTCCTGTTATACTAACAACATTATCTGTTTTAAAGTTTTGTTTGTTAATAAATTCAAGTTCTATTGCAGTTTCCGGACCTCCTTGACCACAAAAATAACAAGATGCCATTGGCCCTTTAGATAGCATGTATATATTTTCTTTTGCTACAACATCTAAAAAATAACCTTTAATTGTTATTTCCTTCCCTTCTAAAGCTTTTACCGATGCTGAAAATGTGGGATACATAAAATAAGCATCATATTTTGAAAAATAGGTATCTGTAAATTTTATTTTTGACAAGTCTTGCCAAGTAATATTTTGTTGACTAAAACAAAACGTACAAACGAATATAAAAATTAAATATATAACTTTATCTCTCATTGCTTAAAATTGTTGAAATGTTCATCTTTATGATTGGATATATAGCCAATGAAACTGATGCAATTATCATTATTAAAATTAGTATTCCTATTTGTAATACATCTTTAAAATATAACTCTAAAAGCATGTTTTGTAGATTGTTAGATTCCATAAAGCGAAGCACTACAAATAGGCTTATTTTTAATAGTAAAAGCCCAAGTACAAATGAAGAAAATACTACGATAAATCCTTCATAAAAAACCATTTTTATCAATTGAAAGTTGCTAGCACCATAAGTTCTTAAAATTGCCAAATCAAAAGCATGTTCTTTTATCATTTTATAAAGACTTATAAATATTGTAATACAAGATATTAGAAGAATTAAATAAGCTATCAAAGAAATAGTTTGTAAACCAATACTTGTGTATTCATACAGTTTATGTAACTCGTATTTAGGTAAGGAAGCTTGCATATTAGTTTGCTTGTTAATTCGCCTAAAAAACGTAAGCAATCCTCTTGGACTTTTAAAATTAATTAATATTGACGTAATTTCTTTTTCATTATGGCTCTCGTTAAAATTATGTTCCTCATCATTTTCTTCATCATGTATCTCCTCTTTATGGTTATGTACATCCCAAACACTTTCTAAACTGGTAATTATTAAGCGGTCTATTACTTTTTGTGTTGGTTTTAAAATACCCACAACAGTTAAAAAACCATCATGCTCTTCAATACTATTTGCTATTAATCCATGAGAACTTAATAAGGTATCTCCTATTTTAAGATTTAATTTTAGAGCTACAGAATTTCCTAAAATTACTTCCATAGAATTTTCAACACGATGTCCTTTTTCTAATTCACCATTATAAAGAGAAGTAAAATTATGGGTGGTTCCTACAATTCTAAAACCTTTATAATTATCACCATAAGAAATTGGTACGGCAAGTTTAATTAAAGGGTTTTTACTTATTCTAAGAGCTTCTTTGTATGAAATATTCCCTGTAGGATTGTCTATATGTAATACGGAAGCCAAAACAAGCTGTAACGGACTTCCTTTAGCACCAATTACTACATCTATTTTCCCTAAATTGTTTTCTATTTGATTTTTAAAAGACCTTTTTAATTGTAAAATTCCTAAAAGTAAAGCGATACTTATGGCTAATATAAAAACACTTAAAAAAGTGTATAATGGTTTAGATTTTATGTTTTGAAGGCTAATATTCCAAATATTCATAATGTAATAGAGTTTTGGAAAAATGGTTTAATTCTATGGTCGTGTGTAATCACTATTAAATTGGCATTTGTTTGTTTCGCCTGATTTTTTAGCAATTCAATAACAATTTTACAGTTTTTATCATCTAAACTAGAAGTTGGTTCATCGGCTAAAATAACTTGTGGATTATGTATAACTGATAAGGCAATTCCTAATCGTTGCAATTGCCCTTCACTAAGTTCGTTAATTTTACTTTTTTTTAGTTTAGACAACCCCAATTGTTCTAATAAGATTTCAATCTTTTTATTATTTACAAGAGTATTACTAAACAAAAGACGCGCTTTTAAATTATGAAACACATTTAAGGATGTAATAGCGTGTTTTTTCTGAAAAACAAGACCTATTTTTTCACCTCTAAATGTATCTAATTTATTACTTTTTAAAGTATTTAAATCTGTGTTATCAATACATATATTTCCTGTAGCAGGTTTTAATAAACCTGCCAAAAGATGTAAAAGTGTTGTTTTTCCAATTCCTGAACCACCTAAAATGAGTAAATTTTCTCCTTTCTCTAATGCGATATTTGGAAAACTTAAAATAGCGCCTTTTTTTTTATATTGATAGGTAAGATTCTCTGTTTGTATCATTCTAAATTTTATAGAAACCACGCTCCTATTTTACACAGCTATTGGCCATTGATCTTTTTGCGTAAATAATTCATTTTTCCACAACTTTAATTCTTCATCTGTAAGTAGACATGTGTTTAATTGCCTAATCATTCCTTCTTTGTCTAAATGTTGACCTATGAAAACCAATTCTATTTTCCGATCACCAAAAACAAGATCCCAATCAGATTCAATTTGATCTTTATTTTCTGCAAATGAAGCCGCATTAATTCTTTCAGAAAAAGACTTAGATGCCCACCATACACCTGCATTGTCTGCTTTACAAGATCCTCCGGCAGAACTCCATACTAAAGCTTGGTTAGATCTTGAGGCTAACCAAAACAATCCTTTACTTCTAATAATATTTTGAGGAAAACGTTGATTTAGATAATTTAAAAAGCGGTCTGGATGAAATGGTTTTTTACTTCTATAAACAAAAGAACTTATTCCATACTCTTCAGTTTCTGGCACATGATCATTTTCTAATTCTTTTATCCATCCTGCAGAAGCTTCGGCTTTTTCATAATCAAATAAACGGGTATTTAAAACACTTTCTAAGACAACCTTAGATTTTTCTGTTATAATAATACTCGCTTCTGGGTTTAGTTTATGAATAATTGCTCGCAATTCTTCTAATTGATCTTCAGAAACCAAATCAATTTTATTTATAAGGATCACGTTTGCAAACTCAATTTGGTCAGTCAATAAATTCACAATAGTTCTATTATCGCCTTCTATATTGGTCAATTCTCTACTTGTTAGATAATCTGCACTCGAAAAATCTTTTAAGAAATTAAAAGCATCTACTACGGTTACCATAGTATCTATATAGCTAAAACGACTTAAATCTATTTTACCATCTTCACTTTCAAAAGTAAACGTTTGCGCTACAGGAATTGGCTCACTTATACCAGTACTTTCAATTAATAAATAATCGAATTTATTTTGAGCCGCTAACTTTTCTACCTCAATCATTAAATCTTCACGCAATGTGCAACAAATACAACCGTTAGACATTTCTACCAATTTTTCTTCGGTTCTAGAAAGCGTATTTTCATTTTCAATAAATTGAGCGTCTATATTTACTTCACTCATATCATTTACAATTACGGCTACTTTTAAGCCTTCTTTATTGTGTAATATATGATTTAGTAAAGTTGTTTTTCCTGCCCCTAAAAAGCCACTTAATACTGTTACTGGTAATTTTTTCATGCTGATTTATAGTTGTTTTAAATATTAATTAAGAACACTATTAACAATTTTATGTAATAATTGGGGTTCACTTCCTGGACCTATTGTTAATAATTTAGAACCTGTTATAGGGATTCCTTTAAAAGGTCTAATAAAGGCTTCACCATCTGGAGTGCGTTCAAAATACGTGTAGTTCTTTTCTGCACCAATTAGAGTACAACCTTTTACACGAAGAATACTTTTAGGTATTTTTCTGCAAATTTCTTTGATGGCATTATGGTTTGGTAAATTAGGTAATGCTACAGAACATGAAGACCAATGTGTTTTTTGATGTTCTATTTTTTGAAGCTTGTTTTTAGTAGGTAAAAGCGCTGGTAGTAATGAAACATCTAAATTATGAATGTTTATAATTTTTGCAAATGGGTTTATTTTTTTTAATGCTTCGATCACTTCATTTTCTCTAGTTTTTGATGTTTTATCTACATGTGTTAAAACAAATAAAGAAGAAACTAGAATTTGATTTAATTCTAATTCGTTATGTTCTCCCCTTTTTTGCCAGTTTTTAACATCGATAACAGATATTTGAATGGGCGGTAAAAAGCGTTCGTTAATACCAACGCCCAAAAATTCCATCAACGAACAAGCATCTGATGTTCCGTTTGCTTCTATTAAAGTAATGCCTTTATTTCTTTGCGGAATTCTATTTACAATATTTCTAAGTTCTACAATACCACTGCAACAAATACAGCTACCACTAAGTGCTTTTATACTTTTTAATTCAACTTGTTTTGTAAACTGTTGCGCATCCATATTTGCATTTTCATAATCATTCAGAATTAAAAATGGACTCCAACCTTTTTCTGTAAAACTATTGATTAACTGTTTTAATAACGTTGTTTTTCCTGCACCTAAAAAACCTACAATTGTAATAATAGCTTCCATATTCTAAATAATTTACACATTAAAAATAGGAATACAATTTAAAATTTATTTTCAACTTCTGCAGCTTCTAACATTAAATAATGAAGGTCTGTGTTTTTTATAAAAGGTTTTAAAAGTTGACTTCCTGGTCCATACATTGCCAATTCTACATAATCTGCAGAATGATGCATACTTATCCAACCTACAGAATTGTGTTTTTTTTGAATTTCTGCCAAAGCTTTAAAAGGAAGATGTTTAGGGTTGTAAAGACCTTTTTCTGTTTTTAGGTTAGAATAATACGTTAATAATAGTGTAGCCTCCTCATTTGTAAGGCTAAAATTATTAGCATAGTCTACTCTTTCTTTTACTTGAGATATAGACGTTTCTTTTCCAAATCCTTTTAAAATCCACTCGTTACTATGTTTGTATTTTTGAATAGCATCAAAATTATCATTCGCCTTGTCTCCATAAATTACTCCAGGATTAGAATTACCATGATCTGTTGTAATAATAACCAAAGTTTCTCCATCTTTTTCAGCAAAATCCATGGCTACTTGTATGGCTTCATCATGCGCCGCTTGGTCATATATAAGACCTGCAATATCATTACCATGTGCAGCCCAATCTACTCTTCCGGCTTCTACTTGTAAAACAAAACCTTTAGCATGATTTTCCATTGCATCAATGGCTTTTTTAGTCATGTCGGCAAGTGTTGGTATTTGCTGCGATAATTCTTTGTTATTTTGTTGATCTATAGAATATGGAAGTCCATTATCATCAAAAACACCTAAAATAGGCTTGTCAATAGCAGCAGAAAGCATTTCGTTTCTGTTTTTTACAACTTTATAACCTTTAGATTCAAAAGCTTTGTACATATCTTTTTTATCCTTTCTCTTTTCTGAAGAAAAATAAGCATCTCCTCCGCCCATCATCACATCAAACTTTTGTTCTAGATATATTTCTGCAATTTCTTCTTGAGCATTTCTAGATTTAGAATTTACACAAAAACCAGCAGGAGTTGCATGCGTAATAGGTACCGTGGTTACACAACCCGCTTTTTTGCCTGCTTTTTTAAATTTTTGCCAAATAGGAAGGTGCGGTTCCCCATTTTTACTCACATTTAATCCACCATTATTAATTCTAACACCGCCACCCCAAGAAGAGCTTGCTGCAGCAGAATCGGTAACAATAGAACTAGCAGAAGCCATATCCATTAAAGCTCTATTTACTTTATTATCTTTATATAATTGTAACCAATTAGTACCAGTACCCATTTTTCTAGACAGATATAAATCTGTCATATTTAAAGTTCCAATACTCATTCCGTCACTAACAATAATGATAATATTCTTTGCTTTTTTATTTTTAATATCATCAATAATTGTATTTGCTACATTATTAAAAGGGTGTAATAAAGCTGCACCAAGACTAATTAGCGATCCATTTTTAAAAAACTTTCTTCTGTTCATTTTTTCTATTGATTAAATATTTCTAGTGCTAAAATTATTTGTTTGTGTACCACAAGTACTTAAAAATTGAGGTATAAAAACAGCTTCTCTTTTAAAGTAAATAAAGGATCTTCTATTATTGTTTAATTATCTTTTTACATTTTTTGATCTGATAATACCTTTAAGAATTCATTTCGAATAGCGGTTTTTGAAAAACAGCCACCGTATTCTAAAGTTGTCGTATAACTACTTTGGTCTTTTATCCCTCTTGAAGAAACACAAAGGTGTTTTGCTGTTACCGAAACAATAACATCTTTTGTATCTAAAACTTCTTGTAAATCATGAAGAATTTGAAGTACCAATCTTTCTTGAACCTGCGGACGACGTGCATAATAATCTACTAAACGATTAATTTTAGACAACCCAATTACTTTGTCTTTTGGTATGTACGCCACATTAGCATATCCTGTTATTGGTAGAAAATGATGTTCGCAAGCAGAATCTATGGTGATATTGTGTTCTATGAGCATTTTTTTATAACCGTACTTATTTTTAAATGTAGATAGTTTTGGTTTATTAGCAGGGTTTAAGCCATAAAACAACTCTTTTACATACATTTTTGCAACACGATAAGGAGTTCCAGATAAACTATCATCCGTTAAATCTAGTCCCATTTCTTGCATTATCATTTTAAAATGATGTTCTATATTTTTAATTTTTTCATCATCAGATTTATCAAAAGCATCAGCACGTAACGGTGTTTTAATACTTGTTGAAAAATGATTGTCTCCTATTATTTGAATCTGTTCTTTATTCTTCATGAGTGCAGCATTTATTTGTATTGCATTGGCAATATTTTTTATTGTATAGATGTAATAGTATCAATGTAATTGCCGGAAAATAAATAGCTTGCTCACTTAAAGCAAACCATGCTATTTTTTCGTTCATTATTATTAGAAACAATGCACACCAACTGAACCATAATAAAGGTTTTATCCAATAATTAGCAGTTGTCTGGGCTGAACGATATACAGCAAAAAAAGAAATTACTAAAAAGAAATAGTCTATAGAACCCCACCAACTAGGTATTTTATCGAAACAAAATACCGCGCAACTTTGAGCTATAAAAATAAAAGGTGTAGCAATACAATGTATAAGACACAATGTACTTGCTATGGCACCTATACTGTCTGGTTTTTGTTTTATCAATATCATAATTTACTTTAATACAACTGAGTTGCAAATATAATATTATTAATAACTACTGCAACATAGTTGCGTTAAATATGGTTTTATTTTTTTCTACACTTTAGTTACGCTATATTTGTGTAATGGGAATTTTAAGGAAAACAAAATCAGTTAAAATACTGCTTGATGAATTTGAGAAACAAGCAACAGCTATTTCTGTAATTACATTAATAGAACGTCTTCATTTAAATATGAATAAAACAACCATATATCGTATTTTAGACAAGCTAGAAGATGATGGTTTTCTTCATTCTTTTTTAGGTAAAAACGGCCATAAATGGTATGCAAAATGCAATGGTTGCTCTAGTACCGAACATCATGATGTGCATGCCCATTTTCAATGTTTAAATTGTGGAAAAGTAGATTGTTTATCGACAGATATTTTTATACCTAACATTCCTAACCGTAAAGTTGATGTGTCTCAAATATTGCTTCAAGGAAAGTGTGAAGAGTGTTTAATTGAATAAAAGTAAAAAATAGTTCACTTTTTTATAAATGACAGATAGAATGATGCTAAAATTTTAGACCTAAAACAGAAAAGGTTTATAAAACCTAATATATTAAAAGTGATATCTGTTTTTCTTTAATTAGAAGAACTCAATATTAAAACAAGTAAGAAATTAACAAAAAAAAACTCAGAGTAATTAAACTCTGAGTTTTTTTTATTATTTAAAAAAGTATGCTATTTTCTTATAACTTCTATGCTACGTCTAAAATCAAATTCTCCATCTGTAATTGAAGCCTCAAAACGATACATTCCTTTTTCAGGTAATTCAATTGTTGGCGTTAATGTATTTGGATTATTGTTTTCAAAAATAACATCAGAAGGTCCTTTTACTTGCTTCCAACTAATTTCAGCATCAATTCCATCAGCATCATTATCTGTAATTACAGTTACAATACTTAATGATTTTCCATCTTTAGATAATTTTTGAGAAATTTCTATAGTGGGAGGCGTATTTATTTCTTTTGAATTTTTTGAAGTTTGAACAGGAATACGTTTTGAATCTGTAATTCCGGCAGCAAACAACATTAATCTTTGTGTAAATTCTCTGTTATCAGAATGACTTAATCTAGTACCTGCTCCTGCATTCCAAAATAAATTACGATCAAATAAACCAATAACTCTTCCCTCACCTATTGTAGAAATAGCTAAAGAAGCATCTGTTTTAGGATTAAAGACACCATCATTATCATTTACTATTAGTTTTCCTCCTAAACCACCCTCTTGTGCATTCGCTAACATTTTAGCAGGTTTAGAGATTCTAATAAAACTAACTCCTTCACCTCTAAAACGAATTCCACCATTTTTATTAAAATTGTTTAAAAAATGATCTTCAGTATAATTCTGTACCAAGTAATTTCCAGCACCATTATCCGTTAAAAAATGCATTCCAAATTGTTCCGTTACACTATTATCAGAAATTCTACCCGTTGGGTTATCAACTCCAACAAGTTTATATTCTCCACCAAAACCACTGTCTGACCAAACAACTAAACCACCACCTTTTTTAACCCAAACACTTACCGCTTCTGCCTCTTCTTTAGAAAACACACGTTGGTTAGACGCTAAAATTAAAACATCAACTGTTTTTAACGTTTTTGAATTCAAGATTAACTCCTGATCATAAGCTTCCTTTACATCTAGACCAACTTCTTCTAATGCTTCTAAAAATTGACTCATACCCAAGATACCAGTATCATTCAATCTCATTTGATGAAAAGGTTCTTGTTCTCCAGAAGGAATTTTTCCATCTGCAGAAACGTCTCCATAAACATACAATACAGACTGGGCATTTAAACAAAATGGTAAACAAACGATAATTAATAAATAATTAATTTTTTTATAAAACTGACTCATTTTTAAGAATTTTAATCAAATTTACTAAAAAAAAATAAAGGAAGTTTCTTTTAATGCTTCAATAATATTAAAAGTTACTAGACATATTTTATATAGTATCACTAAGTACTTGAAATAGATACTGATTTTATACAGTTATACTAAATCAATTTTGGCTTTTACGAGCGTACATAACGAAACATTCTCTCTCATAATTACTTCTACTTTATTCATTATTTATGGAATAATTTTAGTGTTAAAAACGCTTTGTAATCTAAATTTAATGAAATTAACTTTTACTAGAATAAAATAAGCTATTGAAATTCTAATATAAATAAGATAGTAGTTTTTATGGTAATAACTAAAATAAGAGTATCTGTGTTTGGGTTTTATGGAATGAATTATGAAGAAATTTAATTCATTTTAGAGTTGAAAAGGATAAATTGTGGGGAGAGCAGGATTCGAACCTGCGAAGACGTAGTCAACGGAGTTACAGTCCGTCCTCGTTGGCCGCTTGAGTATCTCCCCTTTAATTTATTATTTCAATGAACCTACTATTACCTCTGTAATGTATTGCTTTTTTAAAACTCTATAAAGAGACTAAAAACGACAACTTGCTGATTACAAATCAGCTACTTTACATTAGCTTTAGTTTAGAAAAAAACCTTATTTTTCTAAAGGTCTGCGAATATACAAAGTTTTTGTAAATCTCCTATAAATAATCTGTTTTTTTTTGAAATTTTATGTTTCGATCGAATATAGATGCAAAGGATTACCAACTAACACCTGCTCCACCACCTCCAGAACTACCACCTCCAAAACTAGATGATGAGCCTGAAGAAGAACTAAAGGAAGAGGAAGACGAACTAGCTCTTACTTTTTTCGAAAGAACAATCTTCTTTTCATCTTGATAATTACAATTACGACATTCGTAAAAATCAATTCTTTCTCCTTGAGACGCGTAAGTTGCAGCTTTTAGTAGTTTAGAAGATTTTTTTCCATAGGTTTTATAACTACATTTTACACAATCACTATATTTTCTACTATTAGCTCCCTCATATTCTAAAATTAAAATATCACTATGGTCTGCCGTTACCCAAACATCATAACGAATTGATTTTAGATTTTCTTCTAAAATTTGAGCAGCTTCTAAAAATTCATTTTCAGTCCATTCATTTTTAAGATGTAATAATTGACCATTTACTTTGCTATATCGCGGAGCAGTACGATACTCTTGCATGCGTTTTTTTAATAATTTTGATATAAAAAATAATGGGAACGGAAATAAAACAATGAGACATCCTAATTTTAATTCGGCCACTCGATTATACTTGTCGTAAAAATCTTCTTTAGAGATTTTCGTTTGAAATAATACACCATAATACCAAAGCACCATCAACATACAAATAATGGCGTAACCAAATAATAAATAGTGATACCATTGATAACTATTGTCTTTTGGATATACAATACTTGTACCATAGACTTCCTGAATAACCGCCGGATTATCTAAAAAGTCACGGATTCTAACCACCGAATTTATCAATCCTTCGCCATAATTTCCATTCTTAAAATTAGGGATAATTTCATTTACACCAATTCGGTAGCAAACAGCATCCGTTAAAACGGGTTCTAAACCATAACCAACCTCAAACTCTGTTCTACGTTGGTCCATTACCGTTAATATTAGCAATCCGTTGTCTGTATCTGCTTTACCAATTCCCCATAATTCGAAAAGATCTACAGCAAATTGTTTAGGTATTTCTTCACCAATGCTCGGAACTACAACTACTGCAACTTCTACAGAAGATTTTTGTTCTAACTCATATAATAAGCGATTAATACGATTTTCTGAAGATGCATCTATATAATCATTTGGGTCTGATACATACCCCATAATTCCGCTGCCTCTAGGACTCGGAACCTCTTTAATTGAATAACTTTCTTTATCTTCATTGTAAATGGGAGCTTTAAAATTGGGATACGTAATTGCTGGTTGCTCAATAGTGTTTTCAAGTAAAATACTTCCTTCTGAAACATCTGATATATCTTGACTAAACCCTGTTATTGATATACATAAAAACCAAAACAGTACACTCGTTAACAGTCTTTTCTTATTGATTTTAATAAGATATTGAAAAGTAAACAGATTCATGTTTTTATTAATTATAACGTATTGATTTTAAAAGCACTTTTTGTACTTATCATTGTTTGTTCGAGCGCAGTAGAGAACTATTAAATAACTAAATAGGTTTCGATTGCGCAAAACTTAACATATCACTTATTGATCGAAAAAAAGAATTTAAAACTCATTATAAAATGTCAGTTCGAGTGATTTTTCTTTTTTTAAAAATTGTATCGAGAACTCTTGTAGAATCTAAAATTGAAATTTTCTATTCAATTTTCATTTAATTAAATAGACACAACTTCATCATAAGAAATACTACACCTCTTTTCTCAGCACCTCCAATGGAGGACTTTTTAAAACCGATTTTAAATTACTCAAACCAATCAATACCACTAAAAGTGTAATTCCTGGTAGAAAAACTAAAAACGGAATAGCAGACGGAATAAAAGGTTCTTTAAATATAAAAGTAGCCAATAATTGACTTCCTATTAAAGACAATAAAATCCCCGTTAAACTACCCAAAACACCTAAATAGACATATTCTAAAGCGGTTATTTGTAAAATTTGTTTGCTTTTTGCTCCTAAAGTTCTTAGCAATACACTTTCTTTAATTCGTTGGTATTTGCTATTTCTAACAGAACCGATCAACACAATAAAACCTGTTAAAATGCTAAAAAATGCCATAAAATTAATGATCCAAGAGATTTTATCTAAAATTTCTTCTACAAGACTAAAAACCTGACGTAAATCTAAAATAGTAACATTCGGAAATTCTTTCACTAAAGTTCTTTGTAACTCTGCAGAACCTTCTTTATTTGGCACGTGTGTAGTCATTACGTTAAATTGAGGTGCATTTTCTAGAACTCCCGTTGGAAACAAAATCATAAAATTAACTTTCATGCTGGTCCAATCTACTTTTCTAATACTCCCTACAATGGTTTCCATTAACACCCCTTGAATGTTAAAAACAATTGGATCTCCTACTTTTAAATTACCATCTTCAGCTAAATTATCTGAAATGGAAATTTCTACAGGTACTCCTTTCATCCTTTTTCCTATCCACTCCCCTTCTATAATCTCTTCTGTTTCCGCAAGTTCTTCTCTATAAGTAACTCTAAATTCTCTGTTTAAAATCCTTTTTTGCATTTTAATAGTAGAATCTTTACGAATCTCGTTTACGGTTTTTCCATGAATGCTTTGCATGCGCATGGTAATAATTGGTATGTTATTAATTACTTCTAATCCTTTACTAGAAAAAGTTTCTAAAATAGCAGTTTCCTGCTTTTTTTGTACATCTATTAAAATGATATTTGCATCATTCTTTTTATTTTCTATGGATGTTTTTGCTAGTAAAATATCTTTGGTAAAATAGAGTGTACTTATTAGAAATGTACCCAAACCAATGGCTAAAACAAGTACCATAGTTTGGTTATTCGGTCTAAATAAATTTAATAAACTTTGACGTTTAGTATATCCCCAAGAACTTGGGAAGAATTTTTTAATCAACTTTATAAAAAGGTTGGCAACACCTGCCATAATTGCAAATGTGATAAAAATACCTACGGTAAAAATTAATCCGTTTACGGCATCTTTTAACATCCAAAAAGAAAACAAATAGATAAAAAGTAAAATTGCCAACACTACTGCAATTTGTGCTTTTTTAGGTTTTTGTAAATTATCTTCAGAACCTCTTAAAACCTCTAAAGGAGATACATACCAAGTGCCTAACAAGGGTAATAATGCAAATAAAACAGACATTAAAACCCCCAAAGTAACTCCCATTATTATTGGTTGAGCAGAAATTGAGATAGCTACATTAAAAGGTAAAAAATCTTGTAAAAGATACGGAAAAGCATATTGTAAACTAACCCCAATGGTAGCACCAATTAAACCACCAATCAACCCAATACCTATAATTTGTATCAAATAAATTAAAAAAGTTTGCTTTCTAGTAGCTCCTAAGCATTTTAAAATTGCTACATTTTTTAGTTTTTCTTTAATATAAATATGTACAGAACTTGCAATACCAATACAGCCTAATAAAAGAGCTATAAAAGCAACTAAATTTAAAAACCTACTCACATTATCATACCTTCTTCCCAAACGTTCACTAGTACTTGTATGTGTATCTAAATCTGCATTTTCTGTTTTAAGAATAGGATCTATATTTTTATCTAAAGCAACTAAATCTATTGCTGAATCTTTAAAAAAGTATTGATATTCTTTTCTACTTCCCAATTGTAATAAACCAGTTTCTTCTACAAACCGAAACGGAATTAAAACCGCTGGTGCCACAGAAGAGGAAATTGCTGTAGTACCCGGAATTGATTTTAAAGCACCAGTAATTACAAACGTAGTTTTACCTAATTTAATAGAATCTCCTGGGTTTAAATTGTATTGTAAAAGCAAGGTAGCATCTACCAAAGCGCCTCCTAATTCTTGATATTTTACACCAGCTTCTTCAGGTTCGGTTAATAAATCTCCGTAAAACGGAAAATTGCCTTCCATAGCCCTAACTTTCACTAATTTTGTCTCATTATTTTTAGGAAAAGCAGCCATAGAAACAAAGTTGACTTCAGAGGCATCTGCTCCTAAAGAATCTATAATAGCTAATACTTTTTCTGATGGAATTTGTTTGCTATCAATAATAAAATCGGCTCCCATTAAGGATTTCGATTGTAGCTTTATGTTTTGCTTTAAATTGTCACTAAACAACTGAATGGAAACCACGGCTGCAATACCTAAAATAATAGATGCCATAAAAAGCATTAACCTAGAAAGGCTTGCTTTTCCATCTCTCCAAGCCATTTTTAATAGCCACTTAAAATTTACTTTTGAAGTCATTTTACGCATTAATAGTGTTGGTTTTTTCGTTAGAAATAATCTTACCACCTTTTAATCGTAAAATTTGTTGCGTTCGGTTTGCCAAATCTAAATCGTGTGTAATAATAATTAAAGTCGTACCCGCTTCTTTGTTCAATTCAAATAATAATTGAATGACCTTTTCGCCAGTTTCTTCATCTAAATTACCAGTTGGTTCATCTGCAAACAAAATAGAAGGTCTATTAGCAAAAGCTCTTGCCAACGCTACTCTTTGCTGCTCTCCACCAGATAATTGAGATGGATAATGGTGTAAACGATCTGCTAAACCTACTTTTTCTAACAATGCTATTCCAAATTTAGCTGCATTTTTTTCGCCTTGTAATTCCAAAGGAACAATCACGTTTTCTAAAGCCGTTAAGGTGGGCAATAATTGAAAATTTTGAAAAATAAACCCCACTTCTTTGTTACGTAATGCGGCGCGTTCATCTTCATTTAAGCCTTGTAAAGAGCTACCGCATAACTCAATAGTTCCAGCTGTTGGATAATCTAAACCTGCGCACAAACCTAATAACGTAGTTTTTCCACTTCCAGAAGGACCTACAATAGAGAAAATACTCCCTTTTTCTACTTCAAATGAGATATTGCTAATTACTGTTAATTTTTTAGAACCACTCGTATAAGTTTTCTCTAAATCATTAATCTTTAATATATTTGACATTACTTTTATTTAATTTTTTACTAAAATATTCCGATGTTGAAAAATAATCAATTGCTCATACATATCAACAATTTATCTCAAAAGGTTTTCTTAAAATTTTGTTGCATTTTTTTACTGATATTCATATTCTCTTGCAAACAAGATGCTTCTAAAAAAGCAACAAATGCAGAAACAACGACTGCTGATACTGAAATAAATCAGACTGAAAATAGTAGTGTAAAAACAATTGTATTTTTTGGTGATAGTTTAACTGCGGGCTATGGTTTAGAAGATGTAAATGATGCTTATCCTGGAATCATTCAGCAGAAAATAGATGCTTTACAATTAAATTATAGCATTGTAAATTCTGGAGTTAGTGGAGAAACTACATCGGGTGGAAAAAATAGAATTGATTGGGTGCTGAATCAAAAACCTACTATTTTCATATTAGAATTAGGTGCAAATGATGGTTTAAGAGGTGTGCCGTTAAAGCAGTCTAAAGAAAATTTACAAGATATTATAGATGCTGTTAAAAAGAAGTATCCAGATACAATTATTGTGTTAGCTGGAATGCAAATTCCACCAAATATGGGACAAGATTATACCACTGAATTTAAAAATATGTTTCCTGATTTGGCTACAAAAAATGATTTATATTTAATTCCTTTTTTATTAGAGGATGTTGGTGGTATCTCAGATTTAAATCAAAAAGATGGCATTCACCCAACAAAAGAAGGACATCAAATATTGGCTAAAAATGTGTGGTCTGTTTTAAAACCAATTTTAAAATAAAGTGATATTTAAAACCTCTAAATATTTTTCATGAAGAATATTCTTTTCATAATACTCGCTTCACTAGTCTTTTTTTCCTGTTCAGATCAAACAGAAATTAGCAAACACTTTAATTGTAAACCCACTACTTTTAACAATTTAGAAGAAGTAAAAGACGTTAAGAATTTGTTTTCTATAGAGATACCAAAAACATGGAAAACGAATCTGTATTATGACGACATTCAATCTTCTATTTACACTGCAGACACTACCAAACAATTAACAGAAACTTTGCTTTTAGATGTTACATTTATCAATAAAAGTATTAATTTTGATACGTCTTTTAAACTGGAACGAGCGCAAGAAGATATCTCAAAAAGTCTTATCAACATAAAATCTGAAGAGACTAATTTTTTAGAAAAACCTTCGTATTACACAGTTTCAAAAGGAAAAAAAGGAAAATTTGACTACCAAGTTTGCCATGTATTTATAAAAATAAACGATCAAAACTTTATACTTGCAAAGGCAGAAGTTTATGGAGATTCTTTAGTGAATAAAAGATTATGTGAGGCGCTTACATTGATGAAAAAATTAAAAAACATTCAATAAAATGATTGAAAAACAACATATTACCGATAGATTTATAAAATACGTAACGATTGACACAGAGTCAGACCCTAACAATGCTGCTTTTCCGAGTACCGAAAAACAGTGGGATTTAGCCAATGTATTAGTTGAAGAGCTAAAACAAATTGGTATGAAAGAGGTAGATTTAGATGCCAATTGCTACATTATGGCAACTTTACCAAGTAATTTAGATTATGAAGTGCCAACCATTGGTTTTGTTGCGCATATAGATACAAGTCCAGATTTTTCAGGTAAAAATGTAAAACCTCAAATTGTAGAAAATTATCAAGGCAATAATATTATTTTAAATGTAGAGGAAAACATCGTTTTATCGCCAGATTATTTTGATGATTTATTGCAATATAAAGGTCAGACTTTAATTACAACGGATGGTACTACTCTTTTAGGTGCAGATGACAAAGCCGGAGTTACAGAAATTGTAACCGCTATGGAATACCTAATTCAGCATCCAGAAATTAAACACGGTAAAATTAGAATTTGCTTTACTCCAGATGAAGAAGTTGGTAAAGGAGCTCACATGTTTGATGTGGATAAATTTGGTGCAGAATGGGCATACACCATGGATGGAAGTCAGATTGGAGAATTAGAATATGAGAATTTTAATGCTGCCGGAGCAATCGTAACCATTACTGGTAAAATTGTACACCCAGGATATGCAAAAGGTAAAATGATCAATTCTATGCTCATTGCGAATGAATTTATTACAGCGCTTCCAACAAACGAGATTCCGCAAAGAACAGAAGGTTATGAAGGTTTTTTCCATTTACATGACATCAATGGAAATGTAGAAAAAACAGTTTTAGAATACATTGTAAGAGATCATGATTTAGATTTATTTGAAAAAAGAAAAAATTTAATACAAAAAATTGCGTTAGACTTTAATACAAAATACAATCAAGATTTAATTGAAGTTACTATTAAAGATCAGTACTTTAATATGAAAGAAAAAATTACTCCAGTTATGCATATTGTAGATATTGCAGAAGAAGTAATGACAGATTTAGGAATTACACCTTTAATTAAAGCAATTCGTGGTGGTACAGATGGTTCTCAATTATCTTTTAAAGGTTTGCCTTGTCCTAATATTTTTGCTGGCGGACATAATTTTCATGGTAGATATGAGTATGTACCTGTAGAGTCTATGGTAAAAGCAACAGAAGTGATTATAGGAATTGCAGAAAAAATTTCTGTGAAATTTGCATAAAAAAAAAGAGTCTTCAGTATCCTGAAGACTCAATATCATAGCATGATACTATTTGCGTAACATATTTCTTAAAAATAAAGCCCCTAATCTCTATCAATAATTATATGTAACGCACAAATATAAACTTTTTTATAAAACAAACCAAATAATTAAAATAATTCAGGGTTTTTCCCCTTTACGTCTTTAAAAAACGAGTGAAACACCTCAAAATCAGCATCTATACTTGCTGTTGTATAATAAGGATTAGATATTTTTATCTTCTTATTTTTAAAGTCTAAGGTTGCCATAACGATCGGAACATTTGCTCCTTTTGCAATATAGTAGAACCCTGTTTTCCATTTATCTACTTTTTTTCGGGTTCCTTCAGGCGAAATACCTAATCTAAATTCTTCCTTAGTATTAAACACATCAATAACGGCATCTACCATATTTGTGCTTTGAGTTCTATCTACAGGGGTACCACCTAGTGCTTTAAATAAAAAACCAAAAGGCCCTTTAAAAAGTGATGATTTACCAATAAAATGAACCATTGTTCCAGAAGACATTCTAGATAAAATTGCTATTGGAAAATCTAACCAACTAGTATGTGGTGCTGCGATTACAACATATTTTTTAGGCTCTTTAGGAAAATCGTTTTCTAGTTTCCATCCTAATATGGTAAATAATATAAATCTTGCAATTGTTTTCATTTCATTCTTTAATCAAAGAACAAAATTAAGCTTTATTTATCTTTAGTATCAGAATTATGTAGAACTTTTGTTTCATAGGGTTGAATATCTGTAAAACATTTTGCTGGTAAATAAATTTCGCTAAACTTCATTTGGTTAGAATTAAACCATTTTACTTTGTATAAAACTTCTGATACTACTTTTTTTACATCACCATTAGGATAAAATAAATTATCATGATTTTCTTTTTTTATACCACATAAAATAAATTCTGGTGTTGAATAATTAACAACATATTGTATGGTTTCTTTTCTTTGAAAACCATTATTTTTCTTTTCAGATATAATATCTCTGGTTGATTTTATAGAACTTCTTTTTTTAAAAATTTCAAACTTCTTAGTTTTGAAATAAATAATATTACCATAATTATATTTGGGAACTTTATATTCTGAAGCTTCTTTAATTAGAGATTTATAATCTGATTCTTTAGATTTTGTTTCACCATCCATTTTTGCTATAAAAATCTCTTTATAACTAGTTATCATTGATTCATAAAGAATAACTTCTTTAAACTCCGTCTTATTATCATCAAAAAAAACACATGTATATTTTACTCTTTCTGCAATTTGTTCTCCTGTAACATCATCTGCTACTTTCCTTTTTTCATCTTCAATAAAAACCTCTTTTACAACCATAAAAGGAGGAACTAATTTTCCATCACCTTTAATCATAAAATCATATAATAAAGGATGAGATTTAAAGGTAACAATACAACCTATAGGATATTTATTTTTCATAGTTCTTTTTTCTTTAAAGATAGCTAAAAATCTTATATTTACTTCTAAGTAAGGAAGTTCTTTAGTTATTTTTAATAAACATTTATTGAGCCATTGTAAATTTTTAATTTCAATTAATTCAGACCTTTTTTAAAGGGATTAATAAATACGTGAATTAGTTTGTAAGTATAATTCTACACCTAACAAACAATATGTCGACATATTATTTGTTAGCTGTAGAAGCTTAGTTATTACTCCTAAGCAATCTATAAATAACTGGAATAACCCTAAGGGGTTAGGTCTATTTATTATCATATAGTAAATAAGGTTTAGATTAATAATTAGCTGCATTGATGTCTCTATAGGCAAAGATAAGTTCAATTGCATCGGGAATCGTGAACACGGTTAATAGCTCAGTCATTTAATGATGTTACGTTTATTAGATTAAATACCGAGCGAGAACTTCTCTTACTTTTATTAGCTATGAAGAAAAAAGAAAAAGATTGGTTTAAAGATAGAGGTTATCCTCATTTTTCTAATAAGACACCTGTATCTGTTAGAGATAAAGCTGAACATTATGTTTCTAATCCCAAAAAAGTTGCTAAACATTCCTTTTTACCTTTAATTTTTAAAGAAATAAAGCAACGTAGGTATAAAGAGTCTGAATTTGGAGGTGAATTAAAGCGCTCTCATAAAAAAACAAAAGAAGGAGTAATAATTTCTAATACTAAAATTAGGGAAATATTATATGCAACTCATATAGACGCACATGTGTATTCTTATTATACTCAAAAAATTATAACTCCAAAATATGAGTCCTATTTAAATAAAAACAAATTACTTTCAGATGCTATAACAGCTTACAGAAGAATTCAAACTGAAGATAAAGTAAAGTTTAAAAATAATGTTCATTTTGCTAAAGATGTATTTGATGAGATTAAACAAAGACAAAATTGTGTTGCACTCGTTTTAGATATTGAGAACTTCTTCCCTACTCTTAATCATAAAAAGCTAAAATTAGCTTGGGCAAAAATATTAGGAAATAAAACATTACCTAAAGATCATTATAATATTTTTAAAGCTGCGACAAGGTTTTCTTATGTTAAACTAGACGATTTAAAAACAAAGAATAACCATTTTGATGAGAAGGAATTAGCAAAAAATAAGAAAAGTGGCAAACATACTTTTTTTGATAATATTAAAGAACTTTTAGATTCTGATATTATTATTCATAAAAATCAAAAAAAGAATTCAGATAAAAAACTAATTGGAATTCCTCAGGGCTTACCTATTAGTGCATTGTTAGCGAATATGTACATGTTAGCTTTTGATGAAATTGTAATTAATGAATTATCAGTTAAACACGATGTTTACTATAGAAGGTACTCTGATGATATTGTTGTTCTCTGTAAAGAAAATCAAATAGACTTTGTTGAAAAATTCATTATAGATGAAGTTGCAAAAATTGATTTAATAATTTCAGAAGAAAAAACTGAAATGACATTATTTAAAACTCAGAATAATAGACTTCAATCTTTTAAAATAAGAAAAGACAAAAGTATTCAAGAAAATGTTCCTTTAAATTACTTAGGGTTTGAGTTTTATGGTTATCAAACTTTAATAAAATCTAAAAATCTTGCACAGTTTTACAGAGAAATGAAACAAACTGTAAAGAGAAAACATAAACGCGTAGAACATATTAAAGAAGAAAAACTTTTAGATGAAGCTCCACTTTTTAAGAGGAAACTCTATAGATTATATAGTTTTAAGGGAGTAAAATCAAGAGAGCTTCCTGCAAAAAGAACTGATTTTGTTAATGGAGTAGCAAAAACTAAATATTTTGATAGAAAATTTAGAGGTAATTATTTAAGATATGCCTATAGAGCTTCAGATGATTTAAATGCTCCAGAAATAAAAAGACAATTAAGAAATCATTGGAAAATATTACAAAAAACAATCAAAAAATATGAGTTTTCAAATGTTGATAAAACTTAATCAACTAAAAAACTGAATTATTTTTTACTTTTACAATACTATAATTTGATATGATGAACGAAATGATAATTTACTTCTTAATTGCACTGATATTTAGCTTTTTAGGATTATTAATTGGCAAACTATTAACCAAACTAAAATTTGAAAAAGCAAAAGGAGTTTCTGAAAAAGAAAAATCTGTATTAGAGTTTGAAGTTTCTAAACTAAATGAAACACTTAAAAACACAGAAATTACAATTGATGATTTACAAGGTGAATTAAGACACGTTCAAAAAGAAAAAGAATTTTTAATTTCAGATAAAACACGTTTAGAAACAGAATTCAAAAATGTTGAAGAAAAGCTAGCGCATAATAAAAATGAAGTTGAAAAATTACAAGAAAAATTCACCAATAATTTTGAAGTATTAGCCAATAAAATTTTAGAAGAAAAATCATCAAAATTTACACAACAGAATCAAGAAAACTTAAAAATCATCTTAAATCCATTACAAGAAAAAATTAAAGTTTTTGAAGATAAAGTAGATAAAACACACAAAGAAAGTATCGATTATCACGCTGCTTTACGTCAGCAAATTTTAGGTTTAAAAGAGCTAAACCAACAAATGAGTAAAGAAACCTTAAACCTTACCAAAGCCTTAAAAGGAGATAATAAAACACAAGGGAATTGGGGCGAATTAGTATTAGAAAGAGTTTTAGAAAAATCTGGTTTAGAGAAAGATAGAGAGTATTATGTACAGCAAAGCTTTACAAATGATGATGGCAAAAGAATACTACCCGATGTGGTGATTCATTTACCAGATAATAAAAAAATGATTGTAGATTCTAAAGTTTCTCTAACGGCTTATGAGCAATATATAAATGAAGAAGATGAAACTTTAAAAGCACAGTTTTTAAAAGAACATGTTGCCTCATTACAAAGACATGTACATCAATTATCAGAAAAAAAATATGAGGATATTTATAAAATTGAATCTCCAGATTTTGTACTCCTTTTTATACCGATAGAACCTGCTTTTGCTGTTGCCATAAATTATGATAATCATTTATACAATAAAGCATTCGAAAAAAATATTGTTATTGTAACTCCTACTACTCTTTTGGCTACTTTAAGAACCATAGATTCTATGTGGAATAATGAGAAGCAACAAAGAAATGCTTTAGAAATTGCAAGACAAGCCGGTGCTTTATATGACAAGTTTAATGGTTTATTAGGTGATTTAGTTGGAATTGGAAAACGAATTGACGACAGTAAAAATGAATACTCCAATGCAATGAACAAGCTTTTTGAAGGAAGAGGAAACTTAATTACTTCTGTAGAAAAATTAAAGAAAATGGGGGCTAAAGCTAAAAAAGCTATCCCAGAAAACATTATTAAGCGTGCTAATGAAGTTGATGAATAGCTAATGCGTTATTATTTAACTGAATGTAGTTAAGCTGAAATTCACTTATTTTTTACTTTTGAAGTGAGTATTAACCTAAAAAACTAAAAAATATGTCAGTTATAAAACACGAAAGAGGTTTACATCCTTTAAAAGGAACGGTAAAAACGAACGAAAAAGATTCAGATAACAAGAAAGAAAGTATCGTTGCAGAAATTGATAAGAAAAAAGAGAAAGACAAATTAAAAAACCAAATACAGAGTGCAACTGATGATGCAGATGAAATTGCAGGAAAAATTAAAAGTTCAGAAAAAGAATAACTTTTATCTAATGAGTCAAAATTTTTATAGATAGCATTCATAAGCAATTATAAATCTTTCTAAATTTACACTATTATTAACCAGTACTATTGAAGTACATAAATGAAATGAATATGAACTCGGATACAGCAAAAGGAAATTGGAAACAAATAAAAGGAGAATTTAAAGAAAAATTTGGTCGTATTACCAATGATGAGAGTACGGAAGCAGAAGGATCTTTTGATAAACTAGTTGGAGAAATCCAAGAAAAATATGGCGAAACTCGTGAAGCCATCGAAAAAGAAGTAAAAAGTTGGTAAACAACTTTCGTTATATATTTAAAACTAAAAAAGCATCAAGAATTAACTTGATGCTTTTTTAGTCTCATATTTATTCACAAGAGTGAATACTTAAAACCACTACGTGGTCTACATTACAAATAATCTTCTTGCACTCATCATGTGCGCAACACGTTCACCAATTTTATGTAAAGCATCTTCATTTGCAGCATTTATAATAGCTTCATCAATAAAGTTAACAACAGCTTTCATATCATCTTCTTCTAAACCACGCGTAGTAATTGCAGCAGTTCCAATACGGATTCCTGAAGTTATAAACGGGCTTTTATCATCAAAAGGAACCATGTTTTTGTTTACTGTAATATCTGCTTTTCCTAATGCAATTTCTGCATCTTTACCAGAAATATTTTTATTACGTAAATCTATTAACATACAGTGGTTGTCTGTTCCGCCAGAGATAATATCATATCCTCTTGCAACAAATTCTTTTGCCATTTCTGCAGCATTTGCTTTTACTTGTAATTGATATTCTAAAAACTCATCTGTTAAAGCCTCTCCAAAAGCAACCGCTTTAGCAGCAATAACGTGCTCTAAAGGTCCACCTTGGTTTCCAGGAAAAACAGAAGAATTAATTAAAGTAGACATCTTTTTAGGATTTCCATTTTTTAAAGTCTCTCCAAAAGGATTGTCAAAATCTTTACCAATCATAATCATACCACCTCTTGGTCCACGTAAAGTTTTGTGGGTAGTTGTAGTAACAATATGACAATGAGGAATTGGATCATTTAAAATTCCTTTAGCAATTAAACCAGCAGGATGAGAAATATCTGCCATTAAAATAGCACCAACACTATCTGCAACTTCTCTAAATTTTTCAAAATCGATATCTCTAGAATATGCAGAAGCACCAGCAATAATTAGTTTAGGCTTGTGCTCTTTAGCTTGTGCAGCTAAATGATCATAATCTATAATTCCTGTTTCTTTAACAACTCCATAAAAAACAGGATTGTATAATTTACCAGAAAAGTTTACTGGAGAACCATGTGTTAAATGGCCACCATGAGATAAATCAAACCCTAAAACAGTATCACCAGGCTTCAAACAAGCAGCATAAACAGCTGTATTTGCCTGAGAACCAGAATGCGGCTGTACGTTTACATATTCTGCACCAAATAACTCTTTAGCTCTGTCTATAGCAATTTGCTCAATAACATCAACTATTTCACAACCTCCATAATATCTTTTACCAGGATATCCTTCAGCGTATTTATTGGTTAAAATAGAACCTTGGGCTCTCATAACATCATCACTTACAAAGTTTTCTGAAGCGATTAATTCTAATCCATTTAACTGTCTTTCTTTTTCTTCCTGAATAAGGTCAAAAATTTGGTTGTCTAATTGCATTGTTGTTGTTTTTATAGTAGCATCAAAAATAATAAAATCATATTTGTAAAAATCATGTTTTAACTATATTTTATCATTTTTTATTATATTTATATTTTTATTAAAAAAGTACTGTTAAAAATGCGTTTTTAATTGTTTTTTTATTTTAAAATGAAAAAAAATTATGTAGGTTTGATGAAAAATAAAATTCATTATAATGATCATAACAGCAAATAATCCGAATAGAAAATCTTGGTTAAAAGTAGATAAAGATTCAGACTTCCCCATTCAAAACTTACCTTTTGGTGTTTTTATCACTAGAGATGATATTATTACGATTGGTAGTAGAATTGGAAATTTTGCAATAGATTTAGGAGCTTTTCATCAATTAGGTTATTTTGAAGGGATACCATTAACGGATGATATTTTTCTACAAGATAATTTAAATGATTTTATTGCGGATGGTCGTAAAACTTGGCGTTTGGTTAGAAATCGAATTGCTGAAGTATTTGATGTTACCAATGGAACTTTAAGAGATAATGCCAATCATAAAGATAAAATTATCTTTAGAATGGACGAAGTAGAAATGTTGATACCTGTTGCTGTAGGTGATTATACAGATTTTTACGCGAGTAAAGAACACGCTACCAATGTAGGTTCTTTGTTTAGAGATCCAGAAAATGCATTGTTACCAAATTGGTTACACATACCTATTGGTTACCATGGTAGAAGTTCTTCTATAGTGCCATCTGGAACAAAAATTAGAAGACCTTACGGACAAACAAAACCTGAAGAAGGAAGTAATACTCCTGGTTTTGGACCTTCTCAATTATTAGATTTTGAACTAGAAATGGCATTTATAACCACAGATGCAAATGTTTTAGGTGATAGAATTCCGATTGAAGAAACGGAAGAATATATATTTGGATTGGTGCAATTTAACGATTGGTCTGCAAGAGACATTCAAGCTTGGGAATATGTACCATTAGGCCCATTTTTAGGGAAAAGTTTTGCATCTACCATATCTCCTTGGATTGTAACTTTAGATGCTTTAGAGCCTTTTAGAGTAGAAAGCCCTAAACAGGTTTACGAACCTTTACCTTATTTAAAACAAAAAGGAAAAGGAAGTTACGATATTCATTTACAAGTTGGTATACAACCAGAAAACGGAAAAGAAACCATTGTTTCTAATTCTAATTTTAAATATATGTATTGGACAATGGCACAGCAATTAGCACATCATACTGTGAATGGTTGTCCTGTAGAAGCTGGAGATTTAATGGGATCTGGTACTATTTCTGGTCCAACAAAAGATAGCTACGGTTCTATGTTAGAGTTAACTTGGCGAGGACAAAACCCTATTAAGTTAAACGATGGTACAGAACGTAAATTTATAAATGATAACGATACTGTAATTATGCGTGCACATTGTAAAAATGATAAAGTGCGTATTGGTTTTGGAGAATGTGTAGGTAAAATTCTACCTGCTAAATAGGTGCTAAATCTTTATATAAAATTAAAAGAGCTTCACAATTTGTGAAGCTTTTTTAATTTTACGCTATAATTTTTTTCAATAAGAGAAATACATTTCGTTCTAAAACGTCTACAGAGCCATCCGCAAAAAAGACATTTTTTATATCTTTTAAAAGATTTTCTTTTTCAATATCTGTGTATTTATTTTCAGCTAAATATGTTTTAATTTTCTCCATAGATTGATAATCATTATCATGTACAATCTCTGTATGAATCCTATTAAATAAAGTTTCATTTACTTTCGATAAAATATACTCACTTTCAGATTCAGTTTCTATATAATTGCTTTGTGCCGCGTACAACAATACGTAAGTTTGAAATTCTTCTTTTGTCCAATTGATGTTCATCATATTTTATTTTAAATTTCTATTGGTAAATTCTCCGTACTTCCCCACTCTGTCCAAGAACCATCATAAACAGCATAGTTTTTAGACCCTGAAATTTCTGCCCCTAAAGCTAATACAGATGCAGTGATTCCTGTTCCGCAAGAAAAAATAAAAGGTTTCTTTTTGGGGTTTATGTCATTGAAGATAACTTTTAATGCTGCTTCAGATTTGAATGTTCCATTTTCTATAATTTCACTAAAAGGCAAACTTACAGAATTAGGTAAATGACCTCCTTTTACATCACTTCTAGGTTCTGGTTCGGTACTATTAAAACGACCTTTGGAGCGTGCATCAGCAATTAAAATAGTTTCATTATTAATTGCTTTAAGAACATCTTCTGTAAATTTAATTTTTTCTGGTTGATAATTCACCTTAAAATCACCTTTTGAACGTGAATTCTTTTGTTGATTTTCAATAGGATATTTATTTTCAATCCATTTAGGGAAACCGCCATCTAAAACAGCAACGTTTGTAAAGCCCATTAATTGAAACATCCACCAAACTCTTGCTGAAGAATATATTCCTAAATCGTCATAACAAACAATAAGACTATCAGTATTAATACCTAATTCTTGTGCTTTATGTTCAAATTCTTTTGCTGATAAAATGGTATTCGGAAATTTTCCGTTTACATCAGAAAAAGTGTTTTTAATATCAAAAAAAATAGCGCCTTTAATCTGTGTTTTTTCATCAGATTTAACGGCATTGGACTTTTCTGTAACTTTTGGTATCGTACAATCTAAAATAATTAGATTTTTATGATCTAAATTATCTTGTAACCAAGCTACAGAAACTATCGGTTTTGTTATTTTTAAGGACATCCTATTAAAGAATTAGAAAAGTTATAGAAAACTACTTTACATCATCATAATTATCATCCCAATCTTTTGGTTTAGGGTCATCATGTAATTTATCTAACGACTTAGCAATTATCATAGCTACAGTGGCATCTCCTGTTACATTAACAGTAGTTCTCATCATATCTAAAGGTCTGTCTACAGCAAAAATAAGCGCCAATCCAATTGGTAGTAATTCCGCAGGAAAACCTATCGATTCTAAAACAATAACCAACATAACCATACCTGCACTAGGTACAGCTGCAGAACCAATGGAAGCTAATAAAGCAGTGGCTACAATAACAAGCTGATTAGAAAATGTAAGTCCTTCTGGCCATATTACTTGCATAATAAAAACGGCTGCAATGGCTTGGTATAAACTTGTTCCATCCATATTAATGGTGGCTCCTACTGGTAAAACAAAACCAGCGACTTCTGGATCTACACCCAAATGTTCTTCTACCCTTTCCATAGTTACCGGTAAGGTTGCAGCACTAGAACTTGTTGAAAATGCTAATAATTGCGCCGGACTTATTTGTTTTAAAAACCAAAGAGGCGATTTTTTTGTGTAAACACTCACTAAAATTAGATAGAATCCTATCATTAATAATAAACCTCCAACTACACAAAGTGCATAAACTAAAAGTTTTAAAAGGATTTCTGTATCATCAAAAGCAATAATAACATTTGCTAATAACGCAAATACTGCATACGGAGCAAAAAGCATAATTAAGTCTACCATTTTCATGACAACTTCATTTAAGGAATCAAAGAAATTCATTAATGGTTTTGCTTTTTTCTCTGGAATTAGTAATAGAGAAACTCCTACAAATAGTGCAAAAAAGATAATTTGAAGCATACTTGCATCACTTAATGATGTAAAAATATTACTCGGAAAGATATCTACTAAAGACTGTAATGGCCCTGTATTACTTTGTGCGCTTGCTTTTGTTAATTTGTCTACAACATCAGAAGATGTTTCATATTTGGCCTTTATCTTCTCTATTGTATCCGCAGACATACCTACTCCTGGTTTTACCACATTTACAATACCTAAGCCAATTATAATTGCAACCAAAGTAGTTAACATGTAGATAATCATAGTTCTAATTCCCATTTTTTTAATTTTAGAAATATCTTTTAAATCAGAAATTCCTTTAATTAAAGAGGCCAAAATAAGGGGTACGGCAATTAGTTTTAATAAGTTTATAAAAATGGTACCAAATGGTTTTACCCAATCTATAACAAAACCTTTACCTCCATCAATAGTATTCATGATGAAACCAAAAAGAATTCCAAGAACCATACCAATTAAAATTTTCCAGTGTAATGCTAGTTTTTTCATTAAATAGTTTAAAAATTAAGATTCTGAAAGGTAAAAAAAATAATAAAACATATGTGACTTTATTCGTATATTGTGTCATAATTTTTAGAAAACATACATATTAATTATTAAAAACATAAAAATGGCAGGTATATTAGACTTATTAAGTAGTGATTTAGGAAAACAAATAATTTCAGGAGTTTCTGGATCTACAGGAAATGACACCAGTAAAACAAGTAGTGTTTTAACAATGGCTTTACCTGTTTTAATGAAAGCTATGGAAAGAAATGCGGCTACGCCAGAAGGTGCTGCAGGAATAATGGGTGCTTTATCTGGTAAACATGATGGTAGTATTTTAGATAATCTTGGAGGCTTATTTAACGGAGGTGTAGATGAAAGCGTTAAACAAGATGGAGCAGGAATTCTTGGTCATATTTTAGGAAACAAACAACAAGGTGTTGAGCAGGTTATTGGTCAGAAATCTGGTTTAGACGCTGGTTCTGTAGCTAATATTTTAAAAGTAGCGGCACCTATATTAATGGGCGTTTTAGCAAAACAATCTAAAGAAAACAACGTGACAGATTCTTCTGGATTAGGTAGTTTATTAGGCGGAATGTTAGGAGGAAATGATACTGCAAATGAACAAAGTTTCTTAGAAAAAATACTAGATGCAGATGGTGATGGTAGTATTATTGATGATGTTGCAGGAATGGTTTTAGGAGGTGATAAAAAAAGTTCTGGTGGAATTGGTAGTTTATTAGGTGGTCTTTTTGGAAAATAAGATTTCTTAATAATAGGTATAAAAAAAGCTCAAACAATTGTTTGAGCTTTTTTTATATTTAAATAATTTTACAATTATAACAAGATTTATAAATTTCTTCATAAACTGGTAATATATTTTCTAATGAAAATTGCTTGGTATGTTTTTTAGCATTTTCTTTAAACCTTTGTAAAGTAGCATCATCTTTTACAATTGATATTGCATTTTTTGCCATATCTGCTATATCTCCCAAATTGCTTAAATAACCTGTTTCTCCTTGAATATTTACTTCTGGTAAACCACCTGTATTAGTAGATATTACAGCAGTACCTGCAGCCATTGCTTCTAAAGCTGCTAAACCAAAACTTTCTGTTTGCGATGGCAATAGAAAAACATCTGTGTAACATAATATTTTAGCTACTTCTGTACTATTTCCTAAAAAGAAAACATCTTCCGTTAGTTTTAATTCTTTTACTAATTTCTCTGCTTTTGCTCTTTCTGGTCCTTCACCAATCATTAAAAGTTTAGACGGAATTTCTTTTCTTACTTCACTAAAAATTTTAACGACGTCTTCTACTCTCTTTACCGGTCTAAAATTACTTACGTGTGTAAAAATTCTTTCATTAGGTTTTGCTAATGCTATTCTTTTACACTCTTCTTTATTTGCATCATTATATTTCTCAACATCAATAAAATTATAAATTACCTTAATGTCTTTTGTAATATTGAACAACTTATTGGTTGTTTCTTTTAAATTATTAGAAACTGCAGTAACAACATCAGAATTATTGATGCTAAATTCTACTGCTGTTTTATAGGTAGGATGGCTCCCTACCAAAGTTATATCTGTTCCGTGTAAAGTAGTAACAACTCTAACATCTAACCCTTTTTCTTTTAACATTTGTTTTGCCATATAGGCTGCATACGCATGCGGTATCGCATAATGTACATGTAAAACTTCTAAATCATGCTTTTTAACTACTTCTACCATTTTACTAGACAGTGCTAACTCATATGGTTGGTATTCAAAAAGAGGATATTCTTCTATTACAACTTGATGAAAATGTAAATTATGAGATAAAAAATCTAACCGAACAGGTTGATTATAGGTAATAAAATGTACTTCATGACCTTTGTTTGCCAAAGCCATTCCTAATTCTGTAGCTACTACTCCACTTCCCCCAAATGTTGGGTAACAAACAATTCCTATTTTCATATAATTTTTTGAAATATTAGATGCCTTATATTTAAAGATTCATAAATATGATTCTTTAGTTGTAAATATACTTCTATTCTTACAGTTGAAATCTAAATAAAAACATAAAAAAAGCTTTTCAATTAGATCGAAAAGCCTTTTTAATATATTAATTTTAGAATCTAAAGACGCTATTTTTTAGTAATCTCCTAAAGTTGCTGGGTTTTGAGCCAATGCATTTTCTAACTGCTCATCACTTGGTGCTTTACCATGCCAAGCATGTGTGTGCATCATAAAATCTACACCATTACCCATTTCTGTATGTAATAAAATACAAACTGGTTTTCCTTTTCCTGTTAATGCTTTTGCTGCTGCTAAACCGGCTAATATTGCATCAATATCATTTCCTTTTTCTACATCTAAAACATCCCAACCAAAAGCTTCAAATTTAGCTCTGATGCTTCCCATAGGTAAAACTTCGTCTGTAGAACCATCAATTTGTTTACCGTTTAAATCGATTGTTGCAATGATGTTATCTACTTTTTTTGCTGATGCATACATAATTGCTTCCCAGTTCTGACCTTCTTGCAATTCACCATCACCATGTAATGTATAAACAATTTTATCGTCTCCGTTTAATTTTTTAGCTTGCGCAGCTCCTAAACCATTAGACATTCCTTGCCCTAAAGAACCAGATGCTATTCTAATACCCGGTAAGCCCTCATGTGTAGTTGGGTGTCCTTGTAAACGAGAGTTTAACAATCTAAAAGTTGATAATTCTTCTACTGGAAAAAAACCACTGTGCGCCAAAACACTATAAAAAACTGGAGAAATATGTCCGTTAGAAAGGAAGAATAAATCTTCATTCTTTCCGTCCATTGTAAAATCTGTAGAATAGTCCATTACTTCTTGATATAAGCATGTAATAAATTCTGCACATCCTAAAGATCCTCCTGGGTGACCAGAATTTACTTTATGAACCATACGTAATATATCTCTACGAACTTGTTGCGTAAAATCTTGTAATTGTTGTGTTGTTGGCATTTTGTTGTTTTAATTTGTACAAAAGTAATTTTTTTAACAGCAACTAACAAGATTAATTGTAAGCAAAATAGCTTTATCAATAATTAAAATGATATTTCTAAAAAAAGTGAATTCTAAAAGTCAAAAGCTAGGTTTTTTGTTTCTTTTTCTTTGCTGCAGGAAACAATACATTATTTAAAATTAAACGATAACCAGGTGATGTTGGATGTAAATCTAATGCTGTTTTTGGATCGTTAATTCTATGCGAATAATCTTCGGGGTCATGTCCTCCATAAAAAGTAAACATTCCTTTTCCTTTTGTTCCATGAATATAACGTGCTTCACCATTGGTTTTATTTTCACCCAAAACCAATACATTTGTTTTAATTGTATTTCTATTAAAAGAAGTAGTTTGCCCCATAAATCCTTTTACTAAAACAGTATGATTTTGTGTTAACATAGTTGGCACTGGATCCCACTTTGCAGAAAATTCACCTAAAGAAAAATAGTCTGATGTTTTTGGTATTTTGCGCTTACTGGTCATATCTATGGTAGAAAACTCATAGGTTGTAGGATTTTTAATCAATTGAAAGTCCTTAAAAGCAAAGGTTTTATTATAATTTATTTTAGATTGATAATTTAATTCAGATGCATCACCATCAAACATTGCCTCAACAATATCTACACCTTCGGCAGATAAAGCAATATCAAAACTATCGGTTGCAGAACACATAGCAAACATAAAGCCTCCTCCAATTACGTAATCTCTTATTTTTTTGGCAACGGCTAGTTTTTCTTCAGAAACCTTAGAAAAACCTAATTCAGATGCTTGCTTTTCTGCTCTTAATTTTCCTTCTACATACCAAGGTGCCGTTTTAAAAGATCCGTAAAACTTACCATATTGTCCGGTAAAATCTTCATGGTGTAAATGCAACCATTCATATAATAGTAGTTTGTCTTCTAAAACTTCTTGGTCGTAAATAACATCAAACGGAATCTCAGCATAAGACAAAACCAAGGTTACAGCATCATCCCAAGGCATTTTATCTTTTGGCGAATACACCGCTATTTTTGGTGCTTTTTCTAAAGTTACTGCATCCTGATTAGAAGATGGTGATGAAATTTCTTGTAAAATTAATTGCGCTTTTGCATCAGAAATTATTTGGTAAGAAACACCACGTATTTTACATTCATTTTCTGCTATTTTATTGTTTTCTATTAAAAAAGCACCTCCATCATAATTTAATAACCATTTCGATTTTAAGCCTGCCTCTAATGAAAAATAGACAATTCCATAAGCTTTTAAATGGTTTCCTTGGTTATCATAACTCATTGGTACATAAATAAATGATGCCAAAATAGAGTTTGAGATTAATAGAAATATAAGTATAAATAGGTGTTTTTTCATCAATAATAATATATTCTAAATATTAGAAGTGATAAATATACTAAGTTTATATCTTTGTTTCTGTGATATTTGATTAATCTTAAAAATTATAAAAATGCATAGTATTAATTGGGGAATTATTGGTTGTGGTGATGTTACTGAAGTAAAAAGTGGACCTGCTTTTCAGAAGGTTAAAAACTCTAAACTTATTGCAGTAATGAGAAGAAATGGTGCTAAAGCAGAAGATTTTGCTAAAAGACATCATGTTCCTTTTTGGTATGATTCTATAGATAAGTTATTACAAAACCCTGAAATAAATGCAATTTATATAGCGACTCCTCCATCAACTCATTTAGAAATAGCAAAAAAATACTTGAAAGCAGAAAAATTAGTTTATTTAGAAAAACCAATTACTTTAAATTTTGATGAAGCTAAAGAATTAGAAACATTTATTACCAAAAAAAATATGTTGGTAGTTGCTCATTATAGACGAGAATTAGACGCTTTTAAAAAGGTAAAAGAGTTAATTGATGCTCATGAAATAGGTAAAATACTTTTTGCTGATATTCAAATCTATCAACCTAAAATAAACAATATTATAGCTAAAACAGAAACGAATTGGAGGTTGAATCCTGTAGTTTCTGGTGGTGGATATTTTCATGATATTGCGCCCCATCAAATAGATTTAATGCTTTATTATTTTGGTGAATTTAAAAATGCTAGAGGTTTTTCTACATCTTTCAAAAATAACGGGGTTGAAGACATTGTTAACGGAATTATAGAGTTTAAAAACGGAATACAATTTAGAGGAATTTGGAATTTTAATGCCTCTGAAAAAGATGTTAAAGATGAATGCGTTATTTATGGTGAAAAAGGAACTATTATATTTTCTTTTTATGGAGGACAAGTAGTTTTGAAAACCAATGAAAATGAAGAAACTTTTGAATTCTTAACCCCTTTACACGTACAACAACCTATGATTGAAAAAACTGTAAATTACTTTTTAAATACAGGTAAAAACCCTTGTGCTATTGAAGATGGAGTACCTGTTATGCAAATTATAGATTTGTTTACCAAAAAATAAAAAAACACAATTACCTTAAAGCAATTGTGTTTTTTTATAATTTTATATTTTTTTTAAGGCTTAAAACGGAACATCATCATCACTTCCAAAAGCATCTTTAGGATCCACTCCTCCTTGTCCTGCAAAAGGATCTTCTGGGAAATCTGCATTCATAGATGATTGAAATTCAGAACTAAATCCTTCTTCTAAATCAGAGAATTTTGCTAAGTGACCGGTAAATTTCAAACGAATATTTTCTAAACCACCATTTCTGTGTTTTGCAACAATAAATTCTCCTTGTCCCTCACATGGTGAATGATCATCATCATCCCATTCTGTCATTCCGTAGTATTCTGGACGGAAAATAAACGATACAATATCTGCATCTTGCTCAATTGCTCCAGATTCACGTAAATCAGACAATAAAGGTCTTTTAGATCCTCCACGCGTCTCAACCGCACGAGATAACTGAGAAAGTGCAATTACTGGCACTTCTAATTCTTTTGCTAAAGCTTTTAAGTTTCTAGAAATCATAGAGATTTCTTGTTCACGATTTCCGTTAGATTTTCCACCGGCAGTCATTAATTGTAAATAATCAATTACAATAATTTTAACACCGTGTTGCGACACCAATCTTCGTGCTTTTGCACGTAAATCAAATACAGAAAGAGACGGTGTGTCATCAATAAAAATAGGCGCATCAGATAAACGTTTTACTTTTACGTTTAGTTGTTCCCATTCGTGTGGTTCTAAATTTCCTTTTCTTAATTTTTCTGAAGTTAAACCTGTTTCCGAAGAAATCATACGCGTAATTAACTGAACAGAAGACATCTCTAAAGAAAACACAGCAACACCATGACCAAAATCAATTGCCATATTTTTTGCCATAGAAATTACAAATGCTGTTTTTCCCATACCAGGACGTGCAGCAATAATCACTAAATCCGATGGTTGCCAACCAGAAGTTAACGCATCTAATTTTGTAAAACCAGTTGCCAAACCAGACATACCTTCTTGGTTACCAATTTCTTGAATCTTAGCTAAGGCTTGTTTTACTAAAGATCCTGCATCTTCAGAACTCTTTTTTAAGTTTCCTTGGGTAACTTCAAAAAGTTTTGCCTCTGCATCGTCTAATAAATCAAAGACATCGGTACTTTCATCATACGCATTTTCTATAATTTCACTAGAAATTGAAATTAATCTACGTTGAATAAATTTTTGAAGAATAATTCTTGCATGGAACTCAATGTGTGCTGATGATGCTACTTTTTGAGTTAAACGAATTAAAAAGAAATCTCCACCAACAAATTCTAGTTTACCATTCTTTTTTAACAAGTTAGATACTGTTAAAAGGTCAATTGGTTCAGAATTTTGAAATAACTCATAAATAGCCGCATACACTTCTTGATGTTTTTGATCATAAAAAGCATCTGAACTTAAGACGTCTATAACGTCATCAATTCCTTTTTTATCAATCATCATTGCCCCCAACACAGCTTCCTCTAACTCCAACGCCTGTGGAGGAATCTTGCCTTTTTCAAGACTAATTAATCTTGATTTATCTATCTTTTTTCCCGTAACAGGAGTCGTTTTTTCCATTACTACAAAGGTACTTTTTTAGGTTGAAATTAATTTCTAAAAGTTCATTTTAATTTGTAAACATTTATTGTAAACAAAAATGTTATTATCTTGTTAATAACCAGCCAACTTCTAAAATGAAATGTTATTTTTACAAACAAAGTTGGATATTTAAAAACTGTTATATCCTCTTTTGTGAATATACATAAACGCTTATTTATATAAAAATAGTATCCTTGAAGATCAATAAAAAACATGTATTACTAACATTTTTACTTCCTGTACAAATAGTATTAATTCAATTGGCTGCAGAAAACCCTGCGTTTATAGAAAAATATTATTCAAATGGAATCTATCCTCCTATTGCATCCTTTTTTAGAATTATTTTTGGTTGGATTCCTTTTTCTGTCGGTGATGTATTATTGGCGTTCGGGCTCTTTATTTTTATTCGTTTTATATGTAGGTTGATAAAAAATAGATTCAGAGATTTTATTCCTAAAATTATTCATTTTACTGCCATTTTATCAGTTATTTATTTTTGTTTTTATCTCTTTTGGGGCTTAAATTATTACAGAGAACCTTTGGCTAAAAACTTACAGTATCAACAAAAAAAATACACTACAGAGCAACTTCAAAAAGTAACAGCACATGTAATTGAAAAGCTAAATGAATATCAATTTAAAATTACAAAAAGCGATACTTTAAAGGTAGAAAATCCGTATTCCCAAAAAGAAATGTACACAATGGCTATTTCTGGTTATGAAAATTTATCTAAAGACTTACCGCAGTTAAAATATCAATATAAATCTGTAAAAAGTTCTTTAATGAGTTTGCTACAATCTTACAACGGAACCGCAGGATACTTGAATCCTTTAACAGGAGAAGCTCAGGTAAACAACAAACTTCCTAAAACAAGTTACCCAACAACTACGTGTCATGAAATGGCACATCAAATTGGTTTTGCTGCAGAAAATGAAGCTAATTTTGTTGGTTTTTTGGCGGCTAATTATAATAACGATCTTTACTTTAAATACGCCAGTTATAGAATGGCTTTTGGCTATTGTATTTCTGAACTGAGAAAACGCGACCAAAATTTATCCAAAGTACTTTGGAAAACTGTCAACAAAGGAATTATTAAAGATTTTAATGCCAGTTATACCTTTTGGCAGCAATATAAAAATCCCTTTGAACCGCTTGTTAAAAAAGGATACAATGCTTATTTAAAAGCCAACAAACAAGATAAAGGTGTACAATCTTACAATTATGTGGTAGATTTATTTATTTCTTATTTTGACAAAGTAAACCCTGTTTAATTTTCTTAAAATTATGTTAAAATAACTGCTTTTAACATTTTCTAAAATGCTTCTAATTATTTTAGAAACTTAATTCATTTACAAAACCAAACCTATATGAGAAAAGTACTCTTATTTTTCTCCTTATTTGTGGCTTTTTCTATGCACTCGCAAGAATATTTCCCTACAGATAGCGGAGTAAAAACTACTGAAAACACCACTTTTGCATTTACAAATGCAACTATTTATGTAACGCATAATAAGATTGTAAAAAAAGGAACTTTACTAATTAAAGATGGTAAAGTTGTTAGCGTTGGTAAATCTGTTAAAATTCCGAATGGAATAAAAACCATCGATTTAGAAGGTAAAACGATGTATCCTTCATTTATTGATATTTATTCAGATTTTGGAATCGCGAAACCAAAAAGTCAACCCAGGTCTAGAACAACACAATACGAGCCAACAAGAGAAGGTTATTATTGGAATGATCATATTAGACCAGAAACTAACCCAATCAATAATTTTAAATTTGATGACAAAAAAGCGAAAAGTTTAATTGATGCCGGTTTTGGAATTGTAAACACCCATTCTAATGACGGAATTGTACAAGGAAATGGTTTATTAATTGCTCTAAACACAAATACTTCTGATGCTTACCGAATTTTAAATACAAAATCTGCACAGTATTTATCTTTTCATAAAAGTGCAAAATCTACGCAAGCGTATCCTAGTTCTAGAATGGGTGCAATGGCATTAATTCGTCAGGTTTTTAATGATGCCGATTGGTATGCAAAAGGCAATATGAAAAATAAAGATTTGTCTTTAGAAGCTTTTAATAACAATAAAAATTTACTTCAAATATTTGAAACTTCAACTGTTTTAGATGCCTTAAGAGCAGATAAAGTTGGAGACGAATTTGGTGTGCAATATACAATTGTTGGTAGTGGAGAAGAATTTGAAAGAATTAATGATGTAAAAGCAACAAATGCAAACTTTATAATTCCTATTAATTTTAGTGATGCTTATGATGTTTCAGATCCTTTATTGGCACAACATATTTCTTTAAGAGACATGCGTAAATGGAATCAAGCTCCTTCTAATTTAAGTGTACTTTCTAAAAATGGAATCAACTTTGCATTGACAACCCACACTTTAAAATCTGTAAATTCATTTCATAAAAACTTACAGAAAGCAATAAAATATGGCTTTGATAAAGAAAAAGCTTTAGCTGCACTAACTACAATTCCTGCAACTATTATTGGAAACACCACAATAGGAAACTTAAATACAGGAAGCTACGCAAACTTTATTATTACATCTGGCGATATTTTTGATGCTAAAACTACCATTTATGAAAACTGGGTTCAGGGAGCTAAAAATGTAGTTCATAACATGGATATTAAAGATATTACAGGAGATTATATGTTGTCTGTAAATAACAAAAACTACAATTTATCAATTACAGGTAAAGGCGCTAAACAAACAGGAACGATTAAGGTTGGTGATAAAAAAATAAAGTCTAAATTTTCTTATACTGATGATTGGATTTCTATCACCTTAAACGAAGACAATCATTTTACTAGAATGCTAGGTAAAATTGTAAATGCTTCTAACGTTATGCAAGGTGATGCTTTTGATACCGAAGGAAATAAAACTTATTGGTCTGCTAGTAAAAAAGTTCAAAAAAGTGAAGTATCAAAAAAAGAAATCAAAAAAGAAGATAACACAATTACAGTAGTTCCTGTAAGTTATCCAAATATTGGTTTTGGAAATTATGTTCAGCCTAAAACAGAAACAATTCTAGTTAAAAATGTTACTGTTTGGACCAGTGAAAAAGAAGGAATTTTAGAAAATACAGATGTACTTTTAAAAGATGGTAAAATCGAAAAAATTGGTTCTAATTTAAGTGCAAGAGGCGCAACAGAAATTGATGGAACAGGCAAGCATTTAACTGCTGGTATTGTAGATGAACATTCTCATATTGCTGCTTCTGCTGTAAATGAAGGTGCTCAAAATTCTTCTGCAGAAGTTACTATGGAAGATGTTATTGATCCTAACGATATTAATATTTATAGAAATATTTCTGGAGGAACCACAACTTCTCAAATTCTACACGGTTCTGCCAATCCTATTGGTGGTCGTTCTGCAATTATCAAACTAAAATGGGGAGAAAATGCAAATGAGATGATTTATAAAAACTCTCCTAAATTTATAAAGTTTGCTTTAGGTGAAAATGTAAAACAATCTCGTTATACAAACGGAACACGTTTTCCGCAAACAAGAATGGGTGTAGAACAAGTTTTTACAGATTATTTTACAAGAGCTCATGAATATGACGCTATAAAGAAAAGTGGAAAACCATATAGAATAGATGCAGAAATGGAAACTTTGGTTGAAATTTTACACGGAGAACGTCATATTTCTTGTCACTCTTATGTACAATCTGAAATCAATATGTTAATGAATGTTGCCGATAAAATGGGCTTCAAAATAAATACATTTACACATATTTTAGAAGGTTATAAAGTTGCTGATAAAATGAAAGATCGCAATATTGGTGCTTCTACATTTTCAGATTGGTGGGCATATAAATACGAAGTAAACGACGCGATACCTTACAATGCCGCAATTATGCATGATGCAGGTCTTACGGTTGCTATAAATTCAGACGACAGAGAAATGTCTCGAAGACTAAATCAAGAAGCTGCTAAAACAGTAAAATATGGCGGAATGACAGAATTAGAAGCTTGGAATATGGTTACTATTAACCCGGCAAAATTATTACATATAGATGAACGTGTTGGTAGTATTAAAGTAGGTAAAGATGCCGATGTTGTTTTATGGAGCCATCACCCAATGTCTATTTATGCTAAAGTTGAAAAAACTATTATAGAAGGAAAAGTCTTTTTTGATAGAACTGAAGACATCAAAAAACGTGAAGCTATAAAGCAAGAAAAAAGCAAATTAATTAACATGATGTTGCAGGAAAAAATGGGAGGAGCAAAAACTCAAATTCCAACAAAAAGAAAAGATAGAAATTTTCACTGTGATACATTAGAAGAAATATAAAGCTAAATAATGATGAAAAAAATAATATATAATTTGCTATTTTTCTTCTTAGTAGGAAATAGCATCGCGCAACAAACGCCCGCAGACAAACAAACTACAGATTATTCTATAGAAGGTGCTACAGCACATTTAGGAAATGGAAAAATTATAGAAAATTCTTTGGTAATGTTTGGCAATGGGAAAATTGTATTTGTTGGAAATGCAAATGCAAAAATTGCTCGAAGAGGAAACATCATTAATGCCAAAGGGAAACATGTATATCCTGGCTTTATTGCTACAAATGCCTCTATAGGTTTGGTAGAAATAGATGCTGTAAAAGCAAGTGATGATGAAGATGAAATTGGAGCAAATAACCCACATATTAGAAGTTTAGTTGCTTATAATGCAGAAAGTAAAGTGGTAGAATCTATGCGGCCTAATGGTGTTTTAATGGCACAAATTACACCTAGAGGTGGTATCATTTCGGGTACTTCATCTGTGGTACAATTAGATGCTTGGAACTGGGAAGATGCAAGTATAAAAACAGATGATGCAATTCACATTAATTGGCCAAGTAGTTTTACAAGCGGTAGATGGTGGTTAGGAGAAGATCCTGCTTTAAAGCCAGATAAAGAGTATGTTAAAAAGATAAACGACATTCAATCTTATTTTAAAAATGCTAAATCTTATTTAGCTAGTAATAACGATAAAACACATTTACCTTATGAAGCTACTAAAGGTTTATTTAATGGAAATCAAAAATTGTTTATTCATGTAAACGGACAAAAAGAAATTACAGATGCAATTACAATTATTAAAGAATTAGGAATAGAAAACATTGTAATTGTTCATGGTGATGAAGCTGATAAAGTAGCAGATTTATTAGTTAAAAATAACATAGCAGTTGTTTTAGAAAGACCACATAGAAATCCAGAAAATGAGGACGATGCTTACGATTATACGTACACAATTGCAAAAGTTTTAACAGACAAAGGTGTTGTTGTTGCACTTGGTATGGAAGGTCAAATGGAAAGAATGAATACTAGAAACCTTCCGTTTTATGCGGGTACATTTGCTGCATTCGGATTAGATAAAGAAGTAGCCTTGCAATTATTAACTTCTAATTCTGCTAAAATTTTAGGAATAGATGATATGGTTGGAACCTTAGAAGTTGGTAAAGATGCTACCTTGTTTGTCTCTGAAGGTGATGCTTTAGATATGAGAACTAATATTTTAACAGATGCGTTTATACAAGGTAGAAAAATTAGCCTAGAAACACATCAAACAAAACTTTGGAAACGCTATTCTAATAAATACAAAACTAAATAAACTATAAAAAAGGTTGTCTAAAAAAGAAGGCTTTTGTCAATCTGAATTTATTTCAGATTCTTATAAAGATTAAATTGCAGTAATTTGAAATACTGAAACAAGTTCAATATGGCAAGATTTAACTATTTACAGACAACCTTCTTTTAATTCTTTTTTCAAGCTTAGATAATTTAAGACTAAGCTATTCTATAAAATAGTAATAAAAAAAAAGCCCATCAATTAATTGATGGGCTTTTATAAAACTTTAAGTATATTTCTTAGATAACTTTTACGTTAACCGCGTTTAAACCTTTGTTTCCTTCTTGTAAATCGAATTCAACTTCGTCACCTTCTCTAATTTCATCAATTAAACCAGAAACGTGTACAAAATGATCTTTGCTTACTCCTTCTTCAGTAATAAAACCAAATCCTTTTGTGTCGTTGAAAAACTTTACTGTACCTTTACTCATAATAATGTTGTTAAATTTATAATACTAATTATATTGCAAAGATGGTTCCATTTTTCTAATATACAAGCATTTAATTGTTTTCTTTTCTGTTTTTTATTAGATTTTTTATTCTTTAGAATAAAAAACGACTTATAGTCGGTTTAAAAAACCAATTTTACCTACTTACTTCTTCAAAATAAATTTCTAAAAAAGCATCTATTCTATCCTTTAATGTACTGATAGACAAGTCTTCATTTTTAAATACAGTTACATTTTCTTCAACTCTATTTCTACTTATACTTTCTTGTACTTCTACAACACGAACACCATTAATGTTTTCTAACAAATTTTTTAATGCAATATCTAATGTAGTATCACTTAAATAGATTTTTAAGGTTTGTTCTTTGGGAGAGTTTCTAATTTCTGTTCTAAATGCCAACATAATTGTATAAATTTAAAAGGTTCATAAATAATGTTACATTAAAGTAACTCTTCTAAGTTACTGATTTTGGTGCATACTTCCTAAATAATTACTAAAAGAGTATAAAAAAAGTCCTACCGAAGAGGACTAAAGATTTTCATCTACGGCATATAGCCTTATTGTGGTAAGATTAAACTAAATCTAATTGGATTTACGGAAAACAGTAATTTTAAAATAAAATTTTATTGTAATTTTATAACAAAAGATTTTTCAGTGAAATTTTAATAAAAGCTATAAAACAACGAACCCTCAATTAAGAGGGCTCTAAATAGGTACTTCTTGAATCACTTCAATCAGATTATTCCAACGGCTATCTTGCAAACAAGTGCCTTATTGTGATTTGATTAGTGTAAAAGTAATGTTTTTTTGAATATAAAATAAAAAAATAATGAGCAAAATAAAATTAGGATTAGATTTAGGAACAAATAGTATAGGTTGGGCAGTTTTAAAAAAAGCAGACAAAAAGTATAATTTTTTAGAGAAATATGATAAGAATAACAATTTAATTCCAACAAAAGGAAGTTATATTTTTCCTAAAGGTGTAAATGCTGATGAAAATTCAAAAGCAGCAGAGCGTAGAGGTTTTAGAAGTGCTAGAGTAAGATTACAGCGTATTATTTTAAGAAAAATAGCTACGTTAAAGGTTCTAAATAAATATGGTTTGTGTCCAACTTTTGAAGAAGGAGAACTTAATACGTGGAAAAACAAAAAAATATACCCATGTGAAAATGATGCTTTTATTGAATGGCAAAGAACGGGTAAGAAAAATGGAAAAGGTAAAGTTGAACACTTAAAACAGCCTTACTATTTACGTCATTTAGCTGCAACCAAAGAAGGTTTAATGGATTTTAAACAAGGACGTTTGCAATTAGGTCGAGTTTTTTACCATTTAGCACAACGACGAGGGTATTTATCTAATTCTGATGAAGAACAAACAGAAGATAAATTAGAGCTGTTTAAAATTGAAGTAATAAAATTGTTAGAAGAAGTAAATGATTCAGGCGCATTTAAAGACCCTTTTGATGTAATTTTAAATAGTAGAAAATCCGACAAAAAAGTAAAGACATTAGGTAGTAAAATTAACAGAGAACTTAAAAAGGAAATTGAATTTAAAAAAATAAAAAGCTTTATAATAACTGAATTTGATAAACCAGATAATCAAGGTAAAGTTTTAAAAGCTATAAATGAGCTTTCAAAAGAAATTAAAACAGCTGCTAAAAAAGGAGAATGTGCTCCAACAATGGGAAGTTATTTTTACTCAATCTATACCAAAGCAGACAAAAAGACTGGACTAATTACTAAAATAAGAGGACGATATACACATAGAAATGAACATTATTTAGAAGAATTTAATATTATTTGTAACAAACAAAATATTAATGGTGAATTAAGAACAGAATTACATAATGCTATTTTTTATCAACGCCCTTTAAAATCTCAAAAAGGACTTGTTGCTAAATGTCCTTTAGAACCCAAACGAAAAAGAATTGCTTTATCACATCCTCTTTTTGAAGAATTCAGGATGTGGGAATCTATCAATCGAATTAAAATTTCAAGAAGTGAGAATGCCAACTTAGAATTTTTAACAAAAGAGGAAAAAGAAAAAATAAAAACACTTTTCTTAAAGGTAGGTGATTTTGAATTTAGACAGATTGCTTCGTTATTAAGCGGAGATAAAACCTATAGCTACATTAAGAAAACTAAAGAGGTGTTTTTTAAAAAAGATGTTAAACCTGTTGAAGGAGGAGTCGCTGAAATATTTTTTAATTTCCCTATTGACAAAAAATTTTCTGCTTGTCCTACGACATCTCATTTAATAAAAGTTTTAGGAAAAGAGGAATATTATAATTATCCATTTTTAAATTCTGGTTATAATGATGAAAAAGAAAAAGCGCAAATAAGCATTGAAGATATATGGCATTGTTTGTTCTTGGATTCTTTTGGACAAAAAGATAAGAAACAAGGAAGAGCTGATTTTGCAAGAAAACATTTAGTTTTAAATGAAAAAGATATAGAAGACTTTCAAAAAATTAAATTAGTAAAAAGCTACGGTAGTTTAAGTAAAGCAGCAATAAAAAAAATTATACCATTTCTTCAGAAAGGAGAAATTTATACGCATGCAGTATTTTTAGCAAATATTTCAGATGTTTTAGGTCATAAACTCTCAGAAAAAGAGCAAGTAACAGTTACTAATGCTGTTGTTAAATCTTTGAAAGAGCATAAAGTAGAGAAGCAAATTAAAGGTATTTTGAATAACTTCATCAGTCTGTTAAAGAACAAAGAAGAAAATAAAGATGTTATTCTTGGAGAAGATGAGTACAGTATTGAAATCTTTAAAAAAGAGTTTAAATTTGAGTTAATAAACTGGTTAGGAGAAAGGCAGTATGAAAAACTATCTAAAACTAAACAAGATGATATTTTTAAAGATTGTTGGAATCTATTTTACAAAGAAGCGTTAAATAAATTACCAAAAGAAATTTCCTATTTAAAAACTGAAACAATCCCCAATTTCATATTAAATAAATTACAAGAAGTTTTTCCAAACGATAGAATCGATATAACAAAATTATATCATCCATCTGCAATGGAAGCCTATCCAAAAGCGCATAAAAAACTAGGTAATCCTGAAATAAGCTCTATTAAAAATCCTGTTTTTAATAGAGCAATGCATCAAATTAAACGATTGTGTAATAAGTTGATAAAAGAAGGTGTTGTAGATAAAGATACCTTTGTTAATGTAGAGGTTGCGGGAGAAATTAATAGTGCAAGTTATCGTAGAGCTTTATCAGAATGGCAAAAAGACCAAGAATCTATAAGAGATTGGGCAAAGAAAGAAATTATAAAAACTTATCCAAAAGAATGTCAGCATGAAATAAATCCATCAGATTCAGATGTTGTAAAATACATTTTATGGAAGGAACAAAATCATCAATGTTTATACACCAGTTTTAAACCAATTTCTATTTGTGATTTTTTAGGAGATAAAACGACTTATGATATCGAGCACACAGTTCCTAGAAGTAAACTCCACGATAATTCTTTAAGCAATAAAACTTTAGCAAATGCAGAATTTAATAGAAAAATTAAAAAAGATATTTTACCAGGTTTGTTAAATGTAAACTTTAATGGAGAGCAAATCAACAAAGCTTCCATACTAAATAATAGAGATGCTAATTTAAGGTCTTATTCGATTAAAAGTAATATACCAAATTGGAATGTGAGTTTGTCAAGTCTAAAAGCAGCGTATAACAAATTTAAAAATGCAGCCAAGGCAATTTCAGATCCTATAAGTCATAGTGAGGTAATGACAAAAGCGCATTACACTAAAATGAAATTAGATTATTTAAGCGCAAAATATAAAACCTTTGAAACAGAAGAAATTATACAGAGGTTTACAAATGCAAATTTGGTAGATACTCGTATTATTTCAAAATACGCAAGGGCTTATTTAAAATCATACTTCAATAACGTAAATGTAGTTAACGGAAAAATCACCGATACCTTACGAAAAATGTGGGGACTGGAAGGTGAATATGCAAAAAAAGACAGGAGCAATCATATTCATCATTGTATTGATGCTGTAACAGTTGCTTGTGTAGAAAAAGGAACTGCAAATTGGATTTCTGAAGCATTTCATAAATATGAAAGTGATTATTTTAAAGGGAATAACAATCCTAAATATAAATTAAAAGAACCAATGGTTGATTTTGCTCATAGGATGCATAATTTACATAAGGAGGTTTTTGTTTATCACAAACAAATAGACAGAATTAAACCATTACTTGAAAATCTAAAAAAAGAGCAACCTAAAAAGCTGAATTTAAAAGGGAAACTAAACAGCCAAACCCCCTATGCACATATTAAAAAGAATGATAAATTGATTTTTGCACAACGAAAATCCATTGGTAGTATTACTGGAAAGGACATTGAAAATATAATTGATGATGGAATCAAAACAAGATTAATTGCTCTTGCCGACTTAAAAGGTTGGGAAAAACTAATGGAGTTTCAAGTAAAAGGAGATGAAGATGCAAAAGAAAAGGAAATGGAACATAAAAAAGGAATTGCTTTTCGGGTTTTTGACAAAATAAAGAAAACAGATAAGAAGAAAGAAATTGTAGTTGAGGGTATTACAATAGAAACAATTTTTTCTGAATATTCAGAAACATCAGAATTTACAAATATACTTTATGATTCTATTATAAAAAAAGATATAGATATTAAGAAGAGTGAAAACTATAAAAATAAAATTATTAATGAGGTAACTAATTTAACCCGAACAAAAGGATTAGAGTTATTGTTAAATGAGAATAAAGATAGCGAATATCCTGCTATAATATTGCCAGAATATTTTGATGAGAAAAAGAAAAAAATGATTGGTACAATGGTAATTAAACGCATTAGATTACAATCTTCTAAATCGAATCTTAAAGATTACAAAGAGATTAGAGCTATTGATAAATCAAAATTTGACTATAAACAAGATTATTATTATGATAAAGAAAGCTATACCAATTATGAGGCGAGAATTTTTGGAGATTTATTGCCAAATAAAGAAGGTAAATTTAAAAATAGAGATTTTAAGTTGATAAATCATTATAATATTGTGAAAAATATTTTTGAAAAAGAAGAAGGTCATTTAGTTCTAAAGCTTCACCAAGATGATATGTTTTTAATTTTTGATAAAGACCCTTTGGAAGAGGTGGTTTGGAATAACAAGTTAGATTTGCAAAATCGATTATTTAAAATAATCAAATTTAATGAGAATGGGATTTTCGTTTTATCTAGACATAATTATGCTGCAGGAAATGTTGATAAAGCAAAAGCAATTAAAAATGAAAATAATTTATCCGATTTAACCGAAGTAGTTTTAAGAAGAAGTCCATCAACTTTGAAAATAATACCTGCCAAGATTGATGCTTTAGGTAATTTAAATATCAATTACTCTTTAAATTATATAAAATAATGATATAACTTATGATATTTGATGTTAATTTACATTACTAAATTTAGAAATTATGACTAAGCAAAGTGTTTACTTCTCTAAAAAAAATGATGAATGGTTAAAAAAAAAATATCAGAAGACGAGTTTAACAGTAAAAGTGAGGCTATCAATTACCTTATAAAACAAGCACGAAATAAAAAAGAATATTATAATTTTGTACGACTAAAAATAAAACGAAGAGAGTAAAGTGGTTTTAGTAATAAAAATAAAGAAGTATTATTAGCTGAAGTTAAAAGCAATTTAAAATAATGTATTTGTATAAGCTATCTATTGAAGCAGAAAAAGATTTGGTAAGGATTTATAAATACGGGTTTTATAAATTTGGTTTGATTAAAGATTAGAAAAAACAATATTCTAATTTTACTTTCTTTTTTAAATATAGATGTTGTGGTTTGATTAAAGATTAGAAAAAACGATATTTTTACAATCTGCTTGGGAAGGTTACATCTTGTTGTGGTTTGATTAAAGATTAGAAAAAACGATATTTTTGGAGATGCTTACAGGAATGATTTTACAGTTGTGGTTTGATTAAAGATTAGAAAAAACGATATTTGCTATTCCTAATTTATTAAAGGATGTTGTGTTGTGGTTTGATTAAAGATTAGAAAAAACGATATTAAAAACAATTAGACTAGCTATGTTTTTGCTGTTGTGGTTTGATTAAAGATTAGAAAAAACGATATTGGCAGCTATCTAAAATCTACAGCGGTAGGTGTTGTGGTTTGATTAAAGATTAGAAAAAACGATATTCTACATTTGTAAGTTGTGCGCCGTTCCCTTGTTGTGGTTTGATTAAAGATTAGAAAAAACGATATTAATATTACTACAGAAAGAGATACGGCTACAGTTGTGGTTTGATTAAAGATTAGAAAAAACGATATTTGCAGATAGTGCAGAACCTCGTTTGATTGAGTTGTGGTTTGATTAAAGATTAGAAAAAACGATATTGAAACTGCCTTAGAAAGTGATGCACAAGAGTTGTGGTTTGATTAAAGATTAGAAAAAACGATATTATTAAAGATTTTGCTCGGAATCTTTACTAAGTTGTGGTTTGATTAAAGATTAGAAAAAACGATATTAGTTATTATGTTAACTACTAGTAATCATGGTTTTAGAGTGAAATATCGTATATAAAAAATGCTTCTTGTAAAGACATAATTGCTTTATTTGAAGTATTTTTTGTTTCCTAATCAATAAATCTGTTCCCAAGAGCATTAGCTATGGCACGGAAATAAATATTTTTATTTAGAAGCAAATAACTATGTATTAAATACTTGCCTACCTCCCCTCGATTAAAAAAGTTCTAATTGCAATGGAGGTGGTTCTTTTGGAGTAGCAACTTTTCCCCAAAAATTCATGATATTACCATATTGTTTATCTGTAATTCTTAAAATACTCACTTTTCCGTAAGGCGGTAATAAAGCTTTTATACGTTTTTCATGAGCATCCGCACTTTCACTACTGGCACAATGACGCATATAAACAGAAAATTGCATCATTGTAAAACCATCTTTTAATAAGTTTTTTCTAAACAATTGCGCATTTCTACGGTCTATTTTAGTATCGGTTGGTAAATCAAAAAAAACAAATAACCACATAATTCTGTATGCATTTAAATCCATAATTTTGGATATAGAATTTTTCTATTTTTCCCTGCATAACATTGCTGTAAAGAACTTGTTGTTCTGCTTAAAGCGACCATTAATGGGCTTTTTTTATCTTCAAAATAAACAGTTTGTGTCAATACACTTAATAAATCTAGCTTAATGGGCGTTATTAAATCGTGCTCATCATATTTGTTTATAATTTCTAAAACTTTTGCATCAATTAAAGGTCTGTAAGGTTCCATAATATCGTCTGCCAAACAAAACGCATTGTATTTATTATGATGATGAATACCAAGCGTATTTAATAAGCCACTACCAGAAAGTGCTCTTGCAACTGCGGCTCTTAAAACTATATAACCATAATTTAAAAATAAATTTGGGTACACGCCTACTCTTTCTCTTTTAAAATTAAAGTCGAAAATATGTTTCCAATAATAAGCTGCCGCTACTCCTTCTCTATTATCTATATCGCCACTTAAAACCTTCGTTTTATAATGATTTAAAGGCGTATTTATTTTTCCTTGTTTTTCTAAAAGTAAAGCTTGGTTTTCTATTTTATACTTTATTATTTGCTGCCATAGTTGTTTTTTTAGTGGTTCTGTAGCATTTATTTGATGTTTAAATAATTCTTGTTGTATGTGATGATTATCTAAGTTTAAAAGCATGCTTTGTGGCATGTGTTTATTATCACAAAAAATAACACTCACATTATTAGCCGCTAATTTAGAAAGTGCCGGAACAGAAATATAGGTCTCTTGGTTTTCTATTACAATAAAACCAATATCTTCTATGGGTACTGTTTTAATTTCTTTTTTTTCATTTTTAACTACAAGTTGCTCCAATTTTGTTGTTAAAGAATATTTATTAGAAAAAAATAGCGTTCTTTTAATCATAGTTTTCGTTTTATACTAGACAATATCTACCACTAAATTGTTTAAAAACAATGTTTTAACAATATAGCTTAGGTAAGAATAGTTATAAATTTTATAATTCTTTTACGGAAAACCGTAACGGTATAAAATTTTACAAAAAAAAAGCTCAACCTATTATAGTTGAGCTTTTTTTTATTGTTTAAATGAGACTACCAATCAATCGGAAAATAATCTTTTAAAAATTTACCAGACCAATGTTTTCCGGTATTAATTCCATCAATTAAAGGATCCATAACTCTTGCAGCTCCGTCTACAATATCTAACGGTGGCTGAAAATCATGTGTTTCTACTTTGTGCTTAGATAATTCTGCAGGATCTTCATCTGTAACCCAACCTGTATCAACAGCATTCATATAAATACCCGATTTTGCAAATGTAGAAGCCGAAGTATGCGTTAACATATTTAAGGCAGCTTTTGCCATATTTGTATGTGGATGTCTGTCTACCTTTTTAAATCGGTGGAACTTCCCTTCCATCGCTGTAACGTTGATAATATGCTTTTTACCCGTATTTTCTTTCATCATTAAATTAGACAAACGATTACACAACACAAACGGAGCAACAGCATTTACCAACTGAACTTCTACCATTTCTGTCGTCTCGATTTCGCCTAATTTTAAACGCCAGCTATTTGTTTTTCTTAAATCTACCTGTTGTAAATCTGCATCTAATTCGCCTTCCGGAAAAACTTCTGCCGTTTGTAATGAGTTGTCAAAACTATACGGAATTTGAGATAATTCAGCAGAATTACGCAAACCAATTCCTGGTTCTGGTCCGTGCCAAGTAACTGGCAACACGTTGTTTTTATCGGTTTTAGCAGTAGATACACTTAAGCTAGACAATTCTTCTAAACAGCCTTCGTGATCCTGTAATAACCTTTGTGCTAACTTTGGTAATTGATCTATCGGTTTCTTTTCGTTCTCCATTAAATGGAAATAAAAACCAGATGGTCTTCTTACTGTTTGCGCTGCATTATTGATTAAAATATCTAATCGATCGTATTTTTGTTCTATATAATTACAGAAAATTTCTACACTTGGTATGTGTCTTAAATCTAAACCATGAATATGCAAACGATGGCTCCAATCTTTATAATCTTCTTCTTTTGCAAAACGAATCGCAGAATCTGCAGGAAAACGAGTTGTTGCTACAACCGTTGCTCCAGAACGTAAACACATTAACGTAATGTGATATCCGATTTTTAAACGAGAACCTGTGATTACAGCTACTTGTCCTTTTAAATCTGTAGTTTGAAAACGTTTTGCATAATTTAAATCGCCACATTCTGTACACATCGTATCATAAAAATGATGCAACTTGGTAAAAACCGTTTTACATACATAACAATTTCTTGGCGATTCTAATTCTGGTGTATCTTCATTTAATTCTGCTGCCCCTAATAATTTAGGTGCCACAAATAAAGCTGCCTCTCTTGCAGAACGAATCCCTGTTGATTTTCTAGCGTGTTTATCGCTTTCAATCATTTTACGTTTTGCTGCTTTTTTTGCGTCTTTACGTCTGCGTTGAAATTCATCACGATTTGGACGAGACAATTCGCCAGCAACTTTAAAAAGTGCGACTCTTTGTTCTTCTGGCAATTCAAAAAGCTGATTCGTATCCTCCAATAATTTTTGAAGGGTATTGATACACGAATTTACTTCTGATTTTAATTCTTTATTACTCATACTCTTACACTTCGTAAATTCTAACTTTTTTCTTTTTTAAACGAGAATTGTTTAATTTCTCAATTAATTCGGCTGTTAATGTTGATGGTACTGCTACAAAAGCACAATCTTGTTTCAACTCTATGTCACCCAGTTGATCTTTACTTAATTTTCCTTGTTTTATAAACAAACCTGCAATATCTCCTTTAGAAATTTTGTCTTTTCTACCGCCAGAAATAAATAATGTTTCCCAAAAAACAGGACTTCTTTCTGCTTGTTTAGAAATGTCTTGTAAATCTGCATGTTTAATAAAATCTGGTAAACGTTCCTCTTTCCATTTTAAAACAAAGGCAGTTCCTTCTGCAGAAACTCTTGCTGTACGTCCGTTTCTATGAGTAAATTCTTCAATTGCTTGTGGCAATTCATAATGAATGATGAAACTCATTTCTGGCACATCAATTCCTCTTGCTGCTAAATCTGTTGCAATTAATAATTGATTGGTTCCGTTTCTAAATTTAATTAAAGAACGTTCTCTATCTTTTTGCTCCATTCCTCCACTAAAGCAACCATGTTTTATGTTCTTGCTCTCTAAAAATGTACTTACATTATTTATAGAATCTTTTAAATTACAAAAAACAATTCCTTGTTTATTTCCTAAATGATTTAGTAAATGTAATAAGGTATTTAGTTTATTTTTAGCTGGAGAAAGTACTGTTCTTATTTGTAATTTTGATGTTACCGCTTTTAAATAATTAACGGTGTTTGGTTTACTTAAACCTACAAAATCAGGAATTTCAACTCCTTGTGTTGCAGAAGTTAATATGCGTTTATTTAAAGATAATTGATTGATGATATTACGCATCTCATATTCAAAACCAACTTCTAAAGACTTATCAAATTCATCTAAAATTAAGGTTTTAATATGTTCTTTAGAAAAACGATCGTTTGCAAAATGATCAGATATTCTACCCGGTGTTCCTATTAAAATTGAAGGAATATGTTTTAATTCTATCTTATCTTTAGACATCGGTCTACCTCCGTAAACCGCATTTACTTTAAAGCCAGAACCCATAGAACGAATTACTTGTTCTATTTGAATTGCCAATTCTCTAGAAGGCACTAAAATTAAAGCTTGTACTTCTTCTAAATTTGGATCTAAAAGTTCTAATAAAGGTAAAGAAAAAGCCAATGTTTTTCCTGTTCCTGTTGGCGAAAGTAAAATTACATTATCGTTTTTATTAATGGTAGCAATCGCTTCTTTTTGCATTTGATTTAACTCTTCAATCTGCAATTTTGATAATATATCTTGTTGACTTTTAATGTTATTTGCCATACTTATTTCTTTTTTTAGTAAATGGTATCATTTACTTTTTTAATGATGTCTGGTTGAATAAAATTAAGACGAACTTAAATATTTATATCTACCATTGACAGTTTATATAACTTACTATTTACAAAAATCACCACATAGATACATAGCTCATATAGTCTATGTTTTCTATGTTCCTCTGTGGTAAATAATATTGTTTATTTCTTTTTCTTCTTTTTAATTATCGCTGGTTTTGTCTTTGCACTAGCTGTTTGTGCTAAATAATTAGACAAAACTTTATCTACCAATTCTTCTTTGGTTAAATGATGAAATATCGTTTTAATCTCTGCTTTTAAATCTTCTGAAATAGCACGATTTGGTTTTGCTTTAAACACTTTTTTAGCCCACAGAATTGTATTATTATCTTCAATACTTTGTGCATCTGCTTTTTTATATTCTTTAAAAACCAACCCTAAATCTTCTTCAAATTCAGGAATTTCTTCTAATTCTTCTGGTTGTATCACACTTAAAGAAAGTCCGGTTGCACCTGCCCTAGCCGTTCTACCGCTTCTATGTACATACGTTTCATATTTGTCTGGTAAATGGTAATTTACTACGTAAGAAATTTCTTTTACATCAATACCACGAGCAGCTAAATCTGTTGCTACTAAAATATCAATATTTCCTTCTCTAAATTGTCCCATTACGCGATCACGAATCCCTTGAGTTAAACTACCGTGTAAAGCACCTGATGAAAATTTATTAATCGCTAAATTTTTAGCTAATTTATTAACGGCTGCTTTGGTTTTACAGAAAATAATTCCGCGTTCTCCTTCTTTAGTCGATAAAAAATGCATTAAAACATTCAATTTTTCTATCGGTTCTACCACCACATATTGATGATCGATGCCTTGATGCCCAACAGAATCCATATCCGTTTCTATATGTTCTACGTGTTTAGACATATAGTTTTGTATCAATTGCTTGATGGTTCCTGGCATTGTTGCTGTAAACAACAACGTTCTTCTAACATTCGGAATTTCTTTTATAATAGCATCTACTTCTTCCTTTAAAGCGCTTACCATTTCATCTGCTTCATCTAAAACAAAGTAGTTGATTTTTGTAATATCAATCGCTTCACGTTTCATCAAATCTACCAATCTACCTGGAGTTGCAATTACAATACTAGGTTGCTGTTTAATCGCTTCAATCTGCGGTTTTATTGGGATTCCACCACAAATAGATATTATTTTCTCCTTTTGTTCATCCGAAGAAAAAGAAAGTAAATTGTCATAAATTTGATGTCCTAATTCTCTTGTTGGCGCTAAAATTAAAACTTGAATATGTGTTTCATCTGCTTTAATTTTTTGCAATAAAGGCAAACCAAAAGCAGCTGTTTTTCCGGTTCCTGTTTTTGCTAAAACCACCATATCTTTCTTTTTATGTAAGATAAAAGGAATGGTTTTTTCTTGAACCGCAGTAGGAACTGTAATTTCTAATTTTGCTAAACGTGCTTCTAATTCTTTATGAATTCCTAAAGATGAAAAAGTTTTTGACATTAAATATATTTTTTGCAAAGATAAGTCTACTTTTATAAGAACAAACAAACTCGCTATATATTATAAAAATAAAAAAATCCACCTAAAAAGGTGGATTTAAACGTGAAATATAATGACACTTTAATTCTAGAGTTGAAAATTAATTATGAAAATTAAACTTCCCATTGGTGTTTTTTCTGTCAGACTCTTTTAAAATGGTTTCCATAACATCCCAATGTTCTGCTATTTTATTGTTTTCTACTCTAAACAAATCGTAATAAGAGGTTGCTTTTCCAGCAAAAGTTCCTTCACTAATGGCTAATACAAAATTCCCTTGTCCTAACACTTTGTGCGTTTTTGTAACAACCATAGCAATTCCTTGTTTTGCCATTCCTTCTAAAACCGCGCCTAAACCAGATAAACCATCTGCAATTTGTGAATTGTGTTGAATGTAGTTATCTCCATCAAAATAATTAGATAGTTTTTCCATTTTACCATCAATTAAAACATCTTTTACAAAATTATGTACCAATGTTTTATTAGCAGTCGTTTTATCTAAATCTGTAATTGCTGTTGTTCCGTCTATTTGTGAATGTCCGCTAGCATTTTTAGGTAAAACTGCTGTTAGATTGTCCCAATGTTCTACAATTTGTCCGTTTTCGAAACGAAAAATATCAAATCCTATTTTTGGACCAAAAAAATCATAAGCTGTCTGTGTAAAAACATAATCTTCATCCTCAAAAGCTCTTACTGTATTTACTTTAAAGCCACCTTCTGGAGCATGACTTAATAAAGCGCCAAAACCTGCTAAACCATCTGCAACCGCAAGGTTATGTTGTGTATAATTAGTTGGGTTAATAAAAGCCACTGCATTTTTATCTCCAGTTTCTATACTCTTTAATACGGCTAATGTTTTTTGTTTATTCGATAATTTACTGATTGTTTCCATCTTTATACCTTCTTTTAAATTTTGATTATTATCTGTTTTTATAGTTTTACAAGATGTGAATGCAAATACTACTGTTATTGCTATAATTGTTTGTTTCATAATTTTTAAAATTGTTATTATTTATGATGCAAAATTAGAATAGAATACCCGTTTCATTAAGATAGATATCGGATTAAAAATGGTTAATATAGAACCTATAAACAAAAAAACTCCTTTTAAAAAGAAGTTTTATGGTTAATGCTATATTTCTAGATACCTAATTCTATAAATTTTAAAAATAGGTTTACGTTTATATTTCAGTAAATATTTCACTTTCTGGTAATCTAGATTTTGGCGTTTTATCTGTAGCATTAAAATCAGTAGCTGTTCTGTAACCAATAGAAACAGCGGTAATTGCTGTAAATCCTTTTGCTCTTAAACCAAACTCCTCATCTAAAGCTTTCATATCTAAACCTTCCATTGGTGTAGCATCAATATTTAAACTTGCAACTCCTAATAAAAATTGACCAATATTTAAATAGACTTGCTTTTCCATCCAATGTTGTACGTCTTTTAAATCGTATTTATGAATATCTGCAAAAGCATTCATTCCGCCATACATTCCGTTTTTTATGTCTTCATTAGGGAATCTTCCATCTTTATCCTGCACTTCTAAAAGATGTTTCATATAAACATCATCTGCACTTGTTCTAGAACAAAACAATACTACTGCAGATGCGTTAACAACTTTAGGTTTGTTAAAGTGATAAAACCCTTCCGTACCTTTTGCTATGCGTTCTTTTCCTGCTGCTGTTTCTGCAATAATAAAGTGCCAAGGTTGTAAGTTTACACTAGACGGACTCATCCTTAATAAATTTTTTACTTCTGCCATATCTGAAGCAGATATTTTTTTTGAGGTATCAAATTCTTTGGTAGTGTATCTCCAGTTTAATGTTTCTGTTAAATTCATTTTTTATATTATTTTATGATGGTTCTTTATTACTATAAATTTTATAGTTGCAAAAGTAAGTATAGTATTTTATCTTTGCAATAACGGTCGGAAAGTATAGTATCTATTTTTGAGTAAAAAATTAAAATTATGTATCAAGTAAACGGTAAAGAATATCCATGTTGTGCAAGTATTACTATGGGCCTAATTGGAGGAAAATGGAAAACGGTTATTTTATTTCATTTAATTGAAGGTAAATTACGCTACAACGAACTTAGAAAAATGATGCCAACGGTAACAGAACGTACATTAAGTTTGCAACTTAAAACGTTAGAAGAAGACGGCATTGTAGCTAGAAAGGTTTACACAACAAAACCACCTTTAAAAGTAGAATATTCTTTAACCGAATTTGGAAAAACATTAATTCCTTTACTAAAATCTATTGCTGAATGGGGACATGTGGCTATTGATAATTATCAGAAAAATTAAATTTATAACCCCTCTTTAGGCTAGGTTACAAAACGGCTTTCTTTTAATGCTTCTATTCTTTTAAAGAATAGATAAAATATTATTATTTCTTTTGATCTTTTTTAACTCAATGTAAACTACTATAACCTTTCTTTTCATTCTAATTGATTTTTAAATTGGATACAAAATTCCAATAATAGTCAGAACTTTAAAAGGTTAATATCTCTATAAAAAGGGTAAATATCTAACCCAAAAACTAAATATATTCTTTTTTAAATTGATTTGGAGTAAAACCTGTATGCTTCTTAAAGTATTTTACAAAATTTGTAGGTTCTTCAAAACCTAACAAATAAGCCAATTCTGTGCTTTTAATTTCAGAATTCATCAATAAACGTTTTGCTTCTAAAACTAAAAATGCATCAATAAACTGTTTAGCAGTTAATGAAATAATGCTTTTACTAATGGTATTTAAATGCTTGTAGGTAATGTTTAGTTTTTCTGCATAAAAATCAGCATTTCTACTTTGCTTATAATTAGTTTCTAACAAAGCTTTAAAATTTAAGAATGTATTTAATTTATCGGAATGTTTTAAATGAAAAGTTTGATATTGTTTTAAACGCTCTAGCTTAGAAAAAATGATAGAATACAACGCATTGTAAGTACTTTCTTGGTTGTAATCTTCTTCTGTATCTCTATATTCTTCATAAAATAATTGAATATACTCCGCTACATTAGAAGTTCTTGGCACTTGCATTATTGGCGAAAATAATTGTGCATTAAACAATCTATCAATTTCATTTTTTGGCAAGGAGTTTAGCTGCTTTTTTAAATAATCTTCTGTAAATAAAACAATAAACCCTTTTAATTTATCATTAAACTGAAAAGCATTCACTTGACCTTTAGAAATATGAATAATGGTGTTTTTTTTAACAGGATGCCAAACAAAATCAACCAAATGTTTACTTACACCTTCTGTGTAAAACACAATCATATTAAATGCAACTTGATGCGCTTTTTCCGGATTATGTTCTTGATCATCCTTACGTTCAAAAAGACTTTCTATCGTTAATATTTCAATACCTATATTATTTGGTTTTTGTGATTCGAATAGTAAATGAGGAAGATTTTTGGTCATAAATACAAATTTATAAGAAAATTAAATACAAACGATAATAATTACAGTTATCAACTTTTAAAATTGTACAAAAATTAACTCTTATCCATCTAAATAAGAGGTATTGTATTTTTTGAAATACGTATATTTGTAACTCTATTTTAGTCTAAAAACACATTTGGAACAGATAAAAGCATACTTGCAGCAAATAGCCAACATATCTCAAGAAGATTGGGTCTTTTTTACGTCTAAATTACAGCCTCGTATCATTAAAAAGAAAACTGTTTTCTTAAAATTAGACGAAATTGAAAATTATATTTCTTTTATAGAATCTGGCGTGGTGCGTTTGTATATCCCTAAAGAAAATCCTGAAAAAGAAATTACTTTTGGTTTTAGTTTTAAAGATCAATTTATTAGTGCGTACGATTCTTTTTTAACCAGAAAACCTTCTGCTTACGAATTGCAAGCACTTACAGAAACGTCCATTTTAAGTATTTCTTATTCAGATTTACAAGAAATTTATAAAAAAACACAAATTGGTAATTTAATTGGTCGGTTAACTGCAGAACGGTTGTTTCTAATAAAATCTAGTCGCGAACAGAATTTACTAAATCTTACGGCAGAAGAACGTTACCTTAAATTATTTAAGGAACGTCCAGAACTTTTAAAAGAAATTCCGTTAAAATATATTAGTTCTTATATTGGTATAACCGCACAAGCATTAAGCCGAATTAGAAAACGTATTTAATAATATCTATACATTTTATAACACTTTTGGGTGTCCTTTTTATCATAAAAACGAGTCTTGGTTCTTGGTTATTAAAGCGCACTAGTCTTTTTTTATTGATTTAGGTTCATTGTTTCACCTAAAATAGCAGACTACCTTTGTCAAAAATTTTAAATATGGCAGTAGTTATTTTTATTATAGTGCTTTGGTATGGAGGATTGTTTTTTCAATCTTTCTTTTTACATCGTTATGCGGCACATCAAGTATTTACCATGTCTAAAACCATGGAAAAAATCACCTTTATTTTAACTTGGGTTTTTCAAGGATCTAGTTATTTAAGCGCTTACGGATACGGAATTATGCACAGAATGCACCATGCGTATACAGATACAGAAAAAGACCCACACTCTCCTTCTTACGATGCAAATATGTTTGCAATGATGTGGAAAACGAAAACTATTTATCAAGATATAAACGAGCAACGTATTGCTATTGATGAACGTTTTACTAAAAATGTACCGCAATGGAAATCTTTTGATTCTTTTGCTGGTTCTCGTTTTTCTCGCTTACTTTGGATTACCTTTTACATTTTATTCTTTGTCTTTTTTGTAACTGCTTGGTGGCAATGGTTATTATTACCAATTGCTTTTTTAATGGCACCTATTCACGGAGTAATCATCAACTGGTTTGGACATATTTATGGGTATGTAAACTTTAAAATGAAGAACACGAGTAAGAATCTTTTTCACTTCGATTTTTTAATGATGGGAGAAGGTTACCATAACAATCACCACAAACATGCTAGTAGCCCTAATTTTGGTGTAAAATGGCATGAAATAGACATGACGTATGTAATTATAAAAGTTTTAGATTTTTTAGGTCTTATTAAATTAAAAGCTATTAAGATTAAAAATTAATTGTTCTTAAAAAAAACTAAATGTCAGGTTGAGCGCAGTCGAAACCTATTTTTAAATAACAATATAGTTCTCGACTACGCTCTAACAGACTACAGAAAATTTCTATTTTTTTTATCCGTGCATTTACTCAAGTAAACTACATTAAATAATTTGTGAATTCATGGCGAATTAAACAACATCATCATACTATAAAAACACCCTTTAATTAGTGGTGTTTTTTTCATTTTTAGTATCTTTGTTAGACACGGAATTCTAGCAATAAACCTACCTTTCTATCTCTAAAATGAAAAACTACAAACCTAAAAAAAGATTACCTGCACAAGCTTATATAGATGGTGTTTTAAAAGGTGATAGAGTAATTCTGTCTAGAGCAATTACTATTATTGAAAGTAATTTAGAAAGTGATAAAATAGTCGCTAAAGAGATTGTTCAAGAAATATTACCAAGTTCTGGGAAATCTATTCGTATTGGTATTACAGGAGTTCCTGGCGTTGGTAAAAGTACCTTTATAGAAGTCTTCGGCTTGCATTTGGTTAAATTAGGTCACAAAGTTGCCATATTATCTATAGACCCAAGTAGTCAGCGTTCTAGAGGAAGTATTTTAGGCGATAAAACAAGAATGGACGAATTGTCTATTTTGCAAGAAGCCTATATTAGACCTTCCGCCTCTGGCGATACTTTAGGTGGTGTTTCTAATAAAACTGGTGAAACCATGTTGCTTTGTGAAGCCGCAGGTTACAATGTTATTTTAATTGAAACCGTTGGTGTTGGTCAGTCTGAAACTGCGGTTCACGGAATGACAGATTTCTTTTTACTTTTAATGCTAGCTGGAGCAGGAGATGAATTACAAGGAATTAAAAAAGGAATTATGGAAATGGCAGATATGATAGTCATTAATAAAGCCGATGGCGATAATATTACCATGAGTAAACTAGCTAAAAGACAATACCAAAATGCACTACATATTTTTCCGGCTTCAGAGTCTGGTTGGACTCCAGTAGCAAGTACTGCTTCAGCCATAAAAAACATTGGAATTGATAACGTTTGGGATGAAATTTTAAAATTTAAAAAATTAGTTGACGATAATGGTTTTTTCTTAAAAAATAGAAACCATCAACAAATAAAATGGATGTATAATAATATTAATGAAGAATTAAAACATTTGTTTTATGGTTCTAATAATATTAAAAGAGAACTTTCAGAATTAGAAAAAGATATTGTTACTGCTAAAATTTCGCCTGTAAAAGCGGCGCAACAAATTATAGAGGAATTTAAAAATTCTTTTAAACTGAATTAAAAATTCATGAATCTTAAAAATTGTATAAAATGATATTTCATAATTATTTTGATAAACAATTTGAATTAAGGTATTTTGAAGTGAATAAATTAGGGCTTGCAACACCTACTATAATGTTAGCCTTGTTAGAAGAAACGGCTGCAGATCATTCTCATTCCATAGGACATAGTTTATTTGATCTCTTAGAAAAAAATGCAGGTTGGGTGTTAGTTTCTGGCATTTTACAAATGATCCGTTATCCTAACTATAAAGAAAAAATTACCATCAGAACTTGGCTCTCCCACTACTCTTTTATCAAAGGATATAGAGAAAATATTATTTACGATGAAAAAAATAATATTATAGGCAGCGCAAAAGGTTTATGGGTTTTCTTTGATATTGATAAAAGAAAACCAATCCCTATTTTTAATGAAATTAAAGAAAAATGGTCTTGTCTTAATGAAGACTCTATTCATCGTGATATTAAAAAAAAAATAATTGCTGTAGACTCACCTCATCATACAAAACAATTTAGAGTCAATCGCTATGACACAGACGCTAATAAACACGTAAATAATATTAGATATTTACAATGGGTAATTGAATCGATTCCGGAAGAGATTACAGATAATTTCTTTTTACATGAAATTGATGGTCGTTTTATTGCTGAAGCTCAATATGGTGATACCGTTCTGTCTTTAACGCAAGAACTTGAAGAAAACAATTCTTTTGCACATACTATAAAAATTAAAGGAAGCAATACCATTTGTGCTACTGCCAAAACTATTTGGAAGCCGTATTAATAATTTTATTTTCCCTTAATATTTTAATATAAAATAGAACCATAACTAAGGCTATGATTAGAATTTCTATTGCATATTAAGAAAAAATAATTCAAATTTATTATCAATCATTTTAAAATTCATTTGGTATAAGTTAAAAAAAATCCTTAAATAAATTAAGATTTACGATAAGAAAACACAAAATAAGTGTTTTCTTATTATGTGACTTCCCCTCACATCGAAGTGATAAGAATGCTTCACTTCATTTTTTTTTCTTAATATTATAAAAAACAAAAAAGCCCAAACAAATAAATGTTTGGGCTTTTAAATATTAATAATCATTATTGTCCGATAAAAGACATAAGACCGCTTCGCTTTTAGAATCAAGAACCAAGACTTGACTCTAACACCTTGACAAAGAGATGTAACTTAAATTAAAATTAGTCTGCCTTTTCTCAGTAATTTTACTTAAAAAAAGCAAGGGTATCATCAAAAAACACATAAACCCTTGTTTTGAAAGATTTATCAAACTAAAAAAAAATATTAATCGGACACTAATGATTAATAATTTAAAACTTATTCTTGCTCTAAATATTTTTCCATAATGGTAATCGCAGATTCAGAAATTACAGTACCAGGACCAAAAATGGCTACTACTTTTCTTTCTAATAAATAATCATAATCTTGTGCAGGAATTACACCTCCAGCAAAAACCATAATATCTGGTCTTCCTATTTTTTCTAATTCAGTAATTAATTGTGGAATTAAAGTTTTGTGTCCAGCCGCTAAACTAGAGGCTCCAACAAAATGCACATCGTTTTCAACTGCTTGTTTAGCAACTTCTTCTGGCGTTTGGAATAACGATCCCATATCTACATCAAAACCTAAATCGGCAAAACTAGAAGCAACAACTTTTGCACCTCTATCATGCCCATCTTGCCCCATTTTTGCAATCATAACTCTTGGTCTACGACCTTCTATTTCTGCAAATTTATCGGTTAACCTTTGCGCTCTTGCAAATGTATCATCGTTTTTTACTTCTTTTCCGTACACTCCGCTTATTAATTTAGTATCTGCTTTATGTCTTCCAAAATGAACTTCTAAAGCATCTGATATTTCACCTAATGTAGCAAAATTTTCTGCAGCTTCCACAGCCAAAGCTAATAAATTACCTTTACCATTTCCTGCACAATCTTCTAAAGCTTTTAAATTGGCAGCAACCGCTTTAGAATTACGTTCCGCTTTCATTTTATTTATACGGGCTATTTGAGAATCTCTAACGACAGTATTGTCTATATCTAAAATTTCAATATTAGATTTTTCAGTCGTTTTAAATTTATTAACACCTACCAAAATATCTTGAGCAGAATCTAAACGCGCTTGCTTACGTGCCGAAGCTTCCTCTATACGTAATTTTGGAACTCCGGTTTCAATAGCTTTTGCCATTCCTCCTAGTTCTTCTACCTCTTCAATTAATTTCCAAGCTTTCTTCGCAATTTCTTGCGTTAAATATTCCACGTAATAAGAACCCGCCCAAGGATCAACTGACTTAGTCATTTGAGTTTCATCTTGAATAAATATCTGAGTGTTACGTGCAATTCTTGCAGAGAAATCTGTAGGTAAAGCAATGGCTTCATCCAATGCATTGGTGTGTAAAGATTGCGTTCCGCCTAAAGTAGCGGCCATTGCCTCAATACAAGTTCTGGCTACATTATTAAAAGGATCTTGCTCGCTTAAACTCCAGCCAGAAGTCTGACTATGTGTACGCAAAGCCATCGATTTTGGATTTGTGGGGTTAAACGTTTTTATAATTTTGGCCCAAAGCATACGTGCAGCACGCATTTTTGCAATTTCCATAAAATGATTCATTCCTACCGCCCAGAAAAATGATAAACGAGGCGCAAATTCATCAATTTTTAAACCCGATTTTAATCCGGTTCTTATATACTCCATTCCGTCTGCTAAGGTATATGCTAATTCAATATCTGCTGTTGCACCTGCTTCTTGCATGTGGTAACCACTAATAGAAATTGAGTTAAATTTCGGCATATTTTTAGTGGTGTAATCAAAAATATCACCTATAATTTTCATAGAAGGTAACGGTGGATAAATGTATGTATTACGCACCATAAATTCTTTTAAAATATCATTTTGAATCGTACCAGCAAGCTGATCTAAAGAAACACCTTGTTTTTTTGCGGCTGCAATGTAAAAAGCCATAATTGGTAAAACGGCTCCATTCATGGTCATAGAAACAGACATTTTATCTAACGGAATTTGGTCGAATAAAATTTCCATATCTAAAATAGAATCGATGGCAACACCTGCTTTACCAACATCTCCCGTTACACGTGGATGATCGGAATCGTAACCACGGTGTGTCGCTAAATCAAAAGCAACGGAAAGTCCTTTTTGACCTGCTGCTAAATTTCTTCTGTAAAAAGCGTTTGACTCTTCCGCAGTAGAAAAACCTGCGTATTGACGAATCGTCCAAGGACGCATGGCATACATGGCGCTATAAGGACCTCTTAAAAAAGGTGGTACACCAGCAGCAAAACCTAAATGTTCTGCTTTGCTAATATCTTCTTTTGTAAATTGTTTTTTTACAGGGATTCCTTCAGGAGTATTCCAAACATCTTGATTCTCTGCATTTGCAGCTGTTTGCTTAACAGCTGAATTTATTTTTATATCTGAAAAATCTGGTTTCATGTGTTTCTTTTTTATTGTTTTTCAATCGTCACATGTAATCGTAAAAACGATTTCATACTTCTAAAGATTTAAAGGTTTTTTGAACTTTTTTCTGAATATTAGAAAGCACAACAAGAACATCTGTTCTCATATTTACAACACCATCCAAACCAGCAGCCGTTAATTCATCCATGTTTTTTGGAGCACCAGCTAATAGTAAGACTTTGTCTGTATCAATTGCTCTAAATGTTTTTACAAAATCGACAGCGGTTGCATTGTAATCTTCATCGGAACTACAAATAACAACTACATTTGAATTTGATTTTGCGCTTTCTGTAGCGGCAATTGCTGCATTTGCAAAACTTTCTTCTTGGTGTACATCAAAACCACTTACACCTATAAAATCATAAGCAAAAGCTGCTCTGGCTTTACGCATCGTTAAGTTTCCATAACTGGCTAATTGAACAATTGGACGCACATTAGTTTCTGCTACTAATTCTTCTGTAACTCTACGCATTGCCTCAATTTCTAAAGAAGCTCTTCTTGGAATTAGCACCTTAGGATCATCTGTAATTCCTGAAGAAAGAACGTTTACAGGAACTTTTTCCATTAGGTTCGGGTATTTATTAATCCCAACCATAGGGGTTCTACGCTGACTAATTAGTTTTAATTTTTGAAGTCGGATTTCAGCAATTTGCTGTTGAATGGTTTCGTTTTCAAAATTGATATAAAAACCACCATCTGCTTCAATCGCCTTAAATAATTCTAATGCTTTTTCGGCTATCTTAGAGCTTACTTCTTCAATATAATAAGAACCATCTACAGGATTGGAAACTTTACCAAAGTAAGATTCTTCTCTTAAAATGGTTGTAATATTACCAGCTATTCTACTTGAAAAATCGGATGCACTTTTAAATTCTTTATCATACGCATCAATTAAAACACCATCTACATTGCCTAATATTGCAGCCATTGCTTCTGTAGTACAACGCAATAAATTTGTTTCTGCATCTGTTACAGATTTACTCCAAATAGACGTTTTTGCAGTAATTGTGTTCGCAAAATCTGTAATTTGATATTTAGCAGCAACCTCAGCTAATAAATTATTAAACGCTCTAAATTTACCAATCTCTACAAAATACTCTAAACCAATGGCTAAATTGAAGTTTAGATTATTGAAAATATCTTGAACTGCAATCTCTTTTTCTTTCAGTTTTTCTGTTAAGAAAACTAGAGAACTTAATGTATACGCTATTTCTTGAACTTGATTTGATCCAGAATCTAAATACTCCGTTCCAGAAATAGAAATTGCTTTAAAATTTGGAAAATCACTCGTTAATTTCACTAATTCTGCAGTAATATCAACAAGGTTTTCATTAAAAACACCAGTTGTTACATAACTAGAAATCAGGTCTGTATCTATATAACCTTTTAAGTTTTTACCTTTAGCAAATGCAACTAACTCCTTTGTAAAAGGGATTGCATTATTAAATAATTTAAAGGATACAGAAATCTCATTTAAATCTATTCCGTTTAAAAGCTCTTTAACAGATACATTTGTTACCATTTGAAAAATGATTCCGTTTATACCTTCTTCAATTGCTTTTAGAGCTAAATCATTTCCAGATTTTCCACAACAAGCAGATACACTTCTATAGTTTACCAACGACTGTGAATTCTCTCCTGTATTTTTTAGCTGTGTAATTGAATTTTCAATAGTATAACAAGGCTGAAAATTGATACCAGTAAGGTTTTTCCATACTAGTTTTTTATCAAAATCAGCACCTTTTAAATCTGCGGTCACTCTTTCCATCCACTGTTCAGTAGAAACTGAAGAAAAATCTGAAAATAGTGCTTTCTTTTTATCGCTCATTATGTGTCAATTTTATTAATTATTTAAAAACTACAGTTCCTTAAAAATAGACTTTAAAGAACTGAATTTTCCATATATTTATTTAACCCTAATACTACTTCCAAATCTTTCAAAAATAGCTTTGTCTAATTCTTCTCTGTGATCTGGGTGCGCAATATCTCTTAGTGCTTGTGCTCGTTGTTTTAAATTTTTACCAAATAGTTCTGCAATACCATATTCTGTAGCTACAAACCTTGCGTGCGCACGAGTTGTTACCACACCTGCTCCAACTTTTAACATTGGTGTAATTTTAGAAATTCCCTTATTTGTAGTTGAAGTAATTGCACAAATTGGTTTTCCTCCTTTTGATAATGCCGCTCCTCGCATAAAATCCATTTGACCACCAACACCAGAAAACATTCTTTGACCGATAGAATCTGCACAAATTTGACCTGTTAAATCTACCTCGATGGCAGAATTTATTGCTGTTACTTTTGGATTTTTACGGATTATAGACGTATCATTTACATAGGCAATGTCATTCATTTCTATTTCTGGATTATCATCCATAAAATCATATAAACGACGTGTTCCCATTGCGAAACCTGATACAATTTTATACGGATTCGTTTTCTTTTTAGATCCATTTACAATGCCTTTTTCAACTAAATCGACAATTCCTTCAGAAAACATTTCTGTATGTATACCTAAATTTTTATGGTTATGTAAAAATGTTAAAACAGCGTTAGGAATTCCTCCAATGCCCATTTGAAGTGTGGCACCATCATCTATAATTTCAGCAATATTTCTACCTATAGATTTTTCAATATCACACGGTTCTACAAATTTCATTTCGTAGATTTCTTCTTCAACTTCAACACAAGCATCAAAATGTTTCAAATGTATTTGTGCATCGCCAAAAGTTCTTGGCATGCGAGGATTAATTTGAGCAATAATGGTTTTACCTTGTTCTATACCAGCAATAACAATATCTACCGAAACTCCTAAAGAACAAAAACCATGTTTATCTGGTGGTGATACATTTACCAATACCACATCTAATTTCATATATCCTTCACGAAATAAACTTGGTATTTCACTTAAAAAAACCGGAATATAATCTACCGTATTTCCTACCATTTTACGAATGTTTCCTCCAATAAAAAAAGCATTGGTATGAAAACTTTCTCTTAATTCTGGAGCTGTATAACCACAAGCTCCTTCGGTATGTAAATGAACAAGCTCAACATTTCTTAATTCGGGAGCTCTAGCTACCATGGCATTTATTAAAGCCTGTGGTGTAGCCGATCCTCCTTGGATTAAAACTCTATCGTTAGATTTGATTAACTGAACAGCTTGTGCAGCTGTCATTTTATTTGGTATTTTCATATTATCAAATTTTAAAAATTGTTGTTTGTCCATTTACATACTAAAATGAACCTTCTATTTCATCATTTATCCTAAGAAACTTAAAATAATACCTGCAGCAATTGCAGAACCTATTACACCAGCAACATTTGGCGCCATAGCATGCATTAATAAGTAATTACTTGGGTCAGATTTTAAGCCTTCAATATGTACTACACGAGCACTATCTGGAACCGCTGAAACTCCTGCTGCACCAATTAAAGGGTTTATTTTATTACCTTCTTTTAAAAATCTATTCATAAATTTAGCAAACAGTAAACCTCCACAAGTAGCAATTACAAATGATACGGCTCCTAAACCAAAAATTAATAATGAATCTTTTGTAATAAAGATATCTGCTTGTGTAGAGGCACCTACGGTAACACCTAATAAAATAGTTACAATATCAATTAACTTCGTTCTTGCTGTATCTGCTAATCTTTCTGTTTTACCAGATTCTTTTAATAAATTACCAAAGAATAACATCCCTAATAATGGTAATGCACTCGGAGAAATAAACGTTGTTAAAATTAAAGCTACTACAGGAAAAATCATTTTTTCTTTTTGAGTAACAGCTCTTGGTGGTTTCATTTTAATTTTTCTATCCTCTTTAGAGATTAACATTCTCATTAAAGGAGGTTGAATTACAGGAACCAAAGCCATATAAGAATAGGCTGCAATAGCAATAGGGCCAATAAGATTTTTTACCGTGGTACCATCTGGCAATATATTAATACCATTAGCTAATTTTGATGAAAGGAAAATTGCTGTAGGACCATCTGCTCCACCAATAATACCAATTGCACCTGCTTCTGGAAGGTTAAAACCTAAATATAAAGCTCCCATAAAGGTTGCAAATACACCAATTTGTGCAGCTGCTCCTAAAAGCATTAATTTTGGGTTTGCAATTAAAGAGGAAAAGTCTGTCATTGCTCCTATCCCTAAGAAAATTAGCGGCGGATAAATTCCTTTTACTACTCCAAAATAGAGATAGTTTAATACAGATCCGGTTTCATAAATACCTGTTTGGTTTCCGGCCACAAAAGGGATATTTCCTAAAATAACACCGGTACCAATAGGAATTAGTAGTAGAGGTTCATAATCGAATTTAATACCTAAGTAGATAAATGTAATTCCTATTACAATCATTATTAAGTTTCCAGAGGTTGAATTTGCAAACCCGGTATAACTATAAAATGTTTTTATTCCTTTAAATGCTCCTTCAAAAACACTCACTTCTTGTGGTGCTTTATCAACTTGCGTTGTAGTAACCGTAGCGCTGTCTATGGAGTCTGGGTTAGCATCTGAGCTTAATCCTAAAACTGGTCTAATAAAGATCAATAAAGATAAAACGCAGAATATTAAAATTACTTTTTTCATACTTCGTGTTTTATTCTAGTTCTATCATTAATTCATCATGCAGTACTTGTTGCCCTACACTAATCTTTATGGCGGTAATAGTACCTGCCTTTTCACAGACAATACTATTTTCCATTTTCATAGCTTCTAAAACAAGCATTCTATCCCCTACTTTTAGTGTATCGCCAACTTTTACATCAATAGATAGTACAACTCCTGGTATAGGTGCAACAATTCTTGTTTTTGCAGATTTTGGATTTACTTGTAATGGTGCAGAAGGTTGTTTAGATGCAGATCTAATTAATGTAGGTGTTTTTGTTTTCTTCACCTCTTCTTGCATTTTTACTTCATAAGACGTACCATTAACTTCTAAGTTAATAATATTATCTTCATGAGATTTTATAGTAACGGTATAGCCGTTTTCGTTTACTTTAAATTTATAGCTTTTCATTTGTTATAATCTATTTTGAATTCCGTAAATTTTAGAACTCCATGGTGAATACGTTTTTTTAACTTGTTTTATGGTTAAAATTGCGCTTTCATGGTCGTGTTGTTCACTTGTATACATATGTACTGCAGCACCAATAACCGCAGAAATTTCACCAGTAAAATTATGATCTCCTTTTACTTTTATTTCACTGATTTTCTTATCCTTTCCTTTGGTAATTATTTTGTACACATAAAGCATTACAGGCAATCCATAGTTAAAGAAAAGTGCTAGTACTACTAACGCACTAAAAACAATGAATAACCCTGTAAATAAAATAACGTAGCCTTCATTGATATTGCTGGTATTTAAAAATATGTTTGTCATTATAATGGAATGTTTGAGTGTTTTTTTGGAGGATTTACATCTTTTTTATTTTGAAGTAATTCTAATGCTCTAATAATTCTGAAACGCGTGTTTCTTGGCTCTATAACATCGTCTATAAATCCGTATTTTGCTGCCATGTATGGATTTGCAAACTTGGCAGTATACTCATCCTCTTTTTTCTGAATGTACTCTTGTTTTTCATCTGCATCTTCTATTTTTCGAATATTAGATCCTTCTAAAACTTCTACAGCTCCTTTAGCTCCCATTACAGCAATTTCTGCGGTTGGCCACGCATAATTTACATCACCTCGTAATTGCTTACAACTCATTACATCATGCGCTCCACCATAAGATTTACGTAAAGTAATTGTTACTTTAGGTACAGTTGCTTCTCCATAAGCGAATAGTAATTTTGCCCCGTGTAAAATAATTCCGCCGTATTCTTGACCTGTTCCTGGTAAGAAACCTGGTACATCAACTAAGGTTACAATAGGAATATTAAAAGCATCGCAAAAACGAACAAATCGTGCTGCTTTTCTTGAAGCATCAATGTCTAAAACACCTGCATAATATTTAGGTTGATTGGCAACAATGCCAACCGGACGACCATTAAATCTAGCAAAACCGACACAGATATTTCTAGCATAATTTCTGTGCACTTCTGTAAATTCTCCATTATCTGTAAGGATTGAAATTACATCTACAATATCATAAGGTTGATTTGGGTTTTCTGGAATAATCTCATTTAAAGCATCTTCTAAACGATCAATAGGATCGTTACAAGGTAAAATGGGTGCTTCTTCTAAATTATTTGAAGGCAAGTAACTTAATAACTTACGCACTAATAATAAATTTTCTTCATCATTTGCAGCTAAAAAATGAGAGACTCCAGATCTAGTAGAATGAATTTTAGCGCCACCTAATTCTTCTGCCGTTACAACCTCTCCAGTAACGGTTTTTACCACTTTAGGGCCTGTAACAAACATATAACTTGTATTTTCGGTCATAATTGTAAAGTCTGTTAACGCCGGTGAATACACAGCACCACCAGCACAAGGACCTAAAATTGAAGAAATTTGAGGAATTACCCCAGAAGCCATAATATTTCTTTGAAAAATCTCTGCATAACCCGCTAAAGATCTAACTCCTTCTTGAATACGCGCTCCACCAGAATCATTTAAACCAATTACTGGTACACCAATTTTCATTGCCATATCCATTACCTTGCATATTTTTAAAGCATAGGTTTCAGATAAAGAACCACCGAATACCGTAAAATCTTGTGCAAATACATATACAATTCTTCCGTCTATTGTACCATGTCCGGTAACAACACCATCAGAAAGATAAATTTGTTTATCCAATCCAAAAGATTTTGTTCTGTGTGTTACAAACATATCAAACTCTTCAAAACTATCATCGTCTAAAAGAATATCTATACGTTCACGTGCAGTTAATTTACCTTTAGCATGCTGAGAATCGATACGTTTTTCTCCACCACCCATTTTAGCTTCCGCTCTTTTTTCAATGAGTTCGTTAATTTTATCTTGATTTGCCATTTTTATATAAGTATTTTCTTTTAAAATTATTCTTTAGAACAAAGTTCTGTAAGTACGCCCAAGGTAGATTTTGGATGAAGAAAGCCAATGTTTAGTCCTTCTGCTCCTTTTCTTGAGACTTTATCAATAAGTTTAACGCCACGTTGTTCTGCAGTTTTTAATGCTTCTGTTGCATTTGGTACCGCAAAGGCTATATGATGAATACCTGGTCCTTTTTTCTCTATAAATTTACCAATTGGACCATCCGGAGAAGTACTCTCTAATAATTCTATTTTTGTGTTACCTACCAAAAAAAAGGCTGTCTTCACTTTCTGATCGACAACCTCTTCTATAGAATAACATTTTAAACCTAAAACTTCTTCGTAATATTTTATGGATTCTTCTAAATTATTAACAGCAATACCTAAATGCTCTATATGTGAAATATTCATAATTTTGATGTTTTAATTTCATCAAATTTAGCATACATCTATATTTTATAATATGATAGTTGTCATATTCATAGATTATTACAACTTATTTTAAGTTAAATTAAGGAATTGAAAAAAATAGTGTTTTTGTTTATTTTCTAATTTTAAATTATATCTTTTAAGAAAGTAGGCAGATACTGTCCTTAAATTAACAAATTATCATTTTAATATTTTATTTATGCAAAAATTATTACAACGCTAATAAAAAGCAATAATATAGATGTATTAATAAGGATATTCTGTTGTTTTATTACTAAATTTATAAAAAATAAAAGTATTCTAAAACGATCTTAAAAATTGATTTATTATGAAGCTATAATGCTTTTTTGAATCTCTTTTTTATTGTAAATTTCAAGGTATTTAGAATAATAAATACCTAAATTTGCCGGCGTTTTTTTTCGCTTTAGTTTGAAAGGTTAAGTAAGGTTAACTAAGTAATTTGCACTCATAACATAAATGTATACATGGCATTAAAAATCGTAATATCACACAAGACAACTTATAAATATGATAGAAAAGTATCATTATCTCCTCATATTTTTAGGCTAAGACCAGCACCTCACTCCAGAACACCTATAGAATCTTATTCTATTAAAATTACGCCAGAAGAGCAATTCTTTAACTGGCAACAAGATCCTTTTGGAAATTATGTAGCGCGTTTGGTTTTTCCTGAGAAAACAGATGAAATGTCTATTGATGTTGAGATTATAGCCGATTTAAAAACGATCAATCCTTTTGATTTCTTTATTGAAGAGTATGCAGAAGAATATCCTTTTGTGTATACAGAAACTGTAAAAAAAGAATTACAACCTTATTTAGAAATTACAGATAAGGGGAAGCTTTTAGAAGAGTTTATAAAAACATTAGATTATACGCCAAGAAAAACCATTTATTTTCTAATTGATATCAATCAGAAAATTTATGAGTTTTTAAATTATAATATTAGAATGGATCCGGGTGTTCAAAGTTGTGAAGAAACTTTGGGGCAGAAAAACGGTTCTTGTAGAGATTATGCCTGGTTATTTGTACAGACTTTACGTCACTTAGGGTTTGGAGCACGTTTTGTTTCTGGTTATTTAGTACAATTAAAATCAGACGAAAAATCATTAGACGGTCCTTCTGGACCTGAAGAAGATTTTACAGACTTACATGCTTGGGCAGAAGTTTATTTACCAGGTGCTGGTTGGATTGGTTTCGATGCCACTTCTGGTCTTTTAGCAAGTGAAGGTCATATTCCGTTAGCCTGTACACCTTCTTTTGAAAGTGCCGCACCCGTTTCTGGAATGACAGATAAATGTGAAACTGAATTCTTTTTTGAAAACAAAGTAACTAGAATTTTAGAATCTCCAAGAGTTACAAAACCGTATACAGAAGAACAATGGGACGCTGTTTACAAACTTGGTAATAAAGTAGAAAAACAACTCGAAAAAGGAGATGTTCGTTTAACAATGGGTGGCGAACCTACCTTTATTTCTATTGATGATTTAGAGTCTCCGGAGTGGAATACTGCTGCAGATGGACCAAATAAAAGAAAACTAGCAGGCGATTTAACCAAAGGTTTGTATGATAAATTTGGTAACGGAGCTGTTTTACATCATGCACAAGGAAAATGGTATCCAGGAGAACCTTTACCAAGATGGCAAATAGAAATTTGCTGGCGTAAAGATGGTAGACCTATTTGGTACAATAAAAAGTTTTTATCCAGCTATGCTGATAATCCTATTGTTCCAGAAAATTCTGATAAATTATTTTTAGAAACACTTTCTAAGTATTTACGTGTTTCTACAGAACATATTCTTCCTAGTTACGAAGACCCATTTTATCATTTATGGGAACAAGGAAATTTACCGATAGATATAGATCCTGCAAAGGATAAAGACGGTTCTTTAGCACGTAAAAAATTACATGAAATTTATGAAAAAGGCGCATCTACACCTGTTGGTCATTTACTGCCTTTAAATAAAACAGAAGATAAATGGTTTACAAGTGCTTGGACTTTTAGAAGACAGCATATCTTTTTAACTCCAGGGAATTCTCCTATGGGATTAAGATTGCCTTTAGATTCATTAATGGAAAAACCAGAACATGAGGTTTTTCCTATTTATGAACCAGATTTGTTTTCTAAAAAGAAACGCTTACCTAGTTTTAAAAATATTGTAAAGAAAAGGTATCAAGAATTTTTAGATTATGGTTTAGAATTAAATCAACCTAACTATTTTGTACGTACTGCACTTTGTGCCGAAATTAGAGAAGGTAAATTATATTTATTTTTACCGCCTTTAGAAACGGCAGAAATGTTTTTAGATTTAATTGCTGCCATAGAACTTACCGCAAGAGAATTAAATGTACCTGTTATTATGGAAGGTTATGAACCGCCAAAAGATAACAGATTAGAGTCTCTTAAAATAACACCAGATCCTGCTGTTATTGAGGTGAATGTACATCCGGTTACCAACTGGCAAGATTTGTGTAAAAACACATTTACTTTTTATGATGAAGCTAAAAAAGCAAGATTAGGTACAGAAAAGTTTATGTTAGATGGTAAACACACCGGAACTGGTGGTGGAAACCATGTAACTTTAGGAGGTACAAGTCCTGCAGATAGTCCTTTATTACGTAAACCAAGTTTGTTACGTAGTTTATTAACATTCTGGCAACATCACCCAGGTTTAACGTACTTATTTTCTGGTTCTTTTGTGGGACCAACAAGTCAGGCGCCAAGAGTAGATGAAGCTCGTTTAGACAACTTATACGAATTAGAAATTGCTTTTAATCAAATTCCGAAAGATGGCGAAGTTCCTTTTTGGTTAACAGATAGATTGTTTAGACATTTATTAACCGATTTAACAGGAAACACGCACAGAGCAGAGTTTTGTATTGATAAATTATACTCTCCAGATTCTTCTACAGGAAGATTAGGTATTTTAGAATTACGTGGATTTGATATGCCACCGCACCCAAAAATGAGTTTGGTACAAATGCTACTCGTTAGAACTTTGGTTGCTTGGTTCTGGAAAAAACCTTACGAACATAATTTAGTTCGTTGGGGAACAGAATTACATGATAAATTTTTAATAGAACATTACGTAAGAGAAGACATTAAAGATATTGTTGACCAATTAAATAAAGCAGGTTACGAATTTAAAGAAGATTGGTTCGATCCATTTTTCGAATTTAGATTCCCATTACATGGGATGGTAGACATTAATAATATTCATTTAGAATTAAGAGCAGGTATAGAACCTTGGAATGTTTTAGGTGAAGAAATGACTGGTGGAGGAACTGCAAGATATGTAGATTCTTCATTGGAAAGATTACAAGTAAAAGTTTCTAATTTTAACGAAGACCGTTTTGCATTAAGTTGTAACGGCGTTAAGGTACAATTAAATAAAACAGGTGTTCATGGAGAATATGTAGCAGGTGTTCGTTATAAAGCTTGGGATCCGTTTTCTGCTTTACACCCAACAATTCCGGTAGATACTCCACTTGTTTTTGATATTGTAGATACTTGGAATAAACGTTCTATTGGAGGTTGTACTTATTTTGTTGCGCATCCAGGAGGAAGATCTTATGATGAATATCCAGTAAATAGTTATGAAGCAGAATCGAGACGAATTAATCGTTTCTGGGAGTTTGGACATACACAAGGTGAAATTGATCCTGTGGAAAGTATCAACCCAAATACAGAAAGCACTAGTAGAAGTGTAGAAACCAACAGTAGTTCTAAGCGATTTAAGTTTAAAGAATTACCTGTTAATTTTGAATTTCCTTACACCCTAGATTTAAGAAAAAAGTAAGGATTTTTTTTAGGCAGCATGAAATATGACGATAGAAGAAAGTAAAATTGAAAAGACAATCTTACACGATTATTTTTTAAATAAAAGTAAATATGATGAACTATTAATTTCTAAAATGGAAGAGACATCTGATTGGAAAGTTTTATTAGACAATTTACAAAAAATTGGACCCAAAAAATTAGCTTCTAAACAAGCTGATATAGACTGGCTATTGGCAGAAAATGGTGTTACCTATAATGTTTATAACGATCCTAAAGGGTTAAATAGACCCTGGAATTTAAACGTAGTTCCGTTTATAATTCATCAAAGTGAATGGAGTGAAGTTGAAAGAGGAATTCAACAAAGATCTGAAATATTAAACCTAATTTTAAAAGATTTATACGGAAAACGTGAATTACTTAAAAACGGAATTATTCCGCCAGAAGTAATTTACGCACATCGTGGTTTTTTACGTTCTTGTGATCAAATTGAATATAAAACACCTAAACAATTACTGGTACATGCAGTAGATTTAGCGAGAGGTCCAGACGGACGTATGTGGGTTGTAAATGACAGAACACAAGCACCTTCTGGAATGGGATATGCTTTAGAAAATAGATTTTCTACCACTAAAATTATTCCTGAAATATATAAGGATGTAAACGTTAGACAACCCTCTACCTTTTTTAATGATTTTAATAAATTATTGCTTAACGTAGCTCCGTCTAATAAAGAGAACCCAATGGTGGTTATTTTAACACCTGGGCCACATAATGAAACGTATTTTGAACATTCCTATTTATCTTCATTTTTAGGTCATCCTTTGGTAAAAGGAAATGATTTAGTGGTAAGACATGGTAAAGTTTGGTTAAAATCGTTAAAAGGTTTAAAGCAAGTAGATGTTATTTTACGACGTGTAGATGACAGTTTTATGGATCCTTTAGAATTAAGAGAAGATTCTTATTTAGGAGTTGCTGGTTTATTAGAGGTTGTACGTTTACAAAATGTTGCCATTGTAAATCCTATTGGAAGTGGTGTTTTAGAAAACCCTGCTTTAATTCCGTTTATGGAGAATATTTGCAAATTTTTCTTGAAAGAAAAGTTAATTCTACCTCAAATTGCTTCTTGGTGGTGCGGACAAGAAAAAGAAAGAAAACATGTTTTAGAAGATTTACCTTCTTATGTAGTAAAAAGAATAGACAGATCGCATAGAGAACATATCTATTTCTGTGAGTTTTTAAGCAAAGAAGAATTAAAGGAACTAAAAGCTGAAATTTTAGAAAACCCAAATAGATTTGTAGCACAAGAAAAAATATCTTTTTCTACAGCTCCTAATTTTATTGATGATAAATTAGAACCTCGTAAAATTGTGTGTAGGACTTTTTCTATAGCAAAACAAGATAGTTATAGCGTTATGCCTGGTGGTTTAGTTAGAGTTGCCACAGAACGTGAAGAGCTTTTTGTATCTAATCAGCGAGGAGGAACTAGTAAAGATTTTTGGATTGTTAGTGATAAAAAACAAAATTACTTACAAAACTATTCTTGGAATAAGAGCGTTTCCAATCAGGCAGAAAGTATTAATGACGTACCTAGTAATACTGCCGAAAACCTATATTGGTCTGGTAGATATTTGGGTCGAACTTTATTTACAGCAAGGTATTTACGTATGGTTTTAAACCAAATGACGCATGTACAATATAATGATGAAAGAAAATCTGAATCTGAAAGTTTAAAAATATTATTTCAATCTATTACAAACATTACTTCTACGTTTCCTGGTTTTACAGGAGAAAATGAAGAAGAAGCATTAAAGAATCCTCTTAAAGAATTAAAGTCGCTTACTTTAGATAACCAAAGAATTGGAGGTTTTGCGCAATCTATGCAGAGTTTTAACAACTCTTATTATTCTCTTAGAAACCTATGGTCTAAAGATATGTGGCGTGTTTTTGATGGAATTCAGAAACAACTTACAAAACTTAAAGAAGAAAAGGTTTACACTATTTCTACTTTATCTAAGTTCTTTGATAAAATAATTACAAGATTGATTGCTTTTATGGCTTTGTCAGAAGAAAGTATATTAGTAAGACAAGGACTTCTACTCTACTTTATTGGTTTGCAAATAGAACAAGCATCTATGACTATAGAGAAATTTAGGTCTTTAATTATTGTAAATTATAATGAGGAATTAGAGTATGAAGTTTTAGAATCACTTTTAAATAGTCACGAAAGTTTAAACATTTATAGATACAGTTACAAGTCTTATCTAAGTATAGAAAACGTCTTAAAGTTATTACTTTTAGATAAAGAATATTCTAGATCTTTAATGTATCAAGTAAAAAGGATTAAGAAAGATATTGATAAGTTACCGAATACAAGTACATCTGTAGAAATGACTATTTGTCAAAAAAACATTAATACGGTAATTCAAAAAATTGAAAGTTTATCGCTAGAAGAAATTCTAGAAATTGATGAAGCATCTAATATGCGTAAAAAGTTAGACAACTTACTGTCTGATTTAAGTGATTTATTACACTTAACATCTTTATCTGTTTCAGACACTTACTTTAACCACTCTCAGCAACAAAAACAGTTGGTAGATAGAAAAATTTCTAATTAATATGATTTTTGATCTTTGGCACAAAACAAAATATAGTTATGAAAACGGTGCTTCCTTTTGTCATAATATAACCACTTTAAAGCCTAAAAGTTTTAAAGGACAAACTGTTTTAGAGTATGCGTTAGAAATTAGTCCAGAACCTACTGATATTTCAGAAAGACTCGATTTTTTTGGAAATACGGTTACTCGTTTTTCTATTCAGCAAAGTCATGAAGAACTAGTTGTTATTGCACGTAGTAAAGTTTCTAGAGATTATGATATACAAATAGAAGGACAAAATTTAACTGAAGGAAAAAAAGTTACTATAGAAGAAGCGCTTAAATTATTAAAAGGAACACAACCAGACATTATTGAAGCGAGACAATTTGTTTTAGGATCTCCTTTAATTTCGGATATGAGTGCTGTAATTAAAGAATATGCATTGGTTTCTTTTAAACCAGAAAGATCTTTGTATGAAGCTTCTTACGAGTTAATGCAACGAATTTTTACAGATTTCGATTTTGTTTCTGGCTTTACAAACATTGCAACGCCATTAAAAGTAGTAATGAAAGAGAAAAAAGGTGTTTGTCAAGATTTTGCTCAAATAGCTATTGCTTGTGTTAGGTCTATGGGATTACCTGCCAGATATGTTAGTGGCTACATAGAAACACTGCCACCAGAAGGAAAAGAAAAACTGATTGGTACTGATGCTTCTCATGCATGGTTTTCTGTATTTATCCCAACCCTAGGTTGGATAGATTTTGACCCAACCAACAACCAAATACCAAAAAACCAACATATAGTTGTTGCTCACGGTAGAGATTATTATGATGTTCCGCCATTAAAAGGAGTTATTTATAGTACTGGTAAAAGTAAAATGGATGTAGCTGTAGATTTAAGACCTGCCAAAAATCATCAAAGTCAAAGCCAGAGTCAGTCTTAAACTTTAAAAAAAATAAAACTAAATAATAAACCTCAAAGCTTGTAAAAACTTTGAGGTTTATTGTTTTAAATTATTCACTTAAATAGACAATTATTTCTTTTGTGAGATTTATTGCTTTTGAGTTTGTTTTTTTACTTCAGGAGCCACTTTAACATCTGGTTTAATTATAGCATCTGAAATATTAAAGTAATTCTCTTCTAGTTTATCTGCAATTAAAACTAAATGCTCAATTAAATCTGCAATAAATTCTTCTATATTATCTTCAATATCCGTAATGAGTTTATACTCAAATTCAGCCTTCATTTTACCAATTAAAAAAGCCGCAGAATCATCTTTTATTTGTCTGTTTTTAGAAATAATACAGATGTATTTGTAAATTTGATACAAACAACTTTTTATAGATCTTGGGCATTTTCCGTTTAAAATAATAAACTCTAATGTAGTTTTTCTAGAAGGTGTTTTTTTATAGAAACTACGCATCATATCATGTGTAGATACGCATTTTAAAAGCGTTGACCATTGATAACTGCTATCTATAGCATCTCCATAGATTTCTTTAGCTGCCGCGACATCACTTAATTTAGAATTAATAATTCTAGATACTTGTATGGCTCTTTCTAAATAAACACCAAGCATAATAATGGCGTATACTTCATCATGTAAAAGTGTACTTTTAATTTTACTTCTTACTTCTGAAGCAGATTGTGTTACCATAGAAGTAAACTCGTACAAACCACTTTTTACAAATTTCTCTATAGGATATCCTTTATAACTATGATTAATTCTATTGATACATTCAAATAATTCTGTAGAAATTAAATCTCTAGAGCTTCTTGCATTTTCATGCGCATTAATAAAGGTATTTACAATAGAATACGGTTGCTCTAAATTTAGACCAACATTAAATAAAACAGCTTCTTCTTCTAATGTAATATCTGCATCTATAATTTCGTTTGCAGACATGTACATTACAGATCTTAATACAAATTGTCTAGATTGAGATAATTCATCTGGTGCATCTAAAGAAGAAAAGTAATTGACGTTTAAAAACCTTGCCAAGTGCTCTGAACGTTCAATATATCTTCCCATCCAAAAAAGGTTATTGGCTACTCTTGCTAACATATTTCTTTATTTTTTTAAAACCCAAGTGTCTTTTGAGCCTCCACCTTGAGATGAATTTACTATTAAATTTCCTTTTTTAAGCGCAACTCTAGACAAACCTCCTTTTAATACAAAATCGGTATCTTTTCCTAATAAAGTAAACGTTCTTAAATCTACGTGTCTAGATTCGAAAGACTCATTTTCATCTATATACGTTGGGTGTGTAGATAATGACATTATAGGCTGAGCAATGTATTTTCTAGGTGCTGCTAAAATTGTTTTCTTAACAGTTTCTATTTCTTCTTTTGTTAGTTTACTTCCAATAGAGATTCCATATCCACCAGATTCATCTACAGGTTTTACAACCAATTTATCAATGTTTTCTAACACATATTTTAACTCATCTTTTCTACTACAATGGTAGGTATGTACGTTATTTAGAATTGGTTCTTCATCTAAATAATATTTAATAATTTCTGGCATATAGGTATACACCGCTTTATCATCTGCAACACCTGTACCAGGAGCATTTACTAAAGTAACATTTCCTTTTTGATACACAGAAAATAAACCAGGAACGCCCAACATAGAATCTTTTTTAAAGACTAAAGGATCTATAAATAAATCATCTACTCTTCTGTAAATAACATCTACTTTTTCTGGTCCATAAATAGTTCTCATATACACAAAACCATTTTCTACAAATAAATCTCTTCCTTCTACTAAAACAACTCCCATTTGTTTTGCAAGAAATGAATGCTCGTAATAAGCAGAATTATAAACGCCAGGTGTAATAATAACACAAACAGGAGCATCTACTCCGTTTGGTTTTACAGATTCCATAGTATCTAATAACTTAGAACCATAATCTACAACCGTATGTGCGTTATATTGATTAAAAACACCAAACAATGCATGTTTTACAGCATTTCTATTCCCAATAACATAACTAACACCAGAAGGACATCTAATATTATCTTCTAGAACATAATATTTACCATCTGAATGTTTTATTAAATCTGTACCCGAAATATGATTATAAATGCCTCCAGGAGGATCTAAACCTATCATTTCTGGTAAAAAATTGGCAGATGACTTTATTAAATCTTCCGGTACAATACCTTGTTTTATAATTTTTTGATCATGATAAACATCCCAAAGGAAAAGATTTAAAGCTTTACTTCTCTGTAAAACTCCTTTTTCTATGGTAGTCCATTCTTCATTATTAATAATTCTTGGAAATAAATCAAAAGGGAAAATTTTCTCTTTTACCTCCTTATCTCCATATACCTGAAATGTAATTCCTAGATTAAAAAAAGAATCTTTTGCTTGCTTATTTAAACGATCAAACTCTGTAACAGAATAAGAACCAAACAAATTATATAAGGTTTTATAAACCTCTCTTATTTCATTATTTTTCTTAAAAAGCTCATCATAAAATCTGGAATCTAATTCGTAAGTTGAAAATAGCGGTAATGTTGTAGTTTCTTTCAAATCTTATAATTTTTTAGTAAATATAAATTACTTTTATGAAAAAAGCAATCATTTTTAAAATATGTTGTGGTTATTGTAATAATAATTTTATTTCGTTTAATTAATTACAGTAATCGTAAAAATTCATTATCATATTTTTAATTAAATAATTTTTAAAATTTAATTCCTCTCCTATTTTTAGTCAAAAAAATTAAATGAATTATAAAAATGATTAAAAGCTACATTAAAAAGATAAATTACTTTTTTATATGTTTCCTTTAAACACCTACAAAAGGTAACACTATTTATTCTAAAAGAGAAATAAAAGGTATTATTAATAAAATAAATTAAAAGGCATCATTTTTATAACCTTAATTAAAATAATATATATCAACTAATTAAATACATTTTCTGTCTTTTAAATAAAATAACAACGATTAAAAGTCTCGTATTTTTTTCATTCTAGTATCTTCGCGCGCATTATGTGGATGTACTTAGGACTTTTAGCGGCTTTATTTTTAGGATTACACAATTTATGTAAAAAACATGCCGTACAAGGCAATGAAGTATTTCCTGTTTTATTAGGAACAATTTCTGCTGGTTTTTTATTGATACTTCCTTTCTATTTAGGTTCTGTTTGGAACCCTGGTTACATGGAAAAAATAGGCTTTTATATCAATAGTATTCCATGGAGTACACATGGGTTTATTTTTATAAAATCGATGATTATGGCTGCCTCTTGGGTTTTGGCTTACCAAGCATTAAAACATTTACCAATAACAATTGTTACTCCCATAAGATCTGCAGGACCTTTTTTTACCTTTATAGGTGCTATTTTAATTTATGATGAAAAACCAAACTCATTGCAATGGATTGGTTTCTTCCTTATTATACTATCGGTCTTATTGTATTCTAAAATAGGAAAAAAAGAGGGTATCAACTTTAAAAGAAATAAATGGATTTTTGCCATTATTGGTGCAACCTTTTTAGGTGCTTCTAGTGGTTTGTATGATAAGTTTTTAATTCAGACTTTAACATTAAACCCACAAACATTACAATTTTGGTTTTGCTTTTACACCATTCTTATTTTGTTTATTATTTTATCGATCACTTGGTTTCCTTATGCTGATAAAAGAAAAGCCTTTAAATGGCGATGGTCTATACCAGCAGTAGGTGTTTTATTACAAACAGCAGATTATTTTTATTTTAAAGCTCTACAAGATCCTGATGCTTTAATTATGCTATTATCGGCTATAAAAAGGAGTCAGATTATAATTGCCGTTGTAGTTGGAGGACTTATTTTTAAGGAACAAAATAAACGTAAAAAGTTGGTTCCTTTATTCGGAATTATGTTGGGTGTATTCTTAATTTTGTATTCATAAACAAAAAAAGAGATTGTCTAAAAAGTAGTTTTTTTGTCAATCTGAATTTATTTCAGATTCTTATGAGTTTTGGATTTCAGTAAGTTGAGATACTGAAACAAGTTCAGTATGACAAGATTTAACTCTTTTTAGACAACTTCTTTTCATATATAAAGCATTTTATTTTTACAGAGTCTTTTGCTTCATAAAATCTAGAATATCGCTTTCTTTAATTTCAGGATTTGCACCTTCACTATTTGCAACTATTGCACCTACAGCACAAGCAAAATCTAATGCTTCTTGTGGCGCAACACCTTTTAATAGTTTATTAATTAAAGAAGCTAAAAAAGAATCTCCTGCTCCAACAGTGTCTACAACTTGTACTTTATAACCTTCATTATAATAGAATACATTATTATAATAAACTATTGCTCCTGCCCCACCTTTAGTAACACAAATAGATTTTGTACTTGTAGTTTCTGCTATAAATTGAATGTTCTCTTCTAAAGAAGTTGAATTAAAATTTAATGCCTTTGAAATTTCAATAATTTCATCATCATTAAATTTAATAAAACTAGCCTCATTCATCAAGTAACTTAAACGCTCTATGTTATAATAAGGTGCCCTAAGATTTACATCAAAAATTTTATATTTTGCTATTTTTAAAAGTTCATATAATGTATTTCTAGACACTTCATTTCTAGCCACTAAACTACCATAAACAAAAGCGTCTGAAACTTTTACTATTTTCTTTGCACTTTCTGTTAATTCTATTTGATCCCAAGCTCTTGGAAACATAATATCATAAGAAGCACAACCATTGTCATCTAATAAAACTTTTACTTTTCCTGTTTTTAGTTCTTCATCTATTTGTAACGTTACTTTATTAACGTTATTCTCTTTAATAAAATCCTTAATTTTTTGACCATTATCATCTTCACCAACCTTAGTGATTATATATACATTATTTTCTAAAGACTGTAATCTTACTGCAACGTTTAAAGGAGCTCCTCCTATTTTTTTATGCGTTGGAAACACATCCCAAAGCACTTCGCCAAAACATGTAATATTTGCCATCTAAATTTCATTTAAAATAGTACTATTAATATCTTTCACAGACTTCTCTATACCGTTTTTAACAATATTCTGATACGCATCTGTATAAGCGTCCAAAAAGGTTTTAGTGTCTTTAAGTTGCCCAAAAATAGATTCTATTTCTAAAAAAACTGCTGGATTATTTCTTGATAAAATTGCTTTCTCAGTTAAAACAGCTTCCATAGCATCTTTAATTATTAATTGAGACCCATTTTCATTTACGCCAACACTATAAATAGCAAAAGCAGCAATGATAAAAGCAGCATGATTTACAGTTCTATTATTTTCTAACTGATTATAAACTGTAGGTAAAATAAAAATTGGAATTTTAGCAGAACTCTCAGAACAGATTCTTTCAATTTGATCTTTTATATAGGTGTTTCCGAATCTTTGGATTAATGAAAATTTATAATTTTTTAAATTCACACCTTCTAAATCTCCTAAAGTTGGTGTAACTTCATTCCCCATATATATTCTTAAAAAAGAACTGATATCTGCATCATTTGCAGCTTCATCAATAGTAGAATAACCATATAATGCACCTAAGATTCCTAATACAGAATGACCTGCATTTAGTAAACTTAACTTCATTTTTTCATACGGTATCACATCTTTTACAAACTGAGCGCCAACGTTTTCCCAAGCAGGTCTTCCAGCTGCAAAATCGTCTTCAATAACCCATTGTTTAAAAGGCTCACAAACTACTGGCCAACCATCATCAATACCAGAAGTTTCTTTTAATTTTTCGATATCTAATGCAGATGTTGCTGGTGTAATTCTATCTACCATTGCATTCGGAAACGATACATTTTCATCAATCCAAGATACTAAAGTTGGTGCTGCTACTTTTACATAGCTTAACAACATTTTTTCTGTCATGTGCCCGTTTCCTTGTATATTATCACAAGATTGAATAGTAACACCTTTTAAACCATTTTCTTTTCTTAATTTCAACGCTTGCGTTAAATATCCGAAAATAGTTTTAGGAGCATTCGGAGTTTCTAAATCGTGCTGAATTAAAGGATTCTCAAAATTGAATTCTCCTGTTGCTTCATTATAGTTATAACCTCCTTCTGTAATGGTTAAACTGATGATTTTTACATCTTCACTCGCCATTTTTTCAATAACTTTTATTGGACTTTCTGGTGCATATAAAACTTCTACCATAGAACCGATAATTTGTTTTGTTAACGAACCATCTAATTCTTTTATAATCAACGTATATAAACCGTCTTGCTCTTTTAGTATGTTATAAATTTTAGTATCAAAATCTAACAAAGCAACACCACAAATACCCCAATCTTTCTGAGCACCATCTTTTAATAATAAGTCCGTATAAAATGCTTCATGTGATCTATGAAAACCACCAATACCAACATGTACAATACCTGTTTTAATTTCGCTTCTATTATAAGTAGGAGAAGTTATTTTAGTACTAATTTCTGCTAAATTCTTTTGATTTAATTTAATTATATTTTCCATGATTTTATTATTTATTTAAAGAATTACCTCTTTTAAGTGCCCAAATTGATGTTACAAAATAGACTACAGTACATACAAATGCATAGGTGTAAAATAGTTCTCTATTTGCTATATATACTTTTTCTGTTTCACTACCAAATAACACAATACAGGCCAACACAAGGGTTATTGCTAATGAAAGTAATGAGATACCTTTTAATACCTTTGTAAATAATGATGTATCTACTATAAGTACTACTTCTTTTTGTGCCTTTATTTCTTGAAATTCATCTATGTGCGTATTTCTTACGCTCTCTTTTTCTTCTTCTTCTGGATATTTATCTTTTGCTCCATAACGTCCTGCTAAAAAAGTATAAATAAGTATTGTAAAAATCCAAGTTGGTATAAATAAATAGTAAAAAGACATTACATTTAAAATATTTAAACCAAAACCAAACAACAATCCTAATGCCCAAGAAGCAATGGCAGGAGTACTAAAGGTTAAATTACGATAATGAGACCAATAACGCGTATACCCTATTTTAGGGAAAATTTGATGCTCTGCAAAAACAATACTACCAACTGGTACAACTAATAAACCTGCATACGTTAATAACGGAAGCATTTGAGAAAACACAAACGGAAAACAAGCGACTACCATAGTTACTAAACCAACAACTATAGTTGTCTTTTTTCTAGAATTTTTAGTGAAAATAGCTTGTGCAGCCAAACCAGCTCTATAAAGATTGGCAACAGCAGTCGTCCAACCAGCAACAATAACAATTACAAAACCAGACCAACCCAAAGCGTAATAAGCAACATCTCCCGGATCTAATTCTACGATAGATTTACCAATAATAACAGCTGCACCAGCTCCCATTATTCCTGCAGAGATCCAAGCAACAAAATGACCAAACATCATTCCTGTACTTGTTGTTAATCCGTAAGATTTCTTTTTAGCAAAACGAAATAAAGCCATATCAATAAGACCAAAGTGGGTAATTGAATTCGCTGCCCAAGCAAAACCGATAACTTCAAGTAATCCGATTCCTGGTTCTCCATCACTATTAAGTCCCGTCCAAATAGATTGATCTCCTAAATTTATAAGTTCCGTCCATCCATTTGGCAATGTTTCACCTAAAACATCTAAAGAAAGTGCTGGTAAAAGTATAAATGCACCACTAATAAACATCACAAATAACCAAGGCGCACAAATTGCCGAGAATTTAGAAACCGCTGTAAAACCATATATAGCAATTGCAACCACAACAATACCAACGAGTAAAACTATTAAAACAAACCAAAGATTTGTTGGATACCAATCTAGTTGTGCCGGAATATCAAAAGCAAACCGAACTGCTGTAGAAGATACGGTTATCATTGCCGCAGAAATGACTGTAAAAATAACAACATTTGCCCAATTATAGAGCTTTGTCATAGAGTCTCCAGCTATTTTATTAAGATAGGTATACAAACTCAATCTAGTATCTACAGCAATTGGAGATGTAATTAACGTCCAACTTAAAACAGCTAATATATTACCAATCAATAATCCTAAAATAATATCTTTTGTAGTTGCGCCTAAGGCAACAAACGTTGCACCAATTACAAATTCTGTGGCGGCAACATGTTCTGCAGCATACAAACCGGCAAAATGCGTCCAATTATGTAGTTTATTTTTAGCAATTGGTAATTGCTCTATTTCTAAGTCTTCGAACTGCTGATATTGATTGGGAGTTTCCATATGACGTTTATTTAAAGTTAGTTCTTTTTAATTTTAGTGATAATGTTATACATACTGTTGTAAATATTAAGTAATTATATATGTCTTAAAATAAAGTTAGATCTAATTGAAGTACTGTTTTTGCTTGTTCTGGATTCCACATTGCAGTAACTCCAATTGGTAAATTATAGTTGCCTATTTTAACATCTTTGTTAAATGTTGCTCCTACATTTATAATATTAGCTGCACTATCAGTATAAAATGTTTTATCCGTAGCAAAAGACCAAGCACTACCAGTAAATAAAGTTAAGCTAGCATCTCCTTTTTCCCAAACTTTACTATTCACTTCAAAATAATGTGTCCAAGAATTCTTTAAGCTACCATCTACTTGAACTTCATAATCTCCTGAACCTCCATTAATTATAGTTGCTAAATATAATAAAGTATTTGTAGTTATATTGTATCCAAAATTAATATCTACAAAATTGTAGCCTTGCGTTTTATCATAACTCCAAAATTTTAATTCATCTCCTCTTTCTTCTACACCTGTGTAATTGTTATGAGAAACTGCTTCTATAAAAAAACGATCAGAAAAACGATATTTGGTATAAATAGAAACTTCTTTATAAAAAGCACTTTCTGTTTTTCCTGTTGTAAAATTATCTACATCTATCGTAGAAAAACTTGCGCCTCCCCAAAGACCAAAAGTAAATTTCTTGTTTTTTGAATTGTATTCTAAACTCGTAGCAATCATTGCTCCAGGATGCACAACACTCCCATGCCATAAATGCATATTTTTAACATGTGCCCCAATACTAAAAGATTGATATTCGTCATTAACTAAATCGTTTTGAGCAATTGTATGTTGTACTGATATCAATAAAAATATATTTAAAAGTACGATAGAAACACTTCCCTTTTTAAGATAATAACTTACTGGTTTCTTTTCTTTGGATAATTGTCTCATTACTTATCTTTTAAATAGTTATAAATTTTAATAGGATACCTTTAAAATAAAACGTCATAATGACGTTTGATACGCAAATGTAAATAAAAAAATATTACAAAAACTAATAAAAAAGCAAAAAAATATCCTATATTAGCTTGAATGTATGTTAAATTGATATTACTAAAGCTAATTTTATCAGTAAAAACACATTATAAGGTAGTAGTAAAGTATTTTCTTAATTAGAAAAAAATTATACGTTATAAATACGTTTATTTTAAATAATTTAAAAAAAAAGATTAAATTTACATTAGAAATACAAATATGAGTAACAAGAAAATATCAAATATATCAGTAGATTGTGTTGTTTTTGGATATGATACAGATACCAAATCTTTAAATGTTTTATTAATAGAACGATATTTAGAATCAAAGTCTGAAAATAAAGTACTTGTTGATGATTATGTATTAACAGGGTATCACGTTTATGAAGATGAAACCTTAGATGACTCTGCTTCTAGAGTATTAAAGGAATTAACTGGACTTACCAATTTATATAAAAAACAATTTAGAGCTTTTGGTGACCCAAATAGATTGACGAATGAAAAAGATTTATTGTGGATTAAAAATGAAGCATTTAACTTAAGAACCATTACAATTGCTTATTATTTTTTACTAAAAACAGAAGATGTTGCTATCGAAAATAATAAATACAAGGCACAATGGTTTTCAATTAACGATTTACCAGAATTAGGTTTTGATCATAAACAAATCATTTTGGAAGCATATGAAGATTTAAAAACCAAATGCTTGCAGGAACCTATTATTTTTGAGTTATTGCCAGATAAATTTACCATAAATGACGTACAAGATTTATATCAATCTATATTAGCTATAGAAATAGATAATCGGAATTTTAGAAGAAAATTAATCAATAAAAAATATCTTGTACCTTTAGATGAAAAACAAGTTGGAGTTTCTAAAAAACCGGCACAATTGTATATGTTTAGCAAGGATATCTACAATAAAATGTTTCAAAAAAATTACTTAATCAACATTTAATGAAATTAAACACTTTTATTTTTGACATGGATGGAGTTATTATAGACTCTGAACCTTTTTGGCGACAAGCACAAATAAAAATTTTATCTACTTACAGTATTACGATTACTGTAGAAGATTGTATTAAAAACACGATGGGAAAAAGGATAGATGATGTTGCCTTAACTTGGTGTCAATTACATCAATTATCTATAAATCCCCAAATATTAGAAAAAGAAATTATTGCGGCTGTAGTCCAATTAATTACTGAAAAAGGAAAAGCAAAAAAAGGTTTATTCGAGTTGTTAGATTTTTTAACAGAAAACAACTTTAATATTGCCTTAGCAACATCATCTAGCAAACCTATTATCGATGCCGTTTTTAACAGATTGAATATTGCTTCTTATTTTAAAGTAGTTTGTAGTGCAGACGATGAAGAATACGGAAAACCGCATCCGGCTATTTATCTGAAAGCAGCAAAATTATTAAAAGTTCCTACTGGAAGTTGCTTGGTTTTAGAAGATAGTGTAACAGGTTTAATTGCAGCAAAATCTGCTAGTATGAATACTATTGTGATTCCTGAAGACAAAAATGATCCGAGATTTAAATTAGCCAATAACATTTATACTTCAATGCTAGATGTTGTTAATTATTTAAAAAACCTTTCATAGCAGACATTATACCAATTTAACTATTTAAAGTCGCTTTAAGTTTTTGACTGTTTATATATAAAAAAGAGATATCTGCCTGAACACTTTACCTTTAACTCAGCATAAGCTTTGTTAAAGACTTTAGTTTGGCTAATGAATATCCTTCGACAAGCTCAGGAAGACATTTAGATTTTAAATTGTTTTAGCGATAGCATAAAATTAAATTGGTATTAATTAGTTACTATTAAACCCAACAGAGAATATTTTAATATAAAATAAACGAATACCATAAAAATAGTTTCAATTCCCCAAATAGAGTTACCTAAAATTAGAGCATAAAAAAAGCTTCAATATAGTATTGAAGCTTTTTTATAATTTATAAAGTGTTTACTTTAGTTCATTCCTCCATCTACAGATAAAGTTTGCCCTGTAATATAAGCACTCATATCAGAAGCTAAAAACACACATGCATTTGCAATATCTATTGGCTGCCCTCCTCTTTTTAAAGGAATACCATCTCTCCAACTTTGCACTGTTGCTTCATCTAATTTTTCTGTCATTTCTGTTTCTATAAAACCAGGAGCAACTACGTTACTTCTAATATTTCTAGAACCTAACTCTAATGCAACTGATTTAGAAAAACCAACTATACCAGCTTTTGAAGCAGCATAATTTGTTTGACCAGCATTCCCTTTAATACCAACTACAGAACTCATATTAATAATAGAACCCGCTCTTTGTTTCATCATTGGGCGAATAACTGCTTTGGTTAAATTAAATACAGATTTTAAATTTACTTCAATTACTTTGTCAAAATCGTCTTCAGAAATACGCATTAACAAGTTGTCTTTTGTAATACCTGCGTTATTTACTAAAATATCTATAGCACCAAATTCTTTTAAAACCTCTTTAGCTAACTCTTGAGCAGCATCAAAATCTGCAGCATTAGATTGGTATCCTTTTGCAGAAACTCCAAATGCTTTTAATTCTTCTTCTAAAGCGTTTGCTGCATCTACAGAAGAACTGTAAGTAAAAGCCACATTTGCACCTTGTTTTGCAAATTCAATAGCAATTCCACGTCCAATACCTCTTGTTGCACCTGTAATGATAGCAGATTTATTTTCTAATAATTTCATATTAAGTCTTTATTTTTAAGACTGCAAAGATACTAAATTAAAAAAACTCGTAAAACAAAAATGTTTTACGAGTTTATATTTATTATATCTTAATATTACAGATAAAATTAGTTTTTTATTTTAAAACTTTTGCAATCATTTCACCAATTTTAGCTGGAGAACTCACAACATGAATTCCGTTTTCTGCTAAAATTTTCATTTTTGCTTGTGCTGTATCATCAGCTCCACCAACAATTGCACCTGCATGTCCCATTGTTCTTCCTGCTGGTGCAGTTTGACCTGCTATAAAACCAACAACTGGTTTTCTATTTCCATCCGCTTTAATCCATTGTGCAGCTTCTGCTTCAAGATTTCCACCAATTTCACCAATCATTACTATTGCTTCTGTTTCTGGATCATTCATTAATAACTCAACAGCTTCTTTTGTTGTAGTTCCAATAATTGGATCTCCACCAATACCAATTGCAGTAGTAATTCCGTACCCTTGTTTTACAACCTGGTCTGCAGCTTCATACGTTAAAGTTCCTGATTTAGAGACAATACCTACTTTACCTTTTTTAAAGATAAAACCTGGCATAATGCCAACTTTGGCTTCGTCTGGTGTAATTACACCTGGACAGTTAGGGCCAATTAATCTACAATCTCTATTATCGATGTATGCTTTTACTTTTACCATATCTGCCGTAGGAATTCCTTCTGTAATACAAATGATTACTTTAATTCCTGCATCTGCAGCTTCCATAATTGCATCTGCAGCAAATGCTGGTGGTACAAAAATAATAGACGTATCTGCTCCTACTTCATCTACAGATTCTTTTACTGTATTAAAAACAGGTTTTCCTAAATGCTCTTGACCTCCTTTTCCTGGAGTTACCCCTCCAACTACATTCGTTCCATAATCAATCATTTGACCAGCGTGAAAAGTACCTTCACTACCAGTAAAACCTTGAACAATAATTTTTGAATTTTTATTTACTAAAACACTCATTGGTTTGATATTTTATTTTGTTTCACAAAAATAGTTTATTGATAGTTTCTAAAAAAGGATTCAAACAAATTATTATTAATAAAAAAGTAATAATTATATGTTTTAACCGCTATTTTTTTAGAACAAGACAATCTTAATGTTTTTACGAGTTATAATTCTCGTAAAAAACATTTATGAACTTTTTCTATCTTTTAAAAAACGTTTTATTTCTGCCATTTCTTTTAATTTTTCTCTTGATTCTGAAACTGGAGTTCCGAAATAACTTTTTCCTCCTGCAACAGATTTTGTAACTCCTGTTTGACCAAGAATTATAGCACCTTTACCTATGGTAATTCCGCTATTTGTACCAACTTGTCCCCAAATTGTTACTTCATCTTCAATAATAACACAACCAGCAATACCTGTTTGCGAAGCTATTAAACATTTTTTTCCAATCTTAGTATCATGACCTACATGAACTTGATTGTCAATTTTTGTTCCTTTTCCAATAGTAGTATCTCCTGTAACACCTTTATCTATAGTACAAGATGCCCCTAAATCTACATTATCTTCTAAAACGACTCTACCTCCAGAAATTAATTTATCAAATCCTTCTGGTCTATTTTTATAATAAAAAGCATCTGCTCCTAACACTGTATTTGCATGAATGGTAACATTATTACCAATTACAGCATTATCATAAATAGTTACATTTGGATGAATAATACAGTTATTACCAACAGTAACATTGTTTCCTATAAATACATTTGGTTGAATAATTGTATTTTCTCCGATAATAGCAGTTTCAGAAATACTAACTTTAGATGCTATAAATGGATTAAAATACTTCGTTATTTTATTAAAATCACGAAAAGGATCGTCTGAAATTAATAAAGCTTTTCCTTCTGGGCATTCTACTTTTTTGTTGATTAAAATTGTAGTTGCTGCAGAATTTAACGCCTTGTCATAGTACTTAGGATGATCAACAAAAACAATATCTCCTTTTTCTACAACATGAATTTCATTGATTCCTAAAATCTCAAAATTTTTATCACCAATAAATTCTGTATTTATTAGCTGTGCTATTTGCTGAAGCGTTTGTGGATTTTTGAATTTCATTGTTAGCTCTTAACTTTTAGCTTTTAGCTCTTAGCGAAATGCCAAAAGCTAAAAGCCAATAGTGATTACTCTTTAATACGTTCTTGATACGTTCCTTTAGTCGTTTCTATCTTAATTTTATCTCCTTCATTAATAAATAAAGGTACATTTACAGATGCTCCTGTTTCTACTGTTGCAGGTTTTGTTGCATTTGTAGCTGTATTTCCTTTAACACCAGGTTCTGCATGAGTAACTTCTAAAATTACACTTGCTGGTAAATCTACAGATAGTGGCATATTATCTTCAGAATTGATGATAATTGTTACAATTTCTCCTTCTTTCATTAAACCAGGGTTATCTAAAGCTGCTTCTAACAAACGAATTTGTGTATAATCTGCTTCATTCATAAAATGGTAAAACTCACCATCATGATATAAAAACTGAAATTTATGAGTTTCTACTCTTACGTCATCAATTTTTCTTCCTGCAGGAAAAGTATTATCAACCACTTTACCGTTGGTAACACTTTTTAATTTTGTTCTAACAAATGCAGGTCCTTTACCAGGTTTAACATGTAAGAATTCTATAATTTTGTATATATCATTATTGTATCTAATACATAATCCGTTTCTAATATCTGATGTAGTTGCCATATTTTATTGTGCTGTTTGCCTTTAGCTATTTACCGTAGGCAATATTTGTTAATTTTAGTTTTAAGCTTTATAAACGATACTTTTAATATAGAAAATTAATTGGCTTTAAAATACCCTTTCATAATTCCCCTATGCGAATCTTTAATAAATTGTACTATTTCATCGCGTTCTGGAGTTGCTTCCATTTCTGCTTCAATAATATTTATTGCCTGAGTAGTGTTGTAATTTTTTTGAAATAAAATTCTATAAATATCTTGAACTTCTCTTATCTTTTCTGTTGTAAATCCTCTTCTTCTTAGTCCTACAGAATTAATCCCTACATAAGAAAGTGGCTCTCTTGCCGCTTTTACAAATGGCGGAACATCTTTTCTTACCAAAGAACCGCCTGTTACAAATGCGTGATTTCCTACAGATGCAAACTGGTGAACTGCCACCATACCTGCTAAAACAACATTGTCTCCAATAGTAACATGCCCTGCTAAGGTTGTATTGTTAGAAAAAATACAATTATCACCAACAAATGTATCATGTGCTATATGACAATATGCCATAATTAAACAATTGTCTCCAATTTTGGTTTTCATTCTATCTGAAGTACCTCTGTTTATGGTAACACATTCTCTAATAGTAACATTATTACCAATTTCTACAGTAGTTTCCTCATCATTAAATTTTAAATCTTGCGGAATTGCAGAAATTACTGCTCCTGGAAAAATTCTACAATTTTCACCAATTTTAGCACCTTCCATTATGGTTACGTTAGATCCAATCCAAGTTCCAGAACCAATGGTTACGTTATTATGAATGGTAGTAAAAGGTTCTATTACTACGTTTCTTGCTATTTTTGCTTGCGGATGTACATACGCTAAAGGTTGATTCATAGTTTATTTTTTTCTAGCAATTTGAGCCATTAATTCTGCTTCTGCAACTATTTTTCCGTTCGCATAAGCATACGCTTGCATGTGGCAAATACCTCTTCTTATTGGAGTAATTAGCTCACATTTAAAGGTTAAGGTATCTCCAGGTAAAACTTTTTGTTTAAACTTTACTTTATCCATCTTCATAAAATAAGTAAGGTAATTTTCTGGATCTGGTACCGTATGTAAAACTAAAACGCCACCACATTGTGCCATTGCCTCAACTTGTAATACTCCTGGCATAACAGGTGAACCTGGAAAATGACCAACGAAAAAGTTTTCGTTCATGGTTACATTTTTCATACCAACAACGTGGGTGTCAGAAAGCTCTAAAATCCTATCAATCAATAAAAAAGGAGGTCTGTGAGGTAAGACTTCCATAATTTGATGAATATCCATTAAAGGAGGTAAATTCAAATCGTATTGAGGAACGTTATTTCTTTTTTCTTGCTTAATAATTTTGGCTAATTTCTTTGCAAAAGTAGTATTAATTAAATGTCCTGGTTTGTTTGCAATAACTTTACCTCTAATTCTAATACCAACTAAAGCTAAATCTCCAATTACATCTAATAACTTATGTCTTGCAGCTTCATTAGCCCAATGTAAAGTAAGATTGTCTAAAATACCGTTTGGTTTAACAGTTATATTATCTTTTTTAAATGCTGTTTTTAATTTTTCCATAGTTGCTGTAGACAATTCTTTGTCTACATAAACAATAGCATTGTTTAAATCACCACCTTTAATTAGATCGTGCTCTAAAAGCATTTCTATTTCATGTAAAAAACTAAATGTTCTAGCATCAGCAATTTCTTCTTTAAAATCAGAAATCTTTTCTAAGTTAGCATTTTGAGTACCTAATATTTTAGTACCAAAATCTACCATAGTTGTCACTTGGTATTCATCTGATGGCATTAAAATAATTTCACTTCCTGTAACTTCATCCTTAAAAGAAATAATTTCTTTTACTACATATTCTTCTATATCTGCATCTTGCTCTTGTATACCAGCACTTTCTAATGCTTCTACAAAATATTTAGAAGAACCATCCATAATTGGTGGTTCTGAAGAATCTAATTCTATTAAAAGGTTGTCTATATCTAAACCAACAGCGGCAGCCAAAACATGCTCTGTAGTCTGGATTTGAACACCATTTCGCTCTAAGTTTGTACCTCTTTGCGTATTTACTACATATTCTGCATTTGCCTCAATAATTGGAGATCCTTCTAAATCTATTCTGCTAAAAGCAAAACCATGATTAACAGGGGCAGGTTTTATAGTCATATTAACAGTGTTACCAGTGTGTAAACCTACACCAGATAAACTTACCTCTTTCTGAATTGTCTTTTGCTTCTTACTCATTTATTATCAGTTTTTGAGACTTCAACTCTTTTTCTATATTGTTAATTTTCGATGCTATTTTAGGTAAATTTCTAAAATAAACCGAACTTTTATTAAAATCTTGTATCTTAAATGCAGGTGAACCATTTACCATCTCATTATCTTTTAAACTTTTAGAGATACCTGCTTGGGCTAATATTTTTACATTATTACCTATAGTTATATGACCGGCAAAACCTACTTGTCCTCCAATCATACAATTTTCACCAATTTTGGTAGAACCTGCAATACCAGTTTGAGCTGCAATTACGGTGTTCTTACCTATTTCTACATTGTGGGCTACTTGTATTTGATTGTCTAACTTTACACCTTCATGTATAATTGTAGAGCCCATAGTAGCTCTATCTATTGTACACGCAGAGCCAATATCTACATTGTCTTTTATAATAACATTACCTATTTGAGGTATGGCAGTATATACGCCGTTTTTATCTGGTGCAAAACCAAATCCATCTCCACCTATAATAGATCCAGAATGAATTTTACAACTATTTCCTATTATTGTTTCAGAATAAATTTTCACTCCAGAGAATATAACGCAATTATCTCCCACAACTGTATTGTCTCCAATATAAGCATGCGGATAAATCTTTACATTGTCTCCTAAAACTACATTTTCTCCAATATACGAGAACGCACCAATATATTCATTAACACCTATTTTAGCCGAATCAGAAATAAAATGAGGTACTTCTCTACCTTGTTTGTTATTTTTAACTTCATTGTAAAATGCTAATATTTTAGAAAAAGCTTCATAAGCACTTTCTACTTTTATTAGTGTTACATTCACTTCTTTTTCCGGAACAAAAGTACTGTTAACAATAACTACAGATGCATTTGTAGTATATAAAAAAGATTTATATTTTAGGTTAGAGAGAAAGGTTAAAGAACCTTTTTCTCCTTCTTCTATTTTAGATAATTTAGAAACTTCTACATCAGAATTACCAACGATGTCACCTTCTAAAATATCTGCTATTTGTTGTGCTGTAAATTTCATTAATCGCAAAAATATAAAATTTATAGTGATTTGGCTAATCTCATTCTATTTTGGATAACAAATAAAGTATTTTATTACTGGATTTGTAAGCGCTTGTAAATTTAATTGATCTGATGCTTTGGCAATATCTCTTAGTTTTCCCTTTTTATTCAGAATAAAAATAGGTTTTTCTTGCTGATATGCTTGATTTTCTATTTTTTTGGTGAAAACAAAATATTTTACTTCGTTTTCTGAAAGCTCCAATTTTTTTGAAACTTTATTTATTTTTTTATTTAATTCAGCCGTTTCAAACTCCTTTTGTTGAATTTCTATACGCAACAATTTTCTATCAACAATCATTTTAGATAATAAAGATAAAATTTTATCACTATGATTTGTCCATTCTTTTATGGCAGACATTACATCATAATCATCTAATTTAGAAAACATTTCTAACGTTTCATCAGTAAAGTTCTCTTGTGATATTTTTTTATATAGAAAATAACGTAAAGAAGTACTTGCAAATAATTCCACGCCATTATCCGCCAATTCTTTTGCTCTTTTTAAAACATTAACCAGCATATTTTCTGCTACCAAACCTGTTTTATGTAAATATACTTGCCAATACATTAATCGTCTAGCAATTAAAAAGTTTTCTACAGAATAAATTCCTTTTCCTTCAATAACTAATTCATCGTCTTTTACATTCATCATGGCAATTAACCGATCGGAAGAAATATTACCTTCTGTAACACCTGTGTAAAAACTATCGCGTTTTAAATAATCTAATCTGTCTATATCTAATTGACTAGATATAAGCTTGCACAAAAACTTTCTAGGATATTTCCCTTCAAATATTTCGATTGCTATATCTAACTTTCCATTAAACTCATCATTTAGCTTTCTCATAAATTTTAATGAAATTTCTTCATGAGAAATGCCATTTACAATACTATGCTCTAAAGCATGCGAGAAAGCTCCATGACCAATATCGTGCAATAAAATTGCTATATACAAACCATTTTCTTCTTCTTCAGAAATTTTTACCTGCTTAAAACGTAAAACTCTTACTGCTTTTTGCATTAAATGCATGCAACCAATTGCATGATGAAAACGGGTGTGATTAGCTCCTGGATACACCAAGTTAGAAAAACCCATTTGGGCAATTCTTCTTAAACGTTGAAAATAACGATGTTCTATTAAATCAAAAATTAAAGTATTTGGTATTTGTATAAACCCATAAATAGGATCATTCAAAATCTTTAATTTATTATGTTTTTTATTCTTCAAATGAGTGTTTTTATCAATCTATGGCAAAGTACAAATTAATGCCACGAACCAGCAAATTTAAAGTTTTAGTTTTTTCTGAAAGCAATTATGTTTAGAAAATAGAAATTTGTTAAGAAAATAAAATAAATAGCGCTATTTATACTAAAAATTCTAGGTTTCAATTATTTGTAAGTATGCCAAAATTGGCAATATTTTATCATTTTTAAAGTCAAAAAAGTATAACTTTTAATTACTTTTATCATTAAATGATAAAATGATAAACAAAAATATGAGCAGTATACAAATTTTATGGGTAGATGATGAAATAGAGTTATTAAAACCGCACATTCTTTTTTTGGAACGTAAAAATTATAAAGTAACTACTTGTACTAATGGCGCAGATGCTATTGATTTAGTAGGTGAACAAAATTTTGATATCGTTTTTTTAGATGAAAACATGCCTGGATTAACAGGCTTAGATACACTTGCAGAAATTAAACAAATACATGCAAATTTGCCTGTTGTTATGATTACAAAAAGTGAAGAAGAGTATATAATGGAAGAAGCAATTGGTTCTAAAATTGCAGATTATTTAATAAAACCAGTAAACCCAAATCAAATATTATTAAGTTTAAAAAAGAACTTAGATCATTCTCGTTTAGTTTCAGAAAAAACCACTTCTAACTATCAGCAAGAATTTAGAAAAATTTCTATGGATTTAGCCATGGTAAATTCTTATGAAGAATGGATAGATCTTTATAAAAAATTGGTGCATTGGGAGTTAGAGTTAGAGAATATTAGCGACCCTGGAATGTTAGGTATTTTAGAAAGCCAGAAACAAGAAGCCAATAGTCAGTTTTTTAAATTCATCAAAAAAAATTATGAAGATTTTTTAACAGCACACGACAAACCAACTTTTTCTCATACACTTTTTAAAAACTATGTGGTACCAGAATTAAGTAAAGACCAAGGGGTTTTGTGGGTTGTAATTGATAATTTACGTTACGACCAATACCGAATTTTAGAGCCTTTAATTAATAACCATTACAAAAAGGACCAAGAATATTCTTATTTCTCTATTTTACCAACAGCAACCCAGTACGCTAGAAATGCTATTTTTTCAGGTTTGATGCCTTCTGAAATGGAAAAACGTCATCCAACTTTTTGGAAAAATGATACCGACGAAGGCGGAATGAATTTGTTTGAAAACGATTTCTTAGCAGCACAAATAAAACGTTTAGGGTTAGATATTAAACACGAATACTATAAAATTACCACGCTAAAAAACGGTAAAGAGTTAGCCGATAATTACAACGGAACTAAACAAAACGATTTAACTGCTGTTGTGTATAACTTTGTAGATATGTTGTCGCATTCTAAAACAGAAATGGAAGTAATAAAAGAATTGGCTGGAGACGATAAAGCATACAGAAGCCTTACGTTAAGCTGGTTTAAAAACTCGCCATTGTTCGAGATTATTCAAAAAGCCCAACAATTAGGTCAGAAATTAATTATTACTACAGACCACGGAACCATTAATTGCAAAAACCCAACCAAGGTAATTGGCGATAAAAACATTAGCGCTAATTTACGTTACAAAACTGGTAGAAGTCTTTCTTACGAAGAAAAAGACGTGTATGCAGTAAGAAACCCAAAAGATATCTTTTTACCAACTATTGCAATGAATAGTCCATTTATTTTTGCTAAAGAAGACCTGTTTTTTGCATATCCTAATAACTTTAATCACTTTGTAAAATACTACAAAAACACCTATCAACATGGCGGAATTTCATTAGAAGAAGTCATTATTCCGTGCGCAGTTTATAGTCCGAAGTAAAGAGTTTACATTTATTTTCTATTGATTCTATAAAATTATAGTTTCAATTATTAGAAGCTATTTTCTATCTTCAATACTCGATTTTTTTTTGATAAAGAAGTAAAAAAAAGCTCAAACAAAAGCTAGTCTTTGTCTTAACAAAAGATTCAATCATAGCTAAAATTCTTTGCTAACAAAATTAATTATAGAAAAGTCTGATAGGTTTTAAATACTTGTCAGACTTTTTACATTTAACAAATTGAGTAGTAAAAACATATCGTTATTAATAATCTTTAATAACTTTATATATTATTGACAGAAAACAGTAACAAAATACTGAATACTTTTTATATTTTTGTCTTTATGAACAAAAACTATTCTTTAGACAATTTATCTGAAGTTGCAGCAGAACTTATTTCATCCGTAGAAAATAAAACTTTATTGTTTTACGGACAAATGGGCGTTGGCAAAACAACACTTATTAAAGAGATCTGCAAACAGTTAGGTGTTTTAGACAACATATCCTCTCCTACTTTTTCATTAGTTAATGAATATCAGACTAAAAATAATGAAAAAGTTTTCCATTTCGATTTTTACAGAATTACAGACCAAGAAGAAGCTTTAGACATGGGAATTGAAGAATATTTAGATAATAATGATTGGTGTTTAATAGAATGGCCAGAAAATATAGAAAATTTACTACCTTTAGAGGCTGTTCAAATTTATTTGACTATTTTAAATAACGAACAACGAAACATTCAACTTAAATAACCTAACTATGAGTTCATTTTCTCCTTTCAGTAAAGAAGAATTGCTTCCGCAAGAAGAAATGTTGGAAATTAAAAGGCAAAAAGGAGAACTATTTATTGGTTTGCCTAAAGAAACCCATTTAGGCGAAAAACGAGTTTGTTTGACGCCAGATGCCGTTTCTGCATTATGTGCTCACGGACATAGAGTTGTAATAGAAACAGGTGCAGGAGATAATGCAAATTATGCAGATAGAGAATATTCTGAAGCAGGTGCTAAAATTTCTTACGATGTAGAAGAAGCTTTTAAATGTAATATTGTCTTAAAAGTTGCACCCCCCACAGAAAGTGAAATTGATTATATGAATCCGCAAACGATTCTAATTTCTTCTTTGCAGTTAAAAACTCAAAACAAAAAATACTTTGAGTGTTTATCAAAAAAAAGAATTACTGCTGTTGCCTTCGATTATATTAAAGACGACCATAACACGTATCCTATTGTAAAATCTTTAAGTGAAATTGCAGGTGCCGCTTCTGTATTAATTGCAGCAGAATTAATGAGCGGAATTAATAAAGGAAACGGACTATTATTGGGTAATATTGGTGGCGTTCCGCCTTCTAGCGTTGTTATTTTTGGTGCCGGAACTGTTGGTGAATATGCAGCAAAAACTGCTATTGGCTTAGGTGCAAGAGTAAAAGTTTTTGATAATTCTATTAGTAAATTACGTAAACTACAAGATTCTTTAAGCGCCCCTATTTACACATCTACACTGCAGCCAAAGTCGGTTGCAAAGGCATTAATGCGTGCAGATGTAGCAATTGGAGCAATAAGAGGTAAAAATAGATCGCCCATTTGTGCTACAGAAGAGATGGTAGAAACCATGAAAGAAGGAGCTGTAATTATAGATGTTAGTATAGATAGAGGTGGTTGTTTTGAAACCTCTAATGTAACTACACATAAAACACCTACTTTTATAAAACATGGTGTTGTACATTACTGCGTACCAAATATTCCTGCTCGTTATGCAAGAACAGCTTCTTTATCTATTAGTAATATTTTTACCCCATATTTATTAAATATTGCAGAAGAAGGCGGTTTTGAAAATGCCGCTCGTTTTGATAAAAGTTTACGAAACGGAATGTATTTCTATCACGGAATTCTTACAAACAAAACAGTAGCAGATTGGTTCGATTTGCCTTACAGAGATATTAATTTATTAATTATTTAACCTCCCTCATAACAACAATATTTTTCTATTATAAACATTTATTAATATGAGACATTTAAAACCTAAAACGAGTAACTTAAATAGATTTTTTAAATCTATATTTTTTGTTGCTGCGTTATTACTTACATCTTCTATCTTTTCTCAAACGGTAATTGTAGACGATACTAAAACAACAGAACAACTTACAAACCTACTGATAGATAATTCTTGTATAAATCTAACTGATGTAGCTATTTCTTCTAGTAAATCTGTTGCCACTTTTAATAATAATAGTGGTAGTTTTCCTATTTCCGAAGGAGTTATCATAAGAACAGGTAATGCTAAAGATACGGAAGGACCTTTTACCAATACTAAATTAAGTAGTGAAATTTCTACAAGTGGAGATGCTGATTTACAAAGAATTAGTAACAATGACGGAAATACAAAGAATATTACTGATGTAGCTTTCTTAGAATTTGACTTTACACCAATAGATAAAGAATTTAGTTTTAATTACATATTTGCCTCTAATGAATATGGTACATTTCAATGTGTAGGAAGAGATCTTTTCGCCATAATATTAACAGATTTAAGTACTGGAAAATCAACAAACATAGCAACCTTACCCGACAATGCAAATATATCTGTAAAAAATATAAAAAATAACTTATATAATGGTGAGTGTAATTCTAATAATGAAGATTCCTTTGGATCATATTATGACCTTAAAAGTCTTAATACTATAATTAATATGAGGGGCTTTTCTAAAATTCTAAATGCCTCTGCAACCGTAGTTCCTAATACTAAATATAACATAAAATTTGTAATAGGAGATTACGATAATTCAGATTATGATTCTGCTGTTTTTATAGAAGCAGGAAGTTTTAATAATACTTTAAATTTAGGAGGAAATAAGGAACTTTGCGGAGGAGATGATGTTATTATAGATTCTGGTTTTTCTAAAACAGATGGCTTTAATTTTGAATGGACTAAAAATGGTACTCCATTAACAGATAATGGAACTAAAATTACAGTAAATACTATAGGTACATATGCACTAACAATTACATCTTTAACAGACCCTAGTTGTCTATTAACCGATGAAATAAAAATAGAAACAATTAAAGCGACAGATCCTGGAATTATTAAAATATGCACAGAGCTTACAACTTCTAATATTTCAAAAGAAGTAGATAATAAAATACTAAATGGATTAGAAGCTAAAGATCATACTATTATCTATTATGAAAATGAGGAAGATGCTACAAAAAATCAAAATTCAATTACAGATCCTACAAAATACCCAATAACAAGTAATACATTTAAACTTTGGGCTAGACTTTCTAACAATACTAAAACTTGTTTTGATATTGTTAATTTTAATGTAGAAGTTACTGCAAAAATTTTAGTAGAAAAGTTGCCAATTGCTTATTATGTCTGTAGTGAATTTATATTACCACCATTAAATAATGGTGCAAAATATTTTACAAGTTATTGGGGTAAAGGAACAGAATTGTTTCCTGGACATAAAATTACAGAGCAAAGCTTAATTTATTATAATATTGGAGGTGTTAGTACATGCTTTTCAGAAGAATTTTTTAGAGTTTATTTTATTGATGATTATGTAAGAAAATTAGAATCAGAATTAGTACAATGTGAATTTTTCACAATACCGAGTACACCTTTTGGAAGATTTTATAGTAAAAAAAATGGTGTTGGAGATCCATTGAAAACAAATCAGAAAATTACAAAAGACACAACTATTTACCTTTATTCTGAGTTAAATGGAGCATTTTGTAAAGATATAGAATTCAATATAACGATACTTCCATCACCTCCAGTAGATGTTTTAGACCCAATAATAACTTGTGATTCTGTAACTTTAGAGAGTTTAACTAATGGAAACTATTATACTGGTCCAGATGGTACTGGTGAACAATTAAATGTAGGTGACATAATATCAGAAACACAACTTGTTTATATCTATAATAAAGACTTAGTTACAGGGTGTGAAAACGAAAGTATGTTAGATATAACAATTATAAAAAAAGAAGACATTGAAGAATGTGAAAGTTATACAATACCTGATACAATTGGAAAATATTACACAGACAGCACCAAATTGAATGAAATAATTCCAGGGACTACAATAACTTTAACACAAACGGTCTTTTATTATGCAGATGAAATAACAACTACTCCTAATTGTACCGGTTATGATATAGAAATTAAAATTAATCAACTTCCAGAAGTAGACTCACTAAGCGATTTTATAAATTGTGAAAATGACTTACCAAAACTACCTAAATTAACAAATGGAAAATATTACACAGAACCTGAGGGATTAGGTGATGAACTCTTAGAAGGAGATGAAATAAGTACCTCACAAACAATTTACATTTATAATAAAGATTTAATTACCAATTGTCCTAATGAAACAAGTTTTTTAGTAACAATTATACCTGTTCCTACAATACCGGTTTTCTTTGATAAACCTGTGTGTGAACCATATAAATTACCTGCTTTAAGTTCTGGTGGAAAATATTTTACAGAAACCAATGGAAAAGGTATAGAATTGAAACCAGGTGACCTAATTACAGAAACTAAAGACATATACGTCTATTATCAAGCCCCAGAATTGGCTACTTGTGATAATGAAGCTATTTTTAAAGTAACTCTTTTAGAAATACAAGTGGACGTTCTTGATGATATAAAAGCTTGTGAATCATTTATACTACCAAAGTTAACAAAACCAGGAGGCTATTATAAAAATACTGATAAAACAGGACCTTTAAATGCGGGTGATGTAATTACAACAGATCAAACAATCTATATTATTGGTAATAATATAAGATTTACTGATTGTCAAAATATAAGCTCTTTTGATGTAAGAATTTTTACTGAACCAAATTTAGGAACATTAAAAAACATAGAACTATGTGGTTCTGTCACATTGCCTACAATTACATTACCAAACATTATAATAGAATACTATAGAGATAAAGCTAAAACCGATTTAATAGACCCAACTGAATATACTATTACAGAATCTGGATTGAAAGATATTTATGTACACGCATATCAAGAAGAAAACCCATCTTGTTCTGTAGATGATATGTTTTCAATAACAGTACATCCTTTATTAGATTTTAATGTACAAGGAGGGGCTATTTGCGTTGATCCACTAACTAACCAAACTATTAATCCTTTTTTAATAGAATCAAAGTTAGATGCCAGTGTTTATGATATAAAATGGTATTTAGACGGTGATCAGATAAATATAACCTCTGATGCTAATTGGAACGCAACAAAAGCAGGAACTTACAGAATAGAAGCTACTAGAATAGACCCTATTAATAATAATGATTGCGATTACAATCCAACAGAAGTAGTTATAGTAAGTTCTAATCCTGAATTTGAAATTAATGTATTAAGTGATAATTTTTCTAACTTATATGCTATAGAAATTATTACAATTACGGAAGGTATTGGTAACTATAGATATTCTTTAGATGGTAAAAGTTTTCAAACTTCTAATATATTTGATAATATTAAACCAGGTAATTATACAATTTTAGTTGAAGACCTTACAAGTATTTGTAATGATATAAAACTTGAGTTTACCGCATTAAATAACCCAATTTATTTTGATCCTAATAAAGATGAATGGAATATTACAGACTTAAAAGATGATCCAACAGCAACCATAGATATTTTTGATAGATTTGGTATATTTATAAAAACTATAAAACCGAGTGGTTCTGGTTGGAATGGGGTAAGTAGTAACGGAAATAGAATGCCAAGTACAGACTATTGGTATGTTTTAAAATATACAGACGAAGATGGAAATCCTGCAATTTTTAGATCGCACTTTTCTTTAATAAGAAAATAAGTAATATTATTTAAAACTGATTAAAAGACTTAAATTTGCATTTCAAAATTATACAATGCTCATTAAACGAATAGGATATTATTTAGTAGGTTTATCATTAGGCTCTATTGCTGTATATTTTTTCTGGCAAAAGAAACAAGCTACTTTCGATTACGGAATGGATGCCAGAACCCTAAAATCTATTAGAATTAAAGAACGCTTATTTTCTGATGACGCTAAAAATGCGATGCATAAATATGATATTGATTCTTTAAAAATTAACACTATTTTATATACTGGTGATGTTGATTTTGGAAATAGCAAACCTAGACAAGAACCTTGCCCTGAATATTATATTACAGGTACTAAAGAATTAGAAAAAATTAGCTTGTTAGTTAAACGTTGTGAAACTACTTCTACTATCGAAAAAATTATTGTAAAATAGTATTGTTTTGTAATTATCTATAAATTGACAATTACAGTATATATATCTTAAAAAAAAGTCCTTTCTATTAAAATAGAAAGGACTTTTTTTTTATTCAGTTTTTAAATTTTCATGATAATATTTCTCAATCTTATCTACATTTTTAATTGTTTTCTTTACCCAATCAAAATATAAAACCTCTTTTTCTTCTTTGGTTAATTGCCAATCTACAGAAGAGTTTCTTAACTTAGTAGTTACGTCTTGCAAAATAATAGCTGCAGCAACAGATATGTTTAAGCTCTCTGTAAACCCAACCATAGGTATTTTTAAAAACCCGTCTGCTTGTTCTTTTACATAGTCTGAAACGCCCTCTGCTTCTACTCCAAATACAAAAGCAGATTTTTTAGTAACATCAAAATCTTGTAATAAACAAGAATCGTTGTGCGGCGTCGTTGCAATAATTTGATACCCTTGCTCACGTAAATGATCTAAACAAACTTTGGTATTGTCTCCGTCTTTTTTATAACGTTTAGAAGTCACCCATTTTTGAGAGCCTTTAGCCACATGTCTAGAAACTTTATTGGTGTATTTGTTTTCTATTGCATGTACGTCTTGTACGCCAAAAATATCTGCAGTTCTAACAACTGCACTTGCATTATGAGGTTGAAAAATATCTTCTAAAACCACCGCAAAATGTCTGGTTCTATCTTCTAAAACTTTCTTAAAAAGATTCTTTCTTTTATCTGTTAAATAGGTTTCGAAGTAGTTTAATAGTTTTTCATCAATCATAATTACAAACTTAGAATTATTATTTCTATCTTCATTAAAGATTTTATAAAAATACAAAAACCAATTTTCTAATGAAAAGATTAGTTGTTTTAACTGGAGCAGGAATTTCCGCAGAAAGCGGGATACAAACCTTTAGAGATGCAGATGGATTGTGGGAAGGACATAATGTTATGGACGTTGCTTCTCCAGAAGGTTTTGCAGCAAACCCTACATTAGTTTTAAACTTTTACAACGAACGCAGAAAACAATTGCTAGAAGTTTCGCCAAATAAAGGTCATATTAATTTAGTTGCGTTAGAAAAGGATTATAATGTAGAAATTATTACCCAAAATGTAGATGATTTACACGAACGAGCAGGTAGTAAAAACGTTACTCATTTACATGGCGAACTTTTAAAAGTTAGAAGTTCTGTTGATGAACAAAATGTACTCGATTGGAAAAAAGATATAATTTTAGGGGATTTATGTACTAAAAAAAGCCAATTAAGACCTCACATTGTTTGGTTTGGCGAAATGGTACCGATGTTAGATAAAGCGATAGAAATTACTAAAAATGCAGATATTTTGGTCATTATTGGTACTTCAATGCAAGTGTATCCAGCGGCTGGTTTAGTCGATTATATAAAACCGAATACTCCAATTTATTTCATAGATCCTAAACCTGCAGTCTCTAAAGGTCGTTTTAATAATTTGACAATTATTGAAGAAGTTGCGACTACCGGAACCGAAAAACTGATGGAGTTGTTGAAAGGTTAAATTAGCCCGTTCATTCTTTTTTATCACCTGTCATTTCGAAATGAGCTTTTTTGCCTTTCGACTTCGCTCAAGATAAACTAAAGAGAAATCTCATAACGCTTCTAGATTCCTCTTCGTACCTCTTTCGGAATGACATTTTGAACACCCAAATAACACTTAGAATAAAACTAATTAGTCAAATTTTAGTTTTTATAATTTGTTTATCCTTTATTTTCTAACGCCTGTCATTTTGAAATAAGCTTTTTTGCCTTTCGACTTCGCTCAAGATAAACTAATGAGAAATCTCATAACAGTGAAACTAAAAAATGGAGCATCGTTATGCGATTTCTCACAAAAGGTCAAAAATGATAACTAAATTTAGTTTTTAGGATACGTTTATCCATTAAATATCTATACTTTATTTTCTAACGACTGTCATTTCGAAATGAGCTTTTTTGCGATTGAGAAATCTCATAATACTTCTAGATTCCTCTTCGTACCTCATTCGGAATGACATAGAACATGTTAATTAAAAATAGTCTGCAAACAAGTTTAGCCCTGATTGTAGCAATTGTTTGAGCTCTTTTTTATTCTTTTTCGGAATAAAAAAAGCGAGTGTCTTTCAACTACGCTCAAGACAAATTCCAATCAGGAAATAGCTTCTAATAAAAATTAATCAATCATATTTTTTAAATAAAACTGCTCTACTTTTTCTCTTGCCCAAGGTGTTGTTCTTAAAAACTTTAAAGAAGATTTATACGTTGGGTTGTTTTTAAATGCGTTAATATTTAAACTATCTCCTAATTCTTCCCATCCATATTCTTTGAACAATTGTTCTAACATGGTGGCTAATTTTATACCGTGTAACGGATTATTTGGTTGTTCGTTGCTCATTAATTATCTAAATTTGGTAAAACAAAATCGTCTAAAACAGATTTTTTTGCCATCATATTTTCTATTTCTTTTACGGTTCTTGGTGCTGCTTCAGAAAGGTTTACGGGACCGCTTTTGGTCACTAAAATATCATCTTCTATTCGAATACCAATTCCCCAATATTTTTTATCGCAATTACTACCTTCTGGAATGTAAATTCCGGGTTCCATGGTGGCAATCATATTTTCTTCAAAGTTATTATAATTTCCTGGATCGTGCACGTCTAAACCAATATGATGTATGGTTCCGTGTGGTAAATAAGAGTGTTTTTCATCTACAGATTTTATAATACCTAATTTAAACAAGCCTTCATTTACTATTTTTACTGCTGCTTTGTTTGGCGCTCTCATTTTACCGCCAACGGTATATAAAGCAATACCTGCTTCTTGGGCTTTATAAACGATATTGTAAATTTCTTCTTGTTCTTTGGTGAATTTTCCGCTGGCAGGAATTGTACGTGTTACATCTGCAGTGTAACCTCTATATTCTGCACCTAAATCCATTAAAACCAAGTCGTTTCCAATTTTTGTTTTATTGTTTTCTATATAATGTAAAATGCAACCATTATTTCCGGCACCTACAATAGATGGATATCCTTCGTATTCTGCTCCGTATTTTTTGTACACAAATTCATGAATTCCTTGTAGTTCTGTTTCCGACATGTGCGGTTTCATAGCCTTCATTACTTCTATTTGACCAACTGCAGAAATACGTACTGCTTTGATTAATAGCTTTACTTCTTCGGCAGTTTTAACTTCTCTTAGCGTCGCTAAATTATTTGGAAAGAAAGAAAAATCGAAATTGTTTTTCTTTTTTGCTTTTAGATTTAAACTGATTTTTTGTTTAAAATCTTTTAACTCATTATTGTTTTTTGCACTTGCAAAATCCATTATTAATTTATCTTCTTGCAATTCTGGAAATTGTGTAAGATCTTGATTGATTTTTTTAGAAAGTTCAATCATGTTTTTATCAGGGACATTTGCAATCTTATGATATGCATTCTCTACATTTTTAGATGAAAATTGAATGTCATTAAAACCAGATTTCTCTTTAAAACTAGCCACTAAATCGTAAATTTCTGCTTTATTTCTGGCCGAATTTCTGTAATCATCCTTAAATCCTTCTATATAAACCTTCTTAAATTTCTTAAAATCGATTTTTGTTTTTATAAAATCTTCTGCATTTAATACGGTATTAAAACCTAATTCTGTTGCTGCTTTTTCTGCACCTAAGCGTTTTCCGTACCACATTTCTGCTTTAGGATCTTTTTTCTGAACGTATAAAATTTCGTTGTAAGACGCTCCTTTTATATTTGTTTGATCTTCTGAAAACAATACTAAAACCGCATTTGGTTCTCTATAACCGGTTAAATAATAAAAATTTGGATCTTGATGAAATACATAATCTACATCATTCGCTCTGTTTCTTATAGGATTTGCAAACACAACAGCTACCGAGTTTTCTGGCATTTTAGAACGCAAAATAGCGCGCCTTTCTTTATGAAATTCTTTTGGTAAATAATCTGTAGGAATTTGTGCCATACTATTTAAAGTAAATAGTAGAAAAGTGACAACTAAAAAGTTAAAAACTTTCATAAAAGTAGATTTTTATAGAGAATTTCAAAAGTAACATTTATTATTTTCTAGTTAAAAATATTAACAAACTATTAGTGATTGATAATTCCATTTTTTTCAATAAATTAGCTGAAATTTTAAGAAATCTATACATGAAAAATATTGCATTAAATAATATTCACGTTGCTTTAGGTGCTAAAATGGTTCCTTTTGCGGGCTACAACATGCCTGTACAATACGAAGGAGTTACGGCAGAACATTTAACAGTTAGAGAGTCTGTTGGTGTTTTTGACGTGAGCCATATGGGAGAATTTTTGGTTGAAGGAGAAAATGCATTGTCTTTAATACAGAAAGTTACGTCTAACGATGCTTCTAAACTAGAAATTGGAGATGCACAATACAGCTGTTTCCCTAATGAAGACAACGGAATTGTAGATGATTTAATTTGTTATAAAATTAAAGAAAACACGTATTTATTAGTAGTAAATGCTTCTAATATTGAAAAAGATTGGAACTGGATTTCTAAATACAATGAAGAATTTAATGCTGATTTAAAAGATTTATCTGAAGGTTATTCTTTATTAGCGATACAAGGTCCTAAAGCTATTGAAGCAATGCAATCTATAACTTCTGTAGATTTAGCAAGCATTCCTTTTTATAAATTTAAAATTGGTGATTTTGCGGGAATTAACAATGTAATTATTTCTGCAACTGGGTATACTGGTTCTGGCGGATTTGAAATTTACTGTAAAAATGAAGAGGCAACTCAAATTTGGAACAAAGTTTTTGAAGCTGGAGCAGATTTTGGAATTAAACCTATTGGTTTAGCGGCAAGAGATACTTTGCGTTTAGAAATGGGATATTGTTTATACGGAAATGATATTAATGACACAACATCGCCAATTGAAGCTGGATTAAGCTGGATTACTAAATTTACTAAAGATTTTGTAAATGCAGAAGCTTTAGCAAAAGAAAAAGAACACAAACCAGAGAGAAGATTGGTTGCTTTTGAATTGGACGAAAGAGGAATACCAAGACATGGGTATGACATTGTAGATGGTAGCGGAAACGTAATTGGAGAAGTTACTTCTGGTACAATGAGCCCTTGTTTACAAAAAGGAATTGGAATGGGGTATGTACCAAGAATTTTATCGAAAGCAGGTACACAAATTCATATTCAGGTTCGTAAAAAAGCGATTCCTGCAACGATTGTAAAATTGCCTTTTTACAAAGGATAACATAAAATAATATGTCCGTTTGAGTGCCGTTGATAACTTTATAATCAATAAAAAATTCAATTGCACTCAAGCAGAAAAATAGTTGTCTTTTATAAGACAACTATTTTTTTATTAAATCACCTTTTGAAATTTCATCAAAAAAATATGAATTGTTTATTAACTGGAGGAACCGGAATTGTTGGAAGTCATATTATTTTTGAATGGTTGCACAAAGCTATCGTTGAAAAAACTGTAAATCATCTTTTTGTGGTGATAAGAGCGAATGAAAAATCTGCTGAACAAAGATTATTAGCTGTTTTACAAGATGCCTCTCGTCCAAGTTTTTTAAATAATTTCACTATTGAATCTTGTCTAGAAAAAATTACAATAATCTCGCATGATTTAGGAAGCATTAGCAAAGAAATTTTAGAAAAATATAATTTTGATACTATAATCCATTGTGCTGGTTCTACAAACTTATCTAGCACAAGTGATTCTAAAAAGACAGTTCATTCCCAAAATTATTTAGTAACTAAGCAACTTTTAGAGCAGTTACCAGAGCGTGTAACTCGTTTTTTATACATTAGTACAGCCTATTCTTTTGGCATACAAGATGAAAAAGTAAATGATGCTATTGAAAACTATACGGTTAGCAATTTTAGAAATCCGTATGAGCAATCTAAATATGAAAGTGAACGATTTGTAAAAGAAACATGTAAGCAAAAAAATATAAATTCTCAGATTTTAAGGCCTAGTATTATTTGTGGTCGTTTAATTGATAAACCTTTTTACGAAACACCAAAATATGATGTTTTCTATTCTTGGGCCATCTTTTTAGCAAAGTATGCAACCAAATCTAAAGATGCTTTTAGAATTTGGATTGATACAAAAAGTGGTTTAAATATTGTGCCTGTAGATTTTGTTTCGAAAGCAATTTTATATGCTTTTTTAAATCCAAAAATAAAAGAATTGAATATCGTAAACCCTACACAGATTTTACACAAAGAATATGTTGGTGATGTTTTAGAGTCTTTTGATGTTAATTCTTATGAATATGTAACCGAAAAGCCAGAGAACTTAAATACTTTTGAAACGCTGTATTACAAAACCATTGGCGATATTTTTGAAAACTATATTTCTATCCCAGATTTACAGTTTAAAACTGATCAAATTTTAAAACTCATTCAGCAATTAAAATTAGAAAACACATTAGGTGTTCATGAAAATTTTATGAACTTGATTAATTTTTCTGTTGAAAAAAAGTTTAGAAAGAGTTATTAATTTACACTAAAAACATTTTAAAATATTGGATTCATTAACACAAATAATTTTAGGTGCAGCCGTTGGAGAAGCTGTTTTAGGTAAAAAAATTGGTAACAAAGCCATGTTGTATGGTGCCATTGCAGGTACAATTCCAGATTTAGATGTACTTTCTGCATTCTTTACAGATTCCGTTACTGCCTTAGAAATGCATAGAGGTTTTACACATTCTATTTTATTTTCGGTTGTCTTCGCTCCTATTTTTGCATTTATTGTTACCCGGTATGAAAAATTTAAAAACCTTAAAAGTTGGTCTTGGCTTTTCTTTTGGGCTTTTATAACACACCCTATTTTAGATGCACAAACTACCTGGGGAACGCAACTTTTTTGGCCCTTAGATATTCGCTTAGCTTTTAAAAATGTTTTTGTAATTGATCCTTTATATACAATTCCGTTTTTGGTGCTTTTAGTTTTGGCTATGCTTCAAAAAAAGGAGACCAAAAAAAGACGTTATTATAATAATTTAGGGCTTATTATTAGTAGTTCTTATTTAGTACTTACCATGGTTTTAAAAGGTATTTCCTATCAAACATTCACTAAAGAATTGGCTACTCAGAACATTCAATACAAAGAAATTGAAACAAAACCTTCGCCTTTAAATAGCATTTTATGGACTGCAAATGTGGAGAAAGAGAATGAATATTTAATTGGGCATTCTTCTTTTTTTGATAAAAATCCGATTCAGTTTTATCACTATCCTAAAAATCATGAATTATTAGGCAATTTAATACAGCAGCCAAAAGTACAACGTATGATTGCTATCTCTAAAGGTTGGTATACCATTAATAAAAAAGATGACACCCTGTATTTTAATGATTTACGTTTTGGCACATTAAGTATAAAACCAAATGCTGAAAATTTCGTTTTTAAATATAAAATTGAAGTTGATGCCAATGGAGTACCCTTTTTTATTGAAGAACCCAAAGAAAAAAATGATGCTAAAAAATTGATTTCTGAATTGTGGGAAAGAATTAAAGGGAATTAAACTCAGTATTTTTTCAATTTGAAATTTTAACTCAAAAAAGCTAATTTAGCATACTTCAGATTAAAGGCATGAATATTGATTTGTATCAGAATTAATATTTTAAGAAATTTGAAACCAAGAACAAACTATCTTATGAGAAAATTACTGACAATTATTATCCTTATTTCAACATCAATTGTAAGCGGACAAAACAATAAAGACTCTTTAAACGTAATTTATAAAAACTACTTTGAACTTTTAAAAACAAAAGAAAAATTAGATACCATAGTTCTTAAAGTTAATAACTTTGAAGAATTAATGAAGTCTAATAACCAAATTATTAAAGAACTTTCTGATGCAGAACTTTTTGGTTTAAAGAAACAATTAGAACAACGAAGAAAGAAAATAATAAATACTACAGAATTTGTTTTTGCCTCAAACGCTAGTTTAAATGCTATAAAACAATTAGATGCAACTAGTGATTATCTTACCCAAATTTCTAGCCTTAACAATCCAGATAATTCAGATTTAGGGTTTTCATTATCCGAAGAAATTGCAGAAATTTTAGAAAATAAAATCATAAAAGGAAATAAAAAGATAAATGGAGTTAAAAAATCTAAATTCTTACTTTTTGTAGATAATATTATTAAATCGCCATTAACTCAAGAAATTTCAAGTGCGATACCTGTGGTTAGTTCTATAAAATCTGTAGTAGAATTGGTGATGGGAAATGCACTTAGAGGAAATGATGTTTCTATAGATGATGTTATTGATTTAAAAAAATCTTTAAGTTCATATTTGGTACATTATGAAGGTTTGGCTAAATCACAAACAGAATTTGAACAAAACCTTGGTAATTTAGACATTAGAAAAGAAGGTTTGGTTTTATTGCTAACACAATACACAACAGAACGCTCTAATACACTAAACCCTAATTCTATCTCTGAACAAGATAAAAAATTAACCTTAACAAAGGTAATTAACAAACACTACACCAAGGGTATTATACAACAAAGTGTCGATAAAATAATTAGTTCAAAACCATTAGATTACAACAATCACTTAACAAACAGAAACTTAATGTACCCTACTTATGCTTTAAACCAAGCAAAATTTATACGAGATGAAGTAGAGTCTTTGAGTAAAGAATATATCTCTATTTTTACAACCTATCAATCTGCTTTAAAGCAAGTTTTAGAAAAAAGTAAAGTAATTGGAGACAAAAATAAAATTAACAATAAAATAGCAGAATTAGAAACTAAACTTTTGGCGGTTCAGGTTGCCTTTGATGATAATTTAAATATCTACAGTTTAAATAGTAAGTTTAATGCTTTAATGGAATATTAAACGCTAATAAAACTTTAGAAACAATCATCCTTCAAACCTTGTAATTTTTCTTTAGGATAAAAAAATACAATATCTTTACAACGCAATTACGCTTATATTTTTAGCGTAATTACATCTGCAAATAACTCAATTATTATAAACGATTTCCAAATAATGCAAACTACAAAACTAAGCAAAGAAAGTATATTACCACTCACCTGCTCACGATCTGGAACCTGCTGTTTTGGTAAAGCTGTAATGTTAAACCCTTGGGAGTTGTATCGTTTTAGTAAAGAGAAAAATGTAAGTCAGAGAGTTTTTAGAGATTTATATACAGATTTTGGAGGTATTCGATTAACTTTTAACGGAAAACCCGATAAAAAAGGACAAAATGCGTGTAGTCAATATATAGATAATCATGGTTGTAGCGTGCATCAAGGTCGTCCGTTGGCATGTCGTTTATACCCATTAGGTCGTCAAATTCAATTTGAAAAAGCACATTATATTTTTGAAGGACCACAATTTCCATGTTTAACAGATTGTGCAGAAGTTTTAGATTTACCAAAAATGAGTGTTGGTAATTATCTAAAAGGACAAGGTGCAGCACCTTTTGAAAAAGCACAAGATGCATATTTAGATGTAATGCAAAACATTGCCGATATTGCTTTTGAATTGTTATTAGATAGTGGTTTATCCGCCTCTGGCGATACAAAAACATTAACTTTGTGGAGAGAAATGGGCAATGAACTTCCCGAATTATTGGCAGAAAGAATAGGTGCAGATTGGATAGATTCTTTAATGATTCCAGAAATAACGGATGTTATTGATAACCCTGTTGATTTTGCTAAAAAACATAGTGATTTATTGCTATTAAAAGCACAAGAAGAATTTGGTAATTTACAAACACTTAACGAAGTACATAAAGCTGCTGTTTTACTTATGGGTGTTGCTTTACATTTATCTAGAGGTTTGGGCGCAGATACCAAAGGAATTGCAGAACTTTGGGTAGAAACAGCAAAGAGCAATGGTGCAAAAGAATAATATTTTAGAGCTTAAAAAAAGATTTTATTTTTATTTCAAAAAAATGTAAGGTTTCTATTTTTAACAGACTATTAATTATCAAAAACTAAATTGAATCAATTTAAAACATCAAATGAAAAAAACAATTATTACATTATTTGCAAGTTTACTACTTATTGTAAGTTGTAAAAAAGCACCAGAAGCAACAAAACAAATAGAAGAAAAACCACAACCTGTTGTAGAAAAAACTTTTTCTCAAAAAATAGAAGTAGCTCATAAAAAAGAGGCTTTTTTAACAAAAGAAGCTGTTCAGTTTGATGCTACCATTGAATTTGGAGGAAATGAAATTTTTAATGCTACAATTACTGTTTCAACAACTTCAGACATTGCTAAAATTACCTATAAAAATGGTGATGAAATTTATGTAAACAAAGAAAATGTTTTTGTTTCACCTAGTTTATCCGAAAATCCAGGGGTTCGTTTTCATGCATATACTTGGAGTTACTTTTTCTTGTTTCCTTATAAATTAAATGATGAAGGAACTAAATGGGATAACAACTTTAAAACAAAAGAAACTACCAACAATTTTGATATAGCAAAATTAAGTTTTGAAGCAAATATTGGTGACGCTCCAGATGATTGGTACATTGTATATACCGATAAAAAGACACACCTTTTAGAAGATGTTGCCTACATAGTTACTGCTGGTAAAACAAAAGAAGCTGCAGAAGCAGATCCTCATGCTATTAAATATGAAGATTATAAAATGGTTGATAATATTCCTTTTGCTACAAACTGGGGATACTACGGTTGGAACATAGAAACAGGTTTATCTGATAAAATAGGTAGTGCAAAAATTACCAACATCCACTTTGTGGAAGGTTTTAGAAAAGACTTTGCAATACCAGAAAACTATATTAAAAAGTAAGCATTCAATTTAAAATATATTAGAATCCCATTGAGAAATCAGTGGGATTTTTTTGTTTACTACAACTTGCTAAGAAATATTAAAACGTGATAAATATCACGTTTTAGCTAATAAACTCATCGTAAATTTACGATAGAGAATATGAAAAGAAATTTAGAACCTATCGACTATAAAGAAAACACGGAAGCCTTAGCTAAGTTTGCTAAAGCTTTGGCGCATCCAACACGCATAGCTATAATAAAACATCTCGAAAATCAATCTTGTTGTTTTACGGGGGATTTAGTGGAAGTTTTTCCTTTGGCTCAATCTACAATTTCTCAACATTTAAAAGAGTTAAAAAATGCAGGTTTAATTCAAGGTGAATTAAAACCACCGAAAATAAAATATTGTATCAACAAAGAGAATTGGAGCATTGCAAAATCATTGTTTCAACAATTTTTTGAGTGATATTTTTTTAATAACCACATCGCCTATTGGCGATAAACAAGTATAAATATTATGAGTAAAATAATTAAAGTTTTAGGTACAGGTTGTCCGAAATGTAAATCTATGACAGCAGTAGTTCAAGAAGTAGTTTCAGAAAACAACATAGACGCCACTATTGAAAAAGTGGAAGATATCATGAAAATTATGGAGTTTAATGTAATGAGTACACCTGCTTTGGTAATTGATGATGTAGTTACCATTAAAGGACGAATCCCCTCTAAAGAAGAAGTATTGGCACTCTTAAACTAATTAAATCTCACATTATGAATTATCAAATTAAAGCCTCTTCCATTTCAAATGAAGATGCTGTTATTCATATAAAAGAATCGAATATTGATTTTGGTACAACTTCTAAAACTGCCGAAACTTTACCTAATCCAGCAGAACTATTCTTAGGTTCATTTGCTGCTTGCATGTTAAAAAATGTAGAACGTTTTTCGAGAATGATGAAATTTACGTATTCTAAAGCTACGTTGGAAGTAAGTGCCACTCGACTAGAAAATCCGCCAAGGATGGACAATATTATATACCATTTAACCATCTACAGCAACGACAAAAAACTGAATACAGATTTACTTAAAAAAAACATAGAAAAATTTGGAACTATTTACAATACCATAAAATTGGCTTGTAATATTTCTGGTACACTAAAAACAATAGAAAATGTTTGATTGGGTTCAAAATTTAGCAGATTGGTTTGTCTATAATGTTTTGAACTTGAGCAAAGAACAACACATTGCAGAAGCGCTCAATTTCTTTATATTCGACACCATAAAAATTTTAATATTACTCTTTGTTATTATCTTTTTAATGGGAATTGTAAACAGTTATTTTCCAATAGATAAAGTTAAAAATTATCTTTCTAGAAATAAATTATATGGATTAGAATACTTAATGGCAAGTCTTTTTGGGGTGGTCACTCCTTTTTGTTCTTGTTCATCAGTTCCTTTATTTATTGGTTTTGTACGAGGAGGAATTCCGTTAGGTGTAACGTTTGCATTTTTAATTACTTCTCCCCTAGTTAACGAAGTTGCAATCGGACTTTTTATCGGTTTATTCGGTGTTAAAACTACCCTAATTTATGTAGTTAGTGGTATTTTATTAGGGACTATTTCTGGAGTAATTCTTCAAAAATTAAAACTAGAAACTTATTTAACACCATGGGTAAAAGAAGTTTTAGCAAAAGCACAAAGAGAACAAGACATCTTTATTGCAGAGAAAAAATCTTTAAAACAACGGTTACCTATAATCTGGAATGAAGTTCTAACTATTTTAAAAGGTGTTATTCCTTATGTAATTGTGGGTATCGCCATTGGCGGATTAATGCATGGTTATATTCCCGAAGGTTTTTTTGAACAATACATGGCAAAAGACAATCTATTTGCAGTACCAATTGCTACCATTTTAGCAGTACCCATGTATTCTAACGCATCCGGAATATTACCAGTAGCGCAAGTTTTAGTGGCAAAAGGTATTCCTTTAGGAACCGCAATTGCTTTTATGATGGGGGTTGTTGGCTTGTCTCTACCAGAAGCAATGCTTTTAAAGAAAGTAATGACTTTAAAACTGATCGGAATCTTTTTTGGCGTGGTTACGCTTTGCATCATCATTTCTGGTTATTTATTTAATATGATTTTATAAGAATTAATATGGCTCATTCACACAATCATACTCCACCTTCCTTAAGTTCTAAAGATATTAACCGTTCTTTTTTAATTGGTATCGGTTTAAATGTGGTGTATGTTATTATAGAATTAGGTTATGGTTATAAAATAGGTTCTACAGCTTTACTTTCTGATGCTGTTCATAATATTGGTGATATTTCGGGCTTATTATTGGCTTTTTTAGCTTTTCGATTATTACGATTTAAACCCAATGCTGTATTTACGTACGGACTAAAAAAAGGCTCTGTTGTGGCTTCTTTTCTCAATTCAATATTGTTAGCTTTTGCTATTGGAGCTATAGCATGGCAAGGGTTTAGAAACATTCTACACCCTACAAATATCAACGGAAATGTAGTGATGATAGTGGCTGCAATTGGTATTGTAATTAATTTTTCTTCTGCACTTTTATTTCATAAAAAAAAGAAAGACGATTTAAACATAAAAGCAGCCTATTGGCACTTAATGGCAGATGCCTTGGTTTCTTTAGGTGTTGTTTTATCTGGATTCATAATTAAATATACCGGTTGGAATTTCATAGATGGTGTTACCGCTATTTTAATCGCTATAGTGATACTAATTAGTACTTGGAGTCTTTTTAAAGATAGCCTTATTGCTATGATGGATGGTGTACCAACATCTATTGATATAAACGAAATTACAAAACATCTTATATCAATTAAAGGAGTTTTAGGAATTCATCATGTTCATATTTGGAGTATGAGTACTAGTGAAAATGCTTTTACGGCTCATATTGTTGTAAATAATTTGGATGATTTATCTACCATTAAAAAAAATATTAAAGAAGAACTCATGGCGCATCATATTACGCATAATACACTAGAGTTTGAAACTACAGATGAAAAGTGTACCGAAAAAAATAGTAAATAAATCTAAAATAAAATTAATAAAAAATTAAGCAGGTTGTTATATTCTTTTAGGATGTAATTCTAGTTATTCTGCGATCAAGTTGAACTTATACTTTGGAGAAAGTAAGTTTCATATAGCTTCTTTTTTAATCAGAATAGAGAACAGTTTTTAGCTTGTTTATTAATTATTATTGGTTTGATTATGTTGAATAGTATCAAACTTTTTTTTTAGGAAAATCTAATTTTTAAAAAATTTACCTAATAAATTTAATGGAAAAGGTTTACAATAAAACTACCAAAATAGAAAAGTCATGCAAGTCAATGCTATTATCGTTTTATATTGACAGAACTGAATTCAGTTACTATTTTTAGAAGAAAAAAAAATATAAAACATGAGCACTAGTCTAACGTATAAACCTCTATTTTAAAATAGGTTAATTTTTAATTTGTTCTACAGAAACACTTTGTTCTAAAGAGTGTGCTACAGGTCCGAATTGATTAAAAATAGCAACATCAACTGCATCAAGACCATAACCCACTGTTACATAGCCACCCTTTTGTCCGGTTTGAGTGGCATCAAAAGTATACCATCGCCCACCAACATAAGCTTCAAACCAGGCATGCATATCCATTGGTTGTAATTGGTGTAAATATCCTACCACCATACGAGCAGGAATACTTAAACTTCTACATAAAGCAATGCCTAAATGCGCTAAATCTCTACAAACCCCAGAGCGTTTACTATACACTTCTGTAGCAGAAATAGGATAATCACTACTCCCAGGAATATAACTTATATTAGTCCGCAGCCATTCTTCTATTGCAAATACTTGTTTATAACCAGCGGGTTTATCTAAAGTAATAGCATTTGCCAAATCATTAAAACGGTCAGATTCGCAGTACCTACTTGGTAATAAATAGCAAAGTACATCATTGGGTAGCTGCGCAATCTCTACAAAGGCAGCATCAAAATTAACATCCACAAATTCAGAAGTTTTTACATCTGAACTCGTATAAATAGAAAACTGACCTACTGGAGCAACAAACCGTTGGTATAAATTACCATAATCGTCTGTAAATTCAAGAATTTTTATATTGGGTGTTATTTTAAATTCGTCGCGCTCAATCCACTGTTCTGCTCCGCTTCGAGGACGCAATCTTAAAATAAAAGGAGTAGGTATTTCTATATTAAAAACCAAATTACAACGAACACGTAACCACATAAGCAAACCTTATTAATAACAGTTGTTATTACCAAAATTGGCAATATTTAAAGTTAACTTATTAAAATTATAATAGTGTTAATTTAAATGCAATAGTTGTACTATAAATTTGCTTGAACAATAAAATTTTGTCTTAAAATTAGCAATTAAAAATATTGCTTATTCCTTTGTAATTTTCAATTTAAATAATTTGTAAGAATAATAGGACTTTTAATTTTTCATTAAAAAAAATCCCAATAATTTCTTATTGGGATTTTCTAATATTTATAAAAATAAATCTAAAATTAGAATTTATTATACATTAAATCTAAAATGCATGATATCACCATCTTTAACAACATATTCTTTACCTTCTACTTTCATTTTACCAGCTTCTTTTACTTTCGCTTCAGAGCCATAAGTAGCAAAGTCTTCATAAGCAATTGTTTCTGCTCTAATAAAACCTTTTTCGAAATCTGTATGGATAACTCCTGCAGCTTGTGGCGCAGTAGAACCAATAGGAATTGTCCAAGCTCTAACTTCTTTTACACCTGCTGTAAAATAGGTTTGTAAGTTTAATAATTTATATGCAGAACGTACTAATCTAGAAACACCCGCTTCTTCTAAGCCAATATCGGCTAAAAACATTTGTCTTTCTTCGTAATCGTCTAATTCTGTAATATCTGCCTCTGTACCTACTGCCAAAACAATAACTTCTGCATTTTCATCTTTTACAGCCTCTCTAATTTTTTCTACATATGCATTTCCAGAAACTGCAGAACCTTCATCAACATTACAAACATATAACACTGGTTTTAAAGTAATAAACTGTAATGGTTGTACAAACTCCATTTCTTTTTCTGTAAACTCTAAAGTTCTTACAGAAATTCCTTTTAATAAAGTTTCTTCAATTTTAAGTAAAACTACTAATTCTACTTGCGCTTCTTTATTACCTGTTTTTGCAGTTCTTTTTACACGCTCTAAACGTTTTTCTACTGCTTCTAAATCTTTTAATTGTAATTCAATATCAATTGTTTCTTTATCTCTAACAGGATCTATAGAATTATCTACGTGTATAATGTTATCATTATCAAAACAGCGAATTACATGTAAAAGTGCATCTGTTTCGCGAATATTTGCTAAAAACTGATTTCCTAAACCTTCTCCTTTACTTGCTCCTTTTACCAAACCAGCAATATCTACAATCTCTACAGTAGCAGGCTGAACTCTTTCTGGAACAACTAATTCTTCTAATTTTTCTAAACGTGTATCTGGCACGTTTACAACTCCTAAATTGGGCTCAATTGTACAAAAAGGAAAGTTAGCACTTTGCGCTTTTGCATTTGATAAACAGTTAAATAAAGTTGATTTTCCTACGTTTGGTAATCCTACAATTCCGGCTTTCATGTAAATAAATTTTGCGAGTGCAAATATAACGCAACTTTCATAAAAATAGAATTAAATCAATAAAGAAAGCTTAGAATGATCCTTTTTATTTATTTTTAAAAAATATTTTTCATATTTAAAGTTCTAAATGAACAAAATAACAGATCAATTTATTTGGAAAGCCTTAAAAGAAGGAGATCTTAGAGCGTTTTCTACACTCTTCGAAATCTATTATCCTCAACTGCATAGTTATGGCCTAAAAATTTCTAAAGATGTTGCACTTACAGAAGATTCTTTGCAAGATTTCTTTTTATATGTTTATGAACATAGAGAAAACTTAAGTGATTTAGAAAGCATTGCTCCTTACCTATTTACTTCTTACAAGCGTTTTTTGTTAAAGATGATGCAAAAAAACGCAAAAGTAACACACACAGATTTTTCTAATGTACATTTTGTAGATTTTCAATTTACAGCAGAAGAAATAATGACGCAGCAAGAATCGGAAAGTTTTAAAAATAAAAACCTCTCTAAACTATTAAATAAATTGCCTAAAAGGCAAAAAGAAGCCATTTATTTAAAATACTACAGCGGTCTTAAAGCAAGTGAAATATCTGAAATAATGGGTATAAATTATCAAAGTGTTATAAACTCGCTGCATAAAGCTATTAAAAATTTAAAAGAAGAAATCTCTATTTTAAAATTATTTAATTGAGTTTAACATAAAATTAAGAGTATAAAAAAACTAAATTCTCCTTATATAAGTACAATTCCCTATTATTTGTTACAATGATTAAAAAAGAATACAATACCATAAATGATTTTTTAGATGATACTTCATTTAAAAATTGGGTACTTCAAAATAACGGCACTGATGTTGGTTTTTGGAATTTTTGGATTGCAAATAATCCTCATAAAAAAGAATTAGTAGATACTGCAAAAGACCTTGTTTTAGGTATTTCTTTTAATAAAAAGGATGTTGACAAAGAAAAAATTGCCCTAGAATGGAA